>JAQGJU010000004.1 GCA_028290465.1 Xanthobacteraceae bacterium | reverse complement strand
CGGACGGGTTCTTCGCCTGAAGGCATGGCCGGTCGCACATACCGACAACGACCTGACGGTATTGGACGACACCTCCGGCACCCTATTCACCGGCGACCTGCTGTTCGCGCGCCACATTCCGGTGCTCGACGGAAACCTGCGCGGCTGGTTGGCGGTGCTGGGCGATCTGGCCGGCGTCCCGGCGCAACGTGCGGTGCCTGGCCATGGCGAGATATCGGCCGAGTGGCGCGCGCTGATCGAAACCGAGCGGCAATATCTCGAACGCCTGGCCGGCGATGTGCGCGGCCTGATCAAGCAAGGCGCATCGCTGGCAAGCGCCGCCGAGCGCGCCGGACAATCCGAGAAAGATCGTTGGGTGCTGTTCGAGGACTACAATGCGCGCAATGCCACCGCCGCGTTCGCCGAGTTGGAATGGGAGTAACGTGTTCGTGATTCCAACCATCTGACGAACGCAGCGTGATACGCTCGCCGCCAAAAGCTTTCGCGAGTACGAGTAAGTGCCCGAGGAAGTGCTATGCCCCGTGGAATTCGCATCGCATGCCTAACCGCCGTGCTGACGGCCGTCATCTGCCTCACGGCTCCGACAGCATTTGCGGAAGCGCCCGCGTCGGACGATCCGTGGCCGGGCATCGCCAGCGATGCATTTCCGGGGCGGACGTTCGAGGATGGCAGCAGCCTTCTGGCACTCGACCTGCCCTACCGGGCCGAGGACGCCGCCATCGTTCCGCTGACCGTGCGGACCACACTGCCGCCGAATGATCCGCGCCGCGTCAGAGCCATTACCGTGGTGATCGACGAGAACCCGGCGCCGGTCGCCGGCACGTTCCGGCTGGGCGAGAATTCCGGCGTGACGTCGATCTCGACCCGCATCCGGGTCAACGCCTACACCCATGTGCATGCGGTCGCAGAATTGGACGACGGCAAGCTCTACATGGTGAAGACCTATGTGAAGGCGTCCGGCGGCTGCTCGGCGCCGGCGATGAAGAATGCCGACGCCGCCAAGGCGAATATCGGCCAGATGCGACTGCGCCAGTTAGCGCCGCCGGTCGAGGCCTCGACCGGCCGCACGCGCGAAGCCCAGATCATGCTGCGCCATCCCAACAATTCCGGCCTGCAGATGGATCAGGTGACGCGGCTCTACGTGCCGGCCTATTTCGTGCGCGAACTGAAAATCTGGCAGGGCGACGACCTGCTGATGAGCATCGAGGCCAGCATCTCGATTTCCGAAGACCCGAACATCCGCTTTGACTACCGGCCGAACGGCGCGACCACACTGCGCGTCGAAGCCGTCGATACGGAAGATCGCGTTTATAAGGGCGCATGGCCGGTCGGGGCGGCTGCGGCCAACAGTCTTTGACGACGACCTGCGCCCTACAAAGTCGTCATGCGCGGGCTTGAGCCCGGCCATGACAATTCATTTGTCGTGCCTCGCGACACATCCGCGTCAAAAACACCGAACCTCGGCTTCGGCCTGCGCGCGGCGCAGATCGTTCGCCGCGCTCTTGGCCTGTTCGGGCGTCCGGAACATGCTGCCGAAATTACCCGGCACCTGCGACAGGCTGAGTACCGCTTCGGCCGTGGTGTAGCGTTCGAACGGCAGGATCGAGGCGATCACATCGATCGAGCACGAGCACCGCTCCAGCGTCTGCCGCGTCTCGCCATTGGCCTTCATGCAGGCGAACACATAATCGGCCCGCGTCACCGTCGGATAATCGTGCAGCAGGTCGAGCGCCTGCGCAGGCGCGGTGAGCCCTAAAGCGACGACGAGTGTTCCGATCCGCATCGACATGCCGTGACCTTTCGACTCCACCTGACAGGCTCTAATATTGCCACAAGACCGCACCGCTGTGGAGCCATCAAACCATGTTGTTTCACGCATGACGCTTCTGGTGTTCGACTGTGACGGCGTTCTGGTCGATTCCGAACTTATCGCGCATGGCGTTCTGGCCGAACTCCTCACGAGGCTCGGCCGGCCGATCACGATGGACGAGGCGCTGCGGACTTTCTCCGGACGCAGCCGGCAGGACACGATCCGGCTGACCGGCGAACTGTTGGGGCGGCCGATCCCGGAACAGGATGGCGCCCAGGCACGGGCAGCGATGCTCGATGCCTTCCGCCGTGACCTCAAGCCGGTCGCCGGCATACGCGAGGCCATCGTGGCCTTGCCGTATCGCCGCTGCGTCGCATCGTCGTCCGATCCAGAACGGCTGCACCTGTCGCTCGACGTGACCGGTCTCGCGCCGCTGTTCGGCGAACATGTGTTCAGCGCCGCGCTGGTCGCGCGCGGCAAACCGGCGCCGGATTTGTTCCTGCACGCGGCGGACCGCATGAAGGTAGTTCCACGCGCGTGCATCGTGATCGAGGACTCGGTGTTGGGCGTCGAAGCCGGCGTCGCCGCCGGCATGACGGTGATCGGCTTTGCTGGCGCCGCGCATGCCACCGATGCGCTCGCTACTCGCCTCGCGCAGGTCGGAGCAAGCGCGGTCATTCGCACGATGGCGGATTTGCCGCCGACGGTGCAGAGTATCGTCAAGCTTAGGTGAAAAGCGAAAGCCTCAAGGGAGGGCTCTCATGCGCGTGCATATTTTTGCCGGTGTGTTCGGCTGCTTGGCGCTGGCGCTCGGCACTTCGTCGGCCGTGGCGCAATCATCCAAGACTATCCGCTTCTGGAATCTGACCCTTTACACCGTCACCGAGATGCACATGTCGCCCGCCGGGCAGAACGCGTGGGGCGCCGACCAGTGCAAGAACGATCGCGACGGCACCGTCGATCATAACGAGCGGCTGCGGATCACCGGCATCGAGCCCGGCCGCTACGACGTGAAGCTGGCCGACAAGATCGGACGCCGCTGCACGGTGCGCAATGTCGAGGTGAGGGACGGCGCCATCTTCACCATCGAAGAAAAGCACCTTACCGATTGCGCGAAATAGGGAATGGGAGCGTCACGCTGTTCGCATGACGCCACCCGCCTCAAATGTCGCGCTTGGTGCCGGCGTAATCGCAGCGCCAGCGCTGCACGGTCCATTTCGGATGCTCGCCGACCCATTGGGCCAGATAGGGCATAGCGCCCATGGAGCACTGATGCGGGGACGCTTCCATGCTGTATTGAAGGCGCTCTTCCTGGCAGACATTGGGCTGTGCCGATAGGCAGACGGTTAGGATCAATTCGACGAAATTCATTCGCACTCGCTCCGATGGGCACGACCTGGAATCGATATGCAAATAACAGGCCTGAATCGCAATAGTTTCACCCGTATACGTCATCAACCGATTGCCGAAAATATCTCTCCCTTGCCTAAAACCGCCATGTCGCCCGCCATCCGGCGCAGCGGACGGCCCATAAGAACGGCGCTTTTGGTACTATATTCCCGAATGAAGGCCGCCATCAGCCGCATGGCGACCAGATCGTGTACGCCGCAGTCGACAAAGGTCGGGCTCATTAGGTCGCATGCCTGGCCGAGCACGATCGTGCCCCGCTGCATCAGGTAGCCGGGATATGGCCCGGCCCGGCCCCGCACCAGCAAGGTACCGGCGATCATGCGGCTGCCGGCATACGCTCCGGCCGCACCCTCGATCAGGATGGTGCCCCGGCGCATGTGGTCGCCGGCGCGCTCCCCGGCATCGCCGCGCACCACGATGACACCGCCGCGCATGCCGGCGGTCTCGCCCACGAATGACCCGCCGAGCCGGTCTCCGGCGGAGCCGGAAATTTCCACGCATCCACCCGTCATGCCGGAGCCGGCCCACGGACCGGCGTCGCCATGGATCACCAGCAAGCCACCCGACATCAGCCGGCCAGCCTTCTGGCCGACATCGCCGTCGACGTGAATCTCGCCCGCCGACATGGCCTCCCCGACTCCATCGAACCGGTCGCAGGCATTTACGATATGCAGCAGGTTCACATCGCCCATGCGCAAACCGAATACGTCACCGACCGTGATGCGCTGGCGCGTGGTCTGCAATTCGATCGCGGCGATCTGCGCCACCGTCTTGCCGGCCAACCGATGCGGCACCAGCGGCGACAGGTCGAGCCGTTGCTCCGAAGGTTCGCGCGCGGTGAGGACGAGCGGCTTCACGGCAGCATCTCCTTGAGTTGAAAATGATGCCGTCCAAGCTTGCCGCCATAATTTCCGGCGCCGACCCGCACGGCGCCGCGCTTCGGGCCGAGCCGGACGATGGCTTTCAGGCCCGCCCGCATCGCGGCGCCGACCGCGTCCGGGGTCAGGCCATCGATGACGATCTCCAGCACCGAGGAGATATCGGGATCGAGCGCGGTCGCGACCGCGCCGCGCAAGGTCGGGCAATAGAACTCGTTGGTCGAAGCCTTGGCGCCCTTATATTTCGAACCGACCTTCGATCCCGAGCGCGCGATGCCGCCCGGAAACGGCATGATGGCGTCCCGCACCGCATGGATCGCTTTCGCGGCGGCTTCGGCCGCGGCCAGCGTGGTGCGGGAATTGGCTCCCATGATCAGCAGATTGCCGCCGCCAACCGCGGTCTTGGTGAGGCCGGTGGTCGCCTCGCAGACGAATTCGCCGTCCATCACCGGCAAGCGCCAGTAATGCTTATCCCCGAAGCGCTTCGAGATCTGCCAACCATCGGCGAAGAACCGCAGCGCATCGCCGAGCTTAAGCTTCTCCTCGGTTTCAAGCCCCGCGTAGCAGGCCGAACCCGGACTGGTCAGCACGCATTGGCCGACGCGGTTCTGCAACTGCTTCTGCAGTTCTGCGGTCGACACCGCGAACAGCAGCACGCGCACCCCAGGCCGGCCGTCCGGCGTCTCATTCGGATTCAGTTCGCGGTCGATGGCGGCCTCGCAGCCGCAGCCGATCACTGACGTGGCAAAACCCGTCATCGTGATCACCGCCTGCCGGGCCCAGCCGATACTGTCGGCCGTGATGGTCAGCGCGGTGGCGCGCATGTCGAAAGCTTCCGCGAACGTATCGTCAATGCGAACGCCATTGGCGGTCAATCGGCGCATGGCACGAGCTCGAATGGGTCCGGCCGGCCGAGCGCATTGTCCGGCACCTTCATGAAATCATGCCGCAAACCATAGCGCGCATCGTAATAGTCCGCGAGACGGCGCTCGATGGCGCGGTCCTGCCCGGGCCGCACCGTAAGCGCGCGCCCGAAACGATACTGCGTGATGTTGCCGTCGCGCACCACGAGATCGCCACCCTTGAACACCAGTGCGGCGGAACGAAACATTTTCGCGCGGTCGTTGTCGTTCTCGTAGACCGCGATATCCGCAACCGCGCCAGCGCCGAGGTGACCGCGATCCGAAAGGCCAAACAGTTTGGCTGGCGCGGCACGGGTCATGGTGGCGATCTCGTTAAACGTATATTCGCGCCGGATCGAAGCCAGCGTGGTCACTTCCATGGCGGCGGCCGGCAGCGACGAGATCCATTGCGCGCGCAGTTCATGGCTCATCAGCAGTGCGAAAATATCCGGATAGGCCGTGAACGGCGCGCCGTTCGGATGGTCGGTGGTGAAGAACACCCGCCAGGGATCGTCGATCAGCAGGAACAGTTCAAGGCCGACCGCCCATTGCACCGCGTTGTAGAAGTCGTCGGCGCGATATCGATAAGGCACGATGCCGCCGCCATTGCCGTCGCCCTCGATGATCGCCCATTTCCTGGGCCGGGCCTGCTGGCGCGCATTGAACTGGCGCAACACGTCGGACGAGATCGTGACGGTATCGCCGAACATCACCTGCCCGACATCGACAGTGACGCTCTTGGCGCCATTCACGGCTTCGGCGAGCCGTGCGCCGGCCGACGAAAAACCACACTCGCCTTCCCGTCCATAGCCGTAGAACTGCAGATGCGCCAGATGCAACGGCAGGCCTTCAGCGGCCGCGATGGTGGCCAACGCGGTGTCGACATTTCCGGCCAGCCCGAGATTGTTGCAATGAACATGCAGCGGATGTGGCACGCCGAGTTCGTGCACCGCGCGTTGCAACGCCTTGACGATGGCGCGCGAGGAGACGCCGTAGAACGGCACGATATCGTCGAGCCCGAAGGCGCGGGCATTGGCCTTGAACGCGGCGGCGCCGCCGGGATTGACGACCTTGATGCCGAGCGAGCGCGATGTGGCCAGCGTCCAGGCGACGTAATTGCGCACGGCGTCGGGACTTTCGCGTTTGCGCATCAGGTCGAGCAGGAAATCGTCATTGCCAAGCACCGCAAGGGTCGCTTTGTCGATGATCGGAATGTCGGCGAGTTCCAGATGCGCCTGCAACGCCTGACGCGGCGCCACCGCGGGCTCGACCACGAACGTGAAGCCCATCTCGGCATAGCGGCATCCGGTCGCGAAGGTCGACGACACCGCGTCCGAGAACGGAAACGGCACCGGTGCGGCTTCGTGACCGGGATGATGCATCTCCGGCCGCATCAGACGGCCCATGTTCTCGTTGGCGCCGGCGATGTGCGAATGGATGTCGATGGCGCCTGCCATCACGATCTTGCCGGTGGCGTCAAAGGTCTGATCGGCCTTGGCGCCTTGCGGCGCATCGACGATGCGCCCGTCGTGCATCCAAACGTCGCCGACTTCGTCCCGCCGGTTGGCCGGATCTATCACGCGGCCGCTCTGGATGCACGTCAGCATGGCCTGTCGTCCGGCCGCAGATGCGCGGCAATCCGTCCGATCGCGTCGGCGACCGAAAGTGAGTCATTTTTTTTCGAGGCCACAATGGCCGCCAGCGTGCCGGTCGCCGCGAGGTATTCGACCGCATCGTGATCGATACTCGGCCGACCGACCGCGATGTGAACGTGCGAAGCGTTGCTGGCATCTACATCTACCGCGCCGAGCACAATGGTCGGCAGCTTGCGCGTCCACGGCGGCGGCGCGCTCCGGTAAGCCGAAATCCATAGCGCGCAATCCGCCTCGCCGCTTTCAACCATACGCACGGCATCGAACCGCCACGGATCGTGCTCGGACGATCCACGACCGAATCCGGTTCGCATTGGAAATCCGGTCATCCAGCCACAGACCTGCAACACGCCGGCCGCATTGTCGGCCGGCGCCAACGGCAGACCCGAAAACCGCGTCCGCGCATTGAGATCGGCCACAAGACCGCACAGCATCTCGATGCTCAGTGCGTCGAGGCTGGCGCTCGACCAGACGACGACGCCGAAGCGCGCGGCCTGCAAGGCCGTGGCCAGCGCGTCGAGACGCTTGGCCGAAACAGATAGCTTGCCGACCGGACGCCCAGCAAGCCTCGCGCGCAACGCGGCCAATACATCGGGCAATTCGCCCGCATTGCGGCCGATGGCTTCGATGGTCTCCCTCGCCCGTTTCACCGGGCTACGGCCAGGACACAGCGCAAACACGTGACGTGCGCCATCGACCACTTCGTGGCCCATCGGCGCATCCAGCAGGCGCGGCGCCAAATCCGGCCATGCGACCGAAAGATCCGGTCCGACCAGAAGAACGGTATCGGCCCGTACCCGCGCCTCGTTGGGCGTGGTCAGCATTACACGGGCTTCGCGCACTATATCGAGATCGCGCAGCAACTGGCCGGCATGCATGTGATCGACCGCGCCGCCGAGGCGCTCTGCCAATGCGATAGCCGCGCGCGCCCCCGCCACATCAGTGCCGAGACCGGCAATCACCGGCAGGCGGCTGTCGGCCAGCAGACGACCGGCTTCCGCGGCCGCGGCGTCAAGCGTTGCCGGCCTGCCGTCGATCCAAGCGCGGCCGACGCCCGCATGATCGATCCCGCCGCGATCCATCTTCCTCCCCTAACGCATGCGGTTTATCCGCGATGCTGCGCTGCAACGCCTCAAGCATGATCCCGAAAAGTGGATACCGGTTTTCGGATAAGATCATGCTCAACAATAGGCTAGTCGTACTTCACATAGGCGAAGCGCGCGTCGCCACCCGGCGTGCCTTCCAGCGCGCTGGCTTCCTTGCCGGGCTGCCAATGCACCACGTCTTCGATCTTCCTGGCCAATTCGAAATCCTTATCGGTGATGCCCTTGGCCGCGTGGTTCTGCAGCCGCACCTCGACCCACGCATAGGACGCCGTGAGGTCCGGATGGTGCCACGCAGCCTCAGCCAGATGGCCGACGGTGTTGATGACCATCAGCGTTCCCTTCCAGCTGTTGGTGCGATATTTGCGGCGAATCCAGCCGCCTTCCAGTCGCCAATGCGGCAGCTCGCTCTTGAGACGCGCCTCGATTTCTTCATCCGAATACGTCCGTTCTTTGCTCTGTTCGCTCATGATGCGCGGCCTTTATTGAACAAAAAATAGTGCCGTCCGAACCCCGGTTGCCATTCCATGACGGCTGCTGCACTGTAAACCGGTATTTGATTTTGGAAAATCAAGTAAAAGCCGCGGGAGAAACGTGCGGTGACCAAGGCGCCAGCACCCATTGCGGCCGGCATCACCGTCAGCGTTCCCGCACGCTTGCATCTCGGCTTTCTCGATTTCAACGGCGACCTAGGCCGGCGCTTCGGCAGTCTCGGCATCGCGATCGGCGGATTACGAACGACGATCACGCTCGCAAAAGCGGAGCGCGCGCAAGTCGATGGTCCGAACAGCGCGCGCGCGGAACGCTATCTCGACATCATGCAACGGCATCTGGGTCTTCCCGATTTCCATCGGTTGACCGTGGACGAAGCGGTTCCGGCGCATGCCGGACTCGGATCCGGCACGCAACTCGCATTAGCTATCGCGACGGCCGTGCGCCGACTACACGACATACCGATCGATGTACGCGGCGACGCGGTGCGACTCGGGCGCGGCGCGCGCTCCGGCGTGGGCATCGGTCTGTTCAATCAAGGTGGACTCGTGGTCGATGGTGGACGCGGCGCGAGCACACAGGCGGCGCCGATCGTCGCGCGCCTTGCCGTACCGGAAAGCTGGCGTGTGCTGCTGGTGCTCGACCCAAAGCGAACCGGCGTGCACGGTCCTGAAGAGGAAAATGTCTTTGTCGCCCTGCCGCCATTCTCGGCCGAACAAGCCGCGCATCTGTGTCGCCTTGTGCTGATGCAGGCGCTGCCAAGCCTGGCGGAACACGACATTGTGAACTTCGGTTCCGCCATCAAGCAAATGCAGGCGCGGCTCGGCGACTATTTCGCGCCTGCCCAAGGCGGCCATCGCTTCACAAGCCCCACAGTGACGGCCGCGCTCAACCTGCTCGACCGCGCCGGCGCGTTCGGTATCGGACAAAGCTCGTGGGGTCCGACCGGCTTTGCGTTCGCGCCGTCGGCGCAGGAAGCCAGCCGTCTGTTGACGCCGGTGCGTGCGCATCCGGACTGTCAGGGTCTGGACTTTCGGATTTGCACCGCGCTCAATCGCGGCGCCGAGATCAGCGTTCATGCGGCCGAGAATGCGCACACGGCGTAATCGCGGGAGACATTGATGGCGGACAAGCACATTCTTCACATGGTCACGCCGCAAAAGCACATGAGCCCGTTCGACGTCAACATGGCGCTCGATGCCGGCTATGACGCGACGCTGACCTATCCGAACGCGACGCTCGAAGAAGTGACGGGCCTCGTTCAGGACGCGATCTTTTCCCGCGCGCCGAAGATGGGCGTGAAGACCGGCATGTTCTTTGGCGGCAAGAATGCGATCCAGGCGCTCGACATGCTGGCCGCTGCCAAGAAGGCGTTGGTGCCGCCGTTCGCGATCTCTTTTTTCGCCGACCCGGCGGGCTCATTCACCACGGCGGCCGCGATGGCGGCCTGCGTCGAGCACACCCTGAAGACCAAAAAAAACCGTGACCTGAAAGGTCTGAAGATAGCTGTTTTCGGCGCGACCGGCGTGGTCGGCTTTTCGGCCGCCGTCATTGCGGCGCTGGAAGGGGCCAAGCTTACGCTGGTCGGCCATGACGGCGTCAAACGCGTCGGCGACAGCGCGCAGGAAATAAAAAAGCGTTTCGAGATCGACGTGAATGTCACCGATGGCAGCGACGATGCGAAGAAAACCAAGATTTTGTCCGAAACGGAAGTCGCACTGTGTGCCGGACGAGCCGGCGTGCAGATCCTGTCGCGCGCCCAACTTGGGGCGGCGACAACTCTGCTGGTCGTGGCCGACGTCAACGCGGTGCCGCCGACCGGCGTCGAAGGGTTGGAGATGAATGCCAATGGCAGCGAACTGACGGCGCACGGCACGCTCGGCATCGGCCCGCTCGCCATCGGCAACATCAAGTACAAGACCGAGTTCGGCCTGTTCCAGAAAATGATCGCGGCCACGAAGCCGGTCAGCTTCGATTTCCGCGACGCCTTCGCGCTCGCCCGCGAGCTCAATGGATAGGGAGAACGCCGTGCTGATCGCCGCGGTGTCCGGCCGCGCTCTCGCCGCCTCCGCCCGTCGAGGCGGCTATGCGCCTTTAGTCGCCGATTTCTTTGGCGACGCGGATACGCTCGCGATCGCGCAGCAACATGTGACTCTCGATCTTCCACTGTCGCACGGCATGAACGAAGCCGCGCTGATGACTGCATGCGAGATGCTGGGCGCCTCCAGCACCCAGCCGCCGATCGGCGTCGTTTACGGCACCGGGTTCGAGGATCGCACGGGCGTGCTCGCCGCCCTTGGCCGACGCTGGCGGCTGCTGGGCAATACGCCGGACACCGTGGCGCTGCTGAAAGATCCGCAGTGCTTCTCGGAACTGTGCGAGGCCGGTGGTATTCTGCATCCCGAGACATCCGACACGCCGCCGGATGACCCGACACACTGGCTGGTCAAGCGCTGTGGCGGCTCCGGCGGCGGCCATGTCCGGCCGGCGACGCCGAATGATGGCCGTAGCGCCTCGCAGTACTTCCAGCACCGTGTCGAGGGCGTGCCGGTCTCGGCGCTGATCCTTGCCGATGGCCGAAACGCGATGCTGCTGGGCCTGAGCACACAATGGGCGACGCCGACGCGCGGCAAACCGTTCCGTTACGGTGGCGCGGTGCGACCGGCCATCGTCGCGCCGGGCTGCGAGAGCGACATCGCTATTTGCGTTGCCCGCCTGATGACGAAAGTGCCGCTGGTCGGCCTGAACAGCGTGGATTTTCTTGTCGATGACCGACACTGGATGTTGGAGGTCAATCCGCGTCCCGGCGCGACGCTGGATATCTTCGATTCGACCGAGGCTGGCGACGCACGACACAATTCTCTGTTCGCGTTGCATGTCGCCGCCTGCCGCGGCACCCTGCCTGCCAATCTTCCCGCGCTAACCGGTGCACACGCATCCGCGCTGGTCTATGCCGATCACGACATCGCCTATGTGCCGGCGCACGACTGGCCGGACTGGACCGCCGACCGGCCACGTGCCGGAACATCGGTGCCGGCCGGCTACCCGCTGTGCACGGTATTCGCGATGGCACCGACATCCGCGCAGGCCAAGGCCCGTGCGCTGGAACGCGTCGACGCGATCGTGGCGGCGGCGCGGGAGTGGCGATCATGAGCCAATCAAGCCCGATCACCAGCACGGCAAACAGTATCAACGAACGCGCGGCGGCGCTGGTCGAACGCATGAAGGCCGAAGCGCTGGAACTGCGCATCGGCATCGCGCGCGGCGAACTCGGCGAAACTCTGATCGATGCCGGCGCCGAGCATGTCGGCGGTATCGCGGCCGGCCTTCGCATGGCCGAGGTCTGCATGGGCGGGCTCGGCGTGGTGAGCCTTATCCCGAATGCGACCGTGCCGCGATGGCCGTGGTCGGTGGCGGTGCGCTCGTCCGATCCGGTGATCGCGTGCCTGGCCAGCCAATATGCCGGATGGCGCCTTTCTGACGGCGAAGGCCGGGATGCGTTCATGGCGCTCGGCTCCGGCCCGGCGCGGGCGCTGGCGCGCGGCGAGCCGTTGTTCGAGAATCCTGCGTTCGCCCATCTCGCCTATGCGGACAGCACGACCAGCGCGACGCTGGTGCTGGAAAGCGCCCGTCCGCCGCCAACCGCACTCGTCGCCAAGGTGGCGCAGGAATGCGGCGTCTCGCCCGAGCATTTGACCATCCTGTACGCGCCGACCCAGAGTCTGGCCGGCAGCGTGCAGATCGCCGCGCGCGTCCTCGAGGTCGCGCTGCACAAAGCGCACGAATTGAAATTCCCGCTGGAGCGTATCCTCGACGGCATGGGCACGGCACCGCTGCCGCCGCCGCACCCGGACTTCGTCGCCGCGATGGGCCGCACCAATGATGCGATCATCTATGCCGGGCAAGTGCATCTGTTCGTCAGCGGCCCTGTCGAAGACGCGCGCGCGCTGGCCGATCAATTGCCGAGCGAGCGCTCGCGCGACTACGGCCGGCCATTCGCCGAGGTGTTCCGGCATTTCAAGGGCGACTTCTACGCCATCGATCCGATGCTGTTCAGTCCGGCACAGGTGACGATAACCGCGCTGGAGACCGGCGAGACGGTGCATCGCGGCCAGATCAATCCGAGTCTGCTCGATGCCTCATTCGCTTGAAGCCAACGCGCCACTGCCGACACTACCGAAATTGCGTATCGCGCTGGTCGTCGACCGGGTCGATTGGCATGCGCGGAAACTCATCGAGGCGTTCGCCAAGCATCGCGTGCGCGCGGTGCCGGTCAATTTATCGTCATGCGGCATTGCAACATCCACACCATTCGGCCTGACCATCGCGGGCTTCGGCGACGCACTGCCGGATGCCGTCATGGTCCGGTCGATGGCGGGCGGCAGCTTTCAAGCCGTCACCTTGCGGCTCGGCATCCTGCATGCATTGCGTGAGTTGGGCGTTCCGGTGTGGAACGACGCGCGCGCCATCGAGCGCTGCGTCGACAAATCGATGACCAGTTTCGTGCTGGCCCGTGCCGGCATCGCGACGCCGGAAACCTGGGCGGTGGAAGCGCTCGATGTCGCCAAGGCCATCGTGCGGCGCGAAACGCCCGCGGGTTCGCTGGTGTTCAAGCCGCTGTTTGGCTCGCAGGGCCGTGGCCTGCGGCTGATCCATGGCGAGAACGACCTGCCGGCACCGGCGGAAGCAGCCGGCGTGTACTATCTGCAACGCTATGTCGGCATCGAGCGTGACGGCTATCGCGATTTTCGTCTGCTGGTGTCGCAGGGCCGCGTCGTGGCCGCGATGGTGCGCCACGCCGATCAGTGGATCACCAACGTCAAGCAGGGCGGCCGTCCGGTGTTCGCGGTTCCGGATGCCGAGATGAAAGATCTCGCCCTGCGAGCCACGGCGGCGATCGGTGCTAACTTTGCAGGCGTGGATATCATCCACGATGCGCAAGGCCGTGCCACCGTGATTGAGGTCAACAGTATGCCGGCTTGGTCCGGCCTCCAGAAGGTGACGCCGGCCAGCATCGCGGCCGTGCTGGTCCGGGATCTGGTCGAAGTGCTGCGCGCCGGAACAGTTCGCGAGGCGCAGGCGTGATTGATCTTGCCGCGCGGATTGCCGCCGCGTTCAGAACCGCGTGCACGGATGAACTCGACGCGCCGAAACCCGGCAACGTCCACGTCTTCGCGACAGGCGGGGAACTGACGCCCGAAGCATTTATCCGTAGCGCCGAAGTCGCGGCGGAACCTTTATCGCACGCCGGTTCCCGAGTCGGCGCCCGCATCCTGGGCGCCATCGAGGCGACATATGCGGCGGTCAACACTAACACCAATCTGGGTATCGTTTTGCTGTGCGCGCCGCTCGCCGTGGCCACCGAAGTAGCGGCCGAAACCCACACCAGCGATCTTCACTCCGCGTTGCCGCATGTGCTCGACGATCTGGACATCGAGGACGCGCAGTTGGCGTTCCGCGCCATCGCGCTGGCCAATCCGGCCGGGCTCGGACGCGCCGAACGCCACGATGTGCGGACGCACGCGACCGGAACATTGCTGGAAGCCATGCAGGCAGCGGCGGACCGCGACCGCATTGCACAACAATACGCGAGCGGCTTCGCCGACGTGTTCGATGTCGGCTTGCCGGTGCTCGACGTCGCGTTGTTGGCCCATAGCGAACCGAAATGGGCCACGCTCGCGGTTTATCTAAACTTTCTCGCGACGTTCCCGGATTCCCATATTGTCCGCAAATATGGCGTGGCTGTCGCCGAAGATGTGCTTCAGAACGCGCGCGTATTTCACGATCGCCTGCGTGTCGCAGCCCATCCCGCCCATCTTCTGGCAGATATTTTGACGTGGGATGCATCGCTCAAGGCGCGGCGGCTCAATCCGGGCACTAGCGCCGACCTGACGGTGGCGACGTTGTTCGCGCACCGACTACGTACCATCTTGCCGACAGCCGGCAACAGTGCTTGACTTGAGGCTGCGGAAACTACCGCAGCTATCTGGCTAACCGATCCGGCGCATTGGCGTCTGGATGCTGTCAACAAGGATAGCCCACTTCCGAAACCTCAAGCTTCCGACCCGGGAGCGTGCAGGCTTAATATTTCACGGGAGGAGACGGCTATGGCGAAAATCACCAAACTTTGCGTCGGAGAGTCGCTGATCGGCGACGGCAACGAAGTGGCCCATATCGATCTGCTGATCGGGCCACGCGGCGGCGCCGCCGAAACCGCGTTCGCACACGCCCTGACCAACAACAAGGACGGCTTCACGTCGCTGCTCGCCGTGATCGCGCCGAACCTAATCTGCAAGCCGGCGACGGTGATGTTCAACAAGGTGACCATCAAAGGCGCGAAGCAGGCGGTGCAGATGTTCGGCCCGGCGCAGCATGGCGTCGCGAAGGCCGTGGCCGACAGCGTCGCCGAGGGCGTGATCCCGCAGGACGAAGCCGACGACCTGTTTATCTGCGTCGGTGTGTTCATCCACTGGGACGCCGCCGATGACAAGAAGATCCAGGATTACAATTACGCGGCCACCAAGGAAGCCATTGCCCGCGCCGTGGCCGGAGAACCGAAGGTTTCCGAGGTCGTCGCGAAACGCGACCAAGCCAAGCATCCGTTCGCGCCGAACTAGCGCGAGCGCATGACGATGATGGGACGGCCCCGCGCGGCGGCGCGGCGCCGGGTGGGTCGTTGCGCGAAAGCCTCACGGACGCATGTGAAGCTTGGCAATCTCCTCGCCACGCAGCCGTCCGTCATGCAGACACGAGGCGACCAGCGCGCCCGCGATGCCGAGTTGTTGGAGGGTCGCAAGGTCGGCGGCATCGCGGATGCCGCCGGCCGCGTAGACCTGTCGACTTGTCGCCGTGTCTTTTGCGGCAGCGTCGCGGATCGTGCGCAGTCGTTCGAGATCCGGGCCGGCGCCGCTACCGACCCGGGCCAGCGTCATCGCGATCACGCGGCGCGGCCAGCACGTCGGGTCCACCAGCAGCGCTGGCGGACCTTGAAATGCGTCCGTACGAAAATCGAGCGACAGCACCGCGCGCGGATCGTTGGAAAAGTGGCGCACCACATCGAGACCGGTCTGCGTCTCAGAACCGAGGACCAGATGGCCGAGTTCGGTTTCAATGAAGTCCGCAGCGGCGTTCAGCGACCCGATGCCGTTGTCGACCCACAGCGTGAGGCCGGGAAATGCCGCCTTCACACGCGCGAGCGCCGCGCGGTTGTCGCCGTTGCGTTCGATGGCGTCGAGGTCGGCCACGTAGAGCGTCTTGAACGGATACAACGACATCAGTCCGCGCGTTACATCGACCGGATCGCTGGTCGCCGACAACGGGGTTTCGATCGGCCGGTACCGGTCGCGCTGTCCCATGCGGGCATGAACGACGATTCCCGCTTTGAGATCGATCACCGGAATCACCTGCACGCCAGCGCCTCCGCCAGTTCCGAAACGGGTATACGCTAATGCACGGCACCGCCAAACCCGGCACTCCACATGTCGTCATCGGCTGGGACATCGGCGGCGCCCATCTCAAGGCCGCGCGTGCCGAAAACGGCCGGATCGTCGCGGCCGTGCAGGTCGCCTCGCCGCTGCGCTATGGCCTGGAGCGGCTCGGGCAGGCTTTCGCGGAAGCGAAAGCCGCGATGGGCGACGCGGATGTGCACGCCGTCACCATGACCGGGGAGCTTGCCGACACCTTCACGTCGCGCAGCGAAGGCGTCGCGCTCCTGGCCGCCGCCGCCGAACAGGAACTCGGCCCGATCAGGCTCTATGCCGGCCGTGCCGGCTTTATCGCGGCGGATCGCGCCGGCCAGCACGTCGCGGACATCGCCTCGGCCAACTGGCACGCCAGCGCGGCGATGGCGGCGCGCACCCACACGGATGCGCTGTTCGTCGATATCGGATCGACCACGACCGATCTCGTTCCTGTCCGCAACGGCAGCGTTGCGGCGCGCGGCTATACGGACGCCGAACGTCTTGCACACGGCGAACTCGTCTACACCGGCATGGTGCGCAGCTTCCTGATGGCGATCTCGGAGCGGGCGCCGTTCGCCGGCCAGTGGACGCCATTGATTAGGGAAAATTTCGCCACCATGGCGGACGTGCATCGCATTCTCGGTACGCTACCGGACGGCGCCGACCAAATGTCGACCGCCGACGGGCGGGAAAAGACCATCCCGGCCTCGCGCGCACGGCTGGCGCGCATCGTCGGGCGCGATGCCGGTGACGCGAACGATGAAGCCTGGTTCGAGCTGGCGCGCTGGTTCGCGGAAGCTCAGGTCAGCACCGTGCTGGATTCCGCCATGCTGGTGCTCTCACAGGCTGCGCTGCCGCCGGACGCGCCACTGGTCGTCGCCGGCATCGGCGAAACGGTCGCGCATGACATCGCCCGGCGCCTCGGCCGCCATCATGTCTCGTTCGATACGGTGTTCGACGCCACACCCGAAGCACGCGCCGCAGCGACGTATGGCGCACCGGCCGCCGCGGTCGCGCTGCTGGCGTCGCATGCCGCGCACGATGTGATGCCCGCCGACACATTGACGGGTGTCACATGAACCGGCCGTCCCGCCCCCACGACCTTCGCGGCACCGCGACCGGACCGCCGGCCGAGTTGTTCCCGCGCCCGCGCGGCCTGTTCGGCGCGTTATGGCATCGCCGCTCGATCCGGGCACAGCTTCTGCTGGCCTTCATCGTGCTCGACCTGATCGCGGCATCGATCGCCGGGGCGATCATCATCTGGCAGGCCCGCGCTTCCACGCGGATCGAGATCGCGGCTTCGATGCAACTGGCCGAGCGTCTGGCCTCCGAGACATTGCGCCTCGCCCAGCAGGACGGCTCGGCGCAGGACCTGATGTCGCGGCTGCCATCGCCCTTGCAGGTGCTGCGCCATGTACGCATCCATGTGGTCGATGTCAGCGCCAAGGACGTCACGCCGCCGACAAGCCCCGATGCTGCGAATTGGACCGACCCGCGAACGCCCGCGTGGTTCGCCGCCCTGATCCGGCCGCCGCCGCGCCGGCACGAATTGCCGGTCGTCGTCGATGGCCGCGCTATCGGCTCGCTGGTCATTGTCGGCGAACCGAGCGACGAGATCGCGGAAGTCTGGGAGAACACGCTGGCGCTCGGCGCCGTCGCGCTGGTCGGGCATCTGGTCTTGATCGGCGCGCTTTATGTGATCTTCGGCCATCTGCTGCGGCCGCTCGCCGGCCTCGCCGGCGGCATGCGCGATCTCGAACGGCACAACTATACGGTAAGGCTGACAGACCCCCGCGCGCGCGAACTTTCCGGCATTACGGATCGATTCAACGCCCTGGCATCGGCACTCGAGGCCGCACGGGCTGAAAACATCCGCCTCAGCCGCCGGGTCATCACCGCGCAGGACGACGAGCGACGGCGCGTGGCGCTGGAACTGCACGACGAAGTCGGCCCGTCGTTGTTCGGCCTCAAGGCCAGCGCCGGTTCGATCGGTCTCGTGCTCGGCAAGGCCAGAACCACGACGGCCAGCAAGATCGCCGAACGGGTGCGGGAGATGCAGACGATCATCGATCATCTGCAAGGCCTGAACCGGCGCATGCTGAACCGGCTGCGGCCGATGGCGCTCGGACATCTGCCGCTCGGCGACCTGCTGTCGGAGATGGTGCAGGAACGCGCCCGCCAGCAGCCCGATATCGCGTTCGCACTCCGGACCGGCCAGTTGCGCGACAGCTATGGCGACAGCGTCGATCTGACGATTTATCGCTGCGTCCAGGAAGGCCTGACCAACGCGCTGCGCCACGCCGACGCCAACCGCGTCGATATCGACATCGGCGAGATGCCCGACGGCACCGCATCCAATCTGACGCTGACCTTGCGCGACGACGGGCGCGGCATGGAGCCGAATGCCCGGCCGGGCTTCGGCCTCACCGGCATGCAGGAACGCGTGCACGCACTCGGCGGCGAGCATGGGTTGGAGAGCCTCGCCGGGCGCGGCACCTGCGTGCGGGTCATGATTCCGGTGCGCGCTCAGACCGCCGGCAGTCGTGAATTCGCCAAACCGAAGGGCGGCCTGCCATGACCTCGGTACTGATCGTCGACGACCACCCGATCGTGCTGCAGGGCTGCCGGCGCATCCTGCTCGATGCCGGCATGCGCGACGTGTTCGAGGCGCGCGATCCTGTTTCCGGTTACCGACAGTATCTTCGGCATCGCCCGGACGTGATGATCGTCGATCTGTCGATGCAGAACAGCGGCTTGGCGGGCCTCGCCCTGATCCGGCGTATTCGCGCGCGCGGCCACAGCACCCGCATCCTGGTATTCAGCATGCATGCCGATCCGATCATCGTAACGCGGGCACTTGAAGCAGGTGCTACAGGTTACCTGCTCAAGGACACCTCGCCGGAGGAACTGGTTCTGGCATTTGAGAAGGTGCGGGCCGGAAAACCCTATCTCAGTCCCGATGTGGCGACCCAGGTCGCGCTGTCGGCGACCGGGGTGCGGCGCGATCCGCTGGCGCAATTGACGCCGCGCGAATTGCAGGCGCTGGCGCTGCTGGCGGAAGGAAAGTCCTACGGCATCATCGCGAGCGAACTCGGCGTCAGCTATAAGACCGTGGTCAACCTCTGCTACCAGCTCAAGCAGAAGCTTGGCCTGCGCACCCTGCCGGAACTGATCCGCGCCGCGACCCAGCTTGTTCCGGCCGCTTCGTGAGCCGTTCCGCTTCGCCCGTCGCAAGCCATTGCCACTTGTTCCCGCCCACAATTGGACAATCTGACCAAGACAGCGCCCGCCGCGCATTCGACAGTTGCGAAGCGGTCTATCGCCATCGTTAGCATTTGCCGCGAGACCGTATGTCGGGCGTGGGGGAATGCTCATGGGCACGGGCAAGGCATGGCTGTGGGGCACCAGCCTGATCGCGCTGTCGCTCCCCCTGTCGCTGACCGGTCCGGCCGGCGCACAGACCGCCAGTTCAGATGTGCTGCCCGAAATCGAAGTCATCGCCTCCTCGCCGCTGTCGCAGAGTAGCGATCGCGACAAGGTTCCGGCCAACACCCATATTCTGACGCCGGCCGATTTCGACACCGCCAAGACATCGAGCCTCGCCGATGCGATGCAGCGGCGCATACCGGGCCTGCTGATCACCGATGTGGCCGGCAATCCGTTTCAGCCGGATATTCAATATCGCGGCTTCGTCGCTTCGCCGGTGGTCGGCACCGCGCAGGGGCTAGCCGTTTACCAGAACGGCGTGCGCATCAACGAAACCTTCGGTGACACCGTCAACTGGGATTTCATCCCGGAAAACGCCATCGACCGCATGAACGTGGTGCCGAACAATCCGGTGTTCGGCCTCAACGCGCTCGGCGGCGCGGTCGTCGTCACCATGAAGGATGGCTTCACCTATCAGGGCGCCGAAGCCGAAATACGCGGCGGCTCGTTCGGCCGACAGGCGATGTCGGCGCAGGTCGGCGGCCAGCGCGGCAATGTGGCCGGCTACATCGCGGCCGACGCCCTGAAGGACGACGGTTGGCGTGCCCGCTCGGATTCGCGGCTGCGGCGCATCTTTGGCGACATCGGCGTGCGCGGCGAGAAGACCGAGTTTCATTTCAACTTCACCACTGCGTCCAACCGGTTCGGCGCCACCGGGCCGACCCCGGTGCAGATGCTCGAACAGAATTGGCACAGCGTCTACACCACGCCGCAGACCACCAAGAACGAGCTGATCTTTCTCAACGCCAGCGGCAAATATGCCATGACGGATACGTTGTCATTGCAGGGCAACTTTTACTATCGCGGCTTCCGGCAGAAGCATGTCGACGGCAATACATCCGTGGTCGAGGTCTGCGCCGCGCCGTTCGATACGCTGCTCTGCATCGGCGACGACACCACGCAATTGATCAGCACCAGCGGCAGCACGGTCGCGGCCTCGATCCTCGGCGGCAACGTGCCCGGAGCCGTCGACCGCACTAACACCAAAGCCGACACATTCGGCGGCTCGCTGCAGGCCATCAGCGCCGCGCGGCTGTTCGAACACGGCAATCAATTCGTCGCCGGCGTCGCGATCGATCGCGGCCGGGTGAACTTCAAGGCTGACAGCGAGCTCGGCACCATCGGGTCCGACCTGTTCGTTACGGGCACCGGTGTCATCGTCCAGCAGCCGGCCGCCGACATCGCGCCGGTCTCACTGGATACCACCAGCACCTATACGGGCTTCTATGCGACCAACACCTTCGACGTCACGTCGGCACTATCGGTGACAGCCGGTGGACGGTTCAATATGGCGCAGATCAAGCTGGAGGATCAGCTCGGCACCGCGCTGAACGGCTCGCATCTGTTCAGCCGTTTCAATCCGGTGATCGGTGCGACCTATAAGCTGACGCCGGGGATCACCGCCTATCTCGGCTACTCGGAAGCCAACCGCGCGCCGACGCCGGCCGAGCTCGGCTGCAGCGATCCGGCGCGGCCGTGTCTCCTGGACAATTTCCTGGTGGCCGATCCGCCGTTGCAGCAGGTGGTGTCGCATACTTATGAGGCCGGCCTGCGCGGCCGGTTCGACGCCGGGCCGCTGCACGGCCAACTGGTCTGGAACCTGGGCTTATTCCACACCCGCAACAGCAACGACATTATCAACGTGGCAAGCGACATCGCCGGGCGCGGCTATTTCCAGAACGCCGGCGATACGCGGCGACGCGGATTCGAAGCGGCCGTTACGTTCCAGTCCAAGGAATGGCAGGTCTACGCCAACTACACGTACCTCGAAGCCACCTTCCAGAGCACGCTGACGCTGCAATCGCCCGACAACCCGATGGCGTCGCCCGACGGCACCATCACGGTCTCGCCCGGCAACGTGATGCCGAGCATGCCGCGCCACCGGTTCAAGACGGGCGCCGAATATGCGTTCGATGAAAAGTGGAAGCTCGGGGCTGATCTTGTCGCGACCAGCGGCCAGTATCTGCGCGGCGACGAATCCAACCTGAATGCGATGCTGCCGAGCTATTGGATGGTGAACCTGCACTCCTCGTACAAGGTGACGCCGAACATCGAAGTGTTCGGCCTGGTGCAGAACCTGTTCAACAAGCACTATTATACGTTCGGCACGTTCTTCGAGGCCGAATCGATCCCGTTCCTGAACGTCACCGATCCGCGCATGATGACGCCGGGTGCGCCACTCGCCGCATATGTTGGGCTGCGGGCAAAATTGTAAAGCTATCCAATCGTGGGCAGGATCTTGGGAGTTTTTGTTTGAGCCGGTGCGTCACGTCGATATCCTTGCGCAGGTTCCCGAGGGAACACGACGAACGATCGAAGTTATCGCCGCAACCGCACGACATTGCCGGCGACACGCCGATTATCTGCCAGTGCAGCGCGCACCTTCACGGCCAGCTCATCGTCAACGAACGGCTTTTTGATGATTCGGTCCTCACCGACCTCGCCCAGCGCCGTGATATCGGCAAAGCCGGTGACGAACAGAATAGGTATCGACGGCCATTTGGCCTGAATTTGGCGCGCGAGGTCGCCGCCATTCATGCCCGGCATCGCGAAATCCAGCACCGCCAAGTCAATATCCTCATGACGTTCGAGGTGATCGAGTGCCGCGCCGCCGCTGCCGACTTCGCGCACCACATAGCCGAGATCGCACAACATCGAGGCCGTGACCTCGCGGACCGCGTTGTCGTCATCGACCAGCAGAATGATGGAACCGCGCGCATACGAATTCTGCTGCGCTCCGGCGGTCGCTACCGTCGGTCCAACTCCGGCGTGCTGGGCCCGCGGCAAATAGACGATCACCGAGGTGCCCTCGCCGACCCGCGTGTCGATCCGCACGCCGCCGCCTGACTGCTTGGCGAAGCCGAGCACTTGGCTCAGACCAAGTCCCGAGCCCTTGCCGACATCCTTCGTCGTAAAGAACGGCTCGAAGACTTTAACCCGCACCTCCGGCGTCATGCCTGAGCCGGTGTCAGCCACGCGGATCGTGACGTATTCGCCGGGCGCGGGATGTTCCGGCCGCTCCTGCACGGCGATGCGCACATTCGCGGTCTCGATGGTCAACCGTCCGCCGACTTCCATCGCATCGCGGGCATTGATCGCAAGATTCAACACGACGAGTTCGATCTGCGTCGGATCGACCAGCGCAGGCCACAGGCCGGGCCGCAGCATGGTGTTGACCTGCACGCTGCCGCCGAGTGTGCTTTGCAACAAGTCGCGCATGCCATCGAGGGACTCGTTGAGGTCGAGCGGCTTCGGCTCCAGCCGCTGCCGGCGCGAGAACGCCAGCAATTGCGCGGTCAGTTTGGCGCCGCGTTCGGCCGCGGTACGCATGAAGCTAAGACGACGCATGCATTTTCCGTCGACGCCGGCAGCCGGCAATTCGCGCTCAAGAAATCCGACATTGCCGAGCACGACGGTCAGAAGGTTGTTGAAGTCGTGGGCGACGCCGGATGTGAGCTGGCCGACGGCTTCGAGGCGCTGCATCTGACGCAATGTAGCTTCGACCTTTTCGCGTTCCTCGATCTGGCCCATCAATTGCCGGTTCGCGGCGCCGAGTTCGGAGGTGCGCTCGGCGACGCGGGCTTCCAGCGTCTCGTTGAAACGGCGCAGTTCGGCTTCCGCGTTGCGGGCATGAAGTTCGCTCTCGTGCAGCGCCTCCAGGCGGTCGCGCGCTTCATATTGCCGATGACGGCCGCGCATCGCGGTACGCACGACGCTGACCAGCGTGGTCGGGTGAAACGGCCGCTCCAGAAACGTGACGTTGCCGAGCGTCAGCATCAACCTTCCGGCCGTCGGATTGCGCTCGATGCCGCCGCCCCGCTCGGTCAAAAGAATGAACGGGAAATCCGCCCAGGGCGGCTGACCGTGAATCCAATCGGACAACGGCTTGAGGTCGGCGGTACGGATCGCTTCTTCAGTTACGACGGCAATCTCGGCACCGCGGCGCATCGCCTGCAACAGCTCGTCCAGGCTGTGCGCGATGTCGCTGCCGATGCCGACTTCGTGCAGGATGCCAGCCGCGATCCTGGCATCGCGGCCCTGCGGCGCCAGAATAATCGCGCGTTCCGGATGCTCGGCGACGCTCGCACTAGGAGGGCTGGCGATATTCACGATGGCGTGCCCGTCAACCCGGTATCCATTAGTCCAGCTTTGCCGACATAGGTTGGCACGCCACGCAATACGCCCTGAAAGTCTTCAAGCGGAAGACCGATGCTCAGGCCCCGCCCACCGATCCGATATTCGCGGATGGTGTCCTCGTGCGGGCCGGTACGCTTCTTGATCACCGAGATCGCGCGCCGCACTCGGCCGGCGGCTTCGAAATAGCGCAGCAGGAATACAGTGTCGGCCAGATAGGTGATGTCCACCGGCGCCTGCATGTCCCCGACGAGCCCATGCTGCGCGACGGTCAGGAAGGTCGTGGCGCCGCTGCGATTCAAATATTGCAGCAGTTCATGCATATGGAGGATCAGGAATTGCTCTTCCGGCATCGCGTTCTGATAGCCGTTCAGGCTGTCGATCACGACGGTGCGCACCGCATGCTGATCGACGCAGGCCCGAACCTTGTGGGCGAATTCGCCCGGCGACAATTCGGCGGCATCCATCGACTCCAGGAACAGCTTGCCGCTGTCATGCATGGCCTGGAGATCGATGTTGAGTGCCTTGGCGCGCTGAAACAACAGGCCGAGCTCTTCGTCAAACACGAACAGCGCCGCGGTTTCGCCGCGCGCCACCGCCGATGCGATGAATTGCAGCACCAGCAGCGACTTTCCGGAGCCCGCCGGCCCGAGCACCAGCGCGCTTGAGCCGCGTTCCAGCCCACCGCCAAGCAGTTGATCCAGTTCCTTAAGGCCGCTGGTCATCACCGGTTGGGTCTTGCGGGTGCGATATTCGGCCGCCACGAGGCGTGGAAAAACCTGCAGGCCGCCATGCTTGATGACGTAGTCGTGGTAGCCGCCGCGAAACGCCTGCCCGCGATATTTCAGTACCCTCAACCGGCGGCGCTCGGTGCCGTAATTCGGCGCCAGTTCCTCCAGCCGAAGCACACCATGCGCGACACTGTGCACCGTCTTGTCGGTCGCTTCTGCCGTCATGTCGTCGAGCAACAGCACGGTCGCATCCTTGCGCGCGAAATAATGCTTCAGCGCCAGGATTTGGCGGCGATAGCGCAACGAACTCTGCGCCAGCAGACGGATTTCCGACAGGCTGTCGAGGACAACGCGAACGGGCTTCGCCCGGTCCATCGCCTCGAACATCCGCTTGGTGGTTTCGCCGAGTTCGAGATCGGACGAATACAGCAGGCTCTGCTGCTGATCGTCGTCGAGCAGGTTTTCCGGAGGCGCGAGTTCGAACACGTCGATGTCGTCGCTAAGGCTCCAGCCATGCGAGGCGGCGCCGTGGCGCAATTCATCCTCGGTTTCCGACAGTGTGATGTACAAACCCTTTTCACCCACGGCCGCGCCGGCCATCAAGAATTGCAGGGCCAAGGTGGTCTTGCCCGAGCCAGGGCTGCCCTCGACCAGGAACAGGCGCCGGTCGGCAAAGCCGCCACAGAGAATGTCATCGAGGCCCGAAATGCCGGAATTAGTTTTGGAGGCAGACAAAACGGGATTGTGCATGTGGGGTCTCTGGCTAATGCCAAATAACCGCTAAATCGGTACCCGGTTCCGCGAGAGTCGAAAAAAATTGTCGCGCCTGCGAGCTTTAGCGTCAGCCGACGGCTTGCGCGGGCTCCCGGGCCGCGGGCGTTGCTCCGGCCGTTTTGGCGAAGCGAATCAGGGAGAAATGCCCAAGCGGCGGCATCGGGCGTCGCTCGACGAAAGTGACGCCGCCGTGCCGCTCGGCCCAGTCAGCCAGCCGGCCCCACTTGAATTCAGGCCGCCAGCCGAGCCGGCGCGCCAGCGGCGCGAAGCCCTGCTCGAAGATTTGGCGAAAGCCGCTCTCGGCACCGATATGGTTGACCAGGATGATCTCGCCGCCCGGCTTCAACACGCGGGCGAATTCATCGAGCGTGGCTTCCGGATTCGGTACCGCCGTAATCACATATTGCGCGACCACCACGTCGAAGCTGGCATCCGGCAAAGCGAGATTGCCGGCGTCCATCACGGCGAGACCTTCGACATTGGTCAGGTTCTGCGCAGCGACGCGCTCCTGCGCCTTGCGCAGCATCGGCTCGGAGATGTCGACGCCGAACAAACGGTTCGATCGCGCATAGTCGGGCAGCGAAATGCCGGTGCCGACGCCGACTTCGAGAATGCGCCCGCCGACGCGCTCGGCCGATACGATCGCCGCCTTGCGGCCACGATCGAACACCGCGCCGAACACCAGATCGTAGACCGGCGCCCAGCGCGCATAGGCTTTCGAGATGGTCTTTTGATCGAGCTGATCGCTCATGGCCGCTTCGTCCCCCCACGCTTACGCTTACTGACTCGTGCCTGTTCTTTTTATTGTACGGCTTGTTGTTGGTGTTATCCGCGCGCTCCGGCGACTTCGCGCACAGATTCGCGCGGCGCCGGCGTGACACCGGCCGCGACTGCGCGGGCGATGAAACCGCCGCCAAGCACGCGGGCCTGTCCGTCCGCCGCGTCGTAGAACACGCAGGCCTGGCCGGGCGAGACGCCGTCTTCGCCGTCGACCAGTTCGACTTCGATGCCGTCATTCGTGGCGCGCAGCCAGGCCGGCCGCGGCGCGCGCGTCGAGCGCACCTTGACGAACACCTCGCGGCCCGCGCCGGCGCAAGCCTGATCGAGCGTGCCATCGCCGATCCAATTGATATCGCGCAGCCGCATCGCGCGCGTGCGCAACGCTTCGCGCGGTCCGACCACCACTTGGCGCGTCAACGCATCAAGCCGCACGACATAGAGCGGCTCGGCCGCCGCGATGCCGAGGCCGCGCCGCTGTCCGACGGTGAAATGAATGATGCCCGCATGGCTGCCGAGCACCCGGCCGTTCAGATCGACGATATCGCCGGTCTCGGCCGCGCCCGGCCGCAGCCGCTCGATCATGTCGGCATAGTGCCCGCTCGGCACGAAGCAGATGTCCTGGCTGTCCGGCTTGTCGGCGATGGTCAGGCCATGCTGGCGCGCGAATTCGCGCGTCTGCGCCTTGGTCAGATCGCCGAGCGGAAAGCGCAGTAGGCTGAGCTGTTCGGGCGTGGTGGCGAACAGGAAGTAGCTCTGGTCGCGCTCTTCCTCGCGCGCCCGATAAAGCCCGCGGCTGCCGTCCGGCTGAAGGCGCGACGCGATGTAGTGGCCGGTCGCCATCGCGTGGGCGCCGAGATCGCGCGCGGTGTCGAGGAGATCGCGAAACTTGACCGACTGGTTGCACGAGATGCACGGCACCGGCGTCTCGCCCTCGACATAGCTCTGCGTGAAGCGGTCGATCACGGCTTCGCGAAACTTCTGCTCGTAGTCCAGCACGTAATGCGGAATACCGATGCGCTCCGCGACCGCGCGCGCGTCATGGATGTCGCGGCCGGCGCAACAGGCGCCCTTGCGGTGGGTCGCGGCGCCATGGTCGTACAGCTGCAGGGTGACGCCGACCACGTCATAGCCTTCGGCCTTGAGCAGCGCAGCCGTGACCGAGGAATCGACGCCGCCGGACATGGCGACAACGACCCTGGTGTCCTGCGGGCGGCCGGGCAGATCGAGACTGTTCAGCATCATGATCTTCGTATGGGCGATCTAAGGGTGGCACCGGGCGGAACCCGCGCCTTTTGGGGGCGAATGACTTCTTACTATAGGTGCGCACCAAGGTGGCGCAATGCGGGCCGGCCCGGCGTTTTCCGCCGTTGGCCCGGCAAAACCGGCATTTCTTGCCGGGTTTTGGTCTATTTGGGTAGCGTTTCAAACCGCCGACCAATAACTTAAGTTATTGAAATTATTACATTATTACTGAAAAATCGGTGCTGGCACGGGGCTTGCGAAGCCTGATGGCGGAAAACCCATGCGAGCGAGGCCAAAGTGTCGCGAGTGATGACCGACCCGACCATCCTGTTCAGCCAGCGGCTGGGCGACACCGCGCGGGCCGCCGACGCCAAGTCGAGCAATCTCGATTTCGCGTCGATGCTGTCCACCGCCGACAACGCGGATCCGACGCCGCCACCCCATACCGTGATCGAACCGGCCCGCACCCAGCCCGACGACCGCGCCGCCGAACGGCGCAGCCGGGCCGATGAACGGGCCGCGCGCAACGAACGTAACGACCGCGCCGACCGCCGCGACCGGACCGACCGCCCCGACAGTCCCGACAAGCCGGAACGTCCGCAGCGCGCCGAGCGCAACGAACGTGATGATCGTACCGAACGGCCGGACCGGGCCGAGCGCGGTAATAACAATGACGCTCCGGCCGCCGAGGCCGCGCCGGCACCGGACCCTACCGACAACGCGCCAAGCGCGACCGCCACGGACAGCGCCGCGCCGGCCCAGGACACCAAGACCACCGAACAACAGGCCGGCACCGAAACCGCGGCTCCGGCAGAAGACGCCACCAAGACCGAGGAAGCCGTCGCGCTGGACGCGGCGCTCTTGGCCCTGATCACGCCCGAGCCGGTCGCGCCGACGCCGACCCCGGTCGCCACTGTCGTGCTGGCACCCGTCGTCTTTGAGGCCGTTCCGACCGCGTCGGAGACCGCAGCCGACGCACTGACCGCGCTGGCCGACGCCGCCAAGGGCAAACCCGCCACCACGCCGGCCGATAACACACCGGCCGACGCGAACGCCGCGAACACAAATCCGACCGATGCCGAAGCCGCGAATCCGGCCGATGCCGAAGCCGCGCTCGCGACCGGCACCAAGCCTGCCGGTGAAAAGGCCGCCAAGTCGGTCGACGGCAAGGTCGCGGCCGACACCGAAGCCGCTGCGAAGACGGCGGAAGGCGAAACGCCGAAGACCGACGCCAAGCCGGCAACCGCCGCGACCGCTTCAACGCAACGGGCTACGCCGAACGAAGCCGCGAAGACCGCCGCCGCGCGGCCGGCTGTTGCCGAGGCGCGCGATACCGACATTCGTCCGACCGAGGCCGCCGCCGCGAAACATGCCGACGCGACGCCGACCAACCAGCTTCAAACCACCAGCCAGCACGCGGCATCGGCCACGGCCGGCGCCACCGTGGCGTCCGCGACGGGCACGACGGATTCCCGCGCCGGCGTTCCGGTGGCCGGCCTCGCCATCGAAATCGCAGCCCGCGCCATGCCGGGCAAAAGCAGCTTTGAAATCCGGCTCGATCCGGCGGAACTCGGCCGCGTCGAGGTTCGCCTCGACGTCGACCGCGACGGCACGGTCAACACCCATATGGTGGTCGACCGGCCGGAGACGCTCGATCTGCTGCGCCGCGACGCGCAGAACATCGAACGCGCGATGCAGGATGCCGGCCTGAAGACCGGCGAAAACGGCATGCAGTTCTCACTGCGCGACCAGAATTCCGGCCAGCAGCAGAACGAGGCGCGCTCGAACACCGCGCGTATCGTGGCGCAGGCCGAAGATCTGCCGCTCGTCGATACCGTTGCGTCGAATTCCTACGGCCGCTGGAGCGCATCGCGCGGCGGCGTCGATATTCGAATTTAAAAGGAGCCCGTCATGGCCACCATCGACACCAGCTATACGCCGCCGCCGGTCACCAGCCAGACCGGCACCACGCCGACGTCGCCGGTCTCCAAGGACGCGAGCACGACCGCCAACGGCACGCTGGCGGGTAATTTCCAGACCTTCCTGACACTGCTGACGACGCAGTTGCAGAACCAGAACCCGATGGACCCGCTCGACACCAACCAGTTCACCCAGCAACTGGTGCAGTTCGCGCAGGTCGAGCAGCAGCTCAAGCAGAACGACCAGCTCGGCCAGATGATCGCACTGGAAAAGTCTTCACAATCGGCGATCGCGCTCGGCTATGTCGGCCTTACGGTCTCGGCCCAGGGCCAGACCACGCAGCTTACCGATACCGAAAATGCCAAGTGGACGCTGTCGGTGCCGAAGACCGCCAGCGTGACGGTCAACATCAAGAGCTCGACCGGCCAGACCGTGCACACCGGCAATTATACGATGAACCCGGGCCAGCAGGGCTTTGTCTGGGACGGCAAGGATGCCAGCGGCAATCAATGGCCGGCCGGCGCCTACACGATCTCGGTCACCGGCAAGGACGCCACCGGCGCGGCCGTCACCATCGGCTCGGAAGTTTCCGGCACCGTCGATTCCGTCGACATGTCGAAGACGCCGCCGGTGCTCACCATCGGCACGGCGAGCTATTCGATGGACAAGATCACGAAGGTGACGCGGCCGGGGTTGTAGGGGGCGGGTCGAGAAGGCATTTAGGTTTGAGAAAAGGCGGGCCTTGTGCCCGCCTTTTCTTTGGCAGCTCGATGTGTGCCACGGCTCTCAGGCCCGGATTTCTGACGATGCCACGAATGCTGCGCACTCTCCTCGCGTGCCCTGCCTCTCTTGGCCTCATGGTGAGGAGCGCTGCGAAGTCGCGCGTCTCGAACCATCGCAAGTCGGCTATAGCCCCAGCTATGAAGAAGCGCGCTAAAGATTTTCGACCGGTTGGGCCTCACCGCCGCCGAGCGACGTCGTGAGATCCTCAAAGTCTGCTCAAGAGGTCGCTGTCCCTAAAGCCCTCGACTTGGTAGCTGCCAAGCGCCTGCTGCAAAATGCCAACAGGTGCGGGCTGCCTGTCTAGCCAGCTTAGCCCGATGGAGCGCAGCGCAATCCGGGACCCTTCACATGACATTCGGATTTCGCTTCGCTCCATCCAGGCTACTTATTACGTCGGCCTCTCGCCCTCCTTTGCTTCAGCGATCGTCAGCCCGGTCGGCTCCAGATGCGTCGGATCAAAACCAATTCTGACCTTCAGATCGAAGTTCAGATTGTCGATCGCGTCTTGCAACGCCTTCCGCTCCGGTGCGGTCTTGAGGCGGAAGAAGATTCCGCTGTGCAGCTCTTGTTTCTGCGCGATCGAAGCCAGCGTGATGACGTATTTCCGAGGCGGAGCCAGCGGATGATCGTCGTCGAGCAAATCGACGGCAAGAGATTCCGGTTTTCCGCCATCACCGGTGACGTTGTGAAAGCCGAATTTCACGTCCGAGAAACCGCCATTGAAAGCCTTCAATTGGTCGGCGATTGTCCTATGGGCGTCCTGGATGCGCGGCCGAAAACCCAGCGCTTCCATCTCTCCGATGACCTTTGCCACACGTTTTGCAAACGCCGGAAAGCACTCGCCAAGGCGTTGCTTGTTGCGTTGAAGCCGCGCCGCTTCCTGCATGACACCCCCCTGTCTTACACCTACCTAAAATGTGCATCATTTAACAATACACGACAAGGCTGCATTGACGAGGGCGACTTGTCTGGTCGCATTTTCTGCGGTGAAGCGGCTCCCACCGGGAAATGCTCTGGGAGGGATGAAATGAATGGGACCGTCCACACCCTGGCCCGTGCGGAGAATGCCCCCATAATCTCCGCAAAAGGTGCGAAGATTATGCTGACCTACATCCATCGGCTTGAAAACTGGCCCGAATTTCCTGGAATCGGGACGCTTTGACCCGACCGTTGGCGGCGGCCTGCAGCGTCAGGGCAAGCTGATCGCCCAGATGCAGGGTCTCAAATACGCCACGACCGAAAAATGCTCACCCGACACGGCGTTGCGCGACATCCATGAACTTCTGGCAGCCGGCATTCTGAAAAAGGACGAAGGCGGTGGACGCAGCACCAGCTATTGCCTCGTCAGGGCGTAGGCACCGAGGTCCATCCTTCGAGACGCGCTCTGTCGCAGCCATGGTACGCAGGCTGCGCCTGCTTGCGCCAGCGCGACGGCCTCTTCGAGCACGACCGCCTCCCGCAACACGCCGACTACGGCTTCTTCACTTCCGCAATTCGTCGCTGTGTCATGGATAGTAAGCACGAAGCCTTCTTACCCCTTTCCGTTCTTGCGCTCATGACGTTGGCCGCGACATATGCCGTGCATTCCGCTTCACGGAACGCGACCCACGCGCGGTGAGCTTCCTGTCCGGTCTGCTTGATCGCCGCGATGATATCCTGGCGTGTCGTCATTTTGCTGCTGGCGTCGATCCTGCTGGCGACCGCTTCGCTCAGCAGTCTGTCCATGCGCTCGAAGTGCCACTGATCGCACTCATCGTTGCTCAAGCCTTTCGGACACTTGTCGTCTTGCGCCGATGCCGCGACGGGGCAGACGGTCAGCACGAGGAGCGCAACCATGACTCCTTGAACAATTCTCATAAGCACCTCCTCGACAGCTGGTATTCCCTGCGCCGCCTGAAGACGGCAGCCGCGCGTCATTGCTCAGGATGCAATTCGCGCGGCCGGTCGCGTTCCTGCCTTAAAGAGATAGCGTCTTAAAGAGACAGCGTGTTGGCCGCGAAGATCTCTTCGGGGGCCGGCTGGCGCGGAATGTAGCCTTGTTCGTTGCAGTAGCGAATGAAGGTCTGCAGCGCCACGCGATTGCCCGCAACGCCCTGCGCCCACGGATCGCTGCCGTAGATCGCCCGCTCCTCCTCCTGCATGTACACCGTCTCGCACAGCATCGAATGCTTCGGATCGGCTTGGACAAATTCCTGCCACTGCCGCTGCGACTCGATGAGCGCCTGCGACATGCTTTTCGCGACCCATGGCTCGCGTTCCAACAGGCGTTGGCTCACCACCACCACATGGGTCATCGGGACAAACCCGGTCTGCTTGGCATAGGCGCGAGACACCGCGCGGCAATCCGGATAGAGACGGCGAATGCGCGGGTCGTTCCGCATCACCGCGTCAGGAAGAACCGGCGTAAACAGCGCGTCGACCTCGCCGTTGAACAGCATCTCTTCCATGTCGGACATCTGGCCGGGGCGCAGCGTCACCGACACGTCTTCCGGAATGACGAATCCACCGCCCTCCTCGGCCGGCGTGAACCAAGTGAAGTCGCTGGGCCGGAGGCCGTGATATTCCTGCAGGATGCCGCGCAGCCAAACATTGATCGTCGAGCGATATCGTTTGGTGCCGATGCGCTTGCCGGCAAGGTCATCGGGGCTGGTATAGGGCGCGTCGGCGCGGACATACATGTAGGCATGCACCGGCATGCGCAGCGGAAACACCGGAAGCGCCACCACGGGCTCGTTGCGGCAATGCGCCATCAGGTACCAGGACAGCGACATTTCGGCGAGGTCGTATTGCTCATAGACCGGCACCAGGCAGAATTCCGGAATGCTCCCGATGGTGCATTGGAGATCGATCCCGGCCGGCTTGACGGACCCATTGAGCAGCGGCCGGGTGCGGTCGTAATCCGCGATCGCCAGCGTCACGGTGAGGTCGGTGGCTGGCGCGCCCGGAGCGGTGTGCTTCAGGTCGGCGGCGCCGCGTTGTACCGTATCGAGCATGGTCGTTGTCCTGTCGCCTTTGGGCCGCGGAGAATGCAGAGAGGGATACAAGGCGAGAATACAAGAGATGGGCGGCTAAGCACGCGTTTTTATGACACGCGCTTTCACGCCGCGTGATGTCATTGCGAGACCTTGAGACCGGCGTCCTTGGCGAGATTGCGCCATTTGGCGATCTCGTCGCGGGTCAAGTTGGTCAAGGCTTCTGGCGTCGATGGTTCCGGCTGCATCCCCTGGGTCTGCAGCGTGGCAATAATCTCCTTGGATTGAAGCGCCTGCAGCATGATGTCGTTCAATCGCCTTTGGATCGCCGGCGGACTCCCACCCGGCATCACGATCGCCATCCACAATTCCACATCGTAACCGGCGAGCCCGGCTTCCTGCATGGTCGGAACGTCCGGTAGCGAGTCGATGCGCTTGGCGCCGGTCACGGCCAGCGCCCGCAGCTTGCCGGCGCGAATCAATTCCAGCGTCGGGCCGAGCGTGCCGAACTGCATTTCGATGCGGCCTTCGGTAGCATCGGTGACGGCCTGGGCCGAGCTGCGATACGGCACGTGCGTCAACTCGACTTGCGCCATCTGCGAGAACAGTTCGCCGGCGAGATGCGCCAGGCTGGCGGGCCCGGCCGACGCGTAATTGAGCGTTCGCGGATTGGCCTTGGCGAGCGCGATCAGTTCCTTGACGTTCTGCACCGGAAGCCGCGGCGCGACCGCGAGAACATAAGGCGAGCTGCCGATCAACGAGATCGGCGTGAAATCGGTCACCGGATTGTACGGCAATTTGGGATTGAGGCCCGCGGCCACGCCAAGCGTAGTGCTGGTCCCCAGCCCGACCGTGTAACCGTCCGGCGGCGCGTGCGCCAATACGTCGGATCCGCTGGTGCCGCTGGCGCCCGAACGGTTTTCAATGACGAATTGCTGACCGAGCTTGGTGCTGAACTCGTTGGCGATGACGCGGGCCACCAGATCGGACGCCGAGCCGGCCGGGAATGGTACGATGAATCGCACGGGGCGCTCCGGCCACTTGTCGGTGTTGACCTGCGCGATGGCGCCGGTCGACCAGCTTGCGACAACGGCCATGGCCAAAACAGCAATGGCCCATCCGCACATGGCGGCGCGCCTCACACTGCGAAACCCAAGAACTCGGCCCAAGAAATTTCCCCACATCATTATTGTTGTTATCGACGCGGCGCGATCCTAGCGAAGCGCGGTACGGGCGCAAGCGGCAAACACCGCCCGCATGTTGCACTGCGATCAAGTGTCCTGCGATCAAGTGTGACGAGCAGCGCTTGGATTGTCGCCTTTAGGTCGCCGTAACACGCGGCAATCGCCAATGTCCACGAAGTGTGGGTAGTCCTGTTCGTTTATCTTGAGGCTAACCCGCGCCATGTACCGGACCACACAACGCAGGGATTTTTGCACGCTCGAACTCAACCGGTATTTCGCGCGACGTTCCGATCGCTTGCGCGCGCAGGGCAAACAGATCCCGAACGACGTTGCTGCGCATTTTGACACAGCCGCAAATCGTGTTGTTGCGGTTGCCCGAGTACACCGGCACTTACTCGCGCATCCCCGCGCTCCAATCGACCCCGCCCAGGCCCAATTGACGTCACATTTCGTTCCGAGTGTGCCCGGCGGGGGATCATGATGGCCGGCAAAACTTCATTCGCTGACGCTGTTTGCCGCGCCATGTTGTGCTTTGCGTTGCTTACAGGCTTGCCCGCTCATCACGCCAGCCACAGCGCGGCGCACGCGGCCGCCCACAGCGCGACCGGCATTGTCCCGGCCGACGGCAACCCGACTTGCGACGGCAACCCGACTTCCAACAGCAACCGGACCTGCATCGATCATGCCGCGCTCAGCGGAGCGCCCGCGGACACCAGCGACCATGGTTGCGATCTCGGTGTGCCGCTTCGGGTGGCGCTGCTGACCGACTCGATGGATACCGTACATGCCTGCGCCGATGCTGATTGCGGACAGGGAGCAGGCCTGCCGCATCCGGAAAAACCACCTCGACGGTAATCGGCTTCTGCCGGGATCTTCCCGCCATTTTTCCGATTCATTCGCCCACCTGAGCGCGAGCGGCGCATCGTTCGCCGCGCCATGCGGCGATCGAGGACTATTCATGATGATACGAACCGCTATCGAAGCGATCCTGCAACGCGTCACGGGGCCTCGGACCACCATCACCGCGGCGGGGGCGGAGCCGGACCTGCGCGATGACCGATGGTTGAACGGCACGCGCGCCCGACTTCAGCAGCAACTTGACGATCTGTATGACCGGACGAACGACCCTAACCAAGGCGACATGGCGGTGCGCCGACGCATCGCCCGAATCTTACGGGCCTTCGATCTGATGGAGACCGGCCAATATGGCGTGTGCGCTTGCTGCGGCGCCGCCATTTCGAAAAGTCATCTCGAAGCCGACCCGACCCGCGACACCTGCGAAGCCTGCGAAGCCTGCGGCTAGAGCATGATCGGAAAAGCCTGCCGCCGGACTTGATCCGGCGGTGGTCCGGCCGGGGCTGTAGGACGCTGGGTCTCACGCGAATGCTGCGTGCACCTTCTCCCCGCGCGCGGAGAGAGTCGCCCCACCCTTGAGCGCCCTAGTTCGCCACATTGACAAGATGTCGCAGGTGAAGATTGGCCTGAAAAGCCCATCCCATGCGGCTTTCTTGCATATGGTGCGACATTTGACCGCACCACCGCAATGTGCCAAGAACGCCCGGGCAGAAGCAAAAACGTCGGGTGGGATACACAAAATGTCGGATCAAACATCGACGGGCGCGGGCAAGCGCTTTCTGGGCGTACGTAACCCGCGCGACTTTTGGGGTGGCTTAGTACTGCTCGTTGTCGCGGTCGTTGCGTTATGGGCGACGAAAGACCTGTCCGGCATGCAGGGCTTCGCCTTCGGGCCGGGCACGGCGCCGCGACTGTTCTCCGTCCTGCTCGCCATCTGCGGCGCGGGCATTGCCTTGATCGGCCTGTTCACCGATGGACCCGACATCGAGCCCTATGCCTATCGCGGGCCGGCGCTGGTCGTGGCCGCAATCCTGATCTTCGCCCTGATCGTACGGCCCGTCGGCCTGGTGCCGGCCTCCTACTTGGCCTTCCTGATCGCGATCGCCGGCTCGCGCGAGGCGAAGGTGGTGGAAAGCCTCATCGCCGCGGCGGCCATGACCGCGTTCTGCGTCGCGCTGTTCTATTACGGGCTCGGACTTCCGTTCCAGCTCTGGCCGCGTTTCTAAGCAGGTATCGAAATGCACGATCTTATTGCGAACCTGGCGCTCGGCTTCTCGGTCGCGGCGCAACCGCAGAACTTGTTCTTCTGCCTGATCGGTGCGCTGGTCGGCACGCTCGTCGGCGTGCTGCCCGGCATCGGCACCGTCGCCACCGTGGCGATGCTGCTGACGATCACCTTCGGCCTGTCGCCGACCAGCGCGCTGATCATGCTGGCCGGCATTTACTACGGCGCCCAATATGGTGGCTCGACCACGTCGGTTCTGGTCAACATCCCGGGTGAAGCCGGATCCGTCGTTACATGTCTGGACGGCCATCAGATGGCCCGGCAAGGCAGGGCGGGAGCTGCGCTCTCTATCGCGGCGATCGGGTCGTTCTTTGCCGGTACGGTTTCGACCGTGCTGGTCGCCGCATTGGGTGCGCCGCTCACCAGCCTCGCGCTGTTGTTCGGTCCGGCCGAATACTTCTCGCTGATGGTGCTCGGCCTGATCTTCGCCGTGGTGCTGGCCAGAGGCTCGGTCCTCAAGGCGATCGCCGTCATCCTGCTCGGCCTGCTGCTGTCGATGGTCGGTTCCGATCTGGAAACGGGTGCCGGACGCATGACGTTTGACTGGGCGGAGCTTTCCGACGGCATCGGCTTCGCCAACGTGGCGATGGGCTTGTTCGGGTTCGCCGAAATCATCCGCAACCTGGAAATGTCGGACGAAAGCCGCGAGATCTTGAATACCAAGGTCACCGGCCTGATGCCGACCCGTCAGGATTTGATCGACTCGGCGCCGGCCATCGCGCGCGGCACGATACTCGGCTCAATCCTGGGCATTCTGCCGGGCGGCGGCGCCATCGTGGCGTCGTTCGCCGCCTACACGGTGGAAAAGCGCATCGCCAAGGATCCGTCGCGCTTCGGTCGCGGTGCGATCGAAGGCGTCGCGGCGCCGGAAAGCGCCAATAACGCCGCGGCTCAGACCTCGTTCATTCCGCTCTTGACCCTCGGCATTCCGCCGAACGCCGTGATGGCGCTGATGGTCGGCGCCATGACGATCCAGGGCATCGTGCCCGGTCCGCAGGTGATGACCAAGCAGCCCGAACTGTTTTGGGGCATGATCGCCTCGATGTGGGTCGGCAATCTGATGCTGGTCATCATCAACCTGCCGCTGGTCGGTCTGTGGGTCAGCCTGCTGCGGGTGCCGTATCGGCTGCTGTTCCCGTCGATCGTCGTGTTCTGCTGCATCGGCATCTACTCGGTGAACAACTCGCCGAGCGATGTGATCATCGCGGCGGTCTTCGGGTTGATCGGCTACTGGATGGTGAAGCACGACTTCGAACCGGCGCCGATGCTGCTCGGCTTCGTGCTTGGCCCGCTGATGGAAGAGAACCTGCGCCGCGCCATGCTGATCGCGCGCGGCGATCCGACGGTGTTCATCACCCGTCCGATTTCGGCCGGCCTGATCGCCGTCGCGACCGTTCTGCTGGTGCTCGCGCTGTTGCCGACCATCCGCAAGCGCCGCGACGAAGTCTTCGTCGAAGAAGGCTGAGGCCTTCTCCGTCGCGGAGAGTTTCTGCGGACTTGCTAAGGCTATGTTTTTAAATGGGGCGGTCCGGTTTCGGGCCGCCCCATTTCCATTTTGTGATCCAGATAGGCGCATTCCGCGACGAACGGCGCATTGAAAAAGTCGCTAGCGTCAGGTGTTGTAGGGCCATAAACCCGCCGTCGTTTGAACGGGTGGGAAAAACCGAACAGGGAGTGACCAGGATGGCTAGTCTTTTCAAACGGGTAGCGTCGAAGGCACTGCTCTCCGTAGTGGCGGTAGGACTGACGGTCAGCTTGGCGGCCGGCCCGGCGGCGGCGCAGGACTATCCCAGCCGCGTCATCACCATGATCGTACCATTCGCGGCCGGCGGCCCCACCGATATCATTGCCCGCATCGTCAGCGAGCACATGGCTCGCACCTTGAAACAGACCGTCGTTGTCGAAAACGTGGTCGGGGCCGGCGGCACCACCGGGTCGACCCGCGCGGCGCGCGCCACCAATGACGGCTACACCATCGTCATGGGCCATATGGGCACCCACGCGGCCTCGGTCGCGCTGTATCCGAACCTCGCCTACAAGCCGGACGCCGATTTCGAACCGATCGGCCTCGCGGCCGGCACACCGATCCTGATCGTCGCCAAGAAGGATTTTCCGGCCAAGGATCTCAAGGAGTTCGTCGCGTATGTGAAGGCCAACACCGACAAGATGAACGCGGCCCATGCGGGCGTCGGTTCGGTGTCGTTCACCACCTGCCTGTTGCTGAACTCGGTGATGCAGGTCAAGCCGATCGCGGTCCCGTTCAACGGCACCGGCCCGGCCCTGAACGCGCTGCTCGGCGGTCAGGTCGACTACATGTGCGATCAGATCGTCAATCTGGTGCCGCACATCCAGGGCGGCACCATCAAGGCCTATGCGATCGGCACGGCGGAGCGAAACCCGGCGCTGCCGAACGTGCCGACCTCGACCGAGGCCGGACTGCCGGAATTCCAGGCGTCGGCCTGGAACGCGCTGTTCGCACCGAAGGGGACGCCGAAGCCGATCGTCGACAAGCTGTCGGCGGCGCTCGATCAGGCGCTGGACGATGAGACCGTGCGCAAGCGTCTCCTCGATCTCGGCAGCGATATTCCGGGCAAGGACCGCCGCGGGTCGCAGGCCCTCGCCACTCTGGTGAAGAGCGAGATCGCGAAGTGGACCCCGATCATCAAGGCGAACGTCACGAATTGACGTTGTGAGAATTAGAATCTGAGTGAAATAAACGGCGGCCGGAAATGGCCGCCGTTTTTGTTCGGCCTATCGCACCGCCATGCCGATGCGATTGAGGCGTATGCCGGGCTGCGCTGATTTGGAACGCGGCGCGATTGAATTGAAGATGATCTCGGCGCGGCCGATCAGGTTTTCGAACGGCACATAGCCGACCTGCGACATCACGCGGCTGTCGGTGGAGTTGTCGCGGTTGTCGCCCATCATGAAATAGTGGCCGGGCGGAACATTGTAGACCGGCGTGTTGTCGTAAAAGCCATTGTCGATGAGATCGAGCGTGGCATAGCTCACCCCGTTGGGCAGCGTCTCGCGCCATTGCTTGACCGAAGTGGTGCGGCCATCGTCGGTGTCGATGAAATCCTCGATGCGTTCGCGCTTGACCGGCTGGCCGTTGATATGGAGCTCGCCATTGATCATCTGAATGCGATCGCCGGGCAGGCCGACCACGCGCTTGATGTAGTCGGTCGAGGTGTCCTTGGGCAGCCGGAACACGGCGATGTCGCCGCGCTTTGGCTCGGCGGCCCAGAACCGGCCGGAGAACAGCGGCGGCGAAAACGGCAGCGAATAGTGAGTGTAGCCGTAGGCATATTTCGACACGAAGAAATAATCGTCGACCAGCAGCGCCGGCTTCTGCGAGCCGCTGGGCGTATTGAAGGGCTGGAATAGAAACGTCCTGAACGGCACGATGAATGCGAACAACAGCAAGAGCAGCAACAGCATACCGACCACGCTGCTGGCGATGGTGCGCCAGAATCCAAAATGCTGCACGCGCGCGACCATGAGCAAGAACATGATCAGACACCAGAAGCTGAGCACCGCGGCGATCGTCTGCATCGTAACGACCAGCGCCTCGGGCTTAACGGCCGACTCCGCGCTGCCGAAGAATTTCAGCCAGACCAGGATGGCGAGACAGATCGCCAAGCTTGCGACGTAGGGAACGGATCCCCAGGCCACTAGCGTGCGCAAATCGGCGGCGGGTGCCCGGCCGCCGAACATCCTTCCGCTCCATCTGAAGCATAGGCCGTAGAGATAAAGTCCGACGACACCGAATAACGCTCCCGCCAGTGCGACGCCGACGATCGCACGCCAGTCGAGCAATTCGGTCGTCCATCCGGCTGAGATCAACTGCGTGACGATACCGGATATGCCGCCAAGGACCGCCAGCAGCCAGATGCCGCGTCGCGGATGTTCCTCCAGCATGCGTTCGATCGTGTTGCCTGGCTTCAGCCAGACCGAAAGCCATGGACTCATCGGCTGTATGCCCCGAGGACTTCTTGTCAGCAGCATCCCGAGATCGCCGCCGGCCTCCGCAGCAGCCTGCCTCGACTGGGTTCCATCGGCAACCTTTGAACTGTGGATATCGTTGTTAAGCTTTGCGTCGAAACAGCGGTCCGAAAAGGCCGCCGTTTCCATATTATTGCCGTGGAGGGTGACAATGCGCGCGTTCGCCGAACGGAACATTAGTCAGCCCTGTTAAGGCCTGGGCGAACAAGACCGGGACGCCGCGCGAACAGACCGTGGCAACGGCTGTCGTGTGTTTACATCGCGGGATTCTCACACCCAAAGTGCCTATAAATGTCCGGCGCTCAGTTTGAAGGCATTCAGCGCAGCGCGAAGACGATTCGACGTTCTGTCCAACAGAACATTAGCCAGCCTTGTTAAGCTCCGTCCGAACGCAGCCGGCACAGCCCGCGAACGGACGAAGCTCACGTTAGGGAATCGGCGCGGCGGAGTGCCTGGTTCCATTGCCGCGGGCCGGCCATTCATCAGTGGGGCACGTCGGAGGGGCCGGGATACCCCTCAGGGATGGCGTTTCGGCCGCCGCCGCCCCGCGCTACACTGGGGCCGACTCACTCCACCGCCGCAATTAACCGCCACAAGAGGCCGCGTGCGCCAATATCTCGACCTGATGCAGACTGTGCTGGACCGCGGTGCCGTTAAGCACGACCGCACCGGCACCGGCACGCGCTCGATCTTCGGCCACCAGATGCGGTTCGACCTGTCCAATGGTTTTCCGCTGACCACCACCAAGAAGCTGCACGTCAAATCGATCGTGCACGAACTGCTGTGGTTTCTCAAAGGTGAGACCAACATCAAATATCTGAACGACAACGGCGTTCGGATCTGGGACGAATGGGCCGACGAGAACGGCGAACTCGGCCCGGTCTACGGCCAGCAGTGGCGTTCCTGGCCGGCGGCCGATGGCGCCACCATCGACCAGATCGCCAATGTGGTGGCGGCGATAAGGCGCAATCCGGACTCGCGCCGGCTGATCGTCACGGCCTGGAATCCGGCCGAGGTCGACAAGATGGCGCTGCCGCCGTGCCACTGCCTGTTTCAGTTCTATGTCGCGGACGGCAAACTGTCCTGCCAGCTCTATCAGCGCTCGGCCGACATCTTTCTCGGTGTGCCGTTCAACATTGCGTCCTATGCGCTGCTGACCCTGATGGTAGCGCAGGTAACCGATCTCAAGCCCGGTGAATTCATCCACACGCTCGGCGACGCGCACCTTTATCTCAATCACCTGGAGCAGGCGCGGCTGCAATTGTCGCGACCCTTAAAGGCGCTGCCCATGATGCGGCTCAATCCGGCCGTGAAGGATATCTCCGGCTTCCGCTACGAGGACTTTACGCTGGAGGACTACGACGCCCATCCGCACATCAAGGCCGCGGTGGCTGTTTAAAGCGGCTATCCTTGTCGGCGACGGACCGGATTTGCAGTCTAGGACGAGGTTCTTTACAACAGCAACCTAGGGTGGTGACTTTCGGGGGCTGAAATGGGAGTTTTGCGCGAGCGCATCGGGACAATCTTCGTTCATGGCATCGGCGATCACCGCCGCTTCGAGCACGTCGACGCCGCCATTCGTCCGCTGATTGATGCGGTCCGTCTGCGAACTCCGGCGCCCGACGCCACGGTGGAGATCGTCGGCTCCGGAGCCGCGACGCTCCGCGCCGAACAGGACACCTGGACCGGCCAGCCCGGCGCGCCGTTGCGCGCGATCGTCCGGCAGCCGAATGGCAAGCAGCAGGAACTGCTTTTCCACGAGGTGTGGTGGGCCGATGTCAACGAGCCCTACACGCTCAAGAAAGAGATCAAGTTCTGGCTTTGGGGCCTCTCGATCTGGAGTCTGCCAAACAAGCTCAACAATACGCTATCCGGCAGCAGCGTGATGCAGATGCCGCGGTTTCCCGGAGGACTATCGAAGCTCCAGATGGGAATTGCGCGCCTACAGCTTTTTGCCGTTTCAAACGTGTTCCTGGTCGGCGCGTACTCGATCGGCGTCCTGGTATTCTTAGCTCGGCGATTGCTCGGCCTGCACCCGCCGGATCTGGTCCGCGTGTTCGTGAACTATGTGAGTGCCGTCAAACTTTATAATCAGACGAAGCGCAGCGACGGCGGTTTCATCGACGCCTATCGCGAACCACCCCGCGTCTCCATTCGTCGGCGCATGATCCGAACCATCGTCGACGTCGCTCTGCAAAATTATGACCGTTGGTATGTCGTCGCGCATAGTCTTGGATCGGTGGTCGCTTACAACGGCATGATGGAGAACGGCCGCGCGCTTGCGAACTATCTCGACGAACCGCGTTGGCAGGACCTTGTCGCCAAAGGCCTTGCCGGTCGGCGCCGGCCTCACGATCCGCCGCCGGCGCCGGGCGACATGCTGCCAAGGCGGCCCGTCTGGTTGGCCGATGACGACATGGTCTACCGCGACGAGCTCTTCAAAGGTTTTCGAGGGCTGCTGACCTATGGCTCGCCGCTGGACAAATTCGCGACGCTTTGGCCGGCACGGGTGCCGATCAATGTCGGTGAGGCCGCGTTCACTAGCGCAACGGAATGGATCAATATTTATGATCCTACCGATCCGGTCGGTGCTTCGCTCGACGCTTTCGACACAGTCACCCTGGCTTCGCGGCCCGTTATTCAGCCGCGAAACCTAGCCTACAAGGCACATTGGCTCCTGCTCTATAGTCATCTCTGTTATTTGCGGATCGCGCGGCACCGCCTGAAGGCGAAAGCGAAAGGTACGTCGCCCGGACCGCGTAATCAGCTTTCCGATGCGTTGGTCGACTGGCTGCTCGATGGTGGAAGCTTTACGCCGGCAGGCGGCGCCAAGTCGCCTTGGATCGTCCCACAATCAAGGACTCAGAAGCTGCGAAGGGTCTGGGCATATGTGATGTGGATCCTGATCTACCTCGTGCTGCTCATATTGGCTGTCGTTACAATCCCAATGATAGTGGAGATAATTGGCGCAGCGTGGTCGCAACTCCTTACATTTCTGAAGCGACTTTTCGGCTCTTATAAATGATGCGGGGGCGGCGGCACGTCGCACGATAAGCAAGCGAGGGCGCTATGAATTCCATCTTACTTTTCTCGCAATCCTTCGTCGGGAATGCCATTTTGATCGCGGTCGGCTCGGCCGTCGTCGTAGGGATCGTCGGCCTGTTGGCCAGGCTCTTGGTATTCGAGCGAGACGCTGACGACCCGCAACGCGCGCCGCGTCCCCGCGCAGCTAAGAGCGGATCGAAGTCAGCGGCCGTCGAATAGCCGCGGCGGCTTGGCCGCGGTTGTTGCCTTAGGCGGTCCCGCCGGGCTTGCGGCCGGGCCGAATCTTTGGTTGCTGGCGGTCGCATGTCCAACCGTCATCCTTCAGGACCATCCCTCGTCTTCGTCGTCGCCATTGCCGAGAACGGCGTGATCGGCCGGGCCGGGGGCCTGCCGTGGCGGCTGAAGTCGGACTTGAAATATTTCCGCTCGGTGACGCTGCACAAGCCGATCTTGATGGGCCGCAAGACCTACGCATCGATCGGCCGGGCGCTCGATAAGCGCACCAATATCGTGGTGACGCGCGACCGCGCTTTCGCGGCGCCGGGCGTCCTGGTCGCGCATGATCTCCCGGCGGCGCTCGCTGCCGCTGAGGGCGACGCCCGGCGGCGTGGCACCCCTGAAATCGCGGTGATCGGCGGTGCTGATCTTTACGCCCAACTGATGCCGTGGGCCGCCAAACTGCTGGTTACCCGCGTCCATGCCCGGCCCGAGGGCGACACGCTGTTTCCGCGGATCGACCCGGCAAAGTGGCGCGAAACCGAGCGCCGCGAGCAGCCGGCCGGGCCGGGCGACGACGCGTCCTACACCCTGATCACGTACGAAAGAGCCGTGTAATCGGCTTTTTATCGCCGCGGCGGAAGGTCGCGCGCATTGACCCACCGCTTACCATCGCCCATCTGAGGGTCCGGCGGGGAAGGGGCCTGCATTGAAAGCCCGCACTAGCTCCCCTATAACCCGCGCCAGATACGCGCCCGATCCATTCATGCGGGCCGCGACCGGAGGATTTCCATGCCGTGGAGTAATCAAGGCGGCGGACCCTGGGGCTCCGGCCCGAAGGGTCCGTGGGGCTCGGGGCCGCAATCCTCCGGCCCGACACCGCCGGATCTCGAAGAAATGCTGCGTCGCGGCCAGGATAAGCTGCGGACCGTGCTGCCCGGCGGCAATCTCGGCGGCAAGGGCATCGCTCTGATCACCCTGCTGGCGGTTGCGATCTGGGGTGTCTCCGGCTTCTTCAAGGTCGAGCCCGACGAACTCGGCGTGGTGATGCGTTTCGGCAAATATGTCCGCGAGACCCCGCCCGGCCTGAATTATCACCTGCCGTATCCGATCGAGACCGCGCTGACCCCGAAGGTGACGCGGGTCAACCGCATCGATATCGGCATGCGGGTCGAGGACACGCGACGCGGCACCACGATGCGCGACGTGCCCGAGGAAAGCCTGATGCTGACCGGCGACGAGAACATCGTCGACGTCGACTTCGCGGTGTTCTGGCTGGTCAAGGCCGGCGGCGCCGCCGACTATCTGTTCAACATCCAGCAACCCGAAGGCACCGTGAAAGCGGTCGCCGAAAGCGCGATGCGTGAAGTCATCGGCCGCCAGCCGATCCAGCCGATCCTGACCGGCGCCCGCACCACCATCGAGACCGGGGTGCAGGAGCTGATGCAGAAGACGCTCGACGAATACGGTGCCGGCATCCAGGTATCGCAGGTGCAGATGCAGAAGGTCGATCCGCCGACCCAGGTCATCGACTCCTTCCGAGACGTGCAGGCCGCGCGTTCCGATCTTGAGCGCGCGCAGAACGAAGCCCAGACCTATGCCAACCGGGTGATCCCTGAAGCGCGTGGTCAGGCCGCGCGGATCCTGCAGGCCGCAGAAGGCTATCGGTTGCAGACCGTCGCCGAGGCCAAGGGCCAGACCTCGCGCTTCACGCAGATTCTCGACCAGTACAAGCTGGCGCCGGAAGTCACGCGCGAGCGCATGTATCTTGAGACCATGGAGCGCGTGCTCGGTGGCATGGACAAGATCATTCTCGACTCCGGCCAGGCCGGTTCGGGGGTGGTGCCGTTCCTGCCGCTCAACGAGATGACCCGGCGCACCGCGCCGCCGGTGCAGCCGCAAATTCAGTCGACGCCGACGCCGATGGGAGGCACCCGATGAGGCTCAATTTTACCGGCGGCGTCTTCGCCGTCGTAGCCGTCATCGCTCTGATCGCGGCCTATACCTCGTTGTTCACCGTCTACCAGACCCACCAGGCGCTGGTGGTCCGGCTCGGCGATCCGGTGCACATCTACACCAATCCCGGCCTGCATGTGAAAGTGCCGTTCATCGACAGTGTCATTCATGTCGACAAGCGGATTCTCGAACTCGAAAACCCGGCGCAGGAATTGATCGCGGCCGACCAAAAGCGGCTCGTGGTCGATGCCTTCGCGCGCTACAAGATCACGGACGCGCTGAAGTTCTATCAGGCGGTCGGCGACATCAACCAGGCCAATTCCCGGCTTGCGACCTTGCTCAACTCGGCACTGCGCCGCGTGCTCGGCGAATCCTCGTTCGAGACCGTGGTGCGCGATGAGCGTTCGCAGTTGATGGGCCGCATCCGCGAGCAGCTCAACCGCGAAGCCGCCAATTTCGGCATCAGCGTGATCGACGTGCGAATCCGTCGCGTCGATCTCCCGGAGCAGAACAGCCAGGCGGTGTATCAGCGGATGCAGACCGAGCGGCAGCGCGAAGCCGCCGAATTCCGCGCCCAGGGCAGCCAGCGCGCGCAGGAAATCCGCTCGCGGGCCGACCGCGACGTCACGGTGCTGATCGGTGAAGCCAACCAGAAGGCCGAGCAGTTTCGCGGCGAGGGCGACGGCGAACGCAACAAGATCTTTGCCGAGGCGTACAACCGCGACAAGGATTTCTTCGTGTTCTACCGCTCGATGCAGGCCTACGAAGTCGGCCTGAAGTCGACCGACACCCGCATGGTGATCAAGCCGGATTCCGAATTCTTCCGGTTCTTCGGCAATCCGAGCGGCAAGGCGCCCGCCACCGGCGCGGCTCCGGCGGCCCCGGCACCAGCGCGCTAACCGGCAACGAACGAGACGATCGCCGCCATGGGCGACTTCCTGGTGGCGATCGGTCTCGTCTTCGTGATCGAGGGGCTGGTGTTCGGGGCGTTCCCGGAACACGCCCGCCGGGCCATGCTCCAGGTGGCCGAAACGCCGGAATCCGCGCTTCGCGTGGTCGGTATCGTGTCAGCCGTGCTCGGGCTCGTCTTGGTTTGGGCGGTGCGCGGGTAATCTTCCTAGCCGGAACGAAGCCTTACAGTCGCTTTTCCGCCCCAATCCGGTCACCTACTGGCGCCGGGATGCGCTTGCGTCCCGCCATGGCCTTCGGCAAAGTCGGCATCGGGCGTGCGCGTGCGAGCGTGTCGGCAATCGGCGTCGCAAATTCGGTCTCAAGGAGACACCATGAGCGGTTCTTTCCTTCTTCTCGGTCGCGGAGCCCAGCCTTCGCGGGCGATGCTTCGCGTCGCCCTGGTGGTGAGCGCGCTGGCGCTGACGTCCGGTGCGGCCTTGGCCCGCGGTCCGGAACACATTGCCGACGCCGCCGAGCAGGCGATCGACGCCGTCGTCAACATCTCGACGACGCAAAAGGTCGAATCGCGGGTTGGCGAGTTGCCGAAGGTGCCGCCAGGCTCGCCGATGGAGGAGTTCTTCGAGGATTTCTTCAAGAACCGCCGCGGCCAGCAGGGCGAAAACCAGAACCCAAATCAGAATCCGAACCGCGACCGCGGTCCGCGCCGCGCCAATTCGCTGGGCTCCGGTTTCGTCATCGATCCGTCCGGTCTTGTCGTCACCAACAATCACGTCATCGCGGACGCCGACGAAATCCAGGTAATCTTCAACGACGGCTCCAAGCTGAAGGCCGAATTGATCGGTACCGACAAGAAGACCGACCTCGCGCTGCTGCGGGTCAAATCCGACAAGCCGCTGAAGTCGGTCAAGTTCGGCGACTCCGACAAGCTGCGGCTCGGCGAATGGGTGGTGGCGATCGGCAACCCGTTCAGCCTCGGCGGCACCGTGACGGCCGGCATCGTGTCGGCGCGCAACCGCGACATCCAGTCCGGCCCGTACGACAACTACATTCAGACTGATGCTTCGATCAATCGTGGCAATTCCGGCGGACCGCTGTTCAACCTTGATGGCGACGTGATCGGCATCAACACGGCGATCATCTCGCCGTCCGGCGGCTCGATCGGTATCGGCTTCGCGGTGCCGTCGAAGACCGCAATCCCGGTGATCGACCAGCTCAAGCAGTTCGGCGACGTGCGCCGCGGCTGGCTCGGCGTGCGAATCCAGCAGGTCACCGACGATATCGCGGCCAGCCTCGACATCAAGCCGGTGCGCGGCGCACTGATCGCCGGCATCGACGAGAAGGGTCCGGCCAAGCCGGCCGGCATCGAGGCCGGCGACGTGATCCTGAAATTCGACGGCAAGGACATCAAGGAGATGCGCGACCTGCCGCGCATCGTCGCCGACACGCCGGTCGGCAAGGATGTCGAGGTGCTGATCCTGCGCAAGGGCAAAGAGGAAAAGCGCACCGTGAAGCTCGGCCGGCTGGATGACACCGAAAAGCCGGTGCAGGCCAAGGTCGAGACCACGGGTCCGGCGGAAGACAAGTCGACCGTCAAGAAGACGCTCGGCCTCGAACTGTCCAACGTCACTGACGATCTGCGCAAGAAGTACAAGATCCGCGACAGCATCAAGGGCGTGGTGATCACCGGCGTCGATTCCATCCTGTCGAGCGGCAGCGCCGACAAGCGCCTCGCGCCCGGCGAGGTCGTGGTCGAAGTGCAGTATGAGCCGGTCGGCACCACCGAAGCGTTGCAGACCCAGGTCGACAAGTTGAAGAAGGACGGCAAGCGCACCGCCATCCTGCTGATCGCGACCCCGGAAGGCGATACGCGGTTCGTGGCGCTGAACCTGCAATAATCCGTTCGCGCAAAGCGAGCGCTTTGAATGCCCGGGCCATTGGCCCGGGCATTTTTCTTTGGGGGGCTGGCCGTATGAACCTTTACCGGCCCGGTCCCGACCAATAACAGCGCCCGTCCGATTGGCGGCCGCGATCATTGGCAGGACGCATGCATGGCGCGTGTGAGGCCACGAGGAGCATCACATGAAGCGGCTTTCCGGCCTGACCCTGGCAGCCTTGGTGATGTTGATGGCGTCGTCCGCCGTGCAAAATGCGGCGCGGGCCGAAGATGCCCCGGCCGAAAAGGCGAGCGATGCGCCCACCTCGGCGCAAAGCGAGGGCTTCGCCAAACGGCTGTTCGCCGGCAAGGTTACAAAGAAGAAATCCTACGCCTGTTTCGTGCGCCGCTACGACGCCGCGCATCTGGCCGCGCATCCGCTCCAGAAGGTGAATGGGATGAAGCTGCTGGTCACCGCCGAGAAGGTGCCGGAGGACGAGGCGCTCAACTATTCGTTCCGGCTCGGCGTCAATTTCCGCAATAAGTCCGGCTTCTTTGATTCAAGCGGCGATTGCGGCCACACCCAGACGTCCGAGATTTCGGCCGACAAGTTGCGCATTGGCTGCAGCGTCGATTGCGACGGCGGCGGCATCACGGTCGAAATGGCGAAGGGCGACAAGGCGACCCTGATCCGGCTCGAAGCGGTCCGGATATGGAACAACAACAAGCCCGACGAGGAAGCCGCGCTCTCACTGCAAGGCGGCGCCGACGACCGCGTGTTCCGGCTCGATCGCGTCGATCTTGAGAATTGCCGCGCGCTGGTGGCCGATCGCAAGGAACTCGCCGCGATGCGGCATAAGTAACAGGAGCCGACCATGCACCGACGTAACATTCTGGCCGGCTTCGCGGCGGCCGGCGGCCTGATCGGCGCGGCGCTAGGTTCGGCGCGCGCCGAGACCTTCGCCGCTGCACCGGCCAAGATGAAGGTGGTTTATCACCTCAACGAACTCGGCAAGGTCGACTTCGTGCTCGGCAATATCCGCAACCATATCGACGGCATGGGCGGCGCCGACAAGGTGACCATCGCGCTGGTGGTGCATGGGCCGGCGCTGAAGGCCTTTCACACGGCCAGCGCCAATCCCGAGACCAGGCGCAAGCTCGGCGGATTTCCGGGTATCGAACTCGCTGCCTGCGGCAACACCATGAAGGCGCAGGAAATCACACTGAAGGATCTGCTGCCGGGCTTTGCGGTCGACGAACGCGGCGGCGTGGTGCGGATCGCCGAGCTGCAGATGCAGGGCTATGCGTATCTGAGGCCTTGAAGCCTCAAGTGCTGACCCGCTCCAAAAATTCCTCGCCGGAAAAGCCCTGCATATAGAGCATAGCCGTCAGGTCGCCATGGTCGATGCGCGCGCGCGCGGCCTCGGCCACCACGGGCTTGGCCCGGTATGCGACGCCGAGACCCGCTTCGTGAATCATGTCGAGGTCGTTGGCGCCGTCGCCGATCGCCATGGTGCTGTCGGGTGCCAGACCCAGCCGTTCGCGCAGTTCGAGCAGGGTGTCGCGCTTGGCTTCGCGGCCGAGGATAGGCTCGGCGACCGCGCCGGCCAGCTTACCGTCGTTCGTCATCAGCAGTGTGTTGGCGCGGTTCTCATGAAAGCCGCACATCGACCCCACCCGTCCGGTGAACAGCGTGAAGCCGCCGGACACGAGGCATGTATGCACGCCGTGGCTCCGTAGTGTGGCGACCAGCGCGCGGGCGCCCGGCGTCAGGCGAATGCGTTCGGCGATCACCTCGTCGATGACTTTTTCGGGCAAACCTTTCAGCAGCGCGACGCGCTCGCGCAGCGCCGGTGCGAAGGCGATCTCGCCGCGCATCGCCCGCTCGGTGATGGCCGAGACGTGCGCCTTCAGGCCGGCATAGTCGGCGAGTTCGTCGATGCATTCCTGCCCGATCATGGTCGAATCCATGTCGGCCAGGAACAGCATCTTGCGCCGGCCGTCTTCGGGCTGCACCACCACGTCCACAGGCTCGGCGCCAATGGCTTCGCGCAGCCGCGCGGTCAGCGCGCGGTTGTCGTTTTCACCGGAACCGGTAAACGGGATGTCGGCCGCGATGCCCGGGTCGAGCCAGATCGGCGCCGTAGCACCCGGCAATGCGTCGCGCGCACGGGCCAGCGTGGCGGTGTCGAGCGCCGGTTCGGCCGGATTGGAAATGAGCGTCGCGACCAGGGTCATATCGGGAATGGATGCTGCGAGACAAAGCAAGGTTCGGGCGGTGCTTATCGCAGGGCCGACCGCGAGCGGCAAGTCGGCGGTGGCGCTGGCCTTGGCGCAAGCGCACAACGGCGTGGTCATCAATGCGGATTCGATGCAGGTCTATGGCGATCTGCGGCTGATTACGGCGCGGCCTTCGGTCGACGAAGAAAAGCAGGCCGAGCATGTCCTGTACGGCCATGTCGACGCCGCCGAGAACTATTCGGTCGGGCGCTGGTGCGTCGATGCCAAGGCGGCGCTGGAGGCGGCCGAGGCCGCCGGGCGCCTCGCGGTCGTGGTCGGCGGGACTGGCCTTTATTTCAAGATGCTCCTGAATGGGCTGGCGGCGGTGCCGCCGATCCCGGCCGACATCCGGGCCGATGTCCGGGGGCGGCTCGCCGAAACCGGCGTTGCGCCGCTCTACGACGAACTTCGGCAGCGCGACCCGGTCACTGCGGCCCGCCTGATGCCGGGCGACCGCTCGCGGATCAGCCGGGCGCTCGAAGTGGTGCTGGCGACCGGGCGTTCGCTGACCGATTGGCACCGCGACGGGCTGCCGCCGGTGCTCGACACCAACGAGGCCGTGAAGCTGTTCCTGACGCCGGAGCGCGGCGCGCTGGTCGCGCGGATCGAGGCCCGGTTCGACGTGATGCTGGAGCAGGGCGCGCTCGACGAGGTCCGGGCGCTCAAGGCGCGCGGGCTCGATCCGACATTGCCGGCGATGAAGGCCCATGGCGTGCCGTGGCTGCTCCGGCATTTCGACGGCGAAATGAGCTTGGAGGACGCTGCCACGATGGCCAAGCAGGACACGCGGCGCTATGCCAAGCGCCAGACGACCTGGTTTCGCAACCAGATGCCGGGCTGGACCTGGGCGATGCCCGACGAGGCAGGGCGGGTGGCGGGCGGGATGCTGGCCGGCCTGTCGTAAGGCAAAAAGACCTATTTCAGGTTGCGAAACCTGGGTCAGGCCTTATTCTACATAGCGCGAGGCGGAAATTTCAGGGCCATAGACTTGACCGTGGCGCGAAGTTGCGGATATAACCCCGTCCACGCAAGTAAATGACGACAGAAGAGACCGATGCGCAATTTTGTTTCGCTTATTGTAGTAGGACGGCGCGCCCCCGCGGATACGGCCTGACGGCCGACCCGCAGCAGGTGGCGCGCGAACATGGGGGCCTTTCGGCCCCCTTTCGATTCCGGGGTTAGCCCCGGTCCCATAAGCGAAGACGATAACGAACAGAGAGCGCGGGCGACCGTGCGGATGGAGCGGAAGATGACCAGGGAAATGACCGGCGCGGAAATGGTGATCGAGGCCTTGGCCGAACAGGGCGTCGAACATCTGTTCGGCTATCCGGGCGGCGCCGTGCTCCCGATCTACGATGCACTGTTCCAGCAGCAACGGGTCCAGCACATCCTGGTGCGGCACGAGCAGGGCGCGGTGCATGCCGCCGAGGGCTACGCGCGCTCGACCGGCAAAGTGGGTGCCGTCCTCGTGACCTCAGGTCCGGGCGCCACCAATGCGGTGACGGGCCTGACCGACGCGCTGATGGATTCGGTGCCGTTGGTCTGCATCACCGGCCAGGTGCCGACGCATCTGATCGGCAATGACGCGTTCCAGGAATGCGACACCGTCGGCATCACGCGGCCCTGCACCAAGCATAATTACCTGGTGAAGAATATCGCCGACCTGCCGCGCATCCTGCACGAGGCGTTCTACATCGCCAGGACCGGCCGGCCCGGTCCGGTCGTCGTCGATATCCCGAAGGACATCCAGTTCGCGACCGGCATCTATGACGGCTCCAAGAGCATCGAGCACAAGACCTACAAGCCGCGGGTGAAGGGCGACCTCCATCGGATCGGCGAAGCGATCGAACTGATGCGCCATGCCAAGCGGCCGCTATTTTACACTGGCGGCGGCGTGGTCAATTCCGGGCCGGCCGCCAGCCAGTTGCTGCGCGAACTGGTGAAGCTGACCGGATTTCCGATCACCTCGACCCTGATGGGCCTCGGCGCCTTTCCGGCCGCCGATCCGCAATGGCTCGGCATGCTGGGCATGCACGGCACGTTCGAGGCCAATTGGGCGATGCACGATTGCGACGTGATGGTGTGCGTCGGCGCGCGCTTCGACGACCGCATCACCGGGCGGCTCGATGCGTTCGCACCGCATTCCAAGAAGATCCACATCGACATCGATCCGTCGTCGATCAACAAGAACGTCAAGGTCGACATTCCGATCATCGGCGATTGCGCCAATGTGCTGAAAGATATGCTGCAGATATGGCGCGCGTCATCGGTCGAGACCGACAAGGCGGCGCTCGGCGCGTGGTGGAAGCAGATCGACAAATGGCGGGCGCGAAAGTCGCTGTCCTATAAAAAGTCCAAGGACGTGATCAAGCCGCAATACGCCATCGAGCGGCTGTATGCGCTGACCAAGGATCGCGACACCTATATCAGCACCGAAGTCGGCCAGCATCAGATGTGGGCGGCGCAGCACTATCGCTTCGAGGAGCCGAACCGCTGGATGACGTCGGGTGGCCTCGGCACCATGGGCTATGGCTTGCCGGCCGCCGTCGGCATCCAACTCGCGCATCCGAATTCGCTGGTGATCGACATCGCCGGCGAAGCCTCGGTGCAGATGACCATGCAGGAAATCTCGACGGCCGTGCAGTACCGGTTGCCGATCAAGATCTTCATCCTGAACAATCAGTATATGGGCATGGTCAGGCAGTGGCAGGAATTGCTGCACGGCGGGCGCTATTCGTCGAGCTATTCGGAAGCCCTGCCGGACTTCGTAAAGCTGGCCGAAGCCTATCAGGCGGTCGGCATCCGTTGTTCGCAGCCCGACGAACTCGACGCGGCGATCAAGCAGATGATCGACACGCCGCATCCGGTGATCTTCGATTGCGTGGTCGATCAGAACGAAAACTGCTTCCCGATGATTCCGTCGGGCCGCGCCCATAACGAGATGATCCTTGGCGACAGTCCCGAAAACATCGAGGACGCGGTCACCGAGGAAGGCAAGATGATGGTCTGATCGGAATTAACTTCGTCTTCGCGCAGCGCGCGAAGGTTTGCGCGGCCTGAGCCGCGCATGACGCATGAACGCAAAGGGCAGTTTCGTGAACACCACCGCAACAACATCGCACTATCCGGCGGCGCCGGCCACGCAGCAGAGCGAGTCGCACACTTTGTCGGTGCTGGTCGACAACGAGCCCGGCGTTCTCGCCCGGGTCATCGGCCTGTTCTCGGGGCGCGGCTACAATATCGAGTCCCTGACGGTGTCGGAGACCGAGCACCAGAAGCATGTCTCGCGCATCACCATCGTGACGCGCGGCACGCCGATGGTGATCGAGCAGATCCGGCACCAGCTGGAGCGCCTGATCCCGGTGCATCGCGTCGTCGACATGACGGAGGCCGGCCCGTCGATCGAGCGCGAACTGGCGATGGTCAAGGTGCGCGGCAAGGGCGAGCAGCGGGTCGAGGCGCTGCGGCTGGCCGACGCCTTCCGGGCCCGGGTGATCGATGCCACCACGGAAAGCTTCGTATTCGAGATCACCGGCAACAGCGCCAAGATCGAGCAGTTCATCGTGCTGATGCTGCCGCTTGGGCTGATCGAGGTGTCGCGCACCGGCGTGGTCGCGATCGCCCGCGGGCCGGAAGGGATGTGACCGGGACCTCCGGAGTTCGAGATGATCTACCTTCTGGTCGGCATCCCGCTGCTGTTTCTCGGCACCTTTACGAGGGTCTACGACGTGACCGCCGACACCTGCTTTTGGGTCGACGGGCTCAGCCGGAGCGCCAATTGCTTCAGTAAGGGCTCGGTGGTGCCCTACCTGTTCAAATGGGCCCCGCAGATCGCCGGTTTTGCCCTGATTCTGTGGGGTATCCGGCTGTCCCGCGCGGCACGCCAAGCCAAGGAAAATCAGCCGCCCACATAGGGTGGGGGGCGCCCCGGAAGGGGTGAAATGAAGTCTTGTCCGGCCGGACTTGTCGGGGCGCCCCAAGCCTCCTAGAAACTCCGCCTGCGGGCGGCAACTGGCGGCCGGCCTACAATTTTTGAGGAAATGGGCGGCCTCGGCGCGCCCCGAGCGAGGGACATAATAACATGCGCGTTTACTACGATCGCGACGCCGACCTGAACCTGATCAAGGGCAAGAAAGTCGCCGTCATCGGCTACGGCAGCCAGGGCCATGCCCACGCGCTCAATATGCGCGACTCCGGCGTCAAGGACGTCGTCATCGCGCTGCGCAAAGGCTCGCAGGGCATCAAGAAGGCCGAAGGCTCGGGCTTCAAGACCATGGAAGTCGCCGAAGCCGCCAAATGGGCCGATGTCATGATGATGCTGACGCCCGACGAATTGCAGGGCGACATCTATCGCGAGTCGCTTGCCGGCAACATGAAGCAGGGTGCGGCGTTGTTGTTCGCGCACGGCCTCAACGTCCACTTCAACCTGATCGATCCGCGTCCCGATCTCGACGTGCTGATGATCGCGCCGAAGGGCCCTGGCCACACCGTGCGTTCGGAATACGCGCGTGGCGCCGGCGTGCCGTGCCTGATCGCGATCCACAAGGACGCCTCGGGCAACGCGCATGACCTCGGCCTGTCGTATGCCTCGGCCATCGGCGGCGGCCGCGCCGGCATCATCGAGACGACCTTCAAGGAAGAGTGCGAGACCGATCTGTTCGGCGAACAGGCCGTGCTGTGCGGCGGCCTGGTCGAACTGATCAAGGCCGGCTACGAGACGCTGGTCGAGGCCGGCTACGCTCCCGAGATGGCGTATTTCGAATGCCTGCACGAAGTGAAGCTGATCGTGGACCTGATCTACGAAGGCGGCATCGCCAACATGAACTACTCGATTTCGAACACCGCCGAATACGGCGAATATGTCACCGGCCCGCGCATCGTCACCGCCGAGACCAAGGCTGAGATGAAGCGCGTTCTGAACGACATTCAGTCCGGCAAGTTCACGCGCGACTGGATGCTTGAGAACAAGGTCAACCAGACCTCGTTCAAGGCGACCCGCGCCAAGCTCGCCGAGCATTCGATCGAGCAGGTCGGCGCCAAGCTGCGCGAGATGATGCCGTGGATCAAAGAGCGCGCGATGGTCGACAAGGCCAAAAACTAGGCGACACACTGATCGCGACGGACGAAAGAGGCGGGGAGAACACGATGCGCAAGCGGTCGGTTCTCCCCGTCGCTGTTTTGTCTGCATGCTCAGCATGAGCCGAAACCCGGGCCAAGGAGCTCGAAGGCGGCGACCCGAAGTAGCCTCCGGCGCTGCTCGTCGAGGTAGACAATTACAGGAATTCGCGTCACGCTGGTACTCCGTTTCCGACAGGAGGGGTCCATGAGCGATCGACAGCAGATCATGCAAACCATCGAGGCCGGCTACGCGGCCCGGGTGCGCGGCGACCTTGATGGCGTGATGCAGGCGTTCTGCGACGGGGCGAGTTTCCGGCTGAACACCACGCCGGTGGAGCCGGTGCTGGCGCACTTCGTCGAGGACCGCGATGCGCTACGCACCTCGATGGCGCAATTGATCGAGAACTTCGACTTTCGCGAACTGAAGATCCTCGATTGCATCATCGAGGGCTCGAAGGCCGCGGTGCATTCCACCCTGACGGTGCGGGCCAAGGGCACCGGCAAGGAGATCCAGACCGAATTGTTCGATCTGATGGAGTTCAAGGACGGCAAGATCGCCAGCTTCACGCAGTTCTTCGACACCGCGAGCGCGATGGGATTATTGAAGTAGGCCGGCTTACGGCGATTGTTTCGCAGCGATCTCGCCCGACAGCCAGCGTGCGGCCTCATCTGGAGAGCCACCGGCCACGATGGCGCGGCGGTTGGCCTCGCGCATGCGCGTCACATCGATAGCGCCGATCAGCGGCCGCAGCGTTTCGATGAGCGCCGCATCGGACGCACGAGACCGCGCCACAAGCAGCACCGCGTCATAAGGCGGGATCGCTTGTTTGGGATCTTCCAGCACCAGCAGATCCTGCTGCGCGATCCGTCCGTCGCTGGTGTAGGCGACGATCACGTCGGCTTCGCCCGAAGCGGCGGCGGCGTACATAAAAGTTTCGGACATCTGCCGCTGCGTGCGGAATGACAATCCATAGCCGTCGCGTACCGATGCCCATTCGGGCCGGCCGAAAAATTCCACATCGGCCGCCAAGGTCAGCGTGCCGGCATGGCGGGCCAGATCGGCGAGTGACTTGATGCCGAGCGCGGTTGCGCGCGCGCGCGGCATCGCCAGCGCATAGGCATTCTCGAAGCCAAGGCCGCCCAACATAGCAATGCCATGCTGGCGCTCCAGATATTGTTTTATCTCGGACAGCATGTCGGCCCGCGATTTGCGGTCGGTGCGGCGCATTTCATTGGCCCACAGCGTGCCGGAGTAATCGACAAAGGCCTCGATCTCGCCGGCCGCGAGCGCGCGGAAAATGATGCTGGAGCCGAGCCCGTCGCGCCGCGTCACGCTGTGTCCGGCGGCGCGCAGTCGCTGCTCCATCACGCCGGCCAGCACATATTGTTCGGTGAACGGTTTTGTGCCGATGACATAGCCGGTTGGCCGGCTATGCAGCGCCGGCACGATGGCGCCCAGCGCCACCAGCGCGAGGCCGATGATGCCGAACGTGACGCGCTTGCGGCCGCGCAAACGCAAACCGCTTTCGATCAGCGCCAGCATCTGGTCGACGACGATCGCCAGCGCGGCGGCCAGCACGCAGCCGAACAGCACGGAAATCCAGTTCTGGGTCTGCAACCCGGCAAAGATGTAATTGCCCAGCGAGGTCTGGCCGACCGGCGTTGCCAGCGTGGCGGTGCCGATCACCCAGACGGCGGCGGTGCGGATGCCGGCCATGATGACCGGCAGCGCGAGCGGCAGTTCGACCATCCACAATGCCTGGCGCGGCGTCATGCCGACGCCGACGGCGGCCTGGCGGATCGCCGGATCGATTTCGGCGAGGCCGGTGAGCGTGTTGCGCACGACGGGCAGCATCGAATACAGCGCCAGCGCCAGCACCGACGGCAGAAACCCGAGCGCGGAAAAGCTTGACCCGGTCAGGCGCTCGGACAGGGCCGCGAGCGCCAGCAGCAGCGGATAGAATAACGCGAGCAAAGCCAGCCCGGGCACGGTCTGCACAATGCCCGAAAAGCCGAGCAGCGCCCGTCTTGCGGCCGGACGTCGGGCCGCGAGCAGCGCCAATGGCAGCGACACCGCAAGGCCGAGCGCCAGCGCCGCGATGCTGACCAGCACATGGCCGCCGAGATAATCCGGCAGGTGGGCGAGGGCGTCGGCAATGCGCGGGTCGAGCCCGTTCATGGGGTTGCCCGCGCGGTCAGGGCGCGCAGCCGCTCGGCCTGCCGGCGCGGCGTCTGCATCAGCGCCTCGACTTCGGGACCGGCTGCGCCGGCCATCAAGGCGGCCGGCGTATCGAGCGCGATCAGCCGGCCGGCGCTCAGCACCGCGATGCGGTCGGCCAGCAGCAGCGCCTCCAGCATGTCGTGCGTAATCATCACGGTGGTCAGGCCGAGCGTCTCGTGCAGGCGCCGGTAGTCGCCGCCGAGCCCATCGCGGGTCACCGGATCGAGCGCGCCGAACGGTTCGTCCAGCAGCATGATGCGCGGCCGGGCGGCCAGCGCCCTGGCAAAGCCGACGCGCTGGCGCTCGCCGCCGGACAGTTCATGCGGAAAACGGTTGCGGTGCTGGGCGCGATCCAGCCGGACCAGATCGAGCAATTCGTCGACCCGGGCGGCGATGGTAGGTTTTGGTATGCCGATCAGCCGCGGCGTGATGGCGATGTTCTCGGCCACCGTCATATGCGGAAACAGGCCGATTCCCTGAAATACGTAGCCGATGCTGCGACGCAGCACGACGCCGTCGAGGCTGCGCACGTCGGTGCCATTAAGCCGCACCTGGCCCGAGGTCGGCTCGCCGAGCCGATTGATCAGACCCAGCAGGGTCGTCTTGCCGGAGCCGGAGGCGCCGACCACGGCCAGGAATTCACGCTCGCGCACGTCAAGCGACAGGTCGGCGAGTGCCGGCCGGCGGTTGTCGCCGTAGCTCTTACCCACCGCTTCAAACGAGATCGCGGGCTTTCCGACCGCAGTGGGGAGTGTGCTGGAAGCCGTCATGTCGAATCCGCGCTATCACGCCCCACCGTTCGCAGCCAGCGGTGAAAACGCGCCGGCGGATATTTTTTATCCGCAAAAACCCGGTGGGCCGCAGGAACTTCTTGAATTATCAACTCTATTACAGTTTGATGACACCACCGAGCCCCGGGGACGAATTCACCCATAACCAACCGGGCCGGCGCGTTGTCGGGCCATGCCGTCCCCAGTGTCATATCTCGGTGTCCGTCTCGCCGCGACGGGCGTTTTTCAGCGTCACGGCGTGTTACGTATCGGCCTGATCGCGGCCGTGCATCTGGCTGCCTTGACGATCATGCTGGCGACCGAGGTCGATTATGTCGCCCGGGTCGCCTTCCTGCTGACCTGGGGCCTGATCAACTGTTTCTGGATCGTGGTGCTGCGCCGGCCGCTGGCCGCGGGTGCGATCTCGCTGGCGATCTTCACCATTCTCATTCTGCTGTCGCAGCTCAAGCATAACGCGCTGCTGATGACGGTCAGCTTCGTCGACGTCATGGTGATCGACACCGAGACCTTCCGGTTTCTGCTGACGGTGTTCCCGCAGTTGCAGCGCAATGTCATCATGATCGGGCTGATCGTGCTGCCGGTGCTGGCGCTGCTGTGGATGTTCGATCCGTTCCGGATTCGGCGCCGGGCCGCCGCGGCCGGCGGGGTGGTTTGCCTGCTCGGCATTTCGATGCTGTCTGCGTCGTTTCCGACCGAACCCTGGGAAGCGTTCTTCGGCGACAATTACGTGTCGAAGTTCGTCCGCTCCGGCGCCATGGCGGTGTCCGAACTGGCGTCCCACGGCCTTCTGGATTCCGACAGCGCCAGTCCGGATCAGTTGAAGTCCGAATCCGGCACCGCGTGCCAGCCGGCCGGCAAGCGGCCGCACATCGTCATGGTGTTCGACGAATCCAGTTTCGACATCAGGGCGGTTCCGGGCGTCAAGGTGCCGCCGGGCTATGGCAAGCATTTCCGTTCGTTCGACGGCCAGCAGCGCAACTTCATTGTCGAGGGCGCCGGCGGTCCGAGCTGGTACACCGAGTACAATGTGCTGACCGGCCTATCAGCGCTGTCCTATGGCCGCTTCGCTTACTTCGTCACCCGTATCGCGGCCGGCCGGGTCGAGCGCGGGCTGCCCAATGCGCTCAAGCGCTGCGGCTATCAGACCTTCACGCTGTATCCGACTTCCGGCGCATTCCTCAGCGCGAAATCGTTCCAGACCACGACCGGCGTCGAGCGCTTCATCGACTCCAAGGAGATGGGCACCAACAAGGTCGAACCCGACAGCTTCTTCTACGACCGGGCCGCCCGCACCATCGGCCGGGAGACCGGCGACCAGCCGATGTTCATGTTCCTGTATCTGGCGGCCAACCATTTTCCCTGGGACTACAAATACCGGCCCGACCTGATGACGAACTGGCGCGCGCCCGGCAACGAGCCGCGTGTCGACGAATATCTGCGGCGTCAGGCCATGAGCGCGCGCGCCTATGAGGATTTCGTCGACCGGCTGAAGCGCGACTTCCCGACCGAGTCGTTTCTGCTGGTGCGGTTCGGCGATCATCAGCCGGATTTCGCCTCGACGCTGATCGAACCGGGCCTGAGCGAAGCCGAGATCGGACGCCGTCTGCTCAGCTTCGACCCGCGTTATTTTACGACCTATTACGCACTCGATACCATCAACTACAATCCGCCGAACCTGACCTCGGCGCGCCCCACGCTCGACGCGGCGTATCTTCCGCTGGTCGTGCTGGAGGCCGCCGGACTGTCGCTATCGCCGAGCTTCGCCGAGCAGAAAAAGATCATGGAGCGCTGCCAGGGCCAGTTCTATCGCTGCCGCGACGGCGCCGAGGCGCGCCGCTTCAACCGGCTGCTGATCGATGCCGGCCTGATCAAGGGGCTGTGACATCCATGCCCTTAAGCCAACATGTCGCTGCTTGAGCTGACACGCGCATACGGCCGGCGCGCCTGGCCGCAAGCCGGCACGGCGTGGCGGCAGTTGCGGTATGTGCCGCTCACGGTGCTGTATCTGGCCGCGCTGGCCCTCCTGTACACCTCCGAATACGGCGTGTTCGCGATGACGCTGGCGCTGCTGGCCTTCGCGTTTCTCAACGGCGTGCTGCTGACCGTGCTGCGCCGCCCGATGCTCGCCGTCACCTTGGCACTGGCGCTGGTCGGCAGCCTTGTCGTCCTGTCGCGCCTTAAGTTCGACGTCAGTTGGATGACGATCGGCTTCTTCGATGTGCTGATTGTCGACCGCGAAACCGCTTCGTTTTTGATGTCGACGTTTTCGCAGCAACGTCAGACCATTATTTTTGCCGGTTTGCTGGCGCTGCTGCTGTTGCTGGTGTTGGTCTGGTGGTTCGATCCTTTCCGGGTGCGCCGGCGCGTGGCGGCATCCGTCGCCGCCGTCAGTCTGGCCGGCATGATGGCCATGTCGTTCACCGTGCCGGAGCAACCCTGGGAGCCGTTCCAGGGCGTCAACCATCTGTCCAACTTTGCCCGTTCGGGCGTGACCGGAATCACCGAACTGTTGACGCGCGGCATGCTGGATTCCGATCCGGCCGCGCCTGCGAACGGGACTTCGCCGCTTGCTGGGGACAGTGCCTGCCGGCCGGCCCGTAAGCCGCCGCACATCATCATGGTGCTGGACGAGTCGAGCTTCGACATCACGGCCGCGCCCGGCATCCGCGTGCCGCCGGGCTACCGTCAGCATTTCCGCTCGTTCGACGGCAAGTGGCGCTCCTTTGTCGTCGAGGCGAGCGGCGGCCCGACCTGGTACGCCGAATATAGTGTGCTGACCGGCCTGTCGGCGCGCTCGTTCGGTCGCTTCAAGTTTTTCGTCACGCGCATCGCGGCCGACCGGGTGGCGCGCGGCCTGCCGCAGGCGTTGCGGCGCTGCGGCTACCAGACCGCGACGCTGTATCCGGTGTCCGGCGCGTTTCTCAGTGCCAAGAAATTTCAGACGACGACCGGAATCGAGCGCTTCATCGACCAGCAGGACATGAAGGCCAGCGATCCCGAACCCGACCGGTTCTATTTCGATCAGGCGGTGCGCACCTTGCAGCGCAAGCCAGCCGACCAGCCGATGTTCATGTTCGTCTATGTGGCGGCCAATCATTTCCCATGGACCTGGTCATATCGTCCGGACCTGACACCGGAGTGGCGCGGCATCGGCAATGCGCCGGAGGTCGACGAATATATCCGCCGCCAGACCATGAGCGCGCGCGACTACGCCGAATTCCGCGCCCGGCTGGCGCGCGAATTTCCCGGCGAGTCCTTCCTGATTGTGCGGTTCGGCGACCACCAGCCACAGATCTCGGCGCGGCTTCTCGATCCGAACCTCGACGATGCGGCGATCGCGCAGCGCGTGATGGAGTTCGACCCGCGCTATTTCTCGACCTACTACGCGATCGACACCATCAATTTCGATCCGGTCGATCTGTCGTCGGCCCGCGATGTGCTGGAGGCGCCATATCTGCCGCTCGTCATCCAGGAGGCCGCCGGCCTGCCGCTGGATGCGTCGTTTGTCGAGCAGAAGCGCATCCTGCAGCGCTGCGACGGCGCGTTCTACGGCTGCCGCGACGGCGCCGAGGTCCGGCGTTTCAACCGGCTGCTGATTGATGCCGGCCTGATCAAGGGTTTGTGAGCGGGCGTCCGTCCGCCCGCCCGTCCTCGCCTCCCGGCAATAGAATGAGAGCTTGCGGCTTGCATCGGCGCCCCAGCCGGTTAGCTTGCGCGCCGGGGTTTGGGCGGCTTAAGTCCAATTCATCTTGAGGGAGAAGCAATGTCGCACGTCGCGACCGTGTCGACCGAACAGCCGTCCGTTTCGGCGAGCGCCGTAACGCTGGCCGACGTGACGGTGGCGTTTCGCCTGGCCGACCGCAGCCTGTTTACGGCCGTGCAGCATGCGTCACTCGACATCGCGGCCGGCGAATTCGTCGCCATCGTGGGCCCGACCGGCTGCGGCAAGTCGACGCTTCTGAACGTCGCGGCCGGCCTGATCGCGCCCGCGGCCGGCACCGTCGCGATCGGCGGGCACAGGCTTGACGGCCTCAACCGGCAGGCCGGTTACCTGTTCCAGTCCGACGCGCTGTTCCCGTGGAAGACCGCGCTGGACAATGTCGCCATCGGATTGGAAGTCGGCGGTGTATCGTCCGAAGAGGCACGCGGCCGCGCTGCGCAATGGCTGGCCCGCGTCGGCCTCGGCAGTTTCGGCGGACGTTATCCGCACATGCTGTCCGGCGGACAACGCAAGCGCGTCGGTCTCGCCCAGGTGCTGATCCGCGATCCGCAGATCCTGCTGATGGACGAGCCGTTCGGCCCATTGGATGCGCAGACGCGGCAGATCATGGGCAACCTGCTGCTCGACCTGTGGAGCGCGGCCCGCAAGGCCGTGATCTTCATCACGCATGATCTCGAAGAGGCGATCGCGCTGTCCGACCGCGTGGTGATCATGTCGGCCGGGCCGGCGGCGCGGATCATCGGCGATTGGAAAGTGCCGCTGCCGCGCCCGCGCGATATCGCCGAGATCAAGCTGGAACGCGGCTTTCACGAACTGCATCGCGAGATTTGGCAGTCGCTGAAGGCCGAAGTGATCAAGGGTTACGAGCAGACCGGAGGCTGACGATGCACCAGGTCACGGCTCCCGAGCCGCATCACTCGAAGCTGCGCGAGGGAATGTAAGATGCCGCGCCTGAAACTGACTGCCCTGCAATTGCTGGTCGCGCTGGTGACCATTGTGCTGTGGCATCTGCTGACCACGATCCCGGTCGGCGGCAAGCCGCTGGTGCCGCCGTTCTTCTTCTCGACGCCGGGCGATGTGGCGGCGCGCGTGTACAAATGGTTTTACGAAGGCACCATCTGGCGCCATCTGTGGATCACGCTCACGGAGGCGACGCTCGCCTTCATCATCGGCTCGGCTGGCGGCGTGCTGGTCGGCTTCTGGTTCGCCCGCCAGCCTTTGGTGGCCGACGTGTTCGACCCCTATGTGAAAATGGCCAATGCGCTGCCGCGTATCGTGCTGGCGCCGATCTTCACGCTGTGGTTCGGCCTCGGCATCCTGTCCAAGGTCGCGCTCGGCGTGACGCTGGTGTTCTTCATCGTGTTCTTCAACGTCTATCAGGGCGTCAAGGAAGTCTCGCCGACCGTGCTGGCCAATGCCCGCATGCTGGGCATGAGCGAGCGGCAGTTGATGCGTCACGTCTATTGGCCGTCGGCGCTGTCGTGGATGTTCTCCTCGCTGCATACCTCGGTCGGCTTCGCGGTGGTCGGCGCCGTCGTCGGCGAGTATCTCGGCTCGGCCGCCGGGCTCGGCTACCTGATCCTGCAAGCGGAAGGTACTTTCGATATCGCGGGCGTCTTCGCCGGCATGTTCGTGCTGGCCGTGTTCGTGATCGTGATCGACATTCTGGTGACGATGGTCGAGCGCCGGCTGCTGGTGTGGCGGCCGCTGGCCGCCGACGCGAGGCCTTAAGTCTTTCCAGCGCCGTGGCACTGTTCTATCGTTAGAGCCAATGCGCCCGCGCCAAGCGGGCTGCGAACCCGGGAGAAACCGATGTCGAGGATGCTCATTCGCCGGTTGACGGCAGCGCTCGGTGCGCTGGTGCTGATGTCCGGCGTGGCGATGGCGCAAAAGGTCACCATCGCAGTCGGCGGCTCGGCCTGCCTGTGCTATCTGCCGACCGTACTGGCCCAGCAGCTCGGCGAATACAAAAAAGCCGGGCTCGATGTCGAACTGGTCGACTTCAAGGGCGGCTCGCAGTCTCTGACGGCGGTGCTCGGCGGCAGCGCCGACGTGGTGTCGGGATATTTCGATCATTGCGTCAATCTGGCGGCCAAGAACCAGGCGCTGCAGGCCTTCGTGGTCTATGACCGCTATCCGGGATTTGCGCTGGTGGTGTCGCCGAAACAGACCGGCCAGATCAAGTCGATCAAGGATCTGGCCAACAAGCGCATCGGCGTCAGCGCGCCCGGTTCCTCGACCGATTACTTCCTCAAATTCATGCTGAAGAAGAACGGCGTCGATCCGAATTCGGTCGGCGTGATCGGCATCGGGCTCGGCGCGACCGCCGTTGCCGCGATGGAGCAGGGCTCGGTCGACGCCGCCATCATGCTCGATCCGGCGCCGACGTTGTTGCAGGGCAAGTATAAGGATCTGGTCATCCTCAGCGATACCCGCACCCAGAAGGACACGCTCGACGTGTTCGGCGGTGAATATCCGGGCGGTGCGCTGTACACGCGGGCCGACTGGATCGAGAAAAATCCGAAGCAGGTGCAGGCGCTGACCAATGCCATCGTCAATACGCTGAAATGGCTGCATTCGCATACGCCCGAGGAGATCATGGCCAAGATGCCGGACGAACTGGTCGGTGCCGACAAGGCGCAGTATCTGGCGGCGCTCAAGAACACCATTCCGATGTATTCGGAGACTGGTCGGATGGACCCGAAGGGCGCCAAGGCGGTGTTGGACGTGTTCAGCCAGTCGTCGCCGGAGGTCGCCAAGGCCAATGTCGACCTGTCGAAGACTTACACCAACAAATATGTCGACGAGGCGTTGAAGGCGGCCGGGAAGTAGCGCCGGCGGCGTTCAGGTCGATAAGACCGTTTTGCTTGAACCCTCCGCCGCAAGGCGGAGGGTTTTTCGTGCCGGCCGGCCGCATTGAACGGGCCGTTGCCCAGCGGATACCAACAGAGGGGCAAACCCTCGCATGACGTAAGAATTCATTGAAAGCGACCGATGGACGCCGACCTGCAAGCCGCGATCGAAAACGCCTATCGGGTGTTCGCGGCCTATGAGCTCGCTGACGGAATAGACGTCTGTCGCTGCAATAGCTGCGTTGGATCCGAACAGGAACGGTTGCTGGCGACGACGCCGGTGCGCGCGGTGTCGCGCGACCTGCTGTCCGAATACACCCACTCTGCCCATAGCTGGAACGATCGCGTCGCGGATGAGTTGCGCCACTTCCTGCCGCGCTATTTCGAACTGATCGCCGCCCGCGAGGATCCCTGCCAATTCGGCACCTGTCTCGATCGTCTCGCCGATGCCGCCTATCGCCGGGATTGGGCGAGGGTCGAGGCCGACGCGATCGACGGTTTCTTTGCGGCGCTGTTTCGCGCGCGTATCGCCGCTCCCGCGCCCTATGTCGATTTCGGCGGCGTCGCGAGTCTTGCCGACAATGATGCGGAAGACCTGCTCGGCACCGCCGCCAGCGCGGGCGTCGATCTCGCGCCGATGCTCGACATCTGGAGCGCCACCCAAACCCGCGATGCCGACCTTCGCCTGGCCGATCTCATCGCGTCGGCCCACGGGACCGGGCAGCAATCGTCCGATCTATTCCGGCATGGCGGCAACCGGCCCCTTGTCGAGGCCGCGACGGCGCAAGTGCTCCGTTGGCTCAGCCGCCCGGAGATCCGCGAACGGCTCGAAGCTGCCTGCCTGAGCGAAACCGATCCTGCTGCCGCTGCGCTGCTGTCGCAGGCCGAAGACCTCCTGGCACGGTGACCGAGGTGCGGTGCCCCACTCGCGAAATCATTTGAGCGGGCCGGCCTTCGGCGTTACCAAGGGTCTACAACTTGGCGCGCCCCATGAATCTCCTCTCGATCCAATCCCACGTCGCCTACGGCCATGTCGGCAACGCGGCTGCGGTGTTTCCGCTGCAGCGACTCGGCATCGAAGTGTGGCCGATCCACACCGTGCAGTTTTCCAACCATACCGGCTATGGCGCCTGGACCGGGCGGGTGTTCGACGGCGCGACGATCAACGAGCTGATCGGCGGCATCGCTGAGCGCGGCGCGCTGCCGCGCTGCGACGGCGTATTGTCCGGCTACATGGGCGGCGCCGATATCGGGGTGGCGATCCTGGACGCGGTGGCGGCCGTCAAAGCCGCCAATCCGGAGGCGCTGTACTGCTGCGATCCGGTGATCGGCGATGTCGGGCGCGGCGTGTTCGTGCGGCCCGGCATCCCGGAATTCATGCGCGATCATGCGGTGCGCCGCGCCGACGTGATCACGCCCAACCAATTCGAGTTGGAATATCTTGCCGGCCGTACCACGGCGACGCTGGCCGACGCCATCGCGGCGGTCGAGGCGGTGCACGCTATGGGGCCGCGCGCCATTCTGGTCACCTCGCTGCACAATGATGAAACGCCGGACGATGCGGTCGATCTGATGGCTTCGACCGCGCAAGGCCGCTGGCGGGTACGTACGCCGAAGCTGCCGATCAGCATCAACGGTGCGGGCGATGCGATCGCGGCGCTGTTCTTTGCGCAGTACTTGCGGACCGGTTCGGCCGCCGAGGCTTTGGCGCGCGCCGCCTCGTCGATCTTCGGCATCTTGAAGCGGACCACGGATGCCGGTTCGCGCGAAATCCTGCTGATCGAAGCGCAGGACGAAATCGTGGCGCCGACGCGGCTGTTCGCGGTCGAACCGCTGTGAATTCGCCGGCCATCGAGATCATCCCGATCGACCGACTCGAATTCGCCTTTGCGCCATTGCGTTGGGAGTTCGCCCACGAACGTCGCGCCGAGATCGACGCGCATTTCGAGGTCGCCCGGCGCGAGAAGCCGGCGCTGTGGAACGGGCAGGTGCTGCTGCTGCGCGATTGGACGATCGAGTCGGGCGTGCTGCGCGGCACTTTTCTGACGACCGACTTCGCCAGTTTTCTGGCGTGGAAGGAGTTCGGCTGGCCGGAGGCGCAGGTCACCAACTGCTTCGCCATGGGCGCGCTGCACGGCGCCGATGGCGCACCGTTGCTGGGCGTGATGGCGTCGCACACGGCCAATGCCGGCATGATCTACTTTCCGGCCGGCACGCCGGATCCATCGGATATCGTCGGCGACCGTGTCGATCTCGACGCCAGCGTATGGCGCGAAGTCGCCGAGGAGACCGGATTGACGCCGCGTGACCTTATCGCCGCCCCCGGCTGGACCGCGGTGCGTGACGGTCCGCATCTGGCGCTGATGAAGACGATGCGCGCCGGGGTCGATGCGAAGACTCTTCAACAGACGATCCGGGCTTATCTGTCCGCCGAGAGCCATCCTGAACTCGCCGACATCAGAATAGTGCGCGGGCCGGACGACCTCGATCCGGCCATGCCGAATTTCATCGCCGCCTATCTGCGCCATGTGTGGCGATGAATGACGCGCACGTCGTCAATCGGAGCAATCGAGGCCATGTTCCTTTCGGAAAGCTGCGGCTTGCTCCGGAGGCTCCCGCTTGAGCAGCGCGCATACCGTGAAATTTCCGATCATCTTGCCATTTTCGCGGTACAGCCAATCGACGACTTCGCTTTCATGAAAGGTGATTTTTTGTCCTGACTTCACCTTGCGAACAGCACGCAGGGTGCTGTTGACCAGTCCAATGAAGTTGCCGTTGCGCTCAACAAATGGGCTGATCCAGACGTATTCGGCCACGTTGCCCTCACGCAGCGCAATCTTGACCGAGTAGCTGGTGACCGAGGGCCGGTCCGCGCGAACGATCTCGAGAAAGTCCTTTAATGTAGCCTTCGCCTTGCGAAAGGCCGCCGCCATGTCCACATCGCCTTGAGGCACGCGGATGCCTTCGTCGCGTTTTGTCTTATCCATGAATGTTTGTGCGCTTGCCGCATCTGCATACGCGGTCAGCAACAGCGCAAAGACCAGCCGTTTAACAAAGTGAGACCCCATCGTGCACCCCCGCGAATATCGTGCTGTTATTTTTTGTTACAACTTCAAATATGTCTAGTCTTAAATCGCATTCGCGCCTTGCCATTCGCCTCCGTACAGCGTGAACTACGCCCATGAAATTCGGCAAACTCACCCGGCATTACCGCGTCGATCATCCGGCCAAGTTCCGGCTGCGCGACTACGACCCGGCCGACACCGACGGCCTCGACATCAACAAGGACGAAGCCAAGGCGATGCTGGCCGACAGCGTCGCCCGGTTGTCGGAGCTTCAGGAAAAGCTGTACGCGCAGGATCGCTGGTCGGTGCTGATCGTGTTCCAGGCGATGGACGCCGCCGGCAAGGACGGCGTCATCAAGCATGTGATGAGCGGGATCAATCCGCAGGGTTGCCAGGTGCATGCCTTCAAGCAACCGAGCGCCGAGGAACTCGACCATGATTTCCTGTGGCGGACCGCGAAGGCGCTGCCCGAGCGCGGCCGCATCGGCATCTTCAACCGGTCGCACTACGAGGAAGTGCTGGTGGTGCGCGCGCATCCGGAATTGCTGGAGCGCCAGCATCTGCCGGAGCAGTTGGCCGGCAAGAACATCTGGGAGCGCCGGTTCGAGAGCATCCGGGAGTTCGAGCGCCATCTGGCGCGCAACGGCACGCTGGTCCTGAAGTTCTTCTTGAACGTCTCGAAGGAAGAACAGCGCAAACGTTTTCTGGCGCGCCTGGAGGAGCCGGCCAAGCGCTGGAAGTTTTCGATGGGCGATGTCGCCGAGCGCAAGCTGTGGGACACCTATATGGGCGCCTATGAGGACATGATCCGGGCCACCAGCCGCAAGGAGGCACCGTGGTACGTGGTGCCAGCCGACAATAAATGGTTCACGCGCCTGACCGTGGCGGCCGCCATCGTCAAGGCGTTGGACGAACTCGATCTGTCGTACCCGAAGATCGCCGGTGCGCCGGCCGCCGAGCTGGAAAAGGTGCGTCAGGCACTGCTGGCCGAGGCGCCGCCCGCCAAGCCGGCCAAGAAGGCCGCCGAGAAGAAAAAGAAGCCGGTTCGCGCCGGCGGCAAGAAGCCGGTCACTGATAGCGCCAGCGGCGCTTGAGGGCGCGGAGCAGGCGGCCGGCCTGCGCGTCCTGGCCGAGCCGGCACGCCTCGGCGACTGGGCCAAGTTCGGCCAGGATGGTGCCATACACCGACGGCTCCAGGATGCGGCCACGCAGATCGTCGTTCAGCGTGTAGCGGAACGCCCCGACCTCGGATCGGCAGACCGATGGGACAGCGCGGGCCGGGGCAGCGTCGGCGGGCGCGGTCCAGACGGACAATACCAGGGCAATGGCCGGTAGCACGATCATGGTGGGCTCCTTACTTACGGTCGGGTCCGGGCGCCATTGCGCTTGCGCAAACCGCCCGGATTCCGTAAAAACGCGGCGATCCGTCCAAGTCTTAACGTGGCGTTCACGCTCTTCCGCGACCTTGGACGGACTTCTAGGCGTATTTGGGCACAACAGGGTACACGGCTCACCTCTCATGGTGTCGAAGCGCAACCAGTATCGCGCGACCGTCCGGCCGGCCATCCAGGCCGCGACCGGTGCTGCCCTGATTCGCGGCGGGCTCCTGCTTCTTATCAGCCCCTGAGGGCCGTCTGGGCGTTCGCGCCTGGGCACTCAGGGGAACTGCTGAAGCCTGGACCCCGAAAGCGCCCGAGGGCGCGAGAGCGAGAAGGATCAATCCCATGGCCACCCAGACCCCGTCCGAACAGGACCGAGTCGTCATATTCGACACCACCTTGCGCGACGGCGAGCAATCTCCCGGCGCCACCATGACCCATGACGAGAAGCTCGAAGTTGCAGAGATTCTCGACCAGATGGGCGTCGACATCATCGAGGCCGGTTTTCCGGTCGCATCGGAGGGCGACTTCGCCGCGGTGAATGAAATCGCCAAGCGCACCAAGAACGCGGTCGTCTGCGGACTGTCGCGCGCCGCGTTCAAGGACATCGACCGTTGCGCCGAGGCGATCAAGCCCGCCAAGCGCAGCCGCATCCACACCTTCCTGTCCACGTCGCCGGTGCACATGAAATACAAGCTGCAGAAGGAGCCGCACGAGGTCCTCGAGATGGTGATCTCGCAGGTGACGCGCGCGCGCGGCCACACCGATGACGTCGAGTGGTCGGCCGAGGACGCCACCCGCACCGAGTTCGATTTCCTGTGCCGCTGCGTCGAGGCCGCGATCAAGGCCGGCGCCACCACCATCAACATCCCCGACACGGTCGGCTACACGGTGCCGGACGAATACTTCCGCATGATGAAGAAGCTCCGCGAG
>JAQGJU010000144.1 GCA_028290465.1 Xanthobacteraceae bacterium | reverse complement strand
GTTCGCGCCCGAGACGGCGGCGCATGCCTCCGGCACCGCGGCGCTGCTGCCGATGCTGGCGCTCGGCATTCCGGGCTCCGGCACCGCCGCGATCCTGCTCGGCGGCCTGATGGTGTGGGGGCTTAATCCCGGTCCGCTGCTGTTCGTCGAGCACAAGGATTTCGTCTGGGGGCTGATTGCGTCGATGTATCTCGGTAATGTGGTCGGCCTGGTGATCGTGCTGTCCACCGTGCCGATCTTTGCCGCGATCCTGCGGGTGCCGTTCGCGGCCATCGCGCCGATGATCGTGGTGTCGTGCGCGATCGGCGCCTACGCGATCCAGAACGCGATGTTCGACATCTGGCTGATGCTGGGCTTCGGCGTGGTCGGCTATGTGTTCAAGAAGATCGGTATTCCGTTGGCGCCGTTCACGCTGGCGCTCGTGCTCGGCAACCGCGCCGAGGACGCGTTCCGGCTATCGATGATCGGCGCCGAGGGCAATCTCGCGGTGTTCTGGTCGAACGGCCTGGTGGGTTCGATCACCACGCTGGCGCTTGTGTTGCTGTTCTGGCCGCTGATCGGACGGGCGTTCGAAAGCGCCGGCCGGATCTGGCGGCCGGCCAAGGCCCAAGAATCATAGAGCCTAAAAAGTTAGACCCGCCCGGACAGGGACCGTCCGGACGGGTCAGCGCGCATCGACGCGGGGGTGGATGGGGGCGCACGCGCCGATACTTGCCTCGTAGAAGCCGGGACGGCTTCAAATCAGTAGTCGCAGACCTTCACGGTGCCGGTGTAGTAGCCGTAGGCGTCATACTGACGAACCCACTTGCAGCGGCGATAGCCGTTGTCGACCACATAGGTCGGGCCGTTATAGGCGTGGGCGGTGGCGGCCGCGCCGATCAGCGCGCCGGCCGCGATGCCGAGGCCGATGCCGTGATGGCTGCCCGCCTGGGCGGCGCCGGTGGTGGCGCCGATGCTACCCGCCAGGGTGGCGACGGCCAGGGTGGCGGCGATGATCCGGGTCTTGAACATGGGGTCTCTCCAGGTTTGATCTTGCGTAAATCTCGGGCAGCCATCGTGGCCGCATACCAATCAGTCGCCCGACCCCCAGAGCGGGTTCAAAGCCAAATTCGAGAAGATTTGGGGAGCGTTTGGGCCTGGGCGGTGGCGTTAACGATTAGTTCTGCCCGTTAGCCACGATTGAGACTATCCGGCTGAAATTGCGCGTGGCGCTTGCATCGGCGGCGGCCGGCACTAGATTCGACCTATCATCCATGCGCACCAACCTTGCCCACTCTCCGGATCCGGAGGTCCGTATCCGCTCGCCGGAGCCCGGCGATATCGACGCCTTGCGGGCGCTCGAGATGCGTGTCTTCACGTCCGACCGGATGTCGCGACGCAGCTTTCGCACCTTCCTGCGCTCGCGCCACGCCGAGATCCTGGTCGCTGATCTTGGCGGCCAGGTCGCCGGCTATGCGCTGGTCCGGTTCCGGCTGCACAGCGCGACGGCGCGGCTTTATTCCATCGCGGTGTCGCCCGATGCGCGCCGGCGTGGCATCGGTCCCTTACTGTTGCAGGCCGCCGAAGACGCCGCGGTCTCGCGTGAATGCGTGCTGATGCGGCTGGAAGTGCGCGACGACAATGCGCGGGCGATCGAGCGCTATCGCAAAGCCGGCTATCGGCAATTCGGCCAGTTCGCCAATTACTACGAGGACTACAGCGACGCGCTGCGGTTCGAAAAGCGTTTGCAGCCGAAGCTGGAGGGTTTGCGCAACGCGCCGCGCTATATCCACCAGACCACGGATTTCACCTGCGGTCCGGCCTGCATGATGATGGCGCTGGCCTGGGCCAAGCCGCAGCTCAAGCATGACCCCGGGCTGGAATTCCGGCTGTGGCGCGAATCCACCATGATCTACATGACGGCCGGCCATGGTGGCTGTGGACCGTCGGGCCTCGCGGTCGCGCTCAAGCGCCGGGGCCTGTATCCGGAAATTCACGTCAACAAGCCGGGTCCGTATTTTCTCGACACGGTACGCTCGGAGACCAAACGCCGGGTGATGCGGCTCAGCCAAGCCGACTTCCTGCGCGACGCGAAGGAACTCGGGGTTCCGTATCATCTTGCGCCGCTCAGCGAATCGGCGTTGATGCGAGCGTTCGACTCCGGCGCAGTGGCGATGGTTCTGGTTTCGGGTTATCAATTGCTGCGCAGGCGAGTCCCGCATTGGGTGTTCGCATTCGGCCATGAGGGACGCTACGTCCTGGTACATGATCCGGCAGCCGATAGAGATGATCAGGACAGTGCCATCGCGGCCGAGACTTATGCGGTTCCGTGGTCGGAGTTCAATCGCATGAGCAGCTTTGGCCCCGACCATCTGCGCGCCACGGTACTGGTCCGGAAGGGCCCGGTGCCATGACCGGATGGGTCATCCTGGTCGATCAGGCGCGCGACGTCCCGAACGCCGAAACCCCGCACAAGGTGATCACGACCAGCGAATATCTGGCCCGTCCGCGCCTGTTCGAAACCGGCCGGCCCAAGCTGATCAACCTGTCGCGCAGCTATGCCTACCAGTCCAAGGGTTACTACGCGTCGCTGCTGGCCGAGGCGCGCGGCCACCGCGTGGTGCCGACCGTCGAGACCATGCTGGAACTGCGCGAAGCCAAGCTCTACGAGCACGCGCTGCCGGAACTCGAAGACGCGCTGAACCGCTGCGCCCGCAAAGCGGATTTCCAGCCCGAGGGCGAATTCAAATTCCTGGTGTGCTTCGGCATCTCGCGCGACCCGCGCTTCGAAGCGTTTGGCCGATTGCTGTTCGACTGGTTCCGGTGCCCGGCTTTAGAAGTGACGGTGGAGCCCGGCCACTGGCTGTCCATTGGCCGCATTCGGCCGCGCACGTTGACCCGGCTGGAGAACGGCGAGGGCGTGTTCCTGCGGGAAGCCCTGCACCAGCATACCAAGCGCGAATGGCGCGACCCGAAGGCGCGCAGCATCGCCAAATACGATCTCGCGGTGCTGTTCGACCCGAACGAGAAAATGGCGCCGACTTCCGCCGCCTCGATCAAGCACTTCGCCCGCATCGCCGAGAAGATGTCGGTCGACGTCGAGCCGATCACCAAACGCCAACTCGCCGAACTCGCCGAATACGACGGGTTGTTCATTCGCGAGACGACTTCGATTGACAACCATACCTATCGCTTCGCGCGCCGCGCCTGGCAGGAGGGCATGCCGGTCATCGACGATCCGATCTCGATGATCCGCTGCACCAACAAGGTATTCCTGATGGAACTGCTCGGCTCCAATCAGGTGCCGATGCCGCCGACCGTGCTGCTGACCGACATGGCCGACCTGCCGCGGGCGATGGACGAACTCGGCCTGCCGATGGTGGTGAAAATTCCCGACGGCTCGTTCTCGCGCGGCGTGCACAAGGTCGGCAGCCACGAAGAGCTCAAGCGCATCGCCGAGGAGCTGTTCGAGGAAACCGATCTGCTGCTGGCGCAGAAATTCATGCCGACCGAGTTCGACTGGCGGGTCGGGGTGCTGGCCGGAGAGCCGCTTTTCGTGTGCCAGTACCGCATGGCGCGTGGCCACTGGCAGATCGTCAAGCACCACGCGGACGGATCGTCGCGCGAAGGCGGCTTCAAGACCTTCGAGCTGGAGCATGCGCCGCCTGAGATCATCGACCTCGCGGTCCGGGCCGCGAAGCCGATCGGCGATGGATTCTATGGTGTCGACTTGAAGCAGACCGAAAGCGGCATCGTCGTGATGGAAGTCAACGACAACCCCAACCTCGAACACGGTATCGAGGACGCGGTCGGCAAGGACGAGGTCTGGATCAAGATCCTGAAATGGTTCATCGCCCGGATGGAGCAGTAGGCGGCGCGGCAAATGACTCGCTCTCACCGTCACCCTGAGGTGCGAGCGAAGCGAGCCATCGCAAGTCGGCTGCAGCCGACTTGCGCGCCTTAGATCCAATCTTGGGTAAACCCGAGATTGGTGGGCGACAGCCCGGCCGTCGCAACATCGGGGCCGTCTATCCTTCGAGGCTCGCGGCCTTCGGCCGCTCGCACCTCAGGATGACGGATCAAGCGCGCAAGTCATGGCAATAATCTACGTCCCCAGCAGCGACGCCAGCCATTCCGGCCGCAGCCCGAGATTGGCCATGCCGGCGATCCCGAACGTCAGCCCGATCGCGCCCGATCCCCACGCCACACAAAGCAGCCAGAAGGTGTCGACCAAGGCGGCGACCGCCGACAACGCGACCGCGATCGACAGGAACGCGTCCGAAAGGTCGAACTGGTCGTCGCGGAAGTTCAGCCGGTCGTATTCGGCTTCCGCCGCCTTCGCCTTGGCCATGGTCTCCTTGGAGCGGGCCTCGTATTTCTTGATGTCGCTTTCGTACTCGGCGGCCTGTTTGGCGGCGAGCGTTTTGTCGATGCTGTTGGTGGTCTCCAGCAGACGTAGCGCGTTCAAGCCGTTCTCGTCGACATGCAGCTTGATGCGGGCCGCCTGATACTCGTTCCAGGTGTCGACCGCGGTGGCCTGCGCCTTCTGCATCGCCTGAACGATGTTGTCGTCCTTGATCTTGGACACCGACATGAACACCGTGAGGATCACCACGGTGATGGCAACAAGATCGTTCAGGCGCTTGTCTTCCTTGCGCTCTTTTGCCCGTTCCGCCGCCGCATCCGCCCTTATGTCCGCCGTTACGTCCGTCATGTTGTTCCCCGCCTATCGAGATATGCGCTTTTAGCGATTCGCCGCGCCGTTGCCGAGAGGGCCGGGCGCCAATTTCGACAGGTCGAACCGGTCGACCTCCTGCAGCAGTTCGACGAAGGATTGCGCGCCGTGGTTCAATGCGGCCTCGCCCTTGGCGGCGGTCGCCTGCGTCGCATCGCCGAGCGCGCCGGACGGATGCAGATCCTGCGTCATCCAGCCGAAGCCGGCCGGGCGGCCGGCATTGAGCCACTGAAAGTCCCGTTCCATCGCCAGGGTGGCGGGCGGAAAGTCCGCAACCTTGTCGCGCCGGACCGTGTCGGGCTCGGCCGCCAGCATGATCGAGGTCTCGACATCGCCGGCATGGATGCCGTGGCGGCGCTCCGTGGCCGTGAACGCCCCGTCCGGATAGCCGAAGCGGTGCCAGCCGACGGTGACCACCAGCATGCCGAGCCGGGCGCGCAGATCGCGCGACACGATATCCATCGCCGGCACATTGCCGCCATGGCTGGTGACCAGCACCAGTTTACGCACCCCGGCCCGGTGCACGCTCTCGCCGATCTCGGTCCAGGCCCGGATCACGGTGGTGGCCGAGAAGTTCAGCGTGCCCGGAAACGCCAGATGCTCGTCCGACTGGCCGATCCATTGCACGGGCATGAAGCTTGCCGGGAGATCCTCCGGGATCAGGGCACGGACCCGCGCCAGATAGGCGTCGCCAATATAGCTGTCGACGCCGAGCGGCAGATGCGGCCCGTGCTGCTCGACGGCGGCGAGCGGCAGTACCGCGATCCAGCGCGCTGTATCGGCCCCGGCAAAGTCCGGCCAGGCCATCGCCATCCAGTCGCGCTTCGGCAGCATTCAGTCACCCTTCGCCCACGCCGTTCGGCACCGCCGCCCTGTCTCGCCCAACCTGTCTCGCCAACGCTAGCCGGCTCGCCTATCCTCGGGCCGGGCCAGAACCCATAAGCTAAAGGATGAACCGATGCGGTTGGCAAGGATGTGGCGGGCGGCAGGCCTTGCGGTCATCGGACTAGCGGCGGCCGGCCTCGCGACCCCGGCTTCCGCCCAGACCCTCGACAAGGTGGCCCTCGGCACCAATTGGGTGGCCGAGGCCGAGCATGGCGGCTTCTACCAGGCGGTCGCGGACGGCACCTACCGCAGTTACGGTCTCGACGTCACCATCGTGCCGGGCGGCCCCAATGTGAACAACCGCATCCTGCTGCCGGTCGGCAAGCTCGACTTCTACATGAGCGCCAATACGTTGCAGTCGTTCGACGCGGTCGAGCAGAAAATTCCGACCATCGTGGTGGCGGCCTGCTTCCAGAAGGAGCCGCAGGTCCTGCTGGCGCATCCCGGCCAGGGTATCGAGCAATTCGCCGACCTGAAGCAGCTCACGCTGTACGTCTCGAAGGAGGGGATGGCGAGCTACTACCAGTGGCTGAAGGCCGATTTCGGCTTCAAGGATCAGCAGGTCAAACCGTACACCTTCAACGCGCAGCCGTTCCTGACCGACGTCCGGTCGGCGATGCAGGGCTATGTCACGTCCGAGCCGTTCGCGATCGAAAAGCAGGGCCGCTTCAAGCCGAAGATCTTTCTGCTCGCCGATCAGGGTTTCAATTCGTATTCGACCCTGATCGAGACCCGGCTCGACCTGGTGGAGAACAAGCCCGACTTGGTGCAGCGCTTCGTCGATGCGTCGATCATCGGCTGGTACAATTATCTGTATGGCAACAACGCTCCGGGGAATGCGCTGATCAAGCAGCACAATCCGGAAATGGCCGACGAGTTGCTGGCGTATTCGGTGGCCAAGATGAAGGAGTACGGCATCGTCGATTCCGGCGATTCCCTTCAACTCGGCATCGGCGCCATGACGGATGCCCGCATGATCAGCTTCTTCGACAAGATGGTCCGGGTCGGCGTCACCAAGCCGAACGTCGACTTCCGCAAGTCGTACACGCTGCGCTTCGTCAACCGGAAGGTCGGGTTGGAACTGCGGCCGAAGAAATAAGGTGCGCCTGGGCTAAACCGGTTCCCCCTGTTCGGGATCATGCTCTAATAACCTTCATGGCCGATCCCGATTCCGCCCAACCGGTCGTCGCGCTGCGCGGCGTTGGCAAGACGTTCGGCAACGGCACCGTCGCGCTGGACCGCCTCGACCTCACGGTGCGGGCCGGCGAATTTCTGTCGATCCTGGGGCCGTCCGGCTGCGGCAAGTCGACCGCGCTGCGCCTGATTGCCGGGCTGAGCGCGCCGAACCGGGGGGGCGTCGAATTGCGGGGCTCGGCCGACGGGGCACCGCCGGGTGTCGGCTTCGTGTTCCAAGAACCGACCCTGATGCCGTGGGCGCGGGTCGCCGGCAACGTGGCGCTGCCTTTGGAGCTTGCCGGTTTGCCACGCGAACAAGCGGCGCCGCGCGCCGCGCAGGTGCTGGCCCGGGTCGGCCTTGCGGGCTTCGGCGATGCGTTTCCGCGCGAATTGTCCGGCGGCATGAAGATGCGGGTGTCGATCGCCCGCGCGCTGGTCACCGAGCCGAGCCTTCTGTTGATGGACGAGCCGTTCGCGGCGCTGGACGAAATCACGCGCTTTCGCCTGAACGACGATCTGCTGACCTTGTGGCAGACGCTGCGTAAAACCGTGATCTTCGTCACCCATTCGGTGTTCGAGTCGGTATTCCTGTCGCAGCGCGTCGTGGTGATGACCGCGCGGCCGGGGCGCATCCTGACCGAATTGACCATCGACGCGCCGTATCCGCGCGACGAAAGCTTCCGCACCTCGCCCGAATATGGCGCCTTCTGCCGCCATGCGTCGCAGGCCTTGCGTGAAGCCATGGCTATGGACGAGCCGGTCATGGAAGCATCCGCCATGGAAGCCGCCCGATGAGGCCGGCCGGGGTCGATGACGACGTCCCGATGACGCTCGGCGCCCGCCGCTTCTGGCGCGCGGCGCTGCCGGTGCTGGTCCTGATCCTGACGTTGGCGGCTTGGGATCTGGTGGTGCGGCTCAACGACATCCCGCCTTACGTTCTGCCGGGACCGCTGTTGGTGTGGCGCACGCTGGTCGGCGACTGGGCGGTGCTCAGCGGCTCACTCGCTGTCACGCTGGCCACCGCCCTGGAAGGCTTTGCGCTGGCGCTGGTCGGCGGCGTCGGGCTGGCGATTCTGTTCAATCAGTCGCGGCTGCTGGAATACGCGCTGTATCCTTATGCGGTAATCCTGCAGGTGACGCCGGTGGTCGCGATCGCGCCGCTGCTGCTGATCTATCTGCCGCAGCAGGCGGCGGTCTTGGCTTGCGCGTGGCTGGTGGCGTTCTTTCCGGTGCTGGCCAATACGACGCTCGGCCTCAACTCGGTCGATCACAATCTGCTGGCGCTGTTCCGGCTGTATCATGCGTCGCACTGGCAATTGCTGTGGCGGCTGAAACTGCCGGCCGCGATGCCGTATATCCTCGGCGGCGTGCGCATCGCCGGTGGATTGTCGCTGATTGGCGCGGTGGTGGCCGAGATCGCGGCGGGTTCGGCCGGCGCCGGCTCGGGGCTTGCCTACCGGATCGCCGAGTCGGCGTACCGGCTCAACATTCCGCGCATGTTCGCGGCGCTGTTGCTGCTGTCGGTAGCCGGCGTGGTGATCTTCTTTGCGCTGTCCTGGGTGTCGCACCTGCTGCTGCGGCGCTGGCACGAAAGCGCGCTCGTGAGTGACAATTAACTTCCGAACGCCAGGCGCGCCGCGATACCCAAAAGTGCCATGATGCCGACCGTCGTGATCAGGCCGCGATGCAGACCGAACACCAGCGCCACGGCAATCGCCGTCAGTCCGGCCGCCATCCAATCGAGGTTGGCGAGGTCGAGCGCGAACCAGCGCAGCGGCCCGGTATGGCGTTCCGCGACATCGCGGAACAGCACATGCAGGGTGAACCACACCGCGAGGTTGAGGATCACGCCGACGACCGCCGCCGTGATGGCCGCGAGCGCGCCGGCCAGCCGTTTGTTGCCGCGCAGATCCTCGATGAACGGCGCGCCGGCAAAGATCCACAGGAACGACGGCGCGAACACCGCCCAGGTGGCCATCGCGGCGCCGAGCGTTGCCGCGACCAGCGGATCGAACGGCGCGGCGGCACGGTGCGCGGCCAGAAAGCCGACGAACTGCGTCACCAGAATGAGCGGCCCCGGCGTCGTCTCGGCAAGGCCCAGGCCATCGATCACCTCCTGCGGCTTAAGCCAGCCATGGGTTTCCACCACCTGCTGGGCCATGTAGGCGAGCAGCGCATAGGCGCCGCCGAAGCTGACCACCGCCAACTTGGAAAAGAACACGCCGAGCCCGACCAGCACATGGCCGGGGCCGAGCGCGACCACGGCCAGCACTACCGGCGCCCACCACACCGCGAGGCCGGCGGCGCTCGCGGTCGCGGCCTGCCGCCAGCGGCCGGGACGCGGCGGGGCATGGGCTTCCGTCGGCGTCGTCAGGCCGAGCGATTGCGGCGCGGTGCGGGCCGCCAGATAACCGACCAGACCGGCCACGATGACGATCAGCGGGAACGGCAATTCCAGCACGAAGATGCCGACAAAGGCGGCGGCCGCGAGACCGATCAGCAGCCGGGTTTTCAATCCGCGTTTGCCGATGCGGATCACGGCTTCGACCACGATCACCAGCACGGCGGCCTTGATGCCGTACAGGGCGCCATCGACGGCTGGAATTCCGCGCGCCAGCACGTAAAGGAAACTCAAGCCCAGCATCACCAGTGCGCCCGGCACGATGAACAACAGGCCGGCCACAAGGCCGCCGCGTACGCGATGCAGCAGCCAGCCCACATAGGTCGCGAGCTGCTGCGCCTCCGGGCCGGGCAGCAGCATGCAAAAGTTCAGCGCGTGCAGGAAACGCGCCTCGTCGATCCATTTTTTCTCGTCGACCAGGATGCGGTGCATGGTCGCGATCTGGCCGGCCGGTCCGCCGAACGACAGGCAGCCGATCTTGAACCAGACCCGCACCGCTTCGCCAAAGGTCGGGTGCGTCTCGCCGCCGATGGCTGTCAGCGGCGGGACAGTGGTTTGCTGCGTCGTCATATTGTTCCTCAACTCACTTTGGCCGGCCAATTATGCCGTTCATCGCCGGCAAAGCGAATCCATGCATACAGCGCATCGTAGACCATGAAGCCGTGGCGCAGCATGCCGTGATCGTCATCGCCGGCCAGCACCGACAGGCCGAGCGAGACCGCGTGCAGTCCGGCGGCTTCCGGCGCCAGATCCGGCCGCGCGGTGTCGGCGCCACGCACGATCAGTGCGAGCCGCGCCAATCCGGGCTCGGCTTCAAGGCCGAACAGCCGAAGCATCGTATCGAAGCTGCAGCGTTCGCCCTCGTGGCTCAGCTCTATGCCCTCGATGTCGAACGGGATGGCGCCGAATTCGCGCGCGACGTTCGGTACCTGCGGCGGATCGACGAACAGGATGCGAGCCTGCGCATCGAGAAACCGCCTGATCAGCCATGGGCAGGCGACGCGGTCGATCTTCGGCCGGCGCCGCGTCACCCAGGTGCTTGGCCGCGTCGGCGCGAAGCGATCAAGTGTCACCTTCGCGACCAACGGAAATCCGGCTTCGCTCCAGCCGATATAGCCACCGGCCAGCATCCGAGCATCGAAGCCCTGCGCGCGCAGACTCGCGGTGGTCATCTGACTCATTTCGTGGCCGGCCTTGCATGACACGACGATCGGGCGCGTGGGGTCGAGCGTGCCGGCCCAATTGTCGACGTCGGCGGCATTTCGCCAGACGGCGGTCGGCAGCAGGCCGGGCGCGACGTCGTAAACGTCGCGGCGGCGCACATCGACAATCTGCGGCGCCGCCGCAGAACCGATCAATGACCACAGGTCTTTAGGAGAGACGGAATAGTTTGCCGAATGCATAGCCCCCTCCATAAACCGGAAGAAGCGGTGCTTGGGCTCGCAAGTTGGTGGCTCGCAAGCCTTAGGCAAAGCGGGGCGACCGCCGCAGGCCCCGCGCGCATCTTGTAACGCGATGTTTTGACATCAGCAAGACGTGCCATCATCAAAACACCGAAACCGGCACGATCAGCGACAGTCCAAAAACTAGCAACAGCAGCAGAACGATCTTGCGGAATTGCGCATCATCGATCTTGCCATACAGCTTCAGCCCGAGCCACGTTCCGGCCAGCATGCAGGGCAGGCCGAGCAGATATAGTTTCATCGTGTCAGCCGTGACGGCGCCGGCGAAGCTCAAGGTCACCGTGCTGGTCACGATGGTGGCCAGCAGTACCGGCTGGAACACCGCGCGCTGCACATCTTTCGGCCAGTTGCGCAATTGGCACCAGATGACCACGACGATGCCGACGAGGCCGGTCAACCCGGCCAGCATGCCGTTGAGAAACCCGATGGCGGTATCGACCGCGACGCCGCCCTGCACCGGTTTGATCGACGGCCGTGTCAGACCGTAGATGCTGTACAGCACCAGCAGCACGCCGACCCCAATGCGCAAATAGGCCGGGTCGATATAGGTGAGCAGTATCGTACCGGCCGGCACGCCGGCCAGGCCGCCGATCATGAAGGGCAGGGCAAGCCGCCATTTCAGCGCGTGCCGCAACGTCCAGACACCATAGCCCTGCGTGACAAAGCCGAAGCCGACGATCAGGACTGCGGTCTGGATTGGCGTCAGGATGTGCAGATAGACGCCGGACACCACCAAGCCCATGGCGAAACCCGCCAGTCCGGATGTCAGTCCGCCAAAGAATGAAGCCAGCAGAAAAATCGTCAGAACCGCGCCATCCATAGGTCGCTCCTCAAAGGGAAGTGACCAGCGCTTGGATGGATGGCTGCCATCTCGAGGGGAGGCTGCTGTTTCCCCTGCAAAGCCAGTATATCATCGCGCGTTATCGGTGCAATCGTCTAAGGCGACATCCGGCTGTCGGGGACGGACCATGCCCAACCAGATCGATCTCGGTGGCCGCTTCGCGGTGGTGACCGGCGGTGCGCAGGGCATCGGTCGCGCCATCGTCGAGCGGTTTCTCGCCTCCGGCGCCGCGGTCGCGATCTGGGATCGCGATCTGGTGCTGGCGCAGGCGACGGCGCGGGAACTTGCCTTGCACGGCCGCGCTGAGGCCGTCGCGGTCGACGTGACGGATCTGGCCAGCGTCGAGCGTGCGGCCAGCGAAACCGTCGCGGCATTCGGCCGGGTCGATATCCTGGTCAACAATGCCGGCATCGCCGGTCCTAACGCGACGACGTGGCAGTATCCGCCGGACGCCTGGGCGCAGGTCCTGGCCATCAATCTGACCGGCCCGTTCCACTGCGCCCGCACTTTGGTGCCCGGCATGATCGCGCAGAACTACGGCCGTATCGTCAATATCGCGTCGATCGCCGGCAAGGAGGGCAATCCGAACGCGCCGGCCTATTCGGCTTCCAAGGCTGGGCTGATCGCGCTGACCAAGTCGCTCGGCAAGGAAACGGCGTCCTACGACATCGCCGTGAACTGCCTGACGCCGGCGGCGGCCAAGACCGCGATCTTCGATCAGATGACGCAGGAGCATATCGATTTCATGCTGTCGAAGATTCCACGCGGGCGCTTTGTGACGGTCGACGAGATCGCGGCGCTGGCCGCGTTCTGCGCGTCGGCCGATTGCTCGTTCACGACCGGCGCGGTGTTCGACATTTCCGGCGGACGGGCCACGTATTGAATACTCCGGCTCCAGGCGATTTTGCGCGCGACCGCCGGCAACGGCTGATCGGCATCGCGCTGATGTGCGGCGCGGTGGCGGCGTTCGCGCTACTCGACGCCTCGGCCAAATACCTCAACCACCACATGGACACCATGCAGGTGGTGTGGGCCCGCTACACCAGCGCCTTCCTTCTGGCGCTCATTCTGCTCAATCCGTGGTCGCGGCCCGGCATGCTGACCACGACGCGGCCACTGTTGCAGATCGGCCGCTCGACGCTGTTGCTGGGCTCGACCGTGTTCAATTTTCTCGCCTTCAAATATCTGCGGCTCGATCAGGCACTGGCCATCATGTTCTCGACGCCGTTCCTCGTCGCGGTGCTGTCGGGGCCGATTCTCGGCGAATGGGTCGGCTGGCGGCGCTGGGCCGCGATCTGCGTCGGCTTTGTCGGCGTGCTGGTGGTGACGCGGCCCGGCGCGGGCGGCATCCACCCGGCGGCCTTGCTCTCGGTGGCCAGCGCGCTGTGCTACGCCGCCTATGCGATCATGACTCGCCTGCTGGCACGCACCGACAGCAGCGAGACGACACTGTTCTATTCCAACCTGGTGGGCGCTTTAGCCTTGGCCCCCATCCTGCCGTTCGTCTGGACCACGCCGCAAAGCGGCTTCCTGATGGCCTTGATGGTGATGCTTGGGGCGTTGGGCAGCTTTGGGCATTACATGCTGATCGTGGGCCACCGGCTGGCGCCGCCGGCCGTGCTGGCGCCGTTTATCTATACCCAGCTGGCCTGGGCCACGATCCTGGGCTACCTGATCTTCGCCGACGTGCCCGACCACTGGACCCTGTTCGGGGCCGCCATCGTGGTGGCGTCCGGGCTCTATATGCTGAACCGGGAGCGGATGGTGGGTCCACGAACAGATCCGAGAACAGACCCAAAAACAGAGAAGCGTCCGCCACAGGTCTGAATTGCCTCAGCCCCATTGCTCATGCTTCACCGGAGAGGCTAAGTTCCGGCCGCGAGCCGAACCGGGTTTCGCGCCTGCACGTGCCTTCCCTACCCAAGGATAAAAAATGGCGAGGAAACCAGCCGCTATGGACGATGCCGCACAGCGGAACAGCCCGAACGACGATATCGGCGAGGCCCTGCGGCTGAAGCTGTATCGCATGCAGGTCGAACTCCGCGAGGCCGAGCAGCGCGCCTTCGACCTCTTCCTGCAAAATCTGGTCAAGGGAACCAGCCATCTGTCGCTCGGCCAGGAAGCCATCGCGGCCGGGTTCGGGGTCGCCATGAAGCCGGGCGATCTGAGCTTCTGCACGTATCGCGGGCATGCGCACACCCTCGCGCGTGGTGTCCCGGTCGAGAAGGTGCTCGGCGAATTGATGCAGCGCGACAATGGCCTGATGCGCGGCAAGGGCGGCTCCATGCACCTGACCTCGGTCGAGCACGGTGTGATGGGGTCCTACGCGATCATCGGCGCGCATCTGCCGATCGCCTGCGGGGCCGCCTGGCGCGCCCAGTACAAGGGCGACAAGGACGTCTCGGTCTGTTTCTTCGGCGACGGCACCACCAATATCGGCGCGTTCCACGAGGCGCTGAATTTCGCTGTCGTTTGGAAGCTGCCGGTGGTCTTCGTCTGCGAAAACAATCTGTACATGGAATACACGCCGATCGGCGACGTCACGGCGGTCGAGCATCCGGCGGCCGACCGCGCGTCCGCCTATGGCCTCCCGCGCATCGTGATCGACGGCAACGACGCCGACGAAGTGTATCGCGCGGCCATGAAGGCCTTCGAAATCGCGCGCGCCGGCAATGGCCCGTCGCTAATCGAGTGCATGACCTATCGGCACAGCGGCCATTCGCGTGCCGATCCGGCCAAGTATCGTCCTGAGGGCGAACTTGAAAAATGGAAAGAGCGCGATCCGATCAAGATCTATCGCGAGCGTCTGAAGCAGTTCGGCGTCGGCGACGACGTGATCGAGAAGATCAACGCCGAAGTGATGCAGGTCGTCAACGACGCGACCGAAGCCTGCAAGGCGGCCCCGATGCCGTCACTCGATATCTTGACGACCGATGTGTATGCGGATGGGGGCTGGGCATGGCGGAACTGACATATCGCGACGCGGTCGCTCGCGGTATCGCGCAGGAGATGGAACGCGACAATGATGTCGTGTTCCTGGGCGAGGACATTGGCAAAGCCGGCGGCGTGTTCAAGGCGACGGTCGGGCTTTATGAAAAGTTCGGTCCGCTGCGCGTGCGCGACACGCCGATCTCCGAGCAGGCGATTCTCGGCGCCGCCATGGGCGCCGCGATGACCGGCCTGAAGCCGATCGCCGAGATCATGTTCTCGGACTTCTTCGCGGTGTGCTTCGACTACATCGCCAACGAATTCCCCAAGAGCCGCTACATGACCAACGGGCAGGTCAAATGCCCGTTGGTGGTGCGCACGGGCAACGGCGCCGGCTCGCGTTTCGGCGCGCAGCATTCGCAGAGCATCGAGAACTGGGCGATGATGATCCCCGGCCTTAAGGTAGTGGCGCCGTCGACTCCGCTCGACGTCATCGGCTTGATGGCGGCGGCGGTGCGCGATCCGGATCCGGTGATCTTCTTCGAACACAAGTCGCTGTACGCGACCAAGGGCGAAGTGCCGGACGGCGAGATCGTCGACACGCTCGGCACCGCCAAGATCGTGCGGCCCGGCAAGGACGCGACCATTCTGGCGCTCGCCTTGATGGTGCCGCGCGCGCTGGAGGCCGCCGAGCGGCTGAAGGCCGAGCATGGCATCGACGTCGAGGTGATCGATCTGCGCTCGCTGGTGCCGCTCGACACCCAGACCGTCCTGGCCTCGGTCGCTCGCACCCATCGGCTGTTCACGGTCGAGGAAAATCCGCGGCTGTGCGGCTGGGGTGCCGAACTGGTGTCGATCGTCGCCGACGAGGCGTTCTACGATCTCGACGGTCCGCCGGTCCGCATCACCACGCCGCACATTCCGCTGCCGGCCGCCGACATCCTGGAGGATCTCGCGCTGCCGAATGCCGAGCGCATCGCGGATCGGGTGCGGCGGTCGCTGGAAGGTTAGAGGTAAGGATTACGTCATGTACGAAAATCTGCTCGCCAACGTTCCGACGGATCTGTGGATCGGCGGCAAATGGCGCCCGGCGTCCGACAAGCAGCGCTTCGACGTCATCGATCCGGCGACCGAGCGCACCATCGCGTCGGTGGCCAGTGCGTCGGTCGAGGACGCCAAGGCGGCGATCGACGCCGCCAGCGATGCGATGGAAGGCTGGGCCGCCCGCAAGCCGCGCGAGCGCGGCGAAATCCTGCGCAAGGCGTTCGAACTGATCATGCGCGATCAGGAGCGGCTGGCGAAGCTGATCACCATCGAGAACGGCAAGGCGCTGTCGGATTCGCGCGGCGAAGTCGCCTATGCGGCGGAATTCTTCCGCTGGTTCGCCGAAGAAGGCGTGCGCAATATCGGCCAGGTCGGCCGGGCGCCGGCGTCCGGCGCGCAGATCTATGTGCACCACAAGCCGGCTGGCGTCGCCGTGTTGGTGACGCCGTGGAATTTCCCGGCCGCGATGGCGACCCGCAAGATCGGCCCGGCGTTGGCCGCCGGCTGCCCGGTGGTGCTCAAGCCAGCGTCCGACACGCCGCTGACCATGCTGGCCCTGATGCCGATCCTGGAAGAGGCCGGCGTGCCGGCCGGCGTCGTCAACGTCATTCCGTCGCGCCGCTCCGGCGCCGTGGTCGACGCGATGCTGCACGATCCGCGCACCCGCGTGGTGTCGTTCACCGGCTCGACCGAGGTCGGCCGCAAGCTGCTGCACGGCGCCGCCGACAACGTGCTCAAGACCGCGATGGAGCTGGGCGGCAACGCGCCGTTCCTGGTGTTCGAGGACGCCGACATCGATGCCGCCATCGAGGGCGCGATGATCGCCAAGATGCGCAACATGGGCGAGGCCTGCACGGCCGCCAACCGGTTCTATGTGCATGAGAGCGTGCATGACGTGTTCGCCAATAAGCTGGCCGACAAGATGAAGTCGCTGAAGATGGGCAATGGGCTCGACGACGGCGTCGCGCTCGGCCCGCTGGTCAATGCCGAAGGCCGCGACAAGGTCATCGAACTGGTCGAGGACGCCGTACAGAAGGGCGCCAAGATCCTGACTGGCGGCAAGAAGCCGGAAGGTCCGGGCTTCTTCTATCCGGCGACGGTGCTGACCAACGTCTCGGACGATGCCGCGATGGTGCGCGAGGAAATCTTCGGGCCGGTTGCGTCGATCCAAACGTTTAAGACTGAAGCCGAAGCGATCAAGCGCGCCAACGATACCGAATACGGCTTGGTGGCGTATCTCTACACCAAGGATATCGGCCGCGGCATGCGGGTCTCCGAAAAGCTGGACTTCGGCATGATCGGCCTCAATCGCGGCCTGGTGTCCGATCCGGCGGCGCCGTTCGGCGGCACCAAACAGTCCGGCGTCGGCCGCGAGGGCGGCCATGAAGGCCTGATGGAGTTCATGGAAACGCAGTACATTTCGCTGAACTGGTGACATCGCCGTCATCCTGAGGTGCTCGCGCGCAACGCGAGCCTCGAAGGATGAACGGCCCGGGCCGTCGCCCACCAATCTCGGGTTTACCCGAGATTGGATTTAAAGCGCGCAAGTCGGCAGGAGCCGACTTGCGCTGGCGCGCTTCGCGCGCACCTCAGGGTGACGGGACAGTAAAAAACGGACGGGGAATTGTTGAATGGACATCTTGATGCCGCAGCTCGGCGAGACCGTCACCGAGGGCAAGATCACCACCTGGTTCAAGTCCGTGGGCGACGCGGTCAAGCCGGGCGATAACCTGTTCGAGATCGAGACCGACAAGGTCACGATGGAAGTGCCGGCGACCAATGCCGGCTTTCTGACCGAGATCATGGTTCTGGCCGGCGCGGTCGCGCCGGTCGGGGCGGTCGTCGCGGTGGTCGGCGAAGCCGGTGGTAACCGTTCGGCCGCGGCTCCGGTGGCCGCGTCTGCTCCGAAGCCGGCGGCGGCGCCTGCCGGCCGTCCGGCGGTCGGCTTCATCGCGCCGGTGCCGACGGCGGTCCAGAAGCCGTCCGGCCCGATGGACCCGTTCTTTGAAGTCCGCACCCCGGCGCGCAACCATGGTCCGGCGCAGATCGCGGGTGGCACCTATGTGACGCCGCTGGCGCGTCGTCTCGCGTCGGAATCCGGCATCGACCTGTCGCGGATCAAAGGTTCGGGCCCGCGCGGCCGCATCGTCGCCCATGACATCGAGACCGCCGCGCAGTCCGGCACGGGGCGCGCCGCGATGCCGGCCGGTCCGAGCGCCGCGCAGGTTATCGCGATGTATCGCGACACGCCCTATGAGGAAGTGCCGCTCGACGGCATGCGCAAGACCATCGCGACGCGGCTGGTGCAAGCCAAGGGCACCATTCCGCATTTCTATCTGACGGCCGACATCGACATCGACAATCTGCTGGCGATGCGCGAGGACGCCAATGCGTCGGCGCCGAAGGGCGCCGACGGCAAGCCGGCCTATAAACTGTCGCTCAATGACTTCGTCATCAAGGCCTGGGCGGCGGCGCTCAAGCGTATTCCGGACGCCAACGCGGTGTGGGCGGAAGACCGCATCCTGCGCTTCCAGCAGGCCGATATCGGCGTCGCGGTCGCGATCGAAGGCGGGCTGCTGACGCCGGTGATCCGCCATGCCGACGCGAAGTCCGTCGGCGCCATTGCGGCCGACATGCGCGACTTCGCCGAGCGGGCGCGCGAGCGCAAGCTGAAGCCGACCGAATATCAGGGCGGCTCATCGGCGATCTCGAACCTTGGCATGTACGGCGTGCGCGAGTTCGCGGCCATCATCAATCCGCCGCACGCGACCATCCTGGCGGTCGGTGCATCGCGGCGTCAGGCGGTCGAGAAGGCAGACGGCAGCGTCGGCTTCATCAGCCAGATGAGCGCGACGGTGTCATACGATCATCGTGTGATCGACGGCGCGCTCGGCGCCCAACTGCTGGCGGCGTTCCGCGGCTTTATGGAGCAGCCGGTGACGATGCTGGTGTGACCGGCGGCACAATTTGCGTTGCCGTGACGTGATTGCGGAATTCGATCGGGTTGTCGATGCCCTTGAGCGGCTCGAGCCCGATGCCGACGCCGCGCACCGTGAGGTCGCCATAATTTAAAATGCGGCCGAGGATCGACTGATCGACATCGACACTCTCGACCTTGTCGAGATGCATTTCGATGGTGTTGCGGCGGATAAAGCCGCGCTTGAGGATGATGCGGCGGTCGGTGATCGCAATCTCGGTGGTCCACTGCTTGAACCAGCCCATGAACATGGCAACGGCGGCAGCACCGAGTACGATCAGGCCGACGACACGTACGAAAGATCCCAAGTCCAGGCCCCAGCCGCTATCATTGCTAGGTGCAAACCAGAACACCGCGCCGGCCACTATGAGAAGCAGCAGGCCCGGCACATAGACCATCCAGTGCAGCTGGGTCTGGTGGCGGATCGTTTCGCCCGGCTGCAGCACGTGTTGGACATAGCTCATGTTGGGCCTCCGAGCGGGCGCCGCAACAGGATCGTTGCGGAGGGCGGCTACATAGCCCGACCATCACATGGAGTGTATGATAGCAGGTCCCTTGCCGGCGGTCAGATCGAAGAGCGCGTTTATCCCACGTTCCTCGCTGTTCGCGCCAAATCCTCAGGGCAAGACAATGAATACGGGCAAGCCGCTGAACGCGTGCAAATAGTCGATCCCTTCAGCGATCGGTGCGGCGATAAAAAACACCAACGCATGTAAAAAGGTTCTAACCACGACTTTAGGCTGCACCTCGATCATGTCGGGACCGTGCCAGCGCGACCATTTCGGGAAGAAGCGCGGGACGCGTGCGCAATACCGCCGATAGTCGTCGCCGAACATGGCAAGCAATGCCGGCTCTTCTCTCTTCGTGGTGAGAAGGAAGATGACCCAGGCAAAGACGCCGCAGATCAGTGCAATGACGATGCTGCCGACTTCGGCTCCGACGCCGACGGCGCCAATGATCGAGAATAAATAGAGCGGATTGCGGCTCACCGAATAGGGGCCATCGGTCACCAGCTTTCGATTCTTCAAGCCGCCGATATAAAGGGAACTCCAGGTGCGCCCAAAGATGCACACAAAAACCAGCCCGAACCCGACCCACTGGATCGTTTCATGTAACCACTCGCCGTTGGGCCAGCGCGATTCGCTCAGCAACAGAAACGCGATGCCCATAAACGTCGCCACGAACAATATGGCGATGCGCGCCGATTGGGTCGGGGCGAGGGAGGCCGTATTCCGGTCCAATGGGGTGGCAACCTGCATTTTTAGGGGGGCTCTGACTTGCGACGCGGGCCGTCGCCACTGAGGAATGTATTCCAGACGGCGCGAGGTTCTCGGCCGCGAATTGTCACAGTTTTACGACGGTGAGTACTGCTTCGCAATATGAAATCAACCGGCGGATCGGCTTTGGGCATTGCGGCCGATACGAGCTTGCCCGGGGGCAGGGGGGGTATCGCCTTATCCCCCAGGCGCCGCCACGACAGGTGCGCCCGCGGCCAGTATGCTCCTTGCCGGCTATCGCCATGTTGCCGTATTCATCGCGTCGTACAGGGACATTGAACCGGCGAGATGGAAGAATACCCTTCCTTCCCGAAGATGACCGTGGGTTGTGCCGTTAAGATGCCTCGTAAGTTCGGAGACAATTTGCCGATTGCTGCATTGTTGTTGATCGGCTTTGCGGCCGCGGCGATAGCGGTCGCCTCGCTGCTCGCGCCCAATATGGATCTCGTCATAGCGGCTTGGTTTTTTAATCCGATCGAGCATCGATTTCCCGCCGCGTCCGATCCGATTCTGATGTGGCTGCGCGATCTGTGCTCTACGGCCGTGATCGCCGTGATCGCCTGCATGGTCGTGGCGGTCGTGACCAAGCTGTTGGTGCCGTCCCGACCGCTGTTAATTCCCGGCCGGGCGATTATCTTTCTCACGGTGACGTTAGCCCTTGGGCCCGGCATCTTGGTAAATGGCATCTTCAAGCCGCATTCAGGGCGGCCGCGACCCGTTGAAGTGACCCAGTTCGCCGGCAATGAACGCTTCGTTGCCTGGTGGAATTTGAAGGGGACATGCGAAAGCAATTGCTCTCTCGTCTCTGGCGAGGCCGCCGCGGCGACGTGGATGTTAGGCCCGGCGATTCTGGTGCCGCCGCCGTGGCGCGTCGCGGCGGTCGGGGCGGCTCTGATCTTCACGGTCGCTATCAGCGGATTACGCATGGCGTTCGGTGGGCACTTCCTGACCGACGTGGTGTTCGGCGCACTGCTGACCGCGCTGGTTATTTGGTTGATGCATGGCCTGATCTTTCGCTGGACGCGCACCCGCCTGAACGAGCAGGCTATTGACGGCGCGATCGGCAAATTAGCTTTTGGGTTGCGACGTGTGGCCAGCCGCGTGATAAGCCGTCGCTGGCGCCGTCCCGGCGCCGCCACAGGGGATTAATAGGATGGCCGGCGAAAAGACGGAGGTTCTACTGGTTGGCCCGCTCAAGCCGCGCATTGTCGACGGGCTCTCGGCCGTATTTACCCTGCACAAATTGGCGGCGGCCAAAGATGGCGAGGCCCTGATTAACGAGGTCGGTCCGCGCGTGCGCGGCATCGCGTCCTGCCTGACCTCGACCCGGATCGACGGCCCGTTCATGTCGCGCTTGCCCAAGCTCGAGATCGTCTCGAGCTTCGGGGTCGGCTACGACCATATTGACGCCAAATGGGCCGGCGAGCACGGTGTCGTGGTGACCAATACGCCGGAAGTGCTGAACGAAGAGGTCGCCGACACCGCGCTTGGGCTGCTGCTCGCGACGGTGCGCGAATTGCCGCAATCCGAGCGCCATCTGCGCGCGGGAAAATGGCCGCAGGCGCCTTATCCGCTGAGCCGGGCGACCTTGCGCGACCGCACCATCGGTATCGTCGGCATGGGCCGGATCGGCCAGGCCATCGCGCGCCGCATCGACGCGTTCGGCGTGCCGGTGGTCTATCATTCCCGCAATCCGCAGAAGGACGTTGCCTACCGGCACTATCCGAACCTCGTCGAGATGGCGCGCGACGTCGACACGCTGATGCTGATCCTGCCGGGCGGCGCGGCGACCAAGAACATCGTCAATGCCGAGGTGCTCAAGGCGCTCGGTCCGAACGGCATCGTGATCAACATGGCGCGGGGTTCTGTCATAGACGAACCGGCGCTGATCAAGGCGCTGCAGGACAAGACCATCCTGTCGGCCGGCCTCGATGTGTTTGTCAACGAGCCGCAGGTGCCGGCCGAATTGATCGCGATGGAAAACGTCGTGCTGTTTCCGCATGTCGGCTCGGGCTCGGTATACACCCGCAACAAGATGGACCAGCTCGTGGTCGATAATCTGCTGGCCTGGAACGCCGGCAAGCCGCCGCTGACACCGGTGCCCGAAACGCCGTGGCCGGTGCGGAAATAGCACGCAAGTAGACTTGGATCGATGATGCACCGCACCGTTCTGTTCGCTGCTTTGGTTTGGACTGCTCTTGCGGGCGGTCCTGCGTCCGCGCAGGTCGTCACCGAGCCGGTGGCGCCGCCCGAACAGACGCAGCCGGTGGCACCACGCGATTACGTGAAGTCGGTGCTCGGCGCCTGGGAGTTTTCCAACTCGGCGCGCGACAAGCTGTGCGGCATCACGCTGAAAGGTGACAACGGCCCGAACGGACAGCGGCTCGACATCGGCAAGGATTGCGTCGCGGTGTTTCCGTTCATCAAAGACGTAGTCGGTTGGAAATTCGCCGAGAACGATTTCCTGCGACTGTTCGACGCCAAGGGCGAGGTGATCGTCGAATTCAGCGAAGTCGAAATGGGACTATTCGAGTCGCTGAAGGCGGGTGAGGGCGTGTTGTTCCTGCAGACTGTCGCGTCGGCCGGACCGCCGCCGCGTTCGACCGATCAGATGACCGGCGAATGGACCATTGTACGGGGCGCCGGTAAACCGGTTTGCGGGCTCACGCTGTCGAACCGGGCGTCCGGTTCGGATGGTTTCGCGCTGCGGCTGAAGCCCGGCTGCGACGCCGCGGTGACGCGCTTCGGCCCGACCGTGTGGCAGATGGACCGCAGCGAACTGGTGCTGATGTCGCCGCGCGGCGAGACGTGGCGGTTCGAAGAGACCGATCCCAAGACCTGGCAGCGCATTCCCGAGCGCGCCGAGCCGGTGCTGATGGTGAAGCAATAGGCTTGCGCTGACTGTGGACCGGGTTGGACCACACTCAGCGAACACCGCCAGCCGTGATGTCGCACAGCAGCCGATAGACGCCGATCTCGGTCTTTTGAAACGTGTTCGTGAGCGCGGCCGCGATCTTTTCCGCGTCCGGCACGCGCAGCGTTTCGACCAGCAGGCACATCTCGATCTTGCGGTCATGGCCGCGCAGGCGCTCCTCGACGGATATCGGGAATTCGAGCGGGTCCGCCGCCTGCCAGATTTCGCAGCATGCGACCGCCCTGTCTTGCATCAACGCTTCCATCACGGCTTTCAGGTCGCGTTCAACGGGGCGTTGGCCGAATCGCACGGTCACCACGCCGGTGCCCCGCATCGCCCCGAGCCGGAGCGTGCGGCGGCAGACGGTGCGGATCATGTCCTTGAAGATTTCCGACATGACCCTGCGGGTCATCGGTGTCGGCTCGTTGAGCCGCTCGAGATAGGCGGCGGATTTGAGAATCTCGACCGACTGCGTGACGTAAAAATTGAAGTAGCGCGGTTGCCCCACGATCGCTTCGTACCGTCGCCCGATCAGAAAGCCCGGTATGGCGAGCCGCTCCGCCAGATGTTCGTGCTGAAACCACGTCTCGAACTCGGCCTCGCGGCCGGGTGCGACGTTGTTGAAGATCGCAAGAATGCCCGGCAATGCGTCGGCCATATTGGTTATCCGCGTTTCGATGACTTGGTGTGTGGCTCCGCGCAAACGTCCCGAACGCAGCCGCGCAGCCAGCGATGCGCCGGGTCGGCATCGAGGCGCGGGTGCCACAGCAATGAAACCGTGATCTCCGGCATGGAGACCGGAAGGGCAAAGCTGTGCATTCCGGCGCGCAGGTTTCCGGTGTGTCGTTCGGGAACGCTGGCGATCAGATCGGACCCCCGCGCCAGAGCCAGCGCGGCCGAAAAGCCCTCGACGATTGTGACGATCTGCCGCTCCAGCCCGAACGGACTCAAGGCATCATCGATCGGTCCCTTGTCGAGACCGCGCCGCGACACGCCGATGTGCCGGCCGGCCGCATAACGCGCGGGCGTGATCCTGCCCCGGCTCAGCGCGTGTTCTTTTCGCACGACGCCGACAAGACGGTCGCGGAACAGCGCCTGCGCACGCACCTCCGGACCGGTCGTCGGCCCGACGACGCCGGTTTCCAGATCGACGCTCGCGTCACGAAGCGGCGCGCTGTCCTTGTCCGGCTTCTGCACGAAGCGCAGCCGCACGCCGGGAGCCTCCTCGCCGACACGCGCCAAGAGGTCCGGCCCGAAGTTCTCGACAAAGCCTTCGCGGGTCCGCAGCGTGAATGTTCGAACGAGCTGTTTGAGGTTGAGCGTCTCGGCAGGGCGTAGGACCGCTTCCGCGTCCTGCACGAGTTGACCGACCCGTTCGCGGAGTTCGAGCGCCCGGGGTGTCGGAACGAGACCGCGTCCGGCCCGGACCAGCAGCGGATCGCCCGTCGTCTCACGTAATCGCGCCAGCGCCCGGCTTATCGCCGACGGGCTGAGCCGCAACCGTTGGGCGGCGCGCGCCACGCTGCCTTCCGCCAGCAGCATATCCAGGGTGACCAGCAGGTTGAGATCGGGCGTCGACATGCATCCATCATATTATGACATGGCGCCAAACGCACGAATAAAGTGCAAATGGTGCGTCTTCCGCCATGTTTGGAAAGGGACTAGCTCTCTGACAGCCCCGTTCGGGAGGCGCCAGAAAGCGAGTTCATGTCAAAGCCCACCATTGCAGGACCAGATGAGGCCGTAGCCAAAGGCGCGGAACGGACGGTTTCGGTCCGGTGGGCGCTCGCCGGCCTTTCGCTATCGATGTTGCTGTCCTCGCTCGGCACCAGCATCGCCAATGTCGGGTTGCCGACCTTGGCGCAGGCGTTCAACGCCTCCTTCCAGGAGGTCCAGTGGATCGTCATTGCTTATCTCCTGGCCATCACCACCCTGATCGTCAGCGTCGGACGGCTCGGCGACATTACCGGCCGCCGCCGGCTGCTGCTGGCCGGAATCTTCCTGTTCACGGGGGCCTCGGTGTTGTGCGGCGTTGCGCCCACGCTCTGGCTGCTGATTGCCGCTAGAGGAATGCAGGGCCTCGGCGCGGCCGTCATGATGGCCCTCACCATGGCGTTTGTCGGTGAAACGGTTCCGAAGGCCAAGACCGGCAGCGCCATGGGGCTGTTAGGGACGATGTCCGCGATCGGCACCGCGCTCGGTCCATCGCTCGGCGGCGTTATGATCGCCGGATCCGGCTGGCGGGCGATCTTCCTGGTCAACGTACCGTTGGGTATCCTGACTTTTGTTCTGGCGCATCGCTATCTGCCCGTCGATCGCCGGGACGCGAAGACCGACCGGGCCGGCTTCGACACGACAGGCACGCTGCTGCTGGCGCTGACACTCGCGGCCTATGCCCTCGCTATGACGATCGGGCGCGGCCGCTTCGGTCCGCTCAACATGGCGCTGCTAGTGGCGGCTGTCGTCGGAGCGGGCCTCTTCGTATTCGCGCAGGCGAGAGCCGCATCGCCTTTGATCCGATTGGCGATGTTCCGCGATCCGATGCTGAGTGCGAGTCTCGCCACGAGCGCGTTGGTCTCAACGGTGATGATGGCGACGCTGGTGGTCGGGCCGTTCTATCTCTCTGGTGCGCTCGGGCTGGAGGCGGCTCTTGTTGGACTCGTCTTGTCGGTTGGTCCGCTGGTCGCCGCGCTGACCGGTGTGCCGGCCGGCCGCATTGCGGACCGCTTTGGCGCCCACCGCATGACCGTGGTTGGGCTCGTCGGCATAGCGGCCGGCTCCGTCATTCTAGCCATGATGCCGGCGACGCTCGGCATCCCGGGCTACATCGCTCCTATCGTTGTCATGACGGTCGGCTATGCGCTGTTCCAGACGGCCAACAACACCGCCGTCATGACGGATATCCTTGCCGACCAACGGGGCGTCATGTCCGGCATGCTCAACCTGTCGCGCAATCTCGGGCTGATCACCGGTGCATCCGCCATGGGCGCGGTGTTCGCGCTCGCATCGGCGACGGCCGACATCACAGCGGCACGCCCCGAAGCCATCGCCACCGGGATGCGGATCACGTTCGCGGTCGCGGGATTTTTGATCGTCGGCGCGTTCGCCATCGCGTTTGCCGGCCGCACGCTGGCGCTCAAAAAAGCTTCAGTCCCCTGAAGCTCGCATGGCCATTCCGGCCGACAATGATGTGGTCGTGCACCGCGATGCCGAGCGGTTTGGCGATATCGACGATCGACTGCGTCATCTGGATGTCGGCGCGGGACGGCGTCGGATCGCCGGACGGATGATTGTGCACCAGGATGATCGCGGTCGATGACAGCTCCAGCGCGCGCTTGACCACTTCGCGCGGATAGACCGGCGTGTGATCGACGGTGCCTTCCTGCAGGACTTCATCGGCGATGAGATGATTGCGCTTGTCGAGAAACAGCACACGAAATTGTTCTATCGCGGCGAACGCCATCGCGGCGCGACAATAGTCCAGCACGGCATCCCAGGATGACAGCACCGTTCGGTTGCCGAGCTGACCCCGCATCATCCGGCTCGCGGCCGCCTCGACGGCCTTGAGATCCGAGACGGCGCCTTCGCCGATTCCGGAGACTTCCTTCAATCGGGCCGGCGGCGCCGCCAGCACCTCCGCGAACGAACCAAACTTGGCGATCAGTTTCTTGGCGATCGGTTTGGTGTCGCGCCGGGGCAGGGCGCGGAACAGCAGCAGCTCCAGCAACTCATAATCGGCCAACGCATCCGGCCCGGCCTCGCGGAAGCGCTCACGCAGCCGCTCGCGATGGCCGAGATAATCCGGCGCATCCTCGGCGTTGGCGGGCGTTGCAGCAGGCGGATTTTGCTTAGCCATTAGCCATCAGTCCGGCGGTACAGGATACCGCCAGAATGATCTGAACGACGGGACGTGACAACCGTCCGTGCGGAAGTAATCTGCCTCAGGCCTGACCCTGATAAGGCGGCTTGTCGAGCCCGAGTGGCGACAGGGTGAAGATCTCGACCCCGTCCTCGGTGACGCCGACCGTGTGCTCGAACTGTGCCGACAGCGACCGGTCGCGGGTCACGGCGGTCCAGCCATCGGCCAGCACCTTCACATGGGCGCGGCCGAGATTGATCATCGGCTCGACCGTGAAGAACATGCCGGGATGCAGCGGCAGGCCTTCGCCCGGGCGCCCGACATGCACGATGTTGGGCTCGTCGTGGAACAGCCGGCCGAGGCCATGGCCGCAGAAATCGCGCACCACGCTCATATGCTGGGCCTCGACGAAGGTCTGGATCGCGGCCCCGATATCGCCGGTGGTGCTGCCCGGCCGGATCGCCGAAATGCCGCGCATCATCGATTCATAGGTGACGTCGATCAGCCGCTCGGCCCGGCGTGGGATGTCGCCGACCGCGTACATCCGACTGGAATCGCCATGCCAGCCGTTCAGAATCAGGGTCACGTCGATATTGACGATGTCGCCTTCCTTGAGCGGCTTGTCGCTCGGGATGCCGTGGCAGACCACGTGATTGATCGACGTGCAGGTCGATTTGCGATAGCCGCGATACATCATGGTGGCCGGCACCGCGCCGTGGTCGAGCGCGAATTCGAACACCAGCCGGTCGATCCGGTCGGTCGGAACCCCCGGCTTGACCTCGCCGACCAGCATGTCGAGGCACTCGGCCGCCAGCCGGCCGGCCTTGCGCATGCCTTCGAAGGCGCTGGCGCCATGAATCTTGATCTGGCCGGTTTTGCGCAGGGGGGCTACCGTCGCGTCGACATAGGTCATGGAATCCCGCAATCCTGCGGCCTCAGGTCTGGCGGCCTTGTCCAAGCGATTTGGGCCGCGCGATGTGGCCCCTAAAATAAGCATGCCGGGCGATGACGCAAGCGGGCAGGCCAGGGCGCCCAATCCGGTTCCTTAAAATCGAGTTTCTTCACGCGAACCGGACGGCCATTTCGCTTGAAAACGCTCTAATCCAGCACCGGCACCGGACCGTCGATTTCGATCTTTTCGCGCGTCACCTGGCAGCGCCGCACGATCACTTCGAGCCCGGCGCGGTGCGCCCTGTCGAACGCCTCGCCATAGACCGGGTCGATGTCGCGGGCGATCGAAAAGCTGTTGGCCGAGCCCACCTGCACCAGGAACAGCAGCACCGCCCGGGCGCCATCGGCCATCACGCCGATGAGGTCTTCGAGATGCTTGGCGCCGCGCTCGGTGACGCTGTCGGGGAATTCGGCGCGCCCGGCCTTGCGCATCAGGTGGACGTTTTTCACCTCGAGGTAACAAGGCGGCCGCGCCGGATCCTCCAGCAGAAAGTCGATCCGCGAATTGGTGCTGTATTTCACCTCGCGGCGGATCGAGCCGTAGCCCTCGAATTCGTTGAGCCGATGTTCGTCCAGAGCATCCGCCACCAATAGGTTGGGCACCTGCGTGTTGATGCCGACCAACTCCTTGCCGGAGCCGAGATCCGCTTCGACCAGTTCCCATGTATAGGCGAGCTTGCGCATCGGATTGTCGGAATTCGACAGCCAGACCGTCGACAGCGGCAAAGCGAGGCCGGTCATCGCGCCCGGATTGACCACATGGGCGGTGACCATCTCGCCGTCCTCCAGGATGACGTCGGCGAGAAAGCGCTTGTAGCGCTTCACCAGCGTGCCCGGAACGAGAGGAGTAGTGAAATCCATGAACAGCAACCGGCTCGGAACAGTACGACTGAAAATCATCGGCCGTAACGCGGCGCCGCTGACGACTCGGCTCTAATCTGTTTCGTGACGCTTCGCGAGCGGAAAAATTGACCGTGATGCAAGGCGAAGGTGAAGCCGGTGCTCAGGCCGGCACGCGTCCGCCAAGTTCGTCTTCGATATGGGCGCGAATGATATCGTCGAACATCGCCTCGGCCCGGAAGCCGAGCGCCAGCGCGCGGCGCGGATCGAAGCGGCGCGGCCAGCCGGCCACGATGCCCTTGATGAACGGGTCGGGCGCGTAGCGCACGCGGGCCGCGACCTTGTCGCCGGCGACGCGACGCAGCGCTTCGATCTGCTCGCCGACGGTGCAGCACACGCCCGGCATCGCCAGATTGATGCGCGGCCCAAGCTGTTCGCGCGTCAGGCCGGCGGCGTGGATCAGAAAGCCGACCGCCGACCGCGGGCTGGCGTGCCAATGCAGCACGTCCTTGTCGACCGGCAGAATGCCTTCCTGGCCGGCCAGCGGCTCGCGGATGATGCCGGAGAAGAAGCCGGAGGCTGCCTTGTTGGGCTTGCCGGGCCGCACCACGATGCTGGGCAGCCGCACGCTCACGCCATCCAGGATGTTGTGCCGGCTGTAATCGGCCAGCAGCAGTTCGCAGATCGCCTTCTGGGTGCCGTAGGACAAGAGCGGCGTCAGGTGAAAGTCGTCCGGGATCGCGTCCGGGAACGGCGCGCCATACACCGCGATCGACGACGTGAACACGACCTTCGGATGATAGTCCGGGCCAATCTGGCGGATTGCTTCCAGCAGGGCGCGGGTGCCGTCGAGATTGACGTGATAGCCCTTGTCGAAATTCTGTTCGGCTTCGCCCGACACCACCGCGGCGAGATGGAAAATCACGTCCGGCCGGTGCGCCAGCGCCTGCGCGGCGGCGCCGGGCGCCGCGATGTCGGTCGAGAAAGTATCGGTCTTGCCGGTGAAGCCGGCGGGAGCTGTGGGCGCGACCACATCGACCAGCGTCAGCCGCTCAAGGGCCTGGCCGTTCAGTCCGCCGTCCTTGACCAGCCGCTCGGTCAGCTTGCGGCCGATCATGCCGGCACCGCCGGTGATCAGAATGTGCATGAGGATTTTCCTGAGCGATTTCCTTGAGGAATAAGTCTCAGTGACAATACGGGAT
>JAQGJU010000132.1 GCA_028290465.1 Xanthobacteraceae bacterium | reverse complement strand
CGACCAGTTCGATGCCGAGCTTGTCGGCCAGGAACGAGTGCTCGTAATACGCCGAGTTGAATACGCCCGGCGTCAGCAGCACCACATTGGGATCGCCGGATGAGCTATGCGGCGCGACCGAAGTCAGCGTTGCCAAAAGCTCGTCCGGATAGTTCTCGACCGGCGCGATGCGGTGCCGCGCGAACAGCTCCGGAAACAGCCGGATCATGATCTCGCGGTTTTCCAGCATGTAGGACACGCCGGACGGCGTACGGGCATTGTCTTCCAGCACATAGAACGTGTCGGCGTCGACGCGCACGATATCGATGCCGGCGATGAACACGTAGATGTCGTGCGGCACTTTCTGGCCGTTCATCTCCGGCCGGAACACCGGATTCTGGAACACCAGATCCTCCGGCACGATGCCGGCGCGCAGGATGTCGCGCTTGCCGTACACATCCTTGATGTACAGGTTGATCGCCTTGACGCGCTGTTCGAGGCCGCGATGCAGCGTGCTCCATTCGCCGGCCGACAGCACGCGCGGGATGACGTCGAACGGGATCAGCCGCTCGGTCGAATCCGCCTCGCCATACACCGCGAACGTGATGCCGATCCGCCGGAACAGCAGCTCGGCCTCGCGCCGGCGGTGGTTGAGAATGGTGGGGTCGATCTCTTTGAGCCAGCGGCCCAATTCAGCATAGGCAGGGCGGGTATCGCCGCCTGCACCGGTCATTTCGTCAAACGCGACCGCCATCGCCTGTCCTTGCCCCGCGTGTGCACTGTCGAGGCCGCCCCCGCGCCACTTGGATCTTAGTAGCAAGCTCCGCGCCAAGCCAATAAGTCTAATGGATCAGGGTTGTTCCGTTGCCCCCATGGTTTATGCCCAAATTTTGGGCGGGGCCTGAACAGGGCGGCGGCGGTATTGGGGGCGGGCTCCCTCTTTACCTCTCCCCGCGTGCGGGGAGAGGTCGGCTTGTGAGCGTGAGCGAGCAAGTCGGGTGAGGGGGCGTCGCCGTCGTGCACGGCCTCACCGCCCCCTCATCCGGCTCGCTTCGCTCGCACCTTCTCCCCGCGCGCGGGGAGAAGGAAGATCACGGCATCGGGATCTCGCCGACGTCCTTCGGCACCTTGTAGCCGCGCTGCACGCCCGGACGGGCCGCGATCGCGAGGTACCAGCGCTTCACGTTCGGGAAGTCGTCGAGATTGATCGTCTGCCACTCGAACCGCGAGATCCACGGCCAGATCGCGATGTCGGCGATCGAATAGGCGTCGGCGACGTATTCATGTTCGGCGAGCCGGCGGTCCAGCACGCCGTACAGGCGCTTGGCCTCTTTCAGGAAGCGCTCCTCGGCATAGGGCGCCTTGCCCGGATTGTATTTGGTGAAATGGTGGACCTGGCCGAGCATCGGGCCGGCGCCGCCCATCTGCCACATCAGCCATTCGATGACGCGATAGCGGGCTTCGCCTTCCTTCGGCAGCAGCTTGCCGGACTTGTCGGCCAGATAGATCAGGATCGCGCCCGACTCCATCAGCGAGATGCCGGTGTCGTTGTCGTGGATCGCCGGGATGCGGTTGTTCGGCGCGTGCTTGAGGAAGTGCGGCTGGAATTGCTCGTCCTTTCCGATGTCGATCGGGTGCGCACGGTACGGCAGGCCCATCTCTTCGAGCGCGATGGACGCCTTGCGGCCGTTCGGCGTCGTCCAGGTGTAGAGATCGATCACGGGCGATTTCCTCGTGTTTTCTTGTGGTGAAAATGCGCTAACCGGCAGGAGGCTGTTGTTTAAAGCATCGGCGTGGCGTGCGCAAAGACGATGGGTTTCTTCACCTCTCCCCGCACGCGGGGCGAGGGAAAGGGAAGCATCACCCCACCACAATCACCTCCGCATGCGCCGGCTCGGCATACAGCTTTGCGATCTCGGCTCTACGGCGCTCCAGCGCGAGGCGCTGGTTGATATAGCCCTTGTCGGTGATCTCGTTGGCGTCGATCGACGGCGCGTCGGGCAGCAGCAGCACGCGGGCAATGCGCTGCGAGCCGCCGGGCTGCGACGCGTTCCATGTGGCGATGCACGCCCGCACATGCGCGCGCACGCTGTCATGCTTCGCCAACTCTGCGGGCGAGGCCGGCGCATTGTCGCCGATCAGCGAACGACAGCCGGCGACGTTGAGCCACACCAGGAGGCCCACGTCGGCGCGGTTTTCGCCGCAAACGACAGCGTCCTGCACGGCCGGTGTCGCGGCCGCGAGCGCGCCGATCCGCAATCCGCCGACATGCACCCAGGTGCCGGTGGTCAGCTTGAAGTCCTCGGCCAGCCGCCCGTCGAACACCACGCCTTTCGACGCATCCTGCGGATCGGCGAACCGCACCGCGTCGCCGATCTTGTAGAACCCGTCGGCGTCGAATGCCTCGGCCGTGAGGTCCGGCCGTTTCCAATAGCCCGGCGTGACGCTCGGGCCGCGCACCCGCACCTCGGTCTTGGCGCCGACAGGCACCAGTTTCAATTCGACGCCCGGCACCGGCACGCCGATCACGCCGGCGCGATCGAGCGCAAAGTGCGCCGAGGTGGCGAGCGGCGATGTTTCGGTCGAGCCCCAGGCCGACGTCATCGGAATGCGCTCGCCGGTCGTGCGCAACGCGACGGCCTCCAGCCGGGCCCACAAATCCTGCGGCAGTGCGGCGCCCGCATAGAAGATCAACCGCAGCTTGGCGAAAAACGTCCGCGCGAACGCAGGATCGTTTTCCAATGCGGGCAGCAGCGCCGCATAGCCGGCCGGCACGTTGAAATAGATCGTCGGCGAAATCTCCGACAGGTTGCGCACGGTCTCGCCGACCAGCGCAGGCACCGGCCGTCCGTTGTCGATATACAGCGTGCCGGCGTGGCGCAGCACCAGGTTGAAATTGTAATTGCCGCCGAACGTATGATTCCACGGCAGCCAGTCGACCAGCACCGGCGGCGCCTCGTCGAGGAACGGCCAGGTGTGATGGATCATCTGCTGGTTGGCGGCCAGCATGCCATGGGTGTTGATGACGCCCTTGGGCAGGC
>JAQGJU010000113.1 GCA_028290465.1 Xanthobacteraceae bacterium | reverse complement strand
CTTGAACGGACCCTCCGACGGCACGCCGATATAGGTCGCCTGCTTCTCGCTGAGCTTTGAGAGCTTCACCCCGATCTTGGCGAGATGCAGCCGCGCGACCTTCTCGTCGAGATGTTTCGGCAGTGTGTAGACCTTCTTCTCGTACTTGCCGCCCTTGTTGTTGGCGAACAACTCGATCTGCGCCAGCGTCTGGTTGGTGAACGACGCCGACATCACGAAGCTCGGATGGCCCATGGCGTTGCCGAGGTTCACTAGGCGGCCTTCGGACAGCATGATGATGCGTTTGCCGTTCGGGAACTCGATCTCGTCGACCTGCGGCTTGATGTTGTTCCACTTCAGGTTCTTCAGACTTGCGATCTGAATCTCGTTGTCGAAGTGGCCGATATTGCACACGATGGCGCGGTCCTTCATGGCCCGCATGTGCTCGATGGTGATGATGTCCTTGTTGCCGGTGGCCGTGACGAAGATGTCGGCGCGCGGCGCCGCGTCTTCCATCGTGGTTACTTCATAGCCTTCCATCGCGGCCTGCAGCGCGCAGATCGGATCGATTTCGGACACCAGCACGCGGCAGCCGGCCTGGCGCAGCGAGGCGGCCGAGCCCTTGCCGACATCGCCGAAGCCGGCCACCATCGCGACCTTGCCGGACATCATCACGTCGGTGCCGCGGCGGATGCCGTCGACCAGCGACTCGCGGCAGCCATAGAGATTGTCGAACTTCGACTTGGTGACGCTGTCATTGACGTTGATGGCCGGGAACAGCAGCTTGCCTTCCTTCTCCATCATGTACAGCCGGTGCACGCCGGTGGTGGTCTCTTCGGAGACGCCCTTGATGTTCTTGGCGACCTCGGCGAACCAGCCCTTCGGCTTTTCCTTCAGCAGCTTCTTGATCAGCGCGTAGAACACCGTCTCTTCTTCGGATTCCGGCTTGTCCAGGAACGCGGTGTCGCCCTTCTCGGCGCGCAGGCCGTGATGCACCAGCATGGTGGCGTCGCCGCCGTCGTCCAGGATCATGTTCGGGGTACCGCCGCCGTGCCACTCGAACAGCTTCGCTGTGTAGTCCCAATACTCAACGAGGCTCTCGCCCTTGACGGCGAACACCGGAATGCCGACCGCCGCGATCGCGGCCGCGGCGTGATCCTGCGTCGAATAGATGTTGCACGACACCCAGCGCACATCGGCGCCGAGCGCCTTGAGGGTCTCGATCAGCACCGCGGTCTGAATCGTCATGTGCAGCGAGCCGGCGATGCGCGCGCCCTTCAGCGGCTGGCTGCCGCCGTATTCCTCGCGGGTCTGCATCAGGCCGGGCATTTCGGTTTCGGCCAGCGAGATTTCCTTGCGGCCGAATTCGGCGAGGCCGATGTCTTTGACGATGTAGTCGGTGAACGAGCTTTTGGCCGGCGCGGAAGCGGTCATGACAGTCCTTGGGAACTGAGGATCGGGAATGGATTCGGCAACGACAGATGCCGATGAACACACGCGGGCGCCTCACAGGCGCCGGTCGGTGCGCAGCCTATAGCAGGGCCGGGGGCATCCTGCAACAAGACATAAAGAATTCTTTATGTCGGCTCCAAAGTGGCACCGGCAAGCCGACACGACAAAGCCGGCCGAAGCGTTCGCTCCGGCCGGCTCGGTCATGAATGGTCTGAGATTAGCGCAGAAGCGTTATGGCGCCGCCGGGGCGCCCGGCGCGGTGGCCGGGTTCTGCTTCACGACGCCGGCCTGGGTGAGGGCCTGCGCGATCTGCTGCATCTTATTGATCAGATCGATGGCGGCGAGCGGCGGCAGCACCAGCCGGGTGACCGGATAGCGGCGGCCGGTCATCGGCGCGCCCTGCTTCACATCGTCCATGCGGCTGACGGCGAATTCGAGCCGCAGGGTCTGGCCGTCGAACGACAGGCCGGTCACGGTGTCGGCGAAAGTCTCGAGGCATTCCGCGCGATCCACATAGGTGTAGGTCGGCGCCGGACGCTGCGGCTGTGCTTTTGCCCCGGCCGCGACCGCCGTCGGTGCCTTGCTGTCCTTGTTCAACATGCCGTTTTCCATTTCGTGCCCCTGATCTTGTGGGGCTGTGCCCCAATTTCTGGCGCTCTAACGCGCGCCGTGCAATCGACGGTAGTATAGCTGAAATCGGTGACGGTGAAACGGCGCTGCTGGTTAGCGTTAAAGGCGGAGGCTCGGGTCGCCCCGAAGGCTACTCTTCCTCGCCGAACCGGTCGGCGACCAGCGTCGCGAGCGCCGCCATCACCTCGGCGGCTTCCTTGCCGCTGGTTTCGACGCTGATGGTGCAGCCCGGCGCCGCCGACAGCATCATCAGGCCCATGATCGAGGTGCCGCCGACGGTTTCGCCGCAGCGCGTAACCCGCACATCGGCATCGAACTGTTCGACGGTCTGCACGAATTTGGCCGACGCGCGGGCGTGCAGGCCCTTCTTGTTGCAGATTTCCAGCACCCGAACGATCGCCCCGGCGCGGTCCGGCGAGCTATCGTCTTGCGGGGTGGGGGAGACGGTCATTTCCCGGTCAACACTCGGCTGGCGATGGTGACGTATTTGCGTCCCGCCTCCTGCGCGGCCACCACGGCCTCGGCCAGCGGGCATTCGTCGCGAACCTTGGCCAGTTTCACCAGCATGGGCAGATTGATGCCGGCCAGAACTTCGACCTTGGGGCGGCTCATCACCGAAATCGCTAGGTTTGACGGCGTGCCGCCGAACATGTCGGTCAGAATGGCGACACCGTCGCCGGTATCGACGCGCTTGACGGCCTCGATGATGTCACGCCGGGCCTGCTCGACGTCATCGTCGGGTCCGATCGTGACGACTTCGATCTGTTCCTGCGGGCCGACAACGTGTTCCAGGGCCGCGCGGAACTCGACGGCCAGCCGGCCATGGGTAACGAGTACGAGACCAATCATAGGTCACTTCCCGCGAAGGCCGCGGGCGCCTTGGTTGCAGCGCACGAAAGGCCGCCAATCATGAACATCCCAAGATCCAGCGCAAGGGGCCTCAGCGCGTATATGACATGTTGGTGCATTGCAATAGGTCGGTGGTAAAATTGGCAGTCGGCGGGGTCGCCGGCCGTCGCGCATCGTAGGCGCGCATTGTTACTTTTCCCCTTGGCGGCCCGGCATGAGCCGGTACCGACCATCTTGGGCTACGTCGCATGCCGCAGGGTGTGTACGAGAGCTAATGTCAGCGGGAGCGGATCGGTACCAGGTGCGACCGCCTGTCGCGGCAATGTGATGCCGGCCACCACCCGGGTTAACGCGCTGGCCGGCGGCAGCCGGTCGGCGTCGCCGGCGCCGAGATCGATCAGCAGCCCGACGACGGCCACCGCCTCGAACTCGCAGCGTCGGATGCCGACCCCGTGCACTTCCAGGAGGCCGGCCAGCGTCGGTGCCGGACGCACCAGAAGCCTGCCGTTGTGCGGCTCGATCGTCGCACGGTCATCGGCCACCAGCCGGCAGAACGGCAGCAGGCCGGCCTGCGCGGCTTGCAGCAGGCCGAGTGCGAGGCGCGACTTGCCGGTGCCGGACGGTCCCCGGATCAGCACGGCGCGTGCGCCGATCAGCACCGCCGAAGCATGGATGGTGGGTGGCGCCATCAGGCCGCCGGCAGACGTACGGTGAAGCGGGCGCCGAGCACTTTCGGCTCGCCGGTGTCGTCCGGCGCTGCCGCGATGCGGTTTTCGACGGTCAGGGTGCCGCCATGCGCGTCGACGATCTGCTTGGAGATCGACAGCCCGAGGCCCGAATTCTGGCCGAAATTCTGCTGCGGCCGGTCGGTGTAAAAACGCTCAAAGATTTTTTCCATGGCGTCCGGCTGGATGCCGGGTCCGTCGTCGTCCACCACGATTTCGACCTCGTTCTTCAGCCGCCGGCAGGTGACGCGCACGATGCCGCCGGCCGGCGAGAACGAGCGCGCATTGTCGATCAGGTTGTTCACCACCTGGCCGAGACGGGAGTCATGGCCGGGGATGCGGAATGCGTCGGCGCCGCCGCCCTCGAAGGTGATCGACACCTTCACGTCGGAGTCGCGGCGCACTTCGTTGGCGACAGTGACCACGGTGTTCAGCAGGCGCGGCACGTCGACCGGCGCGACCTCGTGGCGCTGCAATTCGGCGTCGAGCCGGCTGGCGTCGGAAATGTCGGAAATCAGCCGGTCGAGCCGTTTGACGTCGTCCTGGATGACGGCGAGCAGGCGGGCGCGGCTGGCCTCGGTCTTGGCCAGCGGCAGCGTTTCGACCGCCGAGCGCATCGAGGTCAACGGATTTTTCAGCTCATGGGCGACATCGGCCGCGAAGCTCTCGATCGCTTCGATGCGGGCATACAGCGTGTTCGTCATGTCGCGCAGCGCGCCCGACAGATGTCCGATTTCGTCGCGGCGATTGGTCAGATCGGGGATTTCGACGCGGGTGCGCACGCGCCGGCGTACCCGTTCGGCGCTTTCGGCAAGCCGCCGCACCGGGCCGGCGATGGTGCCGGCGAGCAGCACCGACAGGATCACCATCACGCCGGCCGCGATCAGAAACACTTTGACGATGGCGAGGCGCTCGGCCTCGACCATGTCGTCGATGTCGGCGCCCTGCGTCGACAGCATCAGCGCGCCGCGTACCGCGCGGAAGCGCTGCACCGGCACCGCGACCGAGACGATGACTTCGCCGCGGTCGTTGATGCGCACCATGCTGGCCTTCTGGCCGCCCAGCGCCTGTCCGATTTCGGAATAGCCGCGGCCATTGTCCGGGCCGAGTTCGCGATAGGCCGGCAGGTCGCCCCGGCCGAACCAGCGGCGCACCGCGTTGTAGCTGCGCTCGACCATGCCGGGCTTGTCGGCGGCCGGCGACGGCAGGTCGAAGCGCAGCACGTCGCCGCGTCCGTACAGGCTGCGGCTGTCCAGGATCAGCACGCCATCGCGGTCATAGATGCGGGCGCGGGTTTTGGTCGGCGACACCAGACGGCGCAGCACCGGGGCGACGCGCTCCGGATTGATCGGGAATTCGATGCCCGACAGCATGTCCTCGGACGGGCCGTAGCTCTCGCCGGGCTGCAGCTCCAGCAGCCGTTCCGGGTCGATGGTGATCGAGTCGGTTTCCACCGTCGCCGAGGCCGCGATCGCACCAGCGATGATCTCGCCCTGCACCAGCAGGCTCTGCACCCGGGCGTCGATCAGGCCGGCGCGGAACTGCGACAGGTACAGAATGCCGATGCACATCGCCAACAGGCCAGCGACGTTCAGGAACACGATGCGCCGGGTCAGGCTGGAAAAGCTCTGGGTGACGAAGAACTGCCAGAACGGCCGCCAACTCCGGCGCCACAACGCGCGCAGCCGGCCGAGCACGTCCGTGCCGGGCCGCGCAACGACCTCGTCCGGGCGCTCAGCCTGGGCGGCGCCGGCCTGGGTGGCGTTGGAATTTGGCGGTGCAGTTCTGTCGAGCACGTCGTTCTGCCGGTTTCCGGACGGATTCCCGTCGGCGAAATCGCGCCCCATATTAGGGGTAACCCGCTGTCCCGGTCAGATCAACCCGTGCGGCCCGGGCCATTACAGGCCCAGGCTGGGGCTTACATTTCCTTGAAACGATAGCCGACGCCGTACAGGGTCTCGATCATGTCGAAATCGTCGTCGGTCGCCTTGAATTTCTTGCGCAGCCGCTTGATGTGGCTGTCGATGGTGCGGTCGTCGACATAGACCTGATCGTCGTAGGCGGCATCCATCAGCGCGTTGCGGCTTTTCACCACGCCCGGACGGCTGGCCAGCGCCTGCAGGATCAGGAACTCGGTGACGGTCAGCGTGACCGGTTCGTTCTTCCAAGTGCAGGTGTGGCGTTCCGGATCCATGCGCAGCAGGCCGCGCTCCAGCACCTTGGCGTCGATTTCCTTCGGCGCGGTGACGTCCTTCGGCGAAGCGCGGCGCAGCACCGCTTTGACGCGTTCCACCAGCAGGCGCTGCGAGAACGGTTTGCGGATGAAATCGTCGGCGCCCATCTTCAGGCCGAACAGTTCGTCGATCTCCTCGTCCTTGGACGTCAGGAAGATCACCGGGATGTCGGACTTCTGCCGCAGCCGCCGCAGCGTCTCCATGCCGTCCATGCGCGGCATCTTGATGTCCAGGATGGCGAGATCGGGCGGCGAGGTCTTGAAGCCGTCCAAGGCCGAGGCGCCGTCGGTATAGGTCATGATCCGATAGCCTTCGGCTTCGAGCGCGATCGAAACCGAGGTCAGGATGTTACGGTCGTCGTCGACGAGAGCGATGGTTGGCATGAGCCTCTGATCCGTGACGGTGCAATATTGAAAAACGTATGGATGACGCCTGCGCAGCCAAGTGTAGGCAGGCTGCGCCCGCTATGCGATCGATAGGTGAATTTGAAGCCCGTAAAGGTAGGCCGAAATGTGACTAGGCCCTGGCACACACACTGATTCGTCGAGGTTTTTCAGCCTATACGGGTGGCTCCCCGGACGCTATGACATTGTGGCAAATAGGAATTCGCTCCGAGAAGGTAACGGGCGGCCGGGGCGGTAAGAAGTAAGTGACCGGCTACCGCCGGGCGAAAAGAACCCGGCGCAGAGGGCGCCGCAGCGGCCGATGTCGATCGGTGCAGGCGCCGGCTCTCCCCCGTGCGATCACGCTCTGCCGCCGACCTCGTTGACGAATTGCGCCGCACGTTGCGTCACCGCGCCGGGCAATGCTTGTTCGCTCACGCCCAAAAGAATGCCAATGAGGAACGCGGTCGATCCTTGGGTGATGAGATTGGCGCTGTTCAGACCGCCCACCACGACATTGACCATTCCTTGGGAAAAGATGAACGCGATCGTCACCGCGATCAGTCCGGTGAAGATCAAGCGAATGGCCGGCTCGACCATGTCGGCTTCAAGATTGCTCAAGTCGCGCAAGGTCAGGATGTTTTTTCGAATACCGAACGATAGCCATGTTCCGATCATGGTGCCGGTCAAAAGCGGGAATAGGTTCTTGAAGGCGGAAAAGAGGTTGCTGAAGTCGGGGTTGTTGCGAATGACCAGATACAGCACGGCGAACAGGATCGCGAAGCCGGCGGCCCAGGCGCCGAGCAACCGCATATAGCCGTTTTTTATCCGAGGGCCTTCCTGCGCCAGAATTTCCGCGCGAAGGTTTCCAAGGGCCTGCGTTGCCGTCTTGGGATCGGCATCGCCTTCAAGCCCGACGCGCGCGATCCAATACAGCTTGACGCGATATTCTTCGAATCGTCGCGCCGATGTCGGGCCGCGCAGCATCGTGCCGGCCTCCGCTCCGGCTGGAAAAATGACTTTCAGAATGGTCAGTGTCTCTTCGACGGCGCCTTTAAAGTCCAGTTGCTCCGGGACAGGTGTTTTCCCCGGGAGAGCCTGAAATTCGATGTCGCGCCCGTCCGGCAAATCGACAACAAATCCACCCGGACGGGCTTCTAGGCGTGTCAGTTCGGCGGTCAAATCGTCGAGTTGTGATGAAGCCGTGCCAAGGTCGGCAGCGGCGCCCCCGATGCCGTCGAAGGCTTGCTGTGCGATCTCCTTGAGGCGGTCGAGCAGCGGCCGGTAGCCCGGGATGTCGCGTCCGTACCAAAGTTTACGCCGCGCCTGGTCGGTTCGTTCGGCGAAGGCCTTCTGGACGGCCGTCGCGCCGGGCGGCAGTGCCATTGCGAAATCGCCGTCAGCTCGTGATTCAACGATAGGCACAGCCTTGCTCCCTTCGCTCGACGTTGAACGTTACGCGGAAGGTTGAGTCATAACGGGAAAGTTCTGATTGCACTTTTTGCATTGCTCGGCGCTGGCCGTCGGCTTTGGCTCGTAGGGCTTGGTATAGGAGAGCATTTTGTCGACGATGTTTTTAGCGGCTGATGGCAATATCTGTCGAAGCTGGACGTCCAATTCGACATGCATCGGCTTTGGATGATCGGGCAGCGCCACGAACAAGAGGTGAAGCTCTGTGAACAGCGCTTCCTGCTCTTCCGTGCGTTGCTTCTGCGGAATGACCGCAAGCCGACCAAGAAGCTGAGTTAGCGCCGGCCCAAGCATGCTTTCCTCCCCGGTCAGCACGTTGCACGTTACGCCAAGGATCGCACGGCATCGTTGTATATTTCAAGGATTTCGCGCGTTCTGGGTTTGCCGACTTGAAAGGGCGTTAACGGGGCAGGGCCGGCCGAGGCCGCCGTGGCGGCCGGAATTTGGATCAATGGCGCCTATGATGGATAATCGGGCCGGCGCGACACGGCGATCGTCGCCGTTGGATCGTGGAGAGAGTGGGTCATGAGCGAAGCCGTTCCCCTTCCCGGAACCATGCCGGGCCGGACGCCCGAAAACGCGCCGCAGCCGGCGGACTTCGATCCGGTGAAGCTGGCCAAGAGCCTGCTGCGCAGCATTCGCGCCGGCACGCTGGCGACGCTCGACCGCCACACCGGCCATCCGTTCGCGTCGCTGGTCAATGTCGCGACCGATCTCGACGGCGCACCGTTGATCCTGGTGTCGAAGCTCGCGACGCACACGGCCAATCTGGAAGTCGACGGCCGCGCCTCGCTGCTGTTCGCGGCGACCGGCAAAGGGGATCCGCTGGCGCATCCGCGCCTGACGGTGCTCGGAAAGTTGGTGCCTATTCCGCGCGGCGATGACGATGCGCGGGTGCGGCGCCGGTTTCTCGCCCGCCATCCGAAGGCCGAGATGTATGCGGGCTTTGCCGACTTCGCGTTCTGGCGCATGGACGTCGCGTCGGCGCATCTCAATGGCGGCTTCGCCCGCGCGGCCGATCTCAAGGCGACCGACGTGCTCAGCGACCTTGGCGACGCCCAGGAATTGGTCGAAGCCGAAGCCGGCGCGGTCGAGCACATGAATGCCGATCATGCCGAGGCGGTCCGGCTCTATGCGGTCAAGCTGCTCGGCGAGGCCGATGGCGCTTGGCGCCTGACCGGCCTTGATCCGGACGGGCTGGATCTCGCGCTCGGCGACCGCACCGCGCGCTTGGCATTCGATGAGCGGGTGATCGAGGCGGGGCAATTGCGCAAGGTGCTGGTGGCGCTCGCCCAACAGGCGCGCGCCATTTAATTCAAGCGGGGGTTGCCCAATTTCACCTGCAAGCCACGTCCCGCCACTGCGGTCTCGTGTGAGGGCTGGCTCGATCTGTTCGTCCACCTGCTGATGCAGACAAGAACACCGCGGCCATCGCCGACGTCATCCAGAAGTGGCTCGCCGGCAAAGGTCTCGCCGAACAGGCCAATGATGGTCAGTGTGCTGTTGATCGCGACGCACAATTTTGTGTGCGTCGCAGCAATTCAGCCAATTTCTACCGGGACTTGCAGGCGTGCATGGCTGCCCAGTGCCGCAGTGCAAATATGGTTACTAAAAAAGCCCAATGTTTGGGCTAATTTCCCCCTTAGCGCCCTGAAATCCGTTTTCGGCGGGGCCGGATCATCTTGGCAGGTGGCAGGATCCTCACTATAGGATTTGCGGCTCGCAGGCTTGCGGATCATTTGCAGATGCGCGCGGTCATCGTTGCGCCGGGCGGCTACTCAAATGGGGTTCCGGTCGAAGTGCGACTGGGTAATGGTCGGAGGAATTCGTGCAGGAAACAGGTCTGAGGAACGGCGCATACGGGGCCGACAAATTCGGTCTCAAGGACTTGGCCGGGGTACATTGGAACCTGGCCGAGCCCGCGCTGTATGAGCACGCCATCAAGAACGGCGAGGCTACGATCGTCGCGGGCGGCGCGCTGTGCGCCGAGACCGGCCATCACACCGGCCGTTCGCCCAAGGACAAGCACACGGTTGTCGATGCGCTGACCGAGAATACGGTCTGGTGGGACGGCAATCGCAAGCTCAGCCAGGAAAATTTCGAGACGCTGTACCAGGACTTCCTGGCGCATGCGAAGGGCAAGAAGCTGTTCGCGCAGGATCTCTACGGCGGCGCCGATGAGAAATACCGCATCAAGACCCGCGTGTTCACCGAACTCGCGTGGCACTCGCTGTTCATTCGCACGCTGCTCATTCGTCCCGAGCGGGCCGAGTTGGAAAGCTTCGTGCCGGACCTGACCATCATCGACCTGCCGTCGTTCAAGCCGGACGCCAAGCGTCACGGCGGCCGCGAAGGCTCGGACACGATGGTGGCGATCGATTTCACCCGCAAGATCGTGCTGATTGCCGGCTCGTCCTATGCGGGCGAGATGAAGAAGTCGGTGTTCACGACGTTGAACTTCTACCTGCCCGCGCAAGGCGTCGTGCCGATGCACTGCTCGGCCAATGTCGGGCCGGATGGTGACAGCGCGCTGTTCTTCGGTCTGTCGGGCACCGGCAAGACCACGCTGTCGGCGGATCCGAACCGCACGCTGATCGGCGACGACGAGACCGGTTGGGGCCCGGAAGGCATCTTCAATTTCGAAGGCGGCTGCTACGCCAAGACCATCAACCTGTCGCGCGAAGCCGAGCCGGAAATCTGGGACGCTACCAACCGCTTCGGCGCCGTGCTGGAGAACGTCGCGTTCGATCCGGAAACCCGCATTCCGGATTACACCGACGAGTCGAAGACCGAGAATACCCGTTCGGCCTATCCGCTCGACATCATTCCGAATGCGTCGCGCACCGGTCGCGCCGGGCATCCGAAGAACATCATCATGCTGACGGCGGACGCCTATGGCGTGATGCCGCCGATCGCCAAGCTGTCGCCGACCCAGGCGATGTACCACTTCCTGTCCGGCTACACCGCGAAGGTCGCCGGCACCGAAAAGGGCCTTGTCGGCGTGCAGCCGGAATTCTCGACCTGCTTCGGCTCGCCATTCCTGCCGCGGCATCCGTCGGAATACGCCAACCTGCTGCGCGACTACATCGCCGAGCACAATGTCGATTGCTGGCTGGTGAACTCCGGCTGGACCGGCGGCAAGTACGGCGTCGGCCGTCGCATGCCGATCAAGGCGACCCGCACGCTGCTGACCGCGGCGCTGAACGGTTCGCTGAAGAACGCCGACTTCCGCACCGATCCGTATTTCGGCTTCTCGGTGCCGACTTCGGTGCCGGGCGTCGAGCCGCATCTGCTCAACCCGTTCAAGACCTGGAAGGACAAGGCCGAGTTCGACAAGACGGCGCGCGATCTCGTGCGCATGTTCCAGGAGAACTTCACCAAGTTCGAAAAGCACGTCACGGCCGACGTCAAGGCGGCCGCGCCGGAAGTCCGCATCGCGGCGGAGTAAGCTTCCGCGTCACAGGCGAAACCAAAGGGCGGCCCTGGTGGCCGCCCTTTTTATTTGTCGGCATGGCGATACGGTGCCATTGGTCGGCGATCGACGGTGACTGGAGCTTGCCATGCCAAAATATCCTCTCGGCCGTAACGGACCTTCGGTCTCCGCCTTTGGTCTCGGCGTCATGGCGATGGCCGGGGGCTACGGACCGGCAGACGACACCGAGAGCGTCGCGACGATCCAGGCCGCGCTGGACGCCGGCATCTCGCTGATCGACACCGGCGACTTCTACGGCCACGGCCATACCGAACTGCTGATCCGCGACGCGATCAAAGGCGGCCGGCGCCACCGCGCCTTCATTACGGTGAAGTTCGGCGCGCAACGATCGCCGGACGGAAAATTTCTCGGCGACGATGCGCGGCCCCATTCGGTGAAGAATTTTCTCGGCTACACACTCAAACGGCTGGGCACCGATTACATCGATCTGTACCAGCCGGCGCGGGTCGATCCGAACGTGCCGATTGAAGACACCATTGGGGCTATCGCGGATCTGGTGAAGTCCGGTCATGTCCGCCACATCGGTCTGTCGGAGGTCTCGGCCGCCACCATCCGCCGGGCCCATAAGGTGCACCGGATCAGGGCCCTTCAGATCGAATATTCGCTGATGAGCCGCGACATCGAGCGCGAGATCCTGCCGACGCTGCGCGAACTCGGCATTGGGCTGACCGCCTATGGCGTGCTGTCGCGCGGGCTGATCAGCGACACCGCGCAGGCTTCACAAAATGTTGGCGAAATCCGCAGCCGGATGCCGCGCTTCGCGGCGGAGAATTTCCAGCGCAATCTGGATCTGGTCGCGGCGCTGCGGGCGATTGCGCAAGAGAAGGGCGCCACCACGGCGCAACTCGCCTTCGCCTGGGTACGCGCGCAGGGCGACGATATCTTTCCGCTGATCGGCGCGCGGCGGCGCGGCCAGTTGACCGAGGCGCTTGGCGCCGTCGAACTCAAGCTATCTGCGGATGATCTCAGGCGTATCGCGCAAGCGATGCCGGCTGAGGCGGTGGCCGGCCCGCGCTACATGCCGGCGGTGCTGTCGCACATGGACAGCGAGCGTGGTGGGTAGAGCATTAGATTCTGAAGGTGCCGCGAATGCTGCCGGCTCCCTCCCCCTCAAGGGGGAGATGAAGAAAGTACCGATCTCATTGCAGTTTTCCGGCTAATTCGCCGCCCGCTCCTCGTCGCCGGCCATGCGATTGAAGCGCGATTTCTGCTCGGCCGACAGCGACGTATAGAACTTACCGAGCGAGGGCTGCACGATCTTGGCCGCCGCGATCATCGCGTCGAGCCGCTTTTCCATCGCTTCCAGCCGGCCGACCGGCGTCTGCGGGATTTCGTCCGGGCAGGCGGCGGCCAGGATTTCCACCGCCTTCTTGGTGTCGGCGCTGAGCGCATCGAGCGCGTCCTTCTGGCTGCCGGCCGGGCGCACAACATCGTCGATCCGGTCGATCGGCAGATTGGTCAGGCCGGGTTTCGGCTGTCCGCAACCGGCGGTGAGGTTCTGCGCATCGTCGGGCGCGGTCTTGGCGTTGCGGGCGAACGCCGGTCCGATGGCGTTGAAGCGGGCCTTCTGCTCGTCGGTCAGCGACTCGTAGAATTTCTCCAGCGGCGGCCGCACCATGCCGAGCGCCTCCCGGGTCGAGGTCAGACGATCCAGCATCGCCCGCAACCGGCCGGGCGGCGTCAGCGAGACTTCGTCCGTGCAGGTCCGCTTGAACGTTTCGGCCGCGGACGCAGCCGCCCGCTTCAGTTCGTCGAGCAACGCGCGCTGCTCGGCGGTGGGCCGGACGACCTCATTGATCCGTTCGAACGGCCAAGCGGTGATGCCCTTGGCCGGATCGCTGCACAATTGCTTGGCGAGACGCTGCTGCGCCTGCGTGCTTGGGCTCGAACGCCGGCCCGGCAGCGCGGCTGTGACGTTGCCGTCATACGGCCCAGCCGATGCGTAGCCCGCATAGGGCCCGCCATCCGGCCAGAACACGCTGTCGAAGAAATCGTCATAGGCGTAGGCCCAGAAGCCTTCGTCATAGGCGGCCGGGAAAAACGTGTAGTCGAAAATGTCGGAATAGGCGTAGGGCCAGAACACCGGTCCGGCCCAGGCGACGAACGAAGCACGCCGGCCGTGGCGCCACGCCTGCCGGGCCGACAATCGCTCGGCGCGCGCTGCCGGATCGCGTCCGCCGCGAGCCCGGAAAGCCGCCCCGAAGCGGCCCTGCAGCGCGGCCTGCGGCGTCACGGTGCGGGCTCTGGTCGTGGTGCGGGCCGGCGAACGCGCATCCGGCGTGGCCGCAATGCCCTGCCGGGCGGCCGGGCTTTGCTGTTGGTCACGGCGCTGCACGCGCTGTTGGCGCTGCTGCTGGATCTGGTCGCGCCGGGCCGCGCGCTGGCGCGGCGGCAGCGAACGCAATTGCCGGTCTTCGCGCTGCCGGACGACCCGCTCCCGGCGCTGGTCGCGCAACCGTTCGGCCCGGTTGGTCGGCGCGGCCCGGCGCGCGGGCTCGGCGATTCGGTTCGCCGCGCGGTTCGTGACGCGGTTCTGGGCCGGCGTGGAAAGCTGGCGCCGGTTGGGAACGTTGCGTTGCGTCTCGCGGCGATTGTCGCGGCGCGGTTCGGCTGCGCGAACCGGAGCAATACGCGACGGGTTCATTCGCTGCTGAATGGCCGGCGATGGCGCGGCGCGTTGCATCGGCCGTGCCTGGGGCGGGGCCTGAC
>JAQGJU010000106.1 GCA_028290465.1 Xanthobacteraceae bacterium | reverse complement strand
CGCGGCATTACCGCGAGTATCAGAAGGGCAAGGAGACCTCGACCAATTCGATCGCCTCGATCTTCGCCTGGACCCGCGGGCTGTCGCATCGCGCCAAGCTCGACAACAACCCCGCGCTCGAAAAATTCGCGCTCACGCTGGAGAAAGTCTGCGTCGACACCGTCGAAGCCGGCTTCATGACCAAGGATCTGGCGCTGCTGGTCGGCCCGGACCAGAAATGGCTGTCGACCACCGGCTTCCTCGACAAGGTGTCCGAGAACCTGACCAAGGCGATGGCTTAAGAGAGCGAGTAGCGAATGGTGAGTAGCGAATAGAACCACTTACTATTCGCTATTCGCTATTCGCTACTCCCTATTCGCCCTCTTACACCCTTCGCCGGCCGCGCTCGGCTTCGCTCAGCGCATAATGGCCGTGCGCCAGCGAGGCCAGCTTGCCGGCGCGTTCCATGCGATGCAGCCGCACCACCAGGGTCTGCCGGCGAATACTCAAGTCAGCCTCTTTGAGAAAATCGACGATTTCCTGCACGTTCAGCCCGCGCGGACTGTCGGCCAGGATCTCCAGCACGAATTCCTCGATCTCGTCGCCGCCCCCGCCCGCGCTGGGGCGCGCCGACACCACGACCGGGCGCGGTCGGCTACCGGCCTGACCCGACGGCGAAACGGCCGCCCCGAGCCCCACGACGGTCTCCAGACGTTCTGTAATTTCGACCAGTAATTGTTCGGCCCGATCGGCGTCGCTGGCCTTCAGGCCGGCCAGCCCGATCGCCAATACCTCGGCCTGCTGCAGCAGGTTCTGCTCGACGACACGGAGCGAGTCTGGGGACACACTCATCTGGCTACCCATCGAGCGTTGCACGGAAACATTACAGCGGTTCTCCCCTGCCTGTGGATAGCGGGGAAAACGAGTGGATCATGCGCGCCACCCTGCCCATTACGTTAGTAATTCGTAAATGATTATTACAAATCTCGCAATGGCGAGACGGATCGCCAAGTGCAGATCGGCTCGTTTAAGAAAATATGGTTAACGAACACCGATTAGCTTGACTAAATTTTCGCGTAACGTAATTTATAATTACATTCACAGGAGGGACACGCCATGCTGCTGGAAATGCCGGCTCCGATCTATCTGTCTTCGGCCGCGCTGGCGGTTGCCGCCTTGGCTTGGCTGAAATGGCCCCGCATTACGACCCGGTTTTATCAGGAGCGTCACAGTCGCGATTTTCGGCTGTGGGAAGTTGCCCTGATGACCTCGCCGCCTCCGGCCTCCCCTGTCACGCCGGCGCGAAAGGCCCGCCGTTTCGAGATCGCAGTGTATCTGAGCATCAAGCGCTGTAAATGAACATTACAGCTTATGCACAGGCACGACCAACGTCGGCATGCAGTAATTTTACCCGTTAAGACGCCGCCGACGGCGCCGCCGCGAGGCTGCCGAGCGCATGGGTGCGCGCGGTCGCAAGGCTTTGAGTACAGCGTCCTCCGGCACGTCGAGCGCCTCCAGCAGCCGGCCGGCGAGTTGCAGGCTGGCTTCGATGGCTTCCGGAATAGGGTCAACCGCGCCGAGTTGCAGCAGCCGCGCCGCATGGGTGGCGTCCTTGGCGCGGGCCAGCACCGGGACGTCGGGCCGCAACATGCGGGCCGCTTTCACCATGCGTTCGGCCGCGTTTGGCGTGTCCAGCGTGACCACGAAAGCGCGGGCGCGGGCCGCGCCGGCACGCGCCAGTATTTCAGCACGGCCGGCGTCGCCAAAATATACCGCGCGGCCGGCACGGCGCTGCGCGGCAACGCACATCGGATCGGCATCGAGCGCGATATATGAGACATGCTCGCGCTCCAGCAGCGCTGCGATGGTCTGGCCGACCCGGCCGAAGCCGCCGATGACAACATGCTGGTCGAACTCGTCGGTGTCGGGGCCGGGCTCCGGCGCGTCGGTGTTGGGCGGCGTCATGCGTTGCGCGATCTGCCGCGCCGCATAGGCCAGCAGCGGCGTCACCATCATGCTGAGCCCGGCCACCGCGACCGCGGCGGTCGCAAGCCGCGGCGACAACAACGGCGTTCGCTGCGCCAGGGTGATGACCACAAAGGCGAATTCGCCGGCCTGCGCCAGCAACAGCGCCAGCTCGATCGCGGAACCGCGTTCGACGCCGAACAGACGCGCCGTGACAAACGTGATCGTGGCCTTCACCAGAATCAGCGCCGCCAGCCCCAACACGATCCAGCCGAAATCGGACACCACTGCGCGCAGATCGATGCTGGTGCCGACCGTGACAAAAAAGATGCCAAGCAGCAGACCCTTGAACGGTTCGAGATCGACCTCGATGTGGTGGCGGTATTCGCTGTCGCTGAGCAGCAGCCCGGCCATGAAGGCGCCGAGCGCGCCCGACAGGCCGGCGATGCTGGTCGCGGCCGAAATGCCGATCACGATCAGCAGCGTGATCGCCATGATCAGATCGCGGCTGCCGGTGCGCACCGCGGAGCGCAACAACGGCCCGAACACATAGCGGCCAAGCAGCAGGATCGCCGCCACGGTCGCGGCGGCCTGCGCAAACAGAATGGCGAGCGGCCAGAAACCGCCGGTGCCGCCGCCGGCCAGCATGCCGACCGTGAACAGGATCGGCACCACCATCAGGTCCTGGAACAGCAGCACCGACAGCGAAATCCGCCCCAGCGGGCTGGCGACGCGGTGTTGTTCAGCCAGGATAGGCATCACGATGGCGGTCGACGACAGCGCGAGGCACAGCCCAAGCACCAGCCCGGAAGGCGGCACGGCGCCGGACACGCGCAGGATCAGGCCGATGGCCAGCGTGGTCGCGATCACCTGCACGGCGCCGACGCCGAGCACATAGCGCTTCAACTGCCACAGCCGTTCCAGCGACAATTCCAGCCCGAGCAGGAACAGCAGACAGATGATGCCGAGTTCGGCCAGCGGCTCGCCGCGCTGCGGGTTATCGAACGTGACGTAGTGCAGCCAGGGATAAGTCTCGGACATCCGGCCGAGCCCGAACGGACCGAGCGCCATGCCGGCGATCAGAAAACCCAATACCGTACTGATGCGGAACCGGTGCAGCAGTGGCACCAAAATGCCGGCCACGACCAGAAACAGCATGACGGCTTTGAAGCCTTCGGCGTGCAACACGTCAGGTCCCCCCGCCTTATGCTGCCGCCGATCAACCGCCGAGCGCGCCTTCGACGGCCGCCAGGGCCGCCGCCGCCTTGGCGCCGTCCGGGCCGCCGGCCTGCGCCATGTCGGGACGTCCGCCACCGCCCTTGCCGCCCAGCGCCTCGGCGCCGGTGCGCACCAGATCGACGGCGTTGAAGCGGCCGACCAGATCGGCCGTCACGCCGACCACGATGCCGGCCTTGCCGTCCGCCGTCACGCCGACAATCGCCACCACGCCGGAGCCGATCTGCTTCTTGCCTTCGTCGGCGAGGCTCTTGAGATCCTTGATCTCGATGCCCTCGACCGCACGCGCCATTAATTTGATATCGCCGACCTGACGCACCGCATCGTCGGTTCCGCCGGCCGTCTTTGCGCCGCCGCCCATCGCCAGCTTCCTGCGGGTGTCGGACAGTTCGCGCTCCAGGCGCTTGCGCTCATCGAGCACCTGGGCGAGCCGCGTTTCGAGATCGGCGGTCGACACTTTCATCATCGCCGCGAGATCGTGCAGTTTGCGGCTTTCAGCCGCCAGATGCTTGCGCGCCAGGTCGCCGGTCATCGCCTCGATGCGGCGCACGCCGGCCGAGACCGCGCCCTCGCCGACCACGGTCACCAGACCGATGTCGCCGGTGCGCGCCACATGGGTGCCGCCGCACAGTTCGACCGACCAGCCCATCGCATTGCCGGACGGCGCCTCGCCCATCGCGACGACGCGGACTTCGTCGCCGTATTTTTCGCCGAACAGCGCACGTGCGCCGGACGCCACCGCCTCGTCCACCGCCATCAGCCGCGTGGTGACGGGCGCGTTCTGCAGCAATATCGCGTTGGCGATATCCTCGACCTTGGTCAGCTCTTCATCGGTGACCGGCTTCGGATGCGAGATATCGAAGCGCAGCCGGTCGGGCGAGACCAGCGAGCCTTTCTGGGCGACATGGTCGCCGAGCACCAGGCGCAAAGCTTCATGGAGGAGATGCGTCGCCGAATGGTTTGAGCGGATCGCGCTGCGCCGCGCATGATCGACCTCCAGCAGCAAAGCCACGCCGGGCTTCAGCGTGCCCTCTTCGAGCGTGCCGGAATGCACGAACAGGTCGCCGGCTTTCTTTTGCGTGTCGGTGACGCGGAAGCGCACGCCGTCGGCGCTGATCACGCCGGTATCGCCGACCTGGCCGCCGGATTCGGCGTAGAACGGCGTCTGGTTGAGAATGACCGCGCCGGTATCGCCCTTGGACAGCGCATCGACTTCCTTGCCGTCGCGCACCAAAGCGAGCGCGACGCCCTCGGCGCGCTCGGTATCGTAGCCGAGGAATTCGGTGGCGCCGGCCTTGTCGCGCAGACCGAACCACACGGTCTCGGTCGCGGCTTCGCCGGAGCCCGCCCACGAGGCGCGGGCCTTTTGCCGCTGCAACTCCATGGCGGCATTGAACGCCTCGACATCGACGCCGATGCCGCGCGAACGCAGCGCGTCCTGCGTCAGATCGAGCGGAAAGCCGAAGGTGTCGTACAGCGTGAACGCGGTTTCGCCCTTGAAGGCGTCGCCGCTTTTGAGATCGCGGCTTTCCTCGTCGAGGATCGCGAGGCCGCGCTCCAGCGTCTTGCGGAAGCGGCTCTCTTCGAGCTTCAGGGTTTCGGTAATTAAAGGTTCGGCACGGACCAGTTCCGGATAGGCCTGGCCCATCTCGCGCACCAGCGTCGGCACCAGCCGCCACATCAGCGGATCCTTGGCGCCGAGCAGTTCGCCGTGGCGCATCGCACGGCGCATGATCCGGCGCAGCACATAGCCGCGGCCTTCGTTCGACGGCAGCACGCCGTCGGCGATCAGGAACGAGACCGCGCGCAGATGGTCGGCGATGACGCGGTGCGATACCTTCTGCGGACCGTCGGCATCGACATTGGTGGCGTCGGCGACGGCCCGAATGAGCGCTCGCATCATGTCGGTGGCGTAATTGTCGTGCGTGCCCTGCAGCACGGCCGCGATGCGCTCCAGGCCCATGCCGGTGTCGATCGACGGCCGCGGCAGCGCAACCCGTTGGCCGGGCGCGAGCTGCTCGTACTGCATGAACACCAGGTTCCAGATCTCGATGAAACGGTCACCGTCCTGGTCCGGGCTGCCGGGCGGGCCGCCCGGAATATGGTCGCCGTGGTCGTAGAAGATTTCCGAGCACGGACCGCACGGGCCGGTGTCGCCCATCTGCCAGAAGTTGTCGGACGTGGCGATCTTGATGATCTTGGAATCCGGCAGGCCGGCGATCTTCTTCCACAGGCCGAAGGCTTCCTCGTCGTCGGCATAGACCGTGACCAGCAGGCGCTCCTTGGGCAGGGCGAATTCCTTGGTGATCAGGTTCCAGGCCAGCTCGATGGCGCGGTCCTTGAAATAGTCGCCGAACGAGAAGTTGCCGAGCATCTCGAAGAAGGTGTGGTGGCGAGCGGTGTAGCCGACGTTGTCGAGGTCGTTGTGCTTGCCGCCGGCCCGCACCGACTTCTGCGAGGACACCGCGCGCGGCCAGGGGGCCTGCTCCGCGCCCGTGAAATAGTTCTTGAACGGCACCATGCCGGCGTTGACGAACAG
>JAQGJU010000095.1 GCA_028290465.1 Xanthobacteraceae bacterium | reverse complement strand
GGTTGAGTGCCTGCGTTGCGGCGGCTGCACCGGCGCTGAGCCGCGCCATGAACTCGGAGGAAGAGCGGTCGGCGAAGTAGCTCAAATTCTCGTTCAGGAGCTTTTCGAACAGGCGCTTCTGGTTGCCGGCCGAAATGTGATTGCCGATCCGCGACATCAGTACGGCCTGGCCATAGAGCGAAAGGCCGCGCACCGTGAACACCCCGAGAGAGACAAGACCGATCGCAGTGACGCCTTTGAAGTTCTTGCTCAGATAGGCGAAGTTGATGAAGTCGCGCATCAAATAGGCAATGATTGCGGTACACGCCGCGCCGATCCCCATCAGCAAGAAGGCGACGGCGTACATGCGCCAGTGGACGGCGCCATGCTCGAGCAGCAGCCGGCGCACCAGCGCGGGCGTCGTATAGCGGCTGTCGGGCTCGAACTGCGAGATCGTCATGCGCCTCCGCCGGGCGCCTTGGGGACGCGCTCGGGTCGGCCGTTCCTTGCCCGCTAGGGCTCGAATTTTCAAGCCAAATCAGCGGCCTCGGGGACCTTGGGTCAGCGATTGCGCAGCATCAGCTTGCGTTCCCAGCCGAGCGCATGCGTGACGATGGTGGAGAGATCGTCATGCTGGGGCTTCCAGCCGATCAGCGCGCGCGCGCGGTCGGAGGAGGCGACGATCTGCGCCGGGTCGCCGGGACGGGGCGGGCCGAGATCGACCTGAAAGTCGGTGCCGGAGACGCGCTTGACCGTGTCGATCACGTCGAGCACCGAGAAGCCGCGGCCGTAGCCGCAGTTCATCGTCGCGGATGCGCCGCCGCCGCGCAGGTAGCGCAGTGCGTCGAGATGCGCCTGCGTCAGGTCGCTCACATGGATGTAGTCGCGCACGCAGGTGCCGTCCGGCGTCGGATAGTCGGTGCCGAACACGTCGAGCCGGTCGCGCTTGCCGAGCGCGGCTTCGACCGCGACTTTGATCAGGTGCGTCGCGCCCTTGGTGGACTGGCCGGTGCGCTGCTGCGGATCGGCGCCCGCGACATTGAAATAGCGCAGCACCACATGGCCGAGGCCGTGCGCGGCGGCGGCATCGCGCAGCATGATTTCGGTCATCAGCTTCGACGAGCCGTAGGGCGACATCGGCGCCAGCGGATCGTCTTCGGCGACCGGCATTTTGGCCGGATTGCCATACACGGCGGCGGTCGACGAGAAGATGAAATGCTTCACGCCGCTGCCGATCGCGGTCTCAATCAAGGTGCGCGAATTCGCGGTGTTGTTGCGGTAATAGCCGAGCGGGTCGGCGACCGAATCCGGCACCACGATCGAGGCCGCGAAATGGATGATGGACTCGATCTTGTGCGTGGCCAGCAGCGCCGCGACGCCGGCCTGATCGCCGGTGTCGCCGATGACCAGCGGCACCCCGGCCGGCAGCGCCCACGGGAACCCGGTCGACAGATTGTCCAGCACGACCACGGATTCGCCGGCATCGGCCAGCGCGTGAACCATGTGGCTGCCGATATAGCCGGCGCCGCCGGTGACCAGGATGGGCATGTGTGGCTGTCCTGCGTGATCCGTATCGAGACCGCGTTATAGGCGATGCGCGGTGAAGATCAGGTTACGGTAATTTCGTCGCAAACGCCTGCCCGGTGACAAGACGCCGCGCAGCGTCTATGAGCGCGAGGCTTGTTTGGGGCAACTCCGCGTATGCGTGACCTTCTGTTCATCAAAACCTCGTCGCTCGGCGACGTGATCCACCACATGCCGGCGCTCACCGAGGCGCGGGCGTGGCGGCCGGAACTCGACGTCGCCTGGATGGTGGAGGAGAACTTCGTGCCGCTGGTGGCGTTGCATCCCGGCGTCGAGGTGATTCCGGTCGCGCTGCGGCGCTGGCGCCGGCAATGGGGCCGCCCTTCGACTTATCGGGAGATCGGGCGGTTCGTGAGTTGGCTGCGCCGCCGGCAATGGGACGTTGTCATCGATACCCAGGGCCTGCTGCTGAAATCCGGTCTGATGGCGGCGCTGGCGCGCGGCGAGCGCCACGGTTACGACCGCCACAGCATCCGCGAGAAGCTGTCGTCGTTTGCCTATGACGTGAAACACCCTGTCGGCCGCGGCCTGCACGCGATCGCCCGCAACCGCATGCTGACCGGCATGGCGCTCGGCTATCGGTCGCAGGGGCCGATCGATTACGGCCTGGACCGCAATCGGATTTGTCCGCCGGTCGCGCGACCTTATGTGGTGCTGCTGCACGCCAGTGCCCGCGAGGAAAAACTGTGGCCCGAGGAGAACTGGATCGCGCTCGGCCGGCTGCTGGCGTCGCGCGGCCTCGATCTGGTGCTGCCGTCCGGCAACGCAACCGAACAGGCGCGGGCCGAGCGGATCGCAGCCGCATTGCCCGAGGCGCAGGTGCCGGCCCGAATGGGGCTCGACCTGATGGCACGGGTGATCGCGGGCGCGACCTTCGTGGTCGGGGTCGATACCGGGCTGCTGCATCTGGCGGCGGCATTGGGTGTGCCGGTGACGGCGATCTTCATCGGCAGCGAGCCCGGCCTGACCGGGCCGATGGGCGAAGGCCCGATCGCCATCGTGGGCGGCCGCGACCAGATGCCGTCGGTCGCGGATGTGTCGTATGCGGTGGACACCGTGACGCGATAAAAACTACGCGAACAAATCGCGCTCGACCAGTTCGCAAATCGCGTGCGCGGCGACGATGTGAATCTGCTGAATCATCGGCGTGTCATCGGACGGCACCGCGAGAACGAGATCGCACAACGGCCGCATGACGGCGGCGCCGGCCGCAGTGCCGGTGAAGCCGACCGTGACGACGCCGAGTTTTCGCGCGGCTTCCAGCGCCGCGATGATGTTCGGCGATTTCCCCGAGGTCGAGATCGCGACAAACACGTCGCCCTGGCGGCCGAGGCCGCGGATCTGACGCTCGAACACTTTGTCGTAGCCGTAGTCGTTGCCGACCGCGGTCAGTACCGAACTGTCCGTCGTTAAAGCCAGCGCCGGCAGCGGCGCACGGTCGAAGCGTAGCCGCGACAGGAATTCGCCGGCGATGTGCTGCGCGTCGGCCGCGCTGCCGCCATTGCCGGCCAGCAGGATCTTGCCGCCTGCCTTGAGCGACTTGGTGCAGGCGTCGGCGATGGCCAGCACGGTGGCCTGCAAAGCGGTATCGGCGCGCGCCTGTTGCAGCACGGCGAGCGATCGCTCGAAATGCGCGGCGATGGCGGCGGGGCGTGGATCAGTCATGGGCCTGTGGTAGCGGCGGTGCCGGCCGGGTGCAAGGCAAGCGCGCGACGGGTCGCATCCAAAACCTGCGGAGCGAAAATCTCGCGCATGCACCAATGCGAGCCGATGCGGCAGACCGGCTTGTGGCACGGCTGGCACGGCAGCGGGCTGACGGTCGCGATGGCGGCGGCCAGCGGATTGAGCGGCGCCCAGTGCCAGGCGCTGGTCGGGCCGAAAATGCCGATCGACGGCGTCCCGGTCGCGGCCGCGACATGCAACAAGCCGGAATCGTTGGACACGGCGGTATCGGCCGCCGCCAGGGCCACGATCGCATTACGCAGATCGGTCCCGGTCAGGTCCCGGGCGTCCGGCGCCAGCGCCGCTATCTCGGCCGCCAATGGGGCCTCGCCGGGCCCGCCCAGCATCCAGACCGCGATGCCGTCGGCGGACAATTGCCGCGCCAGCGCGCCAAAGCCGCTGGTGGTCCAGCGCTTGGATGGGCCGACCGCGCCCGGGCAGAGCGCCACCACGGGCCGGCGGTCGTCGGCAAAGCCGTGACGAGCCTTCCAAACGGCGATCTCGTCCGATGTGACCCGAATTTCCGGCAGCGGCCAGTCCGCCGGCTGGGCTGCGCCCGGGGGCAGCGCCAGCATGCCGCAGCGGTCCACCATGCGGGGCAGCTTCTTTTCGCCCCAGCGGATGTCGTTGAGCAGCCCGAACCGCACCTCGCCGGCAAAACCCGTCCGCTCCGGGATGCCGGCGAGATACGGCGCCAGCGCCGATTTCCAGGTCCGCGGCATCACCAGCGACGATCCGTAACCCTCGGCGCGCAGCCGGGCGGCCAGCTCCTGCTGCTGACCGAGCGCCAAGCGCTTGCGCGGCAGGTCGACCACCACGGCCTTGCGGACGCCCGGCATATAGTCGGTCAACGGCCCGCACAGGCTGGTGGACAGCAGATCCACCGGGCGGTCCGGCCAGCGCGCTTTGAGCACCTTCACGACCGAATGGCAGCGCACGAAGTCGCCGATCCACATATAGGGGACTACGAGGATCGGGCTGGTCGGGTCCGGGGCGGTTTGGGCGGTCAATGATCTGAATCTTGTTTCACTATTATGAACGTTGGTTGATGCAGCGGGTACCGACTCGCCCGGAGCTTGTCCAGTTAACCGCACCGGATGGCTATCGGGCCGTAAAGTTGCACGGCCGGGCGGAGTGGGGCAAAGGATGGCTCCCAGGGCCGGGCAGGGTATGTGAATGTTGTTGGTCACCGGCGGGGCCGGATTCATTGGATCGAACGTGGTCGCCGGGCTTAATCAAGCCGGGCACAGCGATATCGCGGTCAATGACTTCCTCGGCCATGACGGCAAGTGGCGCAATCTCGCCAAGAGCCAGATCGCCGACTTTGTGCCGCCGGCCGAACTATTCCGTTGGCTCGACGGCCGCAAGCTCGACGCCGTGATCCATCTCGGAGCTATTTCCGAAACCACCGCGACCGATGGCGATCTGGTCATCGAGACCAATTTCCGCCTGTCGATGCGGCTGGCGGATTGGTGCACGGCGACCGGAACGCCCTTCATCTACGCATCCTCGGCCGCGACCTATGGCGACGGCGAGGCCGGCTTCGACGACGACTTCGCGCTGCCGGCGCTGCGGCGGCTAAAGCCGATGAATCTCTATGGCTGGAGCAAGCACCAGTTCGACCTCGCGATGGTCGAACGCCAGCGCAAAGGCGAGAAGCTGCCGCCGCAATGGGCCGGCCTCAAATTCTTCAACGTGTTCGGACCCAACGAATATCACAAGGGTTCGATGATGAGCGTGCTGGCCAAGGTGTTCGACGGCGCCAAGGCCGGTCAGCCGGTCAAGCTGTTCCAGTCGCACCGCGACGGCATTGCCGATGGCGATCAGCGCCGCGATTTCATCTATGTCGACGACGTGGTCGCGGTGGTGCGCTGGCTGATGGAAACGCCGCGCGTGAGCGGCATCTTCAATGTCGGCACCGGCCATGCCCGCAGCTTCAAGGGCATGATCGAGGCGATGTTCGCCGCGCTCGGACGTGCGCCGAACATCGAATATATCCCGATGCCGGAGCAGATCCGCGACAGCTATCAATATTTTACGCAGGCCTCGATGGAGAACCTGCGGCGCGCCGGCTACAACGCCGGCTTCACGAGTTTGGAAGACGCGGTCTCCCGCTATGTCGGCGAGTTTCTCGACCGTCCCGACCGTTACCGGTGAAAGGCGCGCCTGACCGCGATGTTCGATTTCGAAAAACATCTCGCTGAACTGGAGATCCTCGGCGTTCTCGTCGTCGGCGACCTGATGCTCGACGACTTCGTCTATGGCGAGGTGTCGCGCATTTCGCCGGAAGCGCCGGCTCCGGTGCTGGCGGTCAGCCGCAGCGAGATGGTCGCGGGCGGCGCCGGCAACGTCGCGCGCAACCTTGCGGCATTGGGCGCGCGCTGCGTGTTCGTCGGCGTGGTCGGCGAGGACGAAGCCGGCCGCAGGCTGGCAAGCGATCTGGCGGCGGCGCCCCGGATCGAGGCGCATCTGGTGGTCGATCCGGCGCGGCCGACCACGCGCAAGACCCGCTACGTGTCCGAACATCACTCGACGCATCTGCTGCGCGCCGATTGGGAACTGGCAACGCCGGTCGATGCCGCGACCGAACAGGCGCTGATCGCGCAGGCGCTGGCGGCGCTGCCGCGTGTCGGCGCGGTGGTGCTGTCCGACTATGCCAAAGGCGTGCTGACGCCGGGCCTGATCGCAGCCGTGATCGACGCCGCCCGCAAGGCCGGCAAACCGGTGATCGTCGATCCGAAGCGCGCCGACGTCACGGTGTATCGCGGTGCGACCCTGATCACGCCGAACCGCCAGGAATTGACCGTTGCGACCGGCCACAACGCCACGACCGATGACGATGCCGCGGCTGCCGCCGAGGAGCTACGCCAGAAGGTCGGCGCGACCGCGGTGCTGGTCACCCGCAGCGAGCAGGGCATGACGCTGGTCGCGGACGGTGAGGCGCCGGTGCATGTGCCGGCCTACGCCGTAAAGGTGCTCGACGTATCGGGCGCCGGCGACACCGTGGTGGCGGTGCTGGCCGCGATGCTGGCTTCGGGCGCCGGGTTCGAGCCGGCGATGCGGGCCGCGAACGCCGCCGCCGCCGTGGTGGTCGGCAAGCGCGGCACCGCGACGGTCTCGATCGCCGAATTGCGGGCGCGCATCCTGCCGGGTGCTTCGCTGGCCAGCGAAGAAAAGATCGTGTTCGACTGGTCGGTGCTCGACCGGCGGCTCGATGTGTGGCGGCGCCAGGGCCTGCGCATCGGTTTCACCAATGGCTGCTTCGACCTGCTGCATCCCGGCCATGTCCGCGTATTGGCGCAGGCCCGCGCCGCCTGCGACCGGCTGTTGGTCGGCCTGAACGGCGACGCGTCGGTGAAACGGCTGAAAGGCGACGGCCGTCCGGTGCAGGACGCCCATGCCCGCGCCGAGGTGCTGGCGGCCCTGGAAGCGGTCGATCTGGTGGTGGTGTTCGACCAGGACACGCCGCTGGAACTAATCGAGCGGGTCCGGCCGAAGGTGCTGGTCAAGGGCGGCGACTATACGGTCGAGACCGTGGTCGGCCGCGAGGTCGTCGAGGCCGAGGGCGGCGAGGTGATCCTGGTCGAAACCGTACCGGGCCACAGCACGACGCGGATTATCGCGCGCTCCGGTTCCAAGCCGGCCGTTTAGCGGTTGGCGCCCATGCGTCCGGAAAATTCGGCAGGCCGCGCCGAACGTGCTAACAGGCCGGCCATGAAGCACTTCGGCCCCGTGCAACCCGTTGTCGACTATCTGGAAACCGCCTGGCGCGAGCGCGCCATGCTGTTGAAGGCGATCAGTTTCGCTATCGTGGGCCTGATCAACATGTCGGTCGATATCGGCATGTTCTCGATTTTCTACGGCGTGCTGCATCTGTCGATGGTCACCTCCAACTGCCTGGCCTGGGCGATCGCGGTGACCGGCTCCTATGTGATGAATTCGTTCTTCACCTTCGCGCACGAGACCGGGCGCGAATTGAAGCTGCGCTCCTACGCGACCTTCGTGGTGTCGAACTCGGCCGGCCTGCTGGTCAACACCGGCGTATTGGTGCTGGCGCACACTTACATGCCGGTATGGGGTGCCAAGGGATTGGCGACGCTGGCCAGCTTCGTCGTCAACTTCGCGATGTCGCATTTCGTTGTGTTCCGGCATCGCCCGCGGCCGAGCGATATCGCCTGATCACCAGCCGTGCGGCGGCCCGTCGAGGCTGGCGAGCGCAACGCTGTTGGAATAGGCGCGGCGATGCGCGCGCACCAGGCGATAATCACGCAGCATGTGCGAAGGTCCCGCCAGCAATCCAGCCGCCTGAAAGCCGCGCAGATCGCGCGCCAGTGTCGCCAGATGGCCGCGCTTGAAATCGTCGACCATAATCCGGACCGCAAAATAGCGACCGACCGCGCCGAACCGTCCAACATATTCCGGCCGCTGCGCGACATAGGCAACGAGATCGCGTCCGGCGCCGAGCCGCTCGTTCGATAGGCTGTCGTCCAGCCAGGATTTTTCCCACAACACGTCGGGCAGAAAGCGCGCCGCGCCGTGCGATGTTGCGCTGTGTTGTGCCACACGGATCAGGAATTCGCGGTCCTCGGTGCGGCGCAGGATTTCGCAAAAGCCGCCAGCGGCGCGCGCCGCGTCGGTGCGCACGGTGACGCTTGAGGTCTCGACGCCGACCAGGTCGCACACCAGCGCCCATTCCAGCGCGGCGCCGGCCAGCTTCACGTCGGGCAAAAGCGCCACATGATGGCCGTCGCGCATCTGCTTTTGCGCCGACGACAGCGTGAACGCGACATCGGGCTGGGCCTCCAGCACGCCAAGCGGTACCGAGAGCCGGTTCGGCCGGTACACGTCGTCGGAATCCAGGAACGCGACCACGGGCGCGGTCGCGGCCGCGAGGCCAAGATTGCGCGCGACGCTGACACCCTGGTTGCGGCCGGGGGCGATCACGCGCAGGCGCGGGTCGGTCTGGGTGGCCAGCCAGGCGATGGTGCCATCACTTGAGCCGTCGTCGACCACGATCAGCTCGAAATCGGCCATATCCTGCGCCAGCACGCTGGCGACCGCGCGTGGCAGCGTCCTCAGCCTGTTATAGGTCGGCAGCACGACGGTGCAGCGTGGGGCGGGGGAAAGGGCTACCGACATGGAGCCCTGCATATCGCCCGCCGCGCCCGGCGTCGAGCCGCCGGACACGTCGTCTCCCGAACTGGCCTCGGCATCTGAAATATGCTTGAGATGGCGGCCATTTGAATAGAGCGCGTCCAGCAAAAGTGGTCACCGGTTTTGCGTCCGGACGCGCTCCAACGTAAGCCACCAGGATACATTGTGCCGACAGTCAGTGCCGTCATCATCACCAAGAACGAGGCGATCAACATCGCCGATTGCCTGGACAGCGTGGCGTTCTGCGACGAGGTCATCGTCGTCGATTCCGGCTCGACCGACGGCACTATCGACATCGCCAAGGCCCGGGGGGCTCGCGTGGTGCATCGCGACTTCGACGGCTTCGGCCCGCAGTTCAATTACGCGGCGTCGCTGGCCACGTCCGACTGGATCCTGTCGGTCGATGCCGACGAGCGGATCAGTGCGCCGCTTGCCGCGCAGATTCGGGACGCCATGACGAACGGCAAGGCCGATGGTTACGAACTGCCCCGGCTGTCGAGTTTCTGCGGCCGGGAGATGTGGCACTCGGGCTGGTACCCCGACTTCGTGCTGCGGCTGTGGAAGCGCGGCCGGGCGCGCTGGAACGACGTGCTGGTGCATCCGCGACCGACTTGCGACGGGCCGGTGGAACGGCTGTCTGAACATCTGATCCATTATTCGGTGCGCCGGCTGGAGGATTCGCTGTCGCGCATCGACCGCTATTCGACCGCGGGCGCCGAGATGATCGTGCAGTCCGGCCGGCGCGTCACATTCGCGACCGGTATCCTGCGCGGCGCCTGGGCGTTCTTCCGCGCCTATGTGCTGCGTGCCGGCTTTCGCGACGGACCGGAGGGCTTTCTACTCGCGGTGGCGACCGCCGAAGGCACGTATTACCGTTACATGAAGGCGTGGCTGGCGGGACGGCGACGTGGCTGAACTGATCTCGGTCATCGTGGCGACCTATAATCGCGTGGATGCGCTCGATGCGTGCCTGCGCGGGTTTTCGCGCCAGGGCGATCGCCAATTTGAGGTGATCGTCGCCGACGATGGGTCGCGTGCCGACACCATGGAGTTGGTCGCCAATTGGCGTGGCCGCATCGGCGTGCCGCTGACGCATGTCTGGCACGAGGATAGCGGCTTTCGTCTCGCTGAGATTCGCAACCGTGCGATCCTGGCAAGTCGTGGCGCCACCTGCGTATTCGTCGATGGCGACTGCATTCCGTGCCGCGATTATGTGGCGGCGCATCGCGCGCTCGCCGAGCCCGGCTGGTTCGTTGCCGGCAATCGCGCGCTGCTGTCCGGCCCGTTCACCGAAAAAGTTTTGCGCGACCATCTGGAGCCGGAGCGCTGGGGCGCAGTGCGGTGGCTGGCGGCGTGCATGCGGGGCGACATCAACCGGCTCGCGCCGTTGTTGCGCCTGCCGCTCGGGCCGTTGCGCAAGCTGCAGCCGGCGAACTGGCGCAGCGCGCGCGGCGGCAATCTGGCGATCCGGCGCGATGACCTTGAACGCGTCGATGGCTTCGACGCTGCGTTTAGCGGCTGGGGCCGCGAGGATTCCGACATCGTGCTGCGGTTGATGCGGGCCGGCGTGCGCCGCAAGGACGGACGCTTCGCGACTGGCGTGCTGCATCTGTGGCATCCGGAAAGCGACCGTTCGCGGCTGCCCGGCAACGATGCCCGGCTGGACGAGGTGATGCGCGGCGATCGCATTCGCGCGCGGGCGGGGCTTACGGCGCTCGCGGCGACCGACATCGCGGGCGCGCCTGATAGTGCGAGAGCCGTTCGATGAGTAGCGTCGCGACTTTTTTCAAGTACGACCGCAAGCGGTTCGTCGATGCGGCGGATTATCTGGCGATCGCGCTCGTCGCCTCGCTGCCATGGTCAACGTCGGCCACCAGCATTTTGGTGGCAACTTGGCTGATCGTGTTGCTGCCGACGCTCGATTGGCCGGCGCTGCGCCGCGAGATCGCGACAGCGGCCGGCGGGTTGCCGCTGTTGCTGATCGGGCTCGCCGCGCTCGGCATGCTGTGGGCCGATGTTGCCTGGAACGAACGCTGGGCGGGCTTGGCATCGCATCTAAAGCTGGCCGTGATCCCGCTGCTGTTCGTTCAGTTTCGCCGGTCCGAGCGCGGCGTGTATGCGATCTATGCGCTGCTTGGCGCCTGCGTCGTGCTGATGCTGGCGTCTTACGTAACGGTCATCGGAAATATTCAGGTCAAGCAATACGGCACTGTGGTCAAAGACTACCTCAGTCAGAGCGCCTTCTTCACGTTGTGCGTGTTCCTGCTTGTCGACATGGCCTTCACGACATGGCGCGAGCAACGTCGCGTCCTCGCGACCGGCTTCGTGCTGCTCGCCGCGGTGTTCCTGGCCAACATCGTCTATGTGACCACCGGGCGTACCGCGCTGCTGGTGATTCCGGTCCTGATCGTTCTGTTCGGACTGCGCCGAAACTGGAAGGCCGCGTTGGGGGCCGTTCTGGTCTGCGTCGTCCTGGCGGGGGTGGCTTGGCTGTCGTCGCCCTATCTGCGCCATCGTCTCGAAGCCAGTATGGCGATGCGCGTCGCGGTGAACGCGGAGGTCATCGAGCCGAGTTCGACCGCGCTGCGGCTGGCGTTCTGGAGCGCTTCGATCGATATCATCAAGCAGGCCCCGCTGCTCGGCCACGGCACCGGAACGATCCGCTCTCAGTTCCAGCAATACGGCACGGCCCATCCGGGCTCGCTGGTCGAGCACGCCAGCAATCCGCATCAGCAGGTCTTCGCGGTCGCCATGCAGACCGGCATCGTCGGCGTTGCCGTCATGTTCGCGATGTGGCTGGCGCACGGGTTGATGTTCCGCGGTCCCGGCTTCGCCGTCTGGTTCGGCTGCGTGATCGTGGTGCAGAACGTAATCGGCTCGATGGCCAATTCGCACCTGTTCGACTTCACCCAGGGCTGGACCTATGCGGTCTGCGTCGGCATCGCCGGCGGGATGATACGGGCCCGCGATGCGGCGGCGGCCGGCGGAGCCTGAGGTCCGATGTCCACCGTCCTCACGCAAACAGTGGCGAGCCGGCCAAAAGGCCGGTATGAACGTGCATCACGGCCTTCGGCCGAGCGGCGAACATCATGATTTTGCTACCGAAATTGACACCCCGCCATTTCCTGATCGTGCTCCATGACCTTGTCGTCACGGCGGTGGCGGTGGTTGCGAGCTTCTATATCCGGTTCGAGGCCGCCGGGCTGGAAGCACGCCTCGATTGGCTCACGGTGGTGCTGCCGGGCTTTCTGCTGTTCGCGGCGGTCGTGTTCTATGTGTTCCGGGTGTCCTGGACCAAGTGGCGGTTCACCTCGCTGCCGGACCTGTCCAACATCGTCCGCGCCTCGACCGTGCTGGCGATCGCGCTGGTCATCCTCGACTATGTGCTGGTCGCGCCGAACCTCTACGGTTCGTTCTTCTTCGGCAAGATCACCATCGGCCTGTACTGGCTGCTGCAGATGACGTTGCTGGCCGGTTCGCGGATCTCCTATCGCTATTTCCGCTACACACGCACCCTGAGCCGGGCCAAGGCGTCGGACTCGGTGCCGACCCTCGTACTCGGCCGCGCCGCCGACGCCGAAGTGCTGTTGCGCGGTGTGGAGAACGGCGCGGTCAAAAAGATCTGGCCGGTCGGCATCCTGTCGCCGTCGCCGGCCGACCAGGGCCAGGCGATACGCGGCGTCTGGGTGCTCGGCGGCTTCGACGATCTTGAAAGCGTGGTGGCGGACCTGGCGTCGCGCCGCACCAAAGTGAGCCGCCTCGTGCTGACGCCTTCGGCGTTCGAGCCGGACGCAAAGCCCGACGCCACGCTGATGCGCGCACACCGTCTCGGGCTGACCACCAGCCGGCTGCCGTCGCTCGACGAAGGCGCGGAGGCGCTGCGCCTTGCGCCGGTCGCGGTCGAGGATCTGTTGCTGCGGCCGAGCGTCAAGATCGACTATCGGCGGCTCGAGGAATTCATTCGCGGCAAATCGGTCGTGGTGACGGGCGGCGGCGGTTCGATCGGCTCGGAAATCTGCGAGCGCGTGTCGGCGTTCGGGGCGGCGCGGCTGCTGGTGATCGAGAATTCCGAGCCGGCGCTGCATGCCGTCACCGAGACGTTGCGCGCCAAGTACAGCGATATGGCGCTCGACGGCCGGCTTGCCGACATCCGCGACCGCGAGCGCATCTTCAGCCTGCTGGCCGAATTCAAGCCGGACATCGTATTCCACGCTGCCGCGCTCAAGCATGTGCCGCTGCTGGAGCGCGACTGGGGCGAGGGCATCAAGACCAACGTGTTCGGTTCGGTCCATGTTGCCGACGCAGCGGCGGCGAGCGGCGCGGCCGCCATGGTGATGATCTCGACCGACAAGGCGATCGAGCCGGTGTCGGTGCTCGGCGCCACCAAGCGCTTTGCCGAGATGTATTGTCAGGCGCTGGACGGCGATTTCACCAAGCGGGCCGGCAGCGAGCGGCCGAAGATGCGGCTGATCGCGGTGCGGTTCGGCAATGTGCTCGCGTCCAACGGTTCGGTGGTGCCGAAGTTCAAGGCGCAGATCGAGGCCGGTGGGCCGGTCACGGTCACGCATCCCGATATGGTGCGCTACTTCATGACCATCCGTGAGGCGTGCGATCTCGTCGTCACGGCGGCCAGCCATGCACTGGGGCCGACGCGAACTGAAGAAGCCGTCTATGTGCTCAACATGGGTCAACCGGTGAAGATCGTCGATCTGGCCGAGCGCATGATCCGCCTCGCCGGCCTGGAGCCGGGCATCGACATCGACATCGTGTTCAGCGGCGTGCGGCCGGGCGAGCGGCTGCACGAGATCCTGTTCGCCCACGATGAGACGACCTCGCCGATCGGCATCGAAGGCATCGTGGCGGCGCGTCCCGACAGCCCGTCGCTGGAAACCATGCGGGCGTGGCTGACCACGTTGGAGCAGGGCCTTGGCCGCGACGAGCGCGCGGCAATCTACCGTGTGCTGACCGATGCGGTGCCGGATTTCCGCGGCGCGGCGGCTTGAGCCATCGCTTCAATGCCGTCTGAAGTTTCAACACGCGGCTGCCAGCCGGTCGCGATCAGCCGCGACGGATCGGCGACCAACGCGCCCCCAAGCCGCTGCCACATGGCTTCGCGTCCTAACGCCGTCAGAGCCGCCCTGAACCAAGCCGGCGGCACGTTCAGCAATCCGGGCCGTCGTCCAAGACCGGCGCGCAGCGCAGCGATGATCTCCGCAAGCGTAATCGGTGCCCGATCGGCCACCACGTAAGTGCCGGAAATTTCCGGCGTATCCAGCAGATGGCGAACAGCACCGTTCAGATTGTCGACCGACAGCAGCGAGCGGCGGTTGGCGAAAGCGCCGAACGGCAGCGGGACCGGCAACGCAGCAAGGCGCATCAGGCCGGCCAGATTGCCTTTGACGCCGGGCCCGTAAATCAGCACCGGACGCAGAATGGCGCACGAGATGCCGCTGGCCGCGACGACCTGTTCGGCCGCGAGCTTGGAGCGACCATAGGGGTCGGTCGGGATCGGCACGTCGGCTTCGGTCAGCACGCGATCGGCGGTCGGTCCGCTCTGCGCGCGGATCGACGACACGAACACGAACCGCGTCACGCCGCTGCGGGCGGCAGCGGCTGCGAGTTCGGCGGTCGCGGCACGGTTGACGCGGTCGTAACGGTCCTCGGCGATTCCAGGTCCGGCATGGGCGATACCGGCGAGATGCACCACGGCGTCGATGCCGTCGAGCAGCGGAGCCCAATCGACGGGTTCGTTGAGATCCGGCAGCGTGATCGGTTCGATGTTCTCGGATTTAATTGTCGTTGTGCTGCGCGCGGCGGCCCGCACCTGATGGCCGGCGGCGGCCAGATCCCGCGTCAGCGCCTGACCGACAAAGCCGGATGCGCCGGTGATGAGGATTTTCACGCCGGCTTCCTCGAAAAGCCGACAAGCAACACAGCGACCAGGACGCTGCCAATCGCGAGCGCGGCAATCTCAACGAGACGCGAACCGGCCAGCACGCTGCCGATGGTCAAACCGCCGAGGAGGATATTGGTTGCGAACACCCGGGCCACGATCTGCGGCACTGTCAGGCCATTGTCGGTGGCGCGCTGATAGAAGTGACTGCGGTGTGCCTGCATGATGCGTTCGCCGTTGATCAGGCGCCGGAGCAGCGTGATGGTGGCGTCCGCCAGATAATACAGCGGCAGCAGCAGCGCGGCAGCAAGATGGCCGGCGGCGGCCAGCTGAATCAGCAGCCAGGCGAGAAGCAGCCCGATCGGCAAGCTGCCGACATCGCCGAGGAACAGTCGCGCCACCGGACGGTTGAACGGCGCAAAGCCAATCGTCGCGCCGAGCAGCGCAAAGGCGATCAGTGTGGCGGAGGCGGGCAGCACGCCCAGCAAGCCGAGGATACCGAGTGTCGCACTGACCGGAACGACTTCGGCGACCGTGATCCAGTCAATGCCGTCCATGAAGTTGGTGAGATTGACGAACCACAGCGCGCCGAGCACCAGCAGCGCGCGCTCCAACACCGGCGGCAGCCACGATACGATCCGCAATTCGTTTGGCAGGGCGACGACGACCAGAATGACGGCGATTCCTTGCAGCAGCAGGCGGGGTATGACCTCAAGCGTGATGATATCGTCGACCGCGCCGACCACGGCCAGCAGCAGCGTTGCCGCGAACAGCGGCGCCAGCGCCGTGAGCGCGGTCCATCCAAGTCCGGACGACACCACCACGGCGAGCGCCGTCAACGCGAGCGTCGCGCCGACCACGGCCATGCCGCCGCCTTGCGGGGTCGGCTCGCGATGCGAGGAGCGGGCATTCGGCCGCGCCAGCGCATAGCGCCGTAGCAGCGGCTGCAACAGCACGATGAGCACGCCGGTGAGCAATGCCGCCCCAATGAGCAGGATCGGGCCGATGAAGCTGATCGTCATGCCGTCCTCATGCCAGCAGCTTGCCATAGAGCGCGACAATGGCCGCGCCGATGCGGGCGCTGGAGAATTCGGTCTCGACCAGCCGGCGTCCGGCCGCGCCGAATTCCTGGCGCAAGGCGGCATCGCCGGCCAGCCGATCGATGGCGTCGGCCAGCGCCGCCGGATCGTCAGGCGGCACCAGCAGCGCATTGACGTCCTGGCGGGCGATCTCGCGGCAACCCGGCACATCTGTTGCGACGATCGGCCGGCCGCAGGCGGCGGCTTCCAGCAGGCTCTTCGGCAGTCCTTCACGGCGCGACGGCAGCACGGCGATGTGGGCTTGCGCCCAGACGCCGGTGATGTCCTTGACGTGGCCCAGCACTTCAATCCCGGCCTGACCACGCCACGCGCCGATCTCGTCCGCCGGGATCGAGCCCGGATTGGCCGGATCGGGATCGCCGGCGATCCACAGGCGTACCGGCCGGCCCCGCTCCGACAGTAGCGCATGCGCCGCCACCAGCGGCCGCAGCCCCTTGTCGTCGAGCAGGCGGCCGACATACGCCATGGTCACCGGGCCGGCCGGCTCCGGCAGCGGCCGATGCCGGTCGGTGTCGATGCCCGAGCCCGGAATCAGAGACACGCGGGACGCATCGATGCCGATCGCCGCCATCGCGGCGCGGTCGTCCGGATTTTGCACCAGCACGCCGGAGCCGGGCCGGTCGAACAGGAAAAGCAGCAATTTTCCCAGCACAGCGCGCACGATCCGCGCCTTTATGTTCTGCGACGTGTACGCAAAGCCGAGGCCTGCGAGCGCCGACAGCCGCCGCACCGGCAGGCCGAGCCCCGCGAACGAGCCGACCACCGATGGCCACAGCGCGACCTGATGCACCAGATCGGGCGCCACCGCGCGATAGAGTTTGCGGACCTCGATGACGGCACGCAGGAAATTCAGCGGATTGGTGCTGCCGCGCTCCCAGGTGAGCGGATGCAGCGTGAAGCCTTCGGTCTGGATCGCATCGGCGCCGTCGACAACGCGGGCCGCGACATGCACCTCATAGCCGGCGTCACGCGCCGCGCGTGCCATCGGCAGCCGGTGCGACAGGAAATACCAATCCTCGGAAACGAGATACAGCAGGCGGGGCATGGTCGCTGGTCTCATGTCTCGTTTGAGCGATTGGAGGCCGGTAGTATTCGTAACCGCTCCAGCAAGCGCACGAAAGCGAAGCTCGCAAACACGATCATGAACGGTTCGATCGGATAGCGATAGCGGATCGACGAGACCAGCAGCGTATGAATGGCCGTGAGGCAGCCCGCGAACGCCAGGATCGGCAGGATGCGAACGAAATGCGCGCGTCCCCAGATCAGCAGGTAGGCCAGGCTGAGCAACAGGATCGGCAGATAGCTGACCAGCGACATGACAATATAGGCCGGCGCGGTGAATTGCGGCGTGTAAGGCCACAATCGCCAGAACCGGACGAACTTTACCCAGGCCAGTTCGAGCGTGCGGCCCGGATGCTGCTTGATGTAGGCGATGGCGTCGTCGCGATACGCACGATCCTGCGCCACCGGATCGGAAACGTTCATGTGAATGTTGTTCCAGTCGACAAACAGAATGCCGCCGCCGGTCTGGTTCATCGGATTGTTGCCGGCATAGAGCAGAAAGCCGGACGCGAGGTTGAGGCGGACGAACTGGCCATATTTCGCGTAATTATGCGCCCACCACGGCAGCATCAGCGCGACATAGACCAGCGCATAGACGCCAAGGTGCCGTAGTGTCGTGCGCAGGCTTAGGCGATGCACCGCGAGGCCAAAATAGACCACGAGCAGCGGCGCCAGAGGTTCGATCGAAGGCCGCGTCAGGATCGCCAATACGGTAAAGATCGCCGCGATGGTGAAGGCGCCGCGATACCAAGCGAGGAACGATGCGAGGATCAGGGTGACGAACAGCGGCTCGGTCAATCCGACCGCCGCGTAGAACACAGCATACGGATACAGCGCCATGCCGATGGCCGCGAACAGCGCGACGACACGGTCGCCGAACAGTTCGAACGCCAATCGGTGGATCAGCCACACCGAGGCGGTCGACAGCGCCGCGTCGAGCAGCCACTGGCCCCATTGGCCGCCGGTCAGCCCGACCAGCAGCGGGTAGAGCGGCATGATGTAGGTCGAACCCATCGTCGACCCCTGCCAGAGCTGCGCGCCGGCCATGCGATATCCGCGGGCATCGTCGAAGCCCTGGTCCGGCAACAGGACGGCGACGGCGAGCCGCGCCGCGAAAGCCAGGATCAGAATGACGGTCAACCAGCGTTTGTCGTTCGCGGTCACGCCTGAACTCCCATGGCATTGGTGTCGGGCAATTGCGCGAGGGCGCGGCCGATGCGGTCGGCATTGGCCATGATGGTCAACGTCGTGGGCTTCGACGGAATCGCCGGGAGGACCGAACCATCGACCAGATGCAGGCCGGGCGCGAGCGCCAGTTCGCCGAGCGTGTTGGTGCCTTCGGGTTGAGTTGAGCCCATCGGGAACAGGCCGCCGAGATGCGCGTCGGTGCCCGGCATCGCGACCGCGCCGCCGGGCAGCATGAACGCGCCGAGCCCGCGCCAGATGCGGCCAAGCCGCGACCGGACATCCGCCGCCAGCGCGTCGAAGCCGGGCGCGGTGCCGCCATGGATGTCGAGCGTGATGTTCTCGCCAATGCTCCGCCAGCGCACGCGGTTGGCGCTCCAGGCGCCCGGAAAATAAGTCGTCGCGACCAGCAGCGGGGGCGCCAGCGCGCGGAAGATCTCGGTCGCGGCGCGGCGTCCCATCGGCAAGCGCGCCGCGAAGGACGACGGCGGCAGCGCCGCGACCTCGTACAGCCCGCCCGTCACATAGGCGTCCGGCGTGGCGCCATGGCGGAAGCGGAAGCCGAGTTGGGCCAGGGTATAGCCCTGACTGGGCGCGGCGGCGAACAGCCGGCGCGGCAGCAGCAGCGGCGTCGCCAGCACCGGACTGTGCTGCAGGCGCAGTTCGCCGCTGTTGGGTCCGAGCAACGGCAGCACGAGTTTCAACGTGCCGAGCACGCCGGCCGCGAGCACCACGCGCGGCGCGTGCAGCCGCTCACCGTTTTGCAGCGCGATCTCCCAGCCGCCTTCTGTCTGTCGCAGGTGTTGTGCCGTCGCATTGTCGAGCAATCGAAACTGCGGATGCCGCCGAAGTCGACTTAGGTCGCTGGCCGCATCGTAGATCGCGCCGCGCGGACAGCCCCACAGGCAGGCCTGCCGCAGATCGCAGTCCTGTCGTTCGTCGCGTGGCTGCGTCAGCAGCGCGTTGCGAGCGAGGCCGAGCGCGAAGTCGTCGTTCTTGGCGCTGCTGCGGTAACGCTCCAGCAATAGCGACGCCGTCGGGCCGATCTCAGGTGCGGGCAGCATAGGCCCGGAGGGGCCGTAGAATCCGGCGAGATCGTCATCGGTCGAACCGCTGATCCCGATCCGTTCAGTGACCGCGCGATAGGACGGGCGCAGATCGTCGGCGCGTAGCGGCCAGCCGGTCAGGTCGGCCTCATCCAGTTCGGCGACAAAGCCGCCCCATATCCGGGACAGGCCGCCGCGCCCGAGCGCGCCGAGCGCGTGAAAATTTTGTTCGGTCGCGCCCAGCGTCTCGCGGAACGGCTCGACCAGGTCGCGCGCGGCGGCGGTGCGCAGCTTCGGCGACAGGCCGTCGTCCGGCACCAGCGGATCGCGGCGCTCGCCCGGCACCGGCGATGGGCCGGCCGCATCGATCATCAGTACCCGCCGGCCGGCCTCGACCAGCGGAATCGCGGCGGACACGCCGGCCGGCCCGCTGCCGATCACAATGAATTCGGCGTCGGCGGTTGGGCTGGTCATGCGGTGAAACGGCTGAACATGAGGCGGAACGGCAGCGCGAGCGCTTCGAGAACCACTTGCATGGCAACAGCCACAACGCTCGGACGTGGGGTCTGAGATGATCCAGGAAGGCTTTCGGCCACCATGGCGGCGAGATGCAGGCGCCGCGACAAGCCATGGCGCATCGATGGGCGCACCGGTTCGATGAAGCGCAACAGAGCAGGCCAGCGCAGCGTCAGCGCCGGCAGCGCGCGGCGCGAGGCCGGGTCGTCGGCGATGGCCTGCACAAGGCGTTCGATGGCGTCCGGCGTATCGACACGGCGTCCGGCCACATAGCAAAGCATCGCGGTGGCCTCGGCGACGAGGCGTTGCCGCGCGGCCGGCGTCGACGACAAGGCTTGCTCAGGATCCCGCGCGACGATGCCGAGCGCGGCCAGATCCGCGGCGCTGTCCATCGGGGCGGCGCCGGCCAGGCCGAGCACGCGCTCGCGAGACACCGTCGGCCCGAACGGCAAAATTTGTGTCGCATCGCAGGCCCACAGCGCGGCCTGCATCGGGATCGGCACCAGCAGCAGGCGGCGGCCGGTGCGCGCGCGGCGTAATATCCGCAGCCACTCGCCGAACGTCACGGTGTACGGACTTCCCAGCACGAAGGTGTCACCGGTCGCGGGAGGATCGAGCGCGAGCCGCAGCAAGCCTTCGCACACCTCGTCGAGATGGATCGGCTGCAGTTCGCGGTTCAGTCCGATCATCGGCAGTACCGGCGTCAGCGCCGTGACGCGCGACAGCAGGCCGAACAGGCTTTGTTCCGGGCCGCCATAGACCAGCGCGATGCGGGCGCAGAGCACGCGCATCGTTGACGTCTGTAGCGCGCGCAGGCGATCTTCGATGGCGTATTTGATCCGGCCGTAGGCATTAAGCGCCTCGGCGCGGGCCGAGGTGGTGGACGCGAACACGAAGCGCGCGACGTCCGCCCGATCGGCCGCGCCGGCGAGATCGACGGCGCCTTGCAAATTAATGTTGCCCGGCCCGGTCCCGGCTTCGGCATCGCTGGCCCAGGAATGGCCGAGATGGATCACGGCGGTCGCGCCCGTCAGCAACGCCTCTGGCGGCACCTCGCCAAGCCGCCACGGCAGACGCAGAACGTCGCAACCTCGCGCCTGCGCCAGTTCGACCAGCCGCGCGCCGATGTAACCCGATGCGCCCGTCACGACGAGACGCTGCGTCATCGTGCGTTCCTCATTGCGCGAAAGCGATGCGCGCTCCGCCCCAATCCAGACGAAACTCCATCGATTGCAGTTCGGCCATCGCGGCGCGGACCTTGGGCTGCGCGTGCGGCGGACAATACAATAGCAGGAATCCGCCGCCGCCGGCGCCGGCCAGCTTGCCGCCGATCGCGCCGGCCGCGCGGGCGCGGTCATACAGCGCGTCGATGGACGACGAACTGATCATGTTGGAAACGCCGCGCTTCAGTTCCCAGCCGCGGTGCAGCGCTTCGCCGAAGGAATCGAGGTCGCCGGCCAGCAGCAGGTCGCGCATGCCGTAGGCGAGATCGACCATCTGGCCGATGCGGCCGAACGCTGCCTCATCGGTCTTCATCGTGTTCACCTGATGCGACAGCACGGCGCGGGCGTCGCGCTGGCCGCCGGTAAAGAACAGCATCAGGTTGCTTTCCAACGCCGCGACGGTGGCCGTCGACAGCGGCAGCGGCTGCACCGTGACGCCGCCATGCGGTTCGAACTCGATGAAGTTCACACCCCCATAGGCGGCCGCGTATTGATCCTGCTTGCCGATCGGTTCGCCGAGCTTCTCGATCTCCAGCGTGCAGGCTTCGCTCGCCAGCGTTTCCTTCGGCGCGAAGGCGCGGCGATGTGCATGGAGCGCGTTGAGCAGCGCGACCGAAAACGAACTCGACGAACCGAGGCCGGTGCCGCTTGGAATGTCAGCGACCGAAACAACCTCGATGCCCGGCTCGATGCCCATCATGCGCAGCGCCTCGCGCAGGATCGGATGTTGCACCTCATCGACGTGATCGACCAGTTCGGTGCGGGTATATTTAAGATGGTACTTGCTGGCATTGAAGAACGGATGCACTACGACGAACGCGTATTTGGCGATCGCGCAGGACAGCACCGCGCCGCGACGGCGCTGATAGAATTGGGCGATGTCGGAGCCGCCGCCGGCGAAGCTGACGCGAAACGGCGCGCAGGAAACGATCATGGCGTGCTCTCGGTCGGTGACAGGATCAGATCGGCCGAAGCCCGCTGGGCATCGACCGCAGGCCATTCTTCGCTGCTGCGCGCGTCCCAGAGTTCTTCCGTCGCGGCATCGCTGAAGCTCTTCCAGCGATACAGCGCATCGAAGCGGGCGCGCTGGACGTTCTCCGGTGCCTCGACGAACACCGCAAGGTCAACCATTGCGCGGACACTGGCATGCGCCGCGAATACGCCTTCGAGGATGACAATATCGCGGCCGGCCGCGTCATACGTGGTCGTCTTGCCGGCGACGCGGCGCGCTGAATCATAGCCCGGCGCCGTGATGGCGCGGCCGGCGCGCAGCGAAGCGATCAGATCCGGCAGCAGGTCGACCCGGTTGCGAATTTCGGCCGTATCGTTCGGCCCACGCTCGGCCGCCGGCACGATCCAGTTGTCGAGATGCACGTGCAGGAAATTCGCGCCGGAATCGGCCAGCGTACGCGCCAGCGCATGCGCGACCACGCTCTTGCCCGCGCGGGATCGTCCGCAGACGGCGACAATTATCGGACCTTCAGTCCGCCGCGTCGGCAGTGCCTGGACGATCGGCGCCGCGATGGCGCCATAGCCACGGCAGAAGTCCACGGCTTCGCCGACATCGGCAAACATCAGGTCGGGGACCGGCGCGGTCGGCGGTCCGCCCGGATAGCGGACGATATCGAGGCAGCCATAGCCCGTGCGCACCCCGTAGGCGTAGACGCCGATCGCGCGCGCCGCGCCGATATCGCGCAGGCTGTCACCGATCAAGGCAGAACGCTTCAGATCGACGGGCAGGTCGGCCACGGCCCAACGCAACATCAGGTCGCCGGGCTTGCGGCACTCGCAGCGAAACTTGAGTTCTTTGACTTCGCCCGGGAAACCGGCGTCGGGATGATGCGGGCAGAAATAGATTCGGTCGAGCACGCCGCCATCGGTGGCCAGCAACGCTTCAAGGCGTGCGAAGATACGGTCGAGATCGTCGAACGTAATATCGCCCCGGGCGACCTGCGGCCGGTTGGTGACGCCGACCGCCAGCATGCCGGCTTCGCGCGTCCGGCGAACCGCAGCGCCGGCGCCTTCGACCAGCACGACTTGATCGGGCCGCAGCACGCCGAGCGTTCCCGGCTCCTCGTTGAGCACGCCGTCGACGTCGAAAAAGATCGCGGGTCGCTTGTGGCGATTGTTCAGCGCTTCCGGCAGGCCGGCCGCAAGGTCGCGCTCGGCGGCCGCATGACGGGCCGGCGAACCAACATCGCGCATATATTCCGGCGTGTCGTAGGCGCCGACGCGCGCGCCGGCCGCGATCAGCAGCGGCAGCACGTCGCGGATCATGTCAACCTTGCCGGAGGGCAGACGCCGGAAGAATTCGGGCGAGGCCAGATAGAGGCCAGCCGGCACCAGATTGCGGTAATCACCATCGCGCGGAACGCTATGCGGCAGGATGGAAGTCACCAGGCCTTCTTGCGCCACCAGCAGATCGGACGTGCGCGGGTGGTCGTTGGGATGCGCCACGATGGTGATCAGCGTGTTATGCGCGCGATGAAAGTCGCGCAGCGGTGCGAGCGCCACGTCGAACAGCATGTCGCCATAGAGGATCAGCGTATCGTCCTCGACCGGTCCAAGTGCGGTGAGGCAGCCGGCGGTACCGAGCGGCTGTGCTTCGACCAGAATATCCAGCGCGAGGCCGAGCGCTGTGGCTTCGTCGGCCATCGCGGCGTGCAGTTGCTCGCCATGATGGCCGGCCAGCACCGTCAGCCGGGTGACGCCCTCGCGGCGCAGCACGCGCATCTGCCGGAACACGATCGGAATGCCGGCGACCGGCAGCAGCGCTTTCGGAATGCGGTCGCCCGTCATCGCGTGTGCGCGCGTCCCGAGGCCTCCGGCGATGATGACGGCGTGCATGCGTTAAAAGCCGTTCGCGAGAATCCGCTCGACCGCGAAGCGAACCGCATCGGTCGAGTGGCGTCGCGGCTGCCAGCCCAGTGCCTTCAGGCGCGAGATGTCGTAGCTGAATTTCGGCACGTCGCCGGGCCAGCCGCGATCGCCGCCGGTAAACCGCAGCCGCGTGTCGGGCCGGCCGGCGGCCGCGACCACGATTTCGGCGATCTCGCGCACCGAGGTCGAGTCGATGCCGGAGGCATGAAACACCGAAAACGGTGCATCGGCTTTGTCCCAGGCGACCAAAATCGCGTCGACCAGATCGCCAACATAGAGATAGGGCTTCTGCTGGTTGCCGTCGCCGAGCACTTCGAGTTCGTTCGGGTTGGCTTTGAGCTTGCGCAGAAAGTCGAAGATCACGCCATGCGTCGAGCGTTCGCCGATCACATTGGGGAAGCGCAGGATAACGGTGCGGATTGCGTGCTGGTTCGCATAGACCGATGTGTAACCCTCGGCACCGAGCTTGCTGGCGCCATAGAACGAGATCGGCTGCAGCGGCCCGAAGTCCTCGTGCAGGTCACCGGAGGCCTCGCCGAATATCGCTGAGGTGCTGGCGAAGAACAGCCGCTTGACGCCATGGCGGCGCATCGCCTCGAGAACCTCCAGCGTGGTGAGCTGGTTGAGCCGCAGGTCGAGTTCCGCATCGGCATTGCCGGCCGCGATGTCGGAATTCGCCGCCAGATGGAACACCGCCTCGAAACGGCCGTCCGCGAACAGCGCTTCCAGCACCGGGCGGTCGAGCACGTCGCCCTCGATAAAGCGGAACGCCGGGTTGGCTTCCAGATGCGCGATGTTGCGGCGCTGCCCAAGATACAGGTTGTCGACGCACCAGACCTTATCGCCGCGCTGCACCAGCCGGTCGCAAAGGTGGGAGCCGATAAAGCCGGCGCCGCCGGTGACCAGAACATGCATGCGGGATACTCAAGTATTTGTTGGGCGTGACAGATATCAGAAGGCGGCGAGCGATGCCAAATCGGTCACGGTACCCGAATAAAGCCGCCGCCAATGCCCTGTTGGGGCGCCCGAAGCGCCACTCCGGCGGCCAAAGGCTGGTCGGCGCAGGGCAGGGCCGCACCCCAGCAGGCCGAGCCGTCCCGCGGCATGAAATAGCGAACGCCGCCGCTGGTATGCTCGGTGACCCCGGCCGCCGGCGCCGCACGGGGCCGTAGCAGCCGCTCGGTGGTCAAAGTCTGGCCGTGCCGGAAGTCGACCACGACCCCGAAGCCGATCTGTATGGCGGCCAATAGCGCGACGATGGCGATCGGCGAGGTGAGAAGGCGGGCGGGTCCGCGCGGTATCGAGCTTTGGGCCTGGGGCCCAAAGCGCATCACCAGCAGCGCCATGGGGGTGACGAACAGCCCGAAATTGAACCGCAGATCGGGCGCCCGCCAGAACACCAGCACGATGCTGGGCACGATCAGGGCCAGCACCCAGCGTTCCCCGGCGCTCATCGCGTGGCGAGCGAGGGCCAGATAGGCCGCAAAGCACAGCACGAACGGCCAGAACACGGTGGTATTGAGCCAATGCGGCCGGCCCATCAGCCATCCGGGCAGCCAGTCCCAGGGGCCGGCGCCGGCCGGCATTGGGGCGCCCCAGCGGCTCCATTCCCAAAGCCCCTGTGCCAGATCCTGGATGGTCTGCGCCGACAGGGCCCACGGCACCGGCAGGCAGCTTGCGGCGGACGGTAAGGCGAGGCACCCGGACGCGATCGCGGCGGCGATAAAGTATGGAGCGACCATGACGCCAGCCGCCAATGCGACGCCGATCCATCGCCGCCACCCGGAGCCCCAGACGGCAAACAAGGCCGCCGCCGGCACCAGCAGCAAGCCGCTCAGTTTGGCGGTCAGCGCGCCGCAGGTCAGGATCAGCGGAACCAGGGACCGCGTTCCGTCGCCTTCCTCCTGCCAAGCCAGCATCCGCCAAGCCGCGACCACGGTCAGCGTCATCACGCTCAGGTCCGGCGTGCTGGTGGTCGGGCTGCCGACAATGGTCGCCATCCCGAGGGTCGCCAGCGACGCCGCGCCGAGGAACCAGTCGCTCGGCCGCGCGGTGCGCTGGCCGATGCGGAAGGCCGCTAGCGCGATCTGCGCCATGATCAGGCACAGGATAAATCCATTGATGGTCGCGAAGGCGCGGCCCGGCAGGATCGCGTCGAACGGTGCGATCAGCGGAAACAGGCTGGACACATAGCCGAGGCGGGTCATCACCTGGGCGACGCCCACGACGGTGCCGTGTTCGGACAGCCAGCGGATCGCCGGGTAATGATACTCGCCGGTGTCCGGGGTCGGCCGCAGGCCGGCGGCCACGAAACCGGCCGCGCCGACGATGATCAGCAGAGCGACAATCGTGTTGAAGTTTACGAGCGCACGCAACTCCACGAGCAGACGATTCCGGATCGTGATGAAAGCGAGTACGAGGGCGATCGGGCCGAGGATGGCGATCAGCAACCACGGCGTCATCGGGGCGAAGAGCGAGACCGACAAGCACAGCCATTCAGCCGCCAGCAGGCCGAGCCACAAGGCGACCAGCGGACGGTCGCCGGCGCGGGGGAGCGGACCGAGCGCGCCGCTCGTCAGCGCCGCATAGCCGGCCACCAGCGCGAACGCGGCGATCAATATCCATATGGCGACAAGGGCCAGCATCAATGCGCCTTCATGGTGCTATCGTTGCCGTTCCAGAAAGTCTTTGCGCAGCCAGGCCCAGTTCCCGATGAGGTTCGAGTGAATGGGCACATACGCGTCTTTCAGCATGGCTTCGACGCGAGGGTCGGGCAGGACGCTTTCATCAAGAAATCCGACATCGATGAAGGCCGGTTTCGTTTTCAGAACGTCCTCGGCAACATTGTAGGGCGGGTCGGGCGTGAACGCGACGCGTTCCCGGGCCATCGCCCTGAAATGGATGCCGCCGTACCAGTAATAGGTCGCATCGCGGGCGCAGACCGGATGCCGCGTCGGGATGGCGAGGATGCGCTCGTTGCGGAACAGTTCGCAGTAACGCCTGGACCACAGCAGCCGCTCGCCGAGATTTCCGGCTTCGCTGAGTGGCGGCAAGTCGTTGGGGTTTTGCAGCCGATAGGATTGTTCATTCGAGGTGATGGCCAGATCGGTCAGCATGCCGGCGGGCTGCAGCCGCGCGACCATGCCGCCGATCTTGCCGGCCGACCAATAGGCGAGCGGAAGTCCGACGATCAGCAGTGCGGCAACCAGCGCCGCCGGAAGCAGGCGTGGCAATGCGAAGCCTTGCATGCGGCTGGCGATGGAAATGAGATCGAACGTCTTGAACAGAATTGCCAGGAACACAGCTGTGTAGGCTGACGTTGCGACCGCGATGGCGCCGAACGATTGCCGTCCCCAATGATGGTCGACGAACAGGAACGCCCAGCACACCAGCATGACGGCTTGTGCGCCGAGCAGCCGACGACCCGCCAGCAGTGCGAGGATGGTTGCCGGCGTTGCGCGTCCCGGACCGTTGTTCTGGCGCGCGGCGCCGCCGATCATGAAAGCCGCGAGGCCGACGCATGTCGCGGCAACCGAAACAAGTCCGACCGCGATGGAGCCGTAAGACGCCTGCCACAGCGCGCGTGTGTAAGGCAGCAATTTACTGTTGAACTGCACCATCCACAGCAGGAACCCGGACAGCGGCGCGATCGTCAGATTGAGCGCGATGGCGGCCCCGCCGCCGAGGCCGATCATGACCGCGAACGCGATCCAGCTGCCGCGATCCCGCCGCGTCCAGATCACCAGCAATCCGACGGCGGCGGATAGAAATATGGTGCGCGGCGAGAAGCTGACGGCCACCGCCAAAAAGAACGCACAGAAAAAGCAGTATGCATAGAACCGGAAGGATCGACTGTTGACGATGCCGTAGCCGAACAGGCTACCGACCATCAGGGCCAGCATCGAATAATTCTCCGGCCGCACCACGCCGAGATCGACCGGCCACGTCAAAAACAAATACGCGGCCTGGGCGTACAGCAGAAAGGACAGCCGCCAGCGGCGCGCCACGTTCAGCCAGAGATAGCTGGCCAAGGCGAACAGGAACGACCCGAGCAGGTAAGAGAACAGGGCCGTCAGTTTGGCGTAGAGCGCGAAGAATGGCGCGTTGGTGTCGAATATCCGTGCATTGATCGTGTTGAACAGCGGCGAGTGGTGTTCAAACACATCGACCCAGATGCGCCCGACATTGGCGATCAGCCAGGAGGCGTGCAGCACCTCCGCCTCGTCGTATTCGGGCGCCCGGAAGATGACTTTGCTGACGATGATGGCCAGCAGGCCGGCGAGCGCGAAGCCCGGCACGACGTACAAGGCGATGCGCCTCAGAACATCGAATGGGCTCCAACCTCGCATCTGGTGGCTCCGCGCATCCGCGTTCAGGGTGAAGGCGCGGTCCGTGGACGCGAGAGGTCAGCCCGGCGGTTCGGCAACACGACGCCGAGCGCGCGGATCATCAGCGAGAAGATGAAGGTCTGGAACGCGGCGACGAACAGCCACAGTCCGGTGACGGCCCAATGGGTCTCGCGTCCGCCATCCGGCAGCACATAGCCATTGCCGACAAAGCTGCGCACCAGCGGCAGCGTGGCCACGATCCCGACCAGGGCGACCAGCGCGCAGCCCGCGAAGGTGGCGTTGAACGGCAGCCGGCGTTCGATGCGGGCGCCGAGCGTGCCCGAATAGTCGAACATCACGCCGGCGATGCCGCCGAAGAACAGCATCGCCATGCCGAGCGTCGCCATCGTCATCGCCAGCAGCATCGTATTGAGCGACAGGCTGATCGGGCCGAAATGCACAGGGCCGAAGGTCAGCGGGATCAGGAAGATGAGGCCGATTCCGAACAGGACCGCGCCGGGTTTGAGCAGGAAGAAGTCGACGCCGTAGGTCAGCATCGCCCGCAGGTTCATCCAGCCGGCGCGCCAGGGCTCCAGCCAGCCGCGCCGCTTCATGTGGCTGAGCCG
>JAQGJU010000082.1 GCA_028290465.1 Xanthobacteraceae bacterium | reverse complement strand
GATGGCGCGAGCTGTTAGAGCGCGTCCAGCAAAAGTGGACACCGGTTTTGCGTCCGGACGCGCTCTAAATGTTTAGACAGACGCGTTTTCTTCGTGAAGTGGATACCACTTCACGTGAAAACGCTCTAGCGTTTGCGCGCGACCATCAGCATCTCGTTGTTCGGCAGGGGCAGATTCATCTGTTTCCAAGGCATTCGCTCGATCAGCGGCTTGATATTGATGCGGGGCCCAAACAGCGCCTTTAACAGCAGGCCGACAGCTTCGCCGAGGGCATGATTGGCCAAATAGGCTTTAACGCTCTCGACGGCGAACCCTTTGCTTTCAAGCAGCAGGGCCAAGCTGCGATGAGAAAAATAATACAGATGTTCCGGCGGCTTGAACCGGAATATCCGGATCAGGGATTTTGTGTTGAGTGTCGTGACGACGAACAGGCCGCCAGGCTTGGTGATGCGCGCTATTTCCTCGACCATCGCGACCGGATCGTTCAAGTGCTCGATCGAGCCCACGCTGGTCACGGCATCGAAATGTTCGGCTGGAAAATTTATGGCATGCAGGTTTCCTAACGTGACCTTACGGCCCAGCACAGTCTGAGCATAGCGGCTGGCGCTCTCGGAATAGTCGACGCCTTCGGCTTCCGCGCCTGCCTTGCAGGCCTCGTCGACCAGAAAGCCATAGGCGCATCCAACATCGAGGAGTTTGGATTTCGCCAAGCCGCCGTTTGCACGGGAATGGTTCGCGATCGTCCCGAGCAAATTTACGGCGTTCAGCCTCTGGACTTTTTCGGTCTTCAGGTAGTCGCCGTAGCCGAACTCCTGTGACCCGCTGAAATAGGCGCTGCTATAAAAATCGGCGAGTTCAGCCTCGCCGACCCCCGGCACCCAGAACAGGCCGCAATCCCTGCATTCCCAAATGGTATATTTGCTGACCGTCTTTTTGGTCGCGCAGCGGGAGCTATGGCATACCGGGCATGTCTGGGACATTCGCATTCTCCGCCAGGATAGCGCTGTGTTCCGCTCGCTATCGCGTAATATTATTAATGTATTTCAACAACTTAATGGCGTTCACCGTGTGAACGTTTTCGCTTGACGTTCATGCCGCGAACGCTCTACGGTCCAGGCTCGCAAAAGGCAGGTTCATGGCTGGAGTTGTCAAGGAAGAGGACACGGAGAAGATCCGCATCATGCTGGGTCTGCTCAGTTCCGTAGAGAGCGATGGGGAAAAATCCCAGCGCCGCCTCGCGTCCGAACTCGGCATCGCGCTCGGTCTCGTCAACGCCTACATGAAGCGTTGCGTCCTGAAGGGTCAGGTCAAGATCCGCGAAGCGCCGGCGCGTCGCTATGCCTACTACCTCACGCCGCGCGGTTTTGCCGAGAAATCCCGTCTGGCTGTTGAATACCTGTCTTGTTCGCTGACGCTGTTTCGCCAAGCCAAGCAGGATTGCATGGCGGTGTTCGCTGAGGCCAGCGCCCGCGGTCTGACGCGGTTCGTTTTCGTTGGAGCGTCAGATGTCGCCGAAATCGCCGCTATTTGCGCGCTCGACGGTGGGGTCACAATCGTTGCGGTGGTCGATCCTAATTCGAGTCTACCTCGATTTGTCGGCGCGCCGTTGGTCAAATCCTTCGACGATGTCGAGGGCGAGGTGGATGCCGCCCTGATCACGGACATCAAGGTGTCCGGCGAACTCGTGGACGCGGCGATCGTTCGCTACGGCAAAAATCAAGTGCTGGCGCCCGACTTGCTCGCGGCTGCGATCAATGGCCGGCGTGGGAGCGCGTCATGAGCCTCACAGCAGCTCCCGCATGGTACGTGGTTCAGACCCACGTGAACGCCGAGCTCAAGGCGGCCGCGCATCTGGCGCGCCAGGGATACGTCACCTATCTGCCGCGCTATCTCAAGCAGCGCCGTCACGCCCGCAAGGTTGATAGCGTCGCCACGCCGCTGTTTCCCCGCTACCTGTTCGTCACCATCGACCGGCTGAGTCAGCGCTGGCGCTCCATCCAGTCGACAATCGGCGTGGCGCAACTCGTGTGCAATGGCGATGCGCCGTCGCCGGTGCCGGAATCGATCATCGCCGAATTGCGCAAACGCGAGGACGAGCGCGGTTTGGTTCAACTGGAGCTTCGTCCGGCGTTCGCGCCAGGCGATAAGGTCCAAGTTATCGACGGTGTCTTCGCGGCCTGCTTCGGCCTTTTTGAAGGCATGGCCGACAGGGATCGGGTTGCGATTCTGCTCGATCTTCTCGGCCGCAAGGTCCGGCTGGTGCTGGACGGTGGATCGGTCGCCGCCGCCTGATTGGCGGACCGTCAGCAAGGCACGATCGGGCGACGCGAGTCACCCGAAGTGCGGTAGCATGGAAATTTCGTGCCTTTCGTTGGATTGCGGGCTCCATGCGTCGGCCGTCCGATTGAGCGACAACTACGGTAGTGATGAAAGCGGAACTAAAGAAGCTTGCAGGATATTTGCCCGCGCCGGTGCAGCGCGTGCTGTCGTGGACGCTGGCCGGTATGCGTCGCCTGCGCTTCGCGCTGGTGCGGCCCTATCTGCTGGCGACCCGAGCATGGCGCCGGCGCAAGCTGGTGGAGATCGCTGCATCGAAACAGCCCGTGGTGCTGTTTCTCGCGCCGGAAGCGGGGCTCGGACCATTCTATCTGAGCCATGCGATACTGGCACGGTCGCTGAGCGAGGCCGGGCACGGCGCGATCCTATTGTCCTGCAATGGAATGCAGCCGATTTGCTCGTTAAAGATGGCGATGCGAATGATGCCGACCGCGCCATACGACCATTCCAATGCGGCCTGCCGCCGGTGCCGAGAAAGCGCCTTGCGCACCGGTCATGACTATGGACTGGTCGATCTTTCGTTGGAATCTCTGTTGGGGCCGGCCGAGCGGGCACAGATCGACGAGATCATCGTGGCCAATGCCGTTGCGCCTTGGCTGACCAGCTATGACGGAATCTCCTTCGGCGCGGCTGCGTTCGGCGAGGTGTTGCGCGACCGCCGCAAGCTGGACGTCAGCGAGTTCACGGATGCGGATGTCCAACTGTTGTCGGCGTTGTTATATTCCGCGCTCGCCATCTATTTCGCGACGCGGATCATCGCTTCGCGCTATAGCGTCAAACGGATCGCGCATTTCGGCGACTATGCGTATTGGGTTCCGACCGACGTATTCGCGCAACGGCATGGCATCGCCGTCACCCGGCTCGACCACGCCTATAATCTCGATGTCGATCACCGGTACATCGGCTTGCGGTCGGGCAATGCCAATGCCCACATGCTGTCGCAGGTCGAGCACTGGCCGGAATATCGTGATCAGCCGATCGACGCGCAGGCGGTGACCAACATCGCCGACAGCGCACTATATCGTCTGGTTGGTCACGGCGGCGTTTCGACCTATTCGCCGAATTGGATCAAGAGCGAAAATAGCCTGCTGGAAGAGTTGGGCCTGTCGCGCGATCGCAAGACCATCGTCGCCTATTCGAGCAGCACCGACGAGCTTCTTTGCGTTCAAGAGTATCTCGCGATCTTGGGCGTGCCTTTTGCGCACGGGAAAAAGCCATTCTCCGATCAGGTCGCATGGTTGCGGGCGCTGATCGATTGGGTCGGGATGCGCCCGGATCTGCAATTGATCGTTCGCCAGCACCCGCGTATGGCGCCAAGTCATCGACATTCATCCGTCGCGAGCCTGTTTGCGCAAATGAAGCGCGAGTTCACGCAGACGCCAGCCAATGTCGTGATGATCTGGCCCGAAAGCAAAGTCTCCAGCTACAATCTGGCCGAACTCGCCGATGTCGCGCTGGTGGCTTGGTCGAATATGTCTCTGGAGCTATCCCGCTTCGGCGTGCCGGCGGTCGCGGCATTTCCCAATATCGCGCCATATCCGCTTGGAAGCTTTATCGGTTTCGGCGACAATTCGGACGCTTATTTCAGGGCGGTCGAGAAGGCTCTCGGACAGCCGGCCGACATGGAGATGTTGACCGAAAGCTTCCGCTGGTCGCACTTCTTGAACTGGTCGCCGGTCGTGGATGCGTCCGATCTGGTGCCGACATTCGACTATAAAGATATCCCTCGGTGGCAGACGCCGAAAAACCTCGGCACCATTGTGCAGGTTCTGGCCGAGGGTAAAGACATCTGCGATCTCAATATGGCGCGGCTGCCGAAAGGGAGCGCCGCCTCGGCGCGGGAACAGGAAGCCATCACGGCCATGGTCGAGAGGTTTATACTTTTCTTCGTGTATGGCTGCGACCTGCGCGAACAGAGCGGCGGTGCGGTCATGACCAAACTGCGGATAGAGCCGGACGGGGTGGTGTCGCTCACCGTGAAAGGACAGCAAATCCGGCGGTACTCGCCGTTGGCCCGTCGCTTGGCGGTGATGCTCCGACAATCCTATCCGGCCGAAATGCTGGCCGGATGAAGCCCAAGCTGTGTTCGCTGATTGCACAAATGAGCACCCGGTCTCCGAAAAGTTTCAAGTTGCCAAAATGATCATAGAAGATGGGCAGAAAAATGCAGACGTCTGAATTGCGCCGCATCTTATCGCTCGCCAAGGCAGCATTGGGCGCCAGCCGTAGCGTCGGCCAATATCTCGTGCGCGGCGAAGCTGATGCGACCAGTTGGCGCGCCTGCCTCGACCTGCATTGTCGCACCAACGGCCGGTCGACCGAGATTCTCAACAGCGTGATGCAGAAGCTGCGGCCCGAGCCGGCGCCGATCCGGCCATTCGACAGTCTGCTAGGGAATTTTCATCCGGAGCGCGTCGGCGCCATCGCCGACCAGATTCGTCGTGACGGCTATTACGTGTTCGAAACACGCGTGCCGGACGCCATCTGCGATGAAATCGCAACCGCCGCGCGCTCGATCAAGGCACGAGTCGGACGTGATCCAGACGGCCAGCCGCGCATGGCGGCATTCGATCCGGAAAATCCGGTCGAGCGTGTCTATGACATTCTCGAGACCGATAGTTGGCAGATTCCGGCCTATCAGCGCATCATCGCCGATCCGGTCTTCGTCAATGTCAGCCAAGCTTATCTCGGCGCTGCGTCGGCGCTGAAGCAGGTGAACCTGTGGTGGTCGTCGGCTATCGGCGGTGCACCCGATAAGGATCATGATCACGCGGCACAAATGTTCCACTTCGACTACGATCCGGCGCCGCGCTGGCTGAAGTTTTTCGTCTACGTGACCGATGTTACCGAGGAGAACGGTCCGCATACCTATGTGCGCGGCTCTCACCGGTTGCGGCAGGAGAAGTTGCGGGAAATCATGGCGCGCGGCTATGTGCGGATCAGCGATCCCGAAATCGCCGGTGTGTTCGGCCGTGACAATGTCGTCGAGCTTGCCGGCCCGAAGGGTACCGTGCTGGCCGTCGATACCATGGGTTTCCATAAGGGCAAGCCGCCGATCTCCGGCTACCGGCTGCTCGCTCAGCTCGAATACGCCTCTCCGCTGTTTGTGCAGTCGGCCTCTAATCCGCTGCCGATGCCGAGCAACGCCTCACCGGAACTGCTCGCGACGCGCAATGCCTATCCCTGGGCTTTCAAGCGCTTTCCGCTTCCGGCGTAACATTCGATCAGACCCGAAAGAAAATTGCTTCATGTCCGTGACTGAAATCACCAGCACGCGCGCGCTATTCCCGGATCTGCGGGAAGCGTGGCATCATCGCCACCTTGGCATGATGCTGGCGCGGCGTAATATCAAGGCGCGCTACATGCAGACGCTGCTCGGCAGCGTGTGGATCATCATTCAGCCGCTGCTGCTGACCGGCATGCTGACCTTGATCCTTGGCATGCTGCTGTCGGTGCCGTCGGACGGTCTGCCTTATCTGCTGTTCGCGTTTACCGGAACGATCATCTGGAGCACATTCCAGCGTGCCGTCACGGACACCGGCATCTCATTGGCCGGCAGTGGCAACATCATCCTCAAGGTGTACTTTCCGCGCATCCTGATCCCGATCTCCTCCGCGCTGACCGCGCTGGTCGATCTGGTGCCGGTCTATGCGGTGCTGTTGCTCGTGGTCGCGGCCTACGGCCAATTCCCGGGCTGGCCTATTCTGCTGTCGCCGCTGTTTCTTCTGCTCGCGCTTGTCATGGCCTTTGCCATCGGGCTGTGGGTGACGGTGCTCGACGCGGTGTTCCGCGACATGCGGATGGTGGTGCCGTCCGCGCTGCAACTGATCTTTTACGCAACGCCGGTGATGTATTCGGAGTCGGTGGCGCCGGAACGCTGGGTGATCCTGTTTCGCCTCAATCCGCTGTTCGGCCTGATCAAAGGCTTCCGCTGGTCGATGGTGGCGGCGTCGCCACCGCCGGACATCCTGGACGTCGCCTGGAGCTGCGGATTCATCGCGCTCATGCTGGCTGCGGGCCTCGCGCTGTTTGCCCGACTTGAAAACTTTGCCGTGGACCGCATTTGATGAGTGAGCCATCGATCAAAGCCGAAGGGCTGGGCAAGCGCTATCTGCTCGGCGAGAACACCTCGCGGGATCGCCTCCGCCAGGCACTGCAATCCGTTGCGCCACGCTGGCTGCGGCCGCAGATGCGGGATTTCTGGGCGGTGCGCGACGTGTCGTTCTCGATCAGGCAGGGCGAAGCGGTCGGCATCATTGGCCGCAACGGCGCTGGCAAGAGCACGCTGCTCAAGCTTCTGTCGCGGGTGACCAAGCCCACAGAAGGAAATGCGCGTATCCGTGGCCGCATCGGCACACTGCTCGAGGTCGGCACGGGCTTTCACCCGGAACTCACCGGCCGCGACAACATATTCCTGAGCGGCACCATCCTTGGCATGACCTATGCCGAGGTCGCCAAGAAGTTCGATGAGATCGTCGCCTTCTCCGAGATCGACACGTTCATCGACACGCCGGTGAAGCGCTATTCTTCCGGCATGTATGTGCGGCTGGCTTTCGCGGTGGCATCATTTTTGGAGCCCGAGATTCTGATTGTCGACGAGGTCCTGGCGGTCGGTGACGCGGCGTTCCAGCGCAAGTCGCTCGGGCGGCTGAACGAAGCCGCCAACGAGCACGGACGCACCGTGCTGTTCGTCAGTCACAATCTTCAGGCGATCCGCACGTTCTGCAGCCGCGTTCTGCTGATCGAGAAAGGCCGGCTGACGTTTGACGGTCCCACCCAGGAGGGCATCGAACGCTATCTCCGGGCAGTCCCGAAAGTCGTCGATGTCCGCAACGTGCGTTTGAACGAACGCCTGAATCGCACGACCGGCGCTGTTCGATTCACCAATGTGATATGCGGCGGCGCGAGCGGTTTGACGGAGTGGCAGGTCCGCCCGGGCGACACCGCGACGCTGCGGTTCGACTTCGAGGCGATGGAGGGCGTGCCCAACCTGACCTTCGTCCTCCGGATGCGTTCGGCCGCCAACGGCGAGTTGCTCACGATGATCCGCGAGGTCGTCAGTGAAAATCCGATCCAGCAGGGATACAAGGGCACGATCGAGCTGACGCTGCCAGATCTTCCGTTGCGGCCGGGCGAGATCTCGCTCTATGCGGCGCTTGGGCGGTTGGACAATCAGATCTACTATGACGTGGTCGACGAGAACGTGGACCTGCCATTTCTTAAGGTCGTGTCCGACAGCAAAGACCGGTTCGTACGCGAGGGCATCATGTCGCTGCCTTACAGGCTGTCGACCAGATCGCTCGAGCAGGTCTGAGCGCGACAGTAGCCAATCGGATGTTCACCCGTACCCATCTTCGGGCCGCGCTGCGCCGGATTGTGTCGTTCGCGCAGGCCGGTCCGCCGTTGATGTCGCATCCGGAACGGGTCGACGGTCTTTCTGATGCCTATTCGGTTCATCCGACCGCGCGCCTGACGGTCGCAGCCGCGTCAACGTCCTCGCCGAGCCGGATTGCGCTCGGACGTGGCGCTTATGTCGGGCGCCGCGTCGAATTGACCGCCGCGCAGGGCGGCAGCATCGTGATCGGCGATGACACGTCGTTGCAGGATGAGTGCATCATCTCCGGCGATGTGCGCATCGGTGCGCATTGCCTGTTCGGAAAGTATATTTTCGTCGGCTCGACGCATCACCATTTTGGCGACAAGCCGTCATGGCTGATCCGCGACCAGGACGTTTACTTTCCTGCACATCCGGCCGAGGCCGTGGGCGCGATCAGCGCGCCGATCCGCATCGAAGACGATTGCTGGCTCGGGCAGGGCGTCGTGGTCCAGCCCGGCATATACGTCGGTCGCGGCGCGGTGATCGGCGCCAATGCTGTCGTCACGTCCGATATCGGACCGTATGAGATTCACGGCGGCGTTCCGAACCGCAAGATCGGCACGCGGCTCGAGTTTTCGCCGCCGCGCCGCCTGGATGCGAACCATGACGCGGCCATTCCGTACTTTTATAGTGGCTTTCGTTTGACTCAGGCCGATCTGAGCCGCAGCCGCGCGCAGGGATTCGTGGAGGGTGCTGGTAAGGTTTGCCTCGTGTTGGGTCCGGGAGCCGGAGCGTTGCAGCTCGCCGGCCGGCGGCTTGACGCTGCCGAGTTGCAAGTTCATCTGCGCATCAACGGCGTCGATCGCGGCACGCATCGCGTGACCTCTGATATGTTCGATCTGAAGGTCGATGTACTTCAACAGGCGAACGAACAGGTTCCGTCGTTGCTGCGCGGCTACACGGTTGTTGAAATCAACGCGGTCGCCACATCCAGCGAACCTTCGCGCTTTGGCATCAGCTTCGCAGCCCTGGCTGAGAACTGAGTTACGGGCATCCGATCATAAACATGAAAAATTCCACGGTTCTGATTACGGGCGGCGCGGGCTTCATCGGCTCGCATCTGGTCGAAGCTTTGCTCGCGGCCGGCTATCGCGTGGTCAATCTCGATCTGCTGACATATGCCGGCAATCTGGACAACCTCGCCAACGTCGAAGGCCATGAGCCTTATACATTCGTGCGCGGCAATATCGGCGACCAGGATCTGGTCGGCGCGCTATTGGCCGAGCATCGGCCGGCGACGATCTTCAACCTTGCGGCCGAAAGCCATGTCGACCGGTCGATCGACGACGCGACCGACTTCATCGATACCAATGTCGGGGCGGTCCAGCGCCTACTCGATACGAGCTTAAAACACTGGCGCTCGCTCGCCGGCGCGGAAAAGGAATCGTTCCGGTTCATCCAGATGTCGACGGACGAGACCTACGGCTCGATCGCGACCGGTGAATTTACCGAAGACAGCCCCTACGAACCAAATTCCCCCTATGCGGCGTCGAAAGCCGCGGGAGATCATTTCGTACGGGCCTATCGGGTCACGTATGGGCTGCCGACCTTGATCGCGCGCGCCTCCAACACCTACGGCCCTCGGCAATATCCGGAAAAGCTGATCCCGCACATGATTGTCTGTGCGCTCGGCGGACGGCCGCTGCCGGTCTATGGGCAAGGGCTCAACGTGCGGGATTGGATGTTTGTGACGGATCTGGTGCGCGGGCTCGCCTGCGTGGTCGATGCCGGCCTGCCGGGCGAGACCTATAATTTCGCCGGCGGCGAGGAATGGAAAAATATCGATACGGTGCGCAGCCTGTGCGCGCATCTCGATCGCTGCGTGCCGGCCGCGCAGTCCTATGCGGCCACCATTACCTATGTCACGGATCGCCCGGGCCATGACCTGCGCTACGCGATGTCGGCCGACAAAGTCGGGCGCGTCTTCGGCTGGAAGCCGCAGGTGAGCTTCGCGGCCGGACTGCCGTTGACCATCGACTGGTATCTGGCCAACACCACATGGCGGCAGTCGATCCTCGACACCGGCTATCAGGGCACACGTATCGGGTTGCGGGCATCATGACCGAACGGCGGGGTATCGTATTGGCGGGCGGCAGCGGCACGCGGCTCGCGCCGATGACCGGCGCGCTCAGCAAACAGCTGTTGCCGATCTACGACAAGCCGATGATCTATTATCCGATCTCGGTGCTGATGCATTCCGACATCCGCGAGATTCTTGTCATCTCCACGCCACGCGACCTGCCGCTCTATCGCGACATGCTCGGCGATGGCGGTGTCTTCGGCGTGCATTTTGCCTATGCGGAGCAGAGCGCGCCGAACGGACTCGCCGAGGCGTTTCTGATCGGTGAGGACTTTATCAAGGGGCGTCATTCTGCGCTGGTGCTCGGCGATAACGTATTCTTCGGCCAGGGCTTCGCCGACTATCTGGCCAATGCGCAGCGCCGCACCAGCGGGGCGACGGTGTTCAGCTATCCGGTGCACGATCCATCCCGTTTCGGGATCGTGGAGTTCGGGGCCGATGGTCGCGCTTTGTCGATCGAAGAAAAACCGGAAAGGCCGCGCTCCAATCAGGCGGTGACCGGGCTTTATTTCTACGACGAGCAGGTGGTGGATATCGCGCGTTCGGTCAAGCCGTCCGCGCGCGGCGAGCTTGAGATCACCGACGTCAACCGGCGCTATCTTGAGCTTGGACAGCTCTATGTCGAACAGCTTGGGCGCGGCTTTGCCTGGCTCGACACCGGGACTTTCTCGGCATTGCTCGACGCCGCGAACTTCGTTGCGACGCTCCAGCGCCGACAAGGCTTGCAAATCGCGTGTCTCGAAGAGATTGCCTTTCGCAAAGGCTGGATCGATGCCGAGGATCTGGCCCGCCGCGCCGCCGAAATGCACAACAGCGAATATGGCCGTTATCTGCAAGAGCTCGCGGCCCATGGCTATTGAGGTCGGCCGCTTGAGCGTCGTCGGGGCGTTCCGATGAAGGTGCGCTACTGCACGTTGTTCGATACCCGCTATACGACGCGGGGGCTCACCATGCTGTCGAGTCTTATGCCGTTCCTGCGCGATGGTGACGAGATCGTTGTGCTGGCGATGGACGACGGCGCGGCCCGCATCCTGGGCCAGTCGGGCTATGAGGCGCTGACGGTCGTTCGGGTGGACGCGTTGCAGGATCGCGAGCTCCTGGACGTGCGCGAGACGCGGGCGCGCCGGGAGTTCTGCTGGACCTGCACGCCGGCCTTCACGGCCTGGATGGTCAACAACACCGCTAACGGCGATATCGTCGTCTATCTGGACGCGGATCTGATGTTCTTTGCGGACCCGCGCATCCTGCTCGACGAACTCTCGGACGGCGGCAATATTCTGATTCACGAACACCGGTATTCGTCCGACAAGGCGCACTTCGCGTCGACAAACGGCCGTTTCAACGTAGGCTTTGTAGCATTCAGAGTTGGCGACGAGTCCCGCGCTTGCGTTACGCGCTGGCGCGCCCAGACCATCGAACGTTGCGAACTCGACCCGGAAAACGGCTATTGCGGCGATCAGGGCTATCTCGACGAATGGCCGGCGCGCTATTCCGGTCTACGCGTCATGCGCAACATCGGCGGCGGTGTCGCGCCCTGGAACGTCAATCAGTACCAGGTCCGTCAGAACGGCGCGGGACCCACCGTCGATGGCGAGCCGGTCGTATTCTTTCACTATCACGCGTTGGAAACGATCGTCGAACCCCATCAAGGTTTCGTCGCCGTGCATCCTTCCGCAGGCTACGCATTCACCCACGGAACGCTCAAATTCCTCTATCGGCCCTACGCGCGGCGCATCCGCCAGGCGGACGACGATGTCGCGGGCATGAACGAGCCGAATGAAAACGACCGGATACGCCATTGGCTGGACATCGCCATCGGGCGCGTGCTCGGGCGCTATGTCGGCACGCACTGATATGATCAAGGCAAGCCGTATCAGTTTTCCTGAAATCGTCGATCCGCGCGGTCGTCTGATGTTTGCCGAGGAAGGCCCTCACATCCCGTTTCCGGTGAAGCGGCTGTTCGCGATCTACGGCGTGCCGGAAGGCGTCGCGCGCGGCGGCCATGCGCACCGTGTGCAGCAGCAGTTGCTGATGATGTACGGGGGCGAATGCGAGATCGTCGTCGACGATGGTCATGAACGCAGCATCGAGCGCCTGAGCCGACCCACGGAAGGGCTGTATGTACCGGCCGGACTGTGGATCGAGTTGCGCGGCTTCACATCCGGCGCGGTTTGTGTTGTTCTGTCGTCCGGCGTCTATGACGAGAGCGACTACATTCGCGACTATGACGCGTTTCAGGTGCTGGCCCGGTCTTGATCGTGTCGTTCCACATGACCGCGATAGATAGGTTTGCGCGATGATGGGGTCGCTGGTGCGCGCCGCTCGCGCGGTCCTGCCGCCGATCTTGCGGGACACCGTGCGGGCTCTCAGACAAGGGGCGGCTCGCCGCCATCTGTTCGGGCTGCGGCCGGAATGGGAAATGGTGCCCGACACCGACGCAACCTGGAGCGGCAAGGGCTGGTCGCACGATTCCATCGTGGCCACGCAGGTCGCCAAGTGGCCGGAGTTCCTAGCTTCGGTTGAGGGCGTGCAGGCGTTCGGCCAGTCGCATGAGGCGGCCGCGGATGCGCCGCCGGATATCGGATCGCACAATACCATCGTCAGCTTCGGTTATGTGCTCGGGCGCGTTGCGCATGGTCGGAGCAAAGTCAGCATGCTCGATTGGGGCGGCGGCCTTGGCCATTACAGCGTCTACGCACGCAAGCTTTTTCCGGAAGTTTCGCTCGATATCGTCGTGAAGGACCTTCCCGGGTTGTGCGAGGCCGGGCGAGAATTACTGCCGGACGTTTCATTTATTTCGGATGACGATGAAGCGCTCGCCCGGCGTTACGATCTGGTGTTCGCCAGCAGCTCGACGCAGTATGAACGCGACTGTTACGGATTGATCGGTCGCCTGGCCGACAGTGCTTCACAGTATCTGTTCATCACGCGCATTCCGGTCGTCGATAACAGCGATGATTTCGTGGTCGTGCAGCGCCCACAGGCGTTCGGCTACATGACTGAGTATCCGGGCTGGTTCCTCAACCGGGGGCGATTGATCGAGTTCGTCGTTCGTCGTGGTTTTGTGTTTGACCGTGAATTTCTTGTCGCGGAGCGCCCGACGGTCGCGAACGCACCGGAGCAAGGCCAGTATCGAGGTTTCCTTTTCCGTCGCGCACCGGGTGTTGTGTCGTGAGTGACAAAATTACCGTGCCGCTGGCCGATCCGCGCGCTGATCTTGCGTCGCTTCGCGGCGATATCCTGACGGCGCTGGCGCGCGTGGTGGACTCCGGTGCCTATATTCTCGGTCCGGAAGTTGCGGGTTTCGAGCGTGCGTTGTCCGCGCAATTGGGTGTTACCGGCGTGGTCGGAGTCGGCTCCGGCACGGATGCGCTTGTGCTCGCGCTCCTGGCGCTCGAGGTCGGTCCTGGCGACGAAGTCATCACGGTGTCCCATACGGCCGGTCCGACCGTGGCGGCGATCAACATGACCGGCGCGACCCCTGTATTGGTGGATATCGAACCGTCGACCTATTGCCTCGATCCGGCGGCGCTGGAGGCAGCCGTTTCGCCACGCACCCGGGCGATGCTCCCGGTGCATCTCTACGGCCACCCGGCCGACCTTCCTAGCATCTGTGAGTTTGCGCACGGGCGCGGCATCGCGGTGATCGAGGACTGCGCCCAGGCGCAGCACGCGACGATCTCCGGTCGGATGGTCGGATCGTTCGGCGAACTGGGTTGCTTCAGCTTTTATCCGACCAAGAATCTCGGCGCGGTCGGCGATGGTGGCGCCATTGCGGCTACCGGCGACAAGCTTGTCGAGCGACTGCGGCGGTTGCGAACCTATGGATGGGCGAAGCCGCAATACGCCGAACTAGCCCTTGGCCGCTGCTCAAGACTGGACGAGATGCAAGCCGCGATCCTCAACGTCAAGCTTGGACATCTGGGTGAGGCCGTCGAGCAGCGCCGAAAGATCGCCCGGCTTTACAATGAAGCTTTTGCCGATCTGCCGTTGACGCTTCCGGTCGAACGGGAAGATTGCCGGCACGTCTATCATCTCTATGTCGTCCGTAGCGACAGGTCCGCCGCGCTCGATCAGCATCTTGGCGGGCTGGGCATCGGCACCGGCCGGCATTATCCTTTTCCGGTGCACGTGCAGCCTGGGCTCGCGTTCGGTGCGCGTATTCCGGCGCCGCTGACGGTGACCGAAACCATTGTCGGCGAGATTCTGACATTGCCGCTGTATCCGAGCCTTTCCTCGGAACAGCAGGCGCGCGTCATCAACGGCGTGCGCACCTTCTTTGGAAAGAGCTAGTGTTGCCGGCACCCATCGCCGTTTTTGCATTCCGGCGGCCAGATCATCTGGCGCGCGTGCTGAATGCCTTGCGGAAAAATCCGGAGGCGTCGCAGTCGCCGCTGTTTGTGTTCGCCGATGCGGCCAGGCATGACCGGGATGCAGAGCAGGTCGCCGAGGTGCGTCGGCTGCTGGTCGATGTCGAGGGCTTCCTTGAAGTCCATGTGGTTCTGCGCGAGCAGAATTACGGGCTGGCGCGCAACATTACTTCCGGCGTTTCGGAGGTGTTGTCTCAGCATTCCGAGATCATCGTGGTCGAGGACGATGTTCTGGTCAGTCCGTTCTTTCTTCGTTTTATGAACGATGCGTTGTTGCGCTATCGCGACGAGGCTCGTGTCGGCAGCGTCACCGGCTATTGCTATCCGGTGAAGGTGCAGCTGCCGGAGACCTTCTTCATCCGCGGCGCCGATTGCTGGGGGTGGGCGACCTGGCGCGATCGTTGGAAGCTGTTCAACCCGAATGGGAGCGAGTTGCTCGAACAGCTAAGCGCGCATGAGCAGACACACGCCTTCGATTTTGACGGCGCGATGCCGTTCACCCAAATGCTGCGGGATCAGATTGCCGGCCGGAACGATTCCTGGGCGGTACGTTGGCATGCAAGCTGTTTTCTGCGCGATATGTTGATCCTGTATCCGGGCCGCTCGTTGGTCCACAATATCGGTCAGGACGGCAGCGGAACGCATGGTCGCGGCGACGTCGCTTATGACGTCGCGCTCGACGACAACGCGGTGACGGTCGGCGCCATCGCGCTCGAAGAAAATCAACAGGCCAGGGAGGCGTTTTGTGCATTCTTCCGTCGCAGCCAGCAACGTCCACCGTTTCTAAAGCGTGCTGCCGGTGCGATGCGGCGACGGCTAAGGGCGATCCTCGGCGACGGCGCCTCGCCGCCGTGAGCCGTTGAAGCCGACCGTCTGAATTACCCAATCGATGCCGCCACACATAATGGTCACGAGCGGCATCAATGAGATGCCGCCCTTATCGAACAGCAGCCACTTCGTCGCTTCCGTCATGCGTCCCTGTAGCGCGGCGCCGCCGGCCAGTCGCGCGCGACAGCGGCCTTCCAGTCCGGTTGCGACCCACCGCAGGTTTGCGCTTACGGTCTTGTCCGTTCGCCAGCGCCGCCCCAGCGCCAACAACTCGGTACGGATCCCGGTTTCTCGCCGGCGCTCGGGGTCGAAGGTCAACGAACCGGCGTGCTGTTTGTAGCGATAGACGTTTTGCGGAATGGCGACGGTGCGCAGTCCTGCCTCGAGCCAGCGCGCGAGCCAGTCGCGGTCGGCAACGTAGCGATAGGATAGATCGAAGGTGCCGACGCGCGCCATCGCGGAGCGCCGAAAGAACCGTGCATTCGGCACACAGGAGCCGATGAGCGCGGTACGGGGGGAGAGTACTTTGTCGATTTCCCGGTCGAACACATCGATGATGCGCGTTTCTTGCTCCAACTCTTCTTCCAGCACGGCGGTGCCGCATACAGCGTCGGCATCGGGCTGGGCTGAAAATGCCTCAGCGACCGCGTGGAATGTGCCGGGCTCGTATATGTCGTCGGAGTTCAGCAGGCCGATAACGTCGCCGTTAGCCTGGGCAACGCCCTTGTTGAAGGCGTCGTAGACGCCTTGATCCCGTCCGCTCCGACAGGTCACATCGGGATACTTGGACAATTCTTCGAGTGTTCCGTCCGTCGATCCGCCGTCGATGACGATGATCTCGACATCGGGCCACGTTTGCGCGCGAACACTCGCGAGCGCGCGAAGGAGCATGTCCCTGCGATCCAATGTCGGCACGACGATCGAAAATCGGATAGCCATTACGATATCCAATGACATCGCTTAGCCGCAAAAACAATCGAAAATTCAGCATTAGCTGGCGGATATGACAACATGATTGCCATCGACGTCGTCATTCCCGTATGGAATCGCGCGCGCATTGTTGGGCGTGCAATCGACAGTGTGTTGTCGCAGGAAGTGCCGCTCGATTGGGCAGTCAAGATTATCGTCGTCGACGATGCTTCGACGGACGATCTGGCGGCGGCGCTCCAACCATATGGTTCAAGGGTGGTCTGTATCCGTCAAGCGCGCAACGGCGGTGCGGCGTCTGCCCGCAATCGCGGCATCGAGGCGGCGGATGGCGACTACATCGCTTTCCTCGATTCAGACGATATCTGGCTTCCCGGCAAGCTGGCCGCGCAGGTCGCTTTCATGCGGGACCATCAACTGGCCGCAAGCTGTACGGCTTACGTGCTGACGCGCCCGGATCGGCCCGACATCATCTCGCCGCGCTATCCGACCGGCCGGCTCGGGATCGCCGACTTCGTCTGGGGCTGCTTCGTCAGCCCCGGATCGACCTTAATGTGTGAGCGCCAGGTATTCCAGGACATCGGTGTTTATGACGTGGCTTTTCCCCGGCTTGAGGATTGGGATTTACTGATGCGGTTTGTGCGGACGCGCGATCTGGGCTTTCTCGCCGAGCCGCTGGCCCGGATCGAAGCCTCTCGCCATGCCGATGCCAAAAGTGTGTTGGCGGCGCTCGATCACATGGGCGCTCGTCATGGCGAGACCCTATCGCCGTCCGATCGTCGGCAATTCATTGCGGCGATCGAGTTTGAGCGCGCCGCAGCTTATCATCGGGACGGATTGTATATCCGTGCGATGACTGCGCTGGTCAGGTCGCTTTGGCTCTCGCCGCGGCGGCATGTTGCGCTGAGGGCCGTCCTCCACAACCGGTTGGCGCGAGTCTAGTTCATGTGCGGAATAGCGGGACTTTGGCGCCTGGGCGGCGGCGGCGCGCCGGTCCTCGACGCGCAACTGCGCGCGATGACGGATGCCATCGCCTATCGCGGACCGGATGGCGACGGGCATTGGATCGACGCGGAAGTCGGCGTCGCGCTAGGCCATCGCCGGCTCGCCATCATCGATCTGACGCCTACCGGTGTTCAGCCCATGGCGAGCGCCGACGGGCGCATCGTCATCACGTACAACGGCGAACTGTACAACACGGCCGAGATCGCGGCCGAACTGGCGATGCCGTTACGCGGCACGTCGGACACCGAGGTGCTGGTCGAGGCGATCGCGCGCTTCGGCATCGACGGCGCGCTGGCGCGCACCAATGGATTGTTCGCCTTCGCGGCATTCGATCGGGCGACCCGAACGCTGCATCTCGCGCGCGACCGGCTCGGCATCAAGCCGCTGTACTGGACTAAGCAGAAAGGCACGTTGGCTTTTGCGTCGGAGCTGAAGGCGCTGCGTACGCTCCGGGATCTCGACTTCACCCTCGATCCGCAATCGCTCGCCAGCTATCTGCGGCACGCCTGCGTGCCGGCGCCGCGCACGATCTACCGGGACGTCGCCAAGCTGATGCCGGGCGAACGGCTCGAGGTCCGCGGCGACAGCGTGCGGACGCATCTCTGGTGGGATCTCGCGGCCATGGCGCAAGACGCGCAGGCCGATCCCGATCGGCGCGCCGAAGGCGAGATCGTCGAGGCGCTGGACGCCCTGCTGACCGACGCCGTCGAACGGCAGATGGTGTCGGACGTGCCGCTCGGGGCGTTCCTGTCCGGCGGCATCGATTCCTCGACCGTGGTGGCCTTGATGCGCAAGGCCGGCAAGGGACCGGTCAAGACGTTCTCCATCGGCTTTCGCGAGGCGGCCTACAACGAGGCCGATCACGCGCGGGCGGTGGCGCAGCATCTTGGCACCGAGCACACCGAGTTGATCCTGTCGGCGTCCGACGCGCTGGCGATCGTGCCGCAACTGCCGGCGATCTACGACGAACCGTTTGCCGATGCGTCCCAGCTGCCGACCTTCCTGGTGTCGCGGCTGGCCCGCCAGCATGTAACGGTCGCGCTGTCGGGCGATGGCGGCGACGAGAATTTTGCCGGCTATGTGCGCCACCAGAGCATTCCGCGGATGTGGAATGCGATGCGACGCGTGCCGCGTCCGATCCGAAGCTTGGCCGGGCAGGCCGTCGACCTGCTATCGCCGAACACGCTCGATGCTTTGATCGGTCTGGTGCCCGGCCGTCTGCGGCCGCGCCATTTTGCCGACAAGGTTCGCAAAGGGGCGGGCCTGCTGTCGGCCAAAGATCCGCTCGATATGTATCGGCGGCTGGTGTCGCAATGGCCCGATCCCCGTGGTCTGGTGCGCGAAGCCGAGTCGCCCGGCTGGGTTGAGCGGCTCGGCCCAAACGGTGGCTCGTTCAGACCGGACTCGCAAGCGCGTGCGCTCGATATGCTGGGCTATCTGCCCGACGATATCCTGACCAAGGTCGACCGGGCTTCGATGGCGGTCGGACTGGAAGTGCGGGTGCCGCTGCTCGACCACCGGGTCGTGCAGTTTGCCTGGCGGCTGCCGGCCGAGCGGCTGACGGCCGGCGGTCAAGGCAAACGGCCGTTGCGGGCGGTACTCGACCGCTATGTGCCGCGAAACCTGATCGACCGGCCGAAGACCGGGTTCGGCGTTCCGATCGGGGATTGGCTGCGCGGTCCGCTACGGCCCTGGGCCGAGGATTTGCTGTCGCCGGACGCGCTGGCGGCCGAAGGCTTGTTTGCGCCCGATCTGGTGCGCGCGCGCTTTGCCGAACACCTCTCGGGCCGGCGCGACTGGCAGTATGCGCTGTGGCCGGTGCTGCAGTTTCAAGCCTGGCGGCGCGCCCAGGCGTAAGGCCGGGATGGCCGCCCTTGCGCTGCCGCGCGAGGGCCCGCTAAACAGACCGGCTATCCGTCGACGATCCCGGCCGAACAGGGCCAGCGAGGAATACACGCATGCGGCATGGCCGCCATATCGCCGTTATCGGCCTTGGCTATGTCGGGCTCCCGGTCGCCGCTGGCTTTGCCCGCAGTGGCGTGCCGGTGATCGGTTTCGACATCGACCAGCGGCGGATCGCCGAACTGCGCCAAGGCCAGGACCGCACCCGCGAGGTCGAGGCGGCTGACCTGTCGCGGCCGAATCTGGAATACACCTTCGATCCGGCCAAACTCGCCGCAGCCGATTTCTATATCGTCACGGTGCCGACGCCCATCGATAGCGCGCGGCGCCCCGATCTTGGCGCGATGCTGGCGGCCTCAAAGGCCGTCGGTGCCGTGCTCAAGCGCGGCGATATCGTGGTCTATGAATCGACGGTCTATCCGGGCGCGGTCGAGGAAGACTGCGCACCGGTCCTGGAACAGGCATCCGGGATGGTCGCCGGCACGGATTTCTTTCTCGGCTATTCGCCCGAGCGCATCAATCCGGGCGATAAGAAGCATCGTTTCGAGACCATCACCAAAGTGGTGTCGGCCCAGGACGCGAAGACGCTGGATATCGTCGCGGCAGTCTACGGCTCCGTCATCACGGCCGGCGTGCACCGGGCGCCGTCGATCAAGGTGGCCGAGGCCGCCAAGGTGATCGAGAACACGCAACGCGATCTCAACATCGCCTTCATGAACGAGTTGGCCGCGATCTTTCATCAGCTCGACATCGACACCGGCGACGTGCTGGCGGCCGCCGCGACCAAATGGAATTTCCAGAACTTTCAGCCGGGTCTCGTCGGAGGCCACTGCATCGGCGTCGATCCGTATTACCTGACGTTCCGCGCGCAGAAAGCCGGCTATCATCCTGAGGTGATCCTGGCCGGGCGCCGGATCAACGACACCATTGGAAAATGGGTGGCGCAGGAATGCGTGCGCCTGATCGGCCGGCGGGCCGGCGGTCCGGCGGTCGTGACGGTCCTCGGAATCACCTTCAAGGAAAACGTGCCGGACACGCGAAATTCGAAGGTGGTCGATATCGTGCGCGAACTCGTTTCGTTCGGTGTCGACGTGCAGGTGCACGATCCGATGGCGTTGAGCGAAGAGACCGAGCACGAATACGGCATTTCGCTCCGTCCGATGGATACGCTCAAGCCGGCCGATGCGGTTATCTTCGCGGTCGCGCATGACGAATACATGAGCGATGCTTGGTCACTGATGACGCGCCTGCTCAAGCCGGGCCAGGGCGTCGTGCTCGACGTCAAGTCGAAGCTCAGTCGCGCGGAAAAGCCCGCTGATGTCGCGCTCTGGCGGCTGTAGGAAAAGCCGATGACGCAGCAACCCATTCTGGTTACCGGAGCCGCCGGCTTCATCGGCTTTCATGTGGCGCGCCGCCTGCTGGCGGAGGGCCGCGCGGTGGTCGGCATCGACAATCTGAATACCTATTACGATCCGAAGCTGAAGGAAGCGCGGCTCGCCGAGCTCGCGAAGTTCGACGGCTTCCGGTTCGTGAAGCTTGATCTGGCCGATCGCGCCGGCATGACGGCGCTGTTCGCCGAACATCGTTTCCCGGCTGTGGTGCATCTCGCCGCACAGGCCGGCGTGCGCCATTCGCTGACGCATCCGCACGATTATGTCGATGCCAATCTCATCGGCTTCGTCAATATGCTGGAAGGCTGCCGGCATCATGGCTGCGGCAATTTCCTCTATGCGTCGTCGTCGTCGGTCTACGGCAGCAATACCCACATGCCGTTCGCGACCTCCGAGAATGTCGATCACCCGCTGAGCCTCTATGGCGCGACCAAGAAGGCCAACGAGGCGATGGCGCACAGCTACGCGCATCTCTACGGCCTGCCGGCCACCGGTTTGCGCTTCTTCACGGTATATGGGCCGTGGGGCCGTCCCGACATGGCGATGTGGCTGTTCGCGTCCGCCATCATGGCCGGCAAGCCGATCAAGCTGTTCAACCATGGCCGAATGCAGCGCGATTTCACCTATGTGGATGACGTGGTCGAAGCAATCGTGCGGCTGGTCGACCGGCCGGCGCAGGGCGATCCGAACTATTCCGGCGATACGCCGGATCCGGCGCGCAGCGCGGCGCCCTGGCAAGTGTACAACATCGGCAACAACAATCCGGTCGAGGTGACGTATGTCGTCAAGTTGCTTGAGGACTTGATCGGCAAGAAGGCGATTTGCGAGATGCTGCCGATGCAGCCCGGGGATGTGCCGGCCACCTATGCCAATGTCGATGACCTGATGCGCGATGTCGGCTTCAAGCCGGCGACTCCGATCGAAGTCGGCGTGGCCAACTTCGTCACTTGGTATCGCGGCCATTTTAACGTGTGAGTTGCTTCCGCAATTCGGCAGCAGTTTGAGTAGAGGCACTTGATGACAAGCAAGACCGCATTGATTACCGGTGTGACCGGCCAGGATGGCGCCTACCTGGCCGAACTGCTGCTCGGCAAGGGCTATATCGTGCATGGCATCAAGCGGCGTTCCTCGTCGCTCAACACCCAGCGCGTCGATCATCTGTACGAGGACCCGCACGAACGCAGTGCCCGGTTTTTCCTGCACTACGGCGACATGACCGACGCCACCAACCTCATTCGCATCGTGCAGGAAACGCAACCGACCGAGATCTACAATCTCGCCGCGCAGAGCCACGTTCAGGTCAGCTTCGAGACGCCGGAATACACCGCCAATTCCGATGCGCTCGGCACGCTGCGCCTGCTGGAGGCGATGCGCATTCTCAAGATGGATGAAAGCGTACGTTTCTATCAGGCTTCGACCTCCGAACTGTACGGCAACTCGGCCGAAGCACCGCAGAGCGAGAAGACGCCGTTCTCACCGCGAAGTCCATATGCGGCTGCCAAGCTGTATGCCTATTGGATCACGGTGAACTACCGCGAAGCCTATGGCATGCATGCCTCGAACGGCATTCTGTTCAATCACGAGAGCCCGATGCGCGGCGAGACCTTCGTCACCCGCAAAGTGACGCGCGCGGTCGCGGCCATCCATGCCGGCAAGCAGGACAAGCTGTACATCGGCAATCTCGACGCCAAGCGCGATTGGGGCCATGCCCGCGACTATGTCTAGGGCATGTGGCGGATCATGCAGCACGAGACGCCGGACGATTATGTGCTGGCGACCGGCGAAACCCATTCGGTGCGCGAGTTTATCGAGAAATCATTTGCCGTGGTTTCGCGGAAGATCGCTTGGCGCGGCGAGGGCGTCGCCGAAGTCGGCGTCGATGCGGCCAGCGGGCAGGTGCTGGTCGAAGTCGATCCGCGTTATTTCCGGCCGACCGAGGTCGATCTGCTGCTGGGCGATCCCGCCAAGGCCCGCAAGATACTCGGCTGGCAACACCGGGTGCCGTTCGACGAACTGGTGCGCGAGATGGTGGAAAGCGACGTCGCCGCGATCGGTTCAAGCGCGAGGCCGAAATGACATCCGCGCCGCTTTATTCGCTGGCCGGCAAGCGGGTCTGGGTCGCCGGCCATCGCGGCATGGTGGGCGCCGCGCTGGTGCGCCGGCTCGCCTCGGAAAATTGTGAGGTTCTCACCGTATCCCGCGCCGAAGTCGATCTGCTGCGCCAGGACGCGGTCGAAAGCTGGGTCAAGGCGAACAAGCCGCAGGCGGTGTTCGTGGCGGCCGCGACAGTCGGCGGCATTCTGGCCAACGACACCAGGCCGGCGCATTTTATTTATGAAAATCTGGCGTTAGAGACCAACATCATCGAAGCCGCGCGTCAGGCGCAGGTCGAGAAGCTGATCTTTCTCGGTTCGTCGTGCATCTATCCGCGCCTCGCGCCGCAGCCGATGCCCGAGGATGCGCTGCTGACCGGTCCGCTGGAGCCGACCAACCAATGGTACGCGATCGCCAAGATCGCCGGCATCATGATGTGCCGGGCGTACCGGCGGCAATATGGCTGCGACTATATCTCAGCGATGCCGACCAATCTGTATGGGCCGGGCGACAATTTCGATCTGCAATCGAGCCATGTGATCCCGGCCCTGATGGCCAAGGCGCATGCCGCCAAGCGCGACGGCACCGAGATCCCGGTGTGGGGCTCGGGTTCGCCACGGCGCGAGTTCCTGTATGTCGAGGATCTGGCCGACGCCGTCGTGTTCCTGATGAAGCACTATTCGGATGAGGAGCACGTCAATGTCGGCGTCGGCTCCGACGTCACCATTCGCGAGGTCGCTGAGCTGATCGCGCGCGCGGTGGGTGTCGAGTCCCGGTTGCGTTTCGATGCCACCAAGCCCGACGGCATGCCGCGCAAACTGTTGGATTCCGCCAAACTGTTGGCGATGGGATGGCGCCCGGGTACCGCGCTCGATGTCGGGCTGCGCCAGACCTATGAGTGGTTTCTGCGCCATCGGGCGGCCGCGTAGGCTGAGCCCGCCCGAAGCCGTGCCGGACATCCTGCGATGAAGATCCTGCACGCCATCCTGACCGACACGTTCTACGGCAGCGAGCGCTATTGCGCGGAGCTCGCCGCGCTGCAGGCGGCGGCCGGCCACGAGGTTCGCATCCTCATCGCGGCGGCGACGCCCGACTATCGGCGAAACTTCATCAGCCCCGGCGTCGATCTCGTCGCGCTGCCGTCGTGGTTGCCGGCTTTCCTGCACCGGCCGTATGCGCGTTGGCTGATCGGCCGATTCAAACCCGACATCGTTCACACGCACCTCGATCCGGCGGCCCGGCGCATCGGCGCGGTGGCCGAACGGCTCGACGTGTCTCATGTCGCCACACTGCATCTCGACTATCGGGATCGCGAGCATGGCGGATGCGACGGGCTGATTTGCATTGCCGCATGGCAGCACGATTCAATTCCGTCCACGCATAAAGGCCACGTCCAAGTGGTGCACAACTGGCTGCCGACCCGGGTCGCGCGGGCCATTGCCGGAACCGACCGCGTAACCGCACAGCGTCTGCGTCAAAGCTGGGGCGCCGGCGAGACGACGACGGTGTTCGGCAGCGTCGGGCGGCTGCTGCCCGAAAAGGGCATGGATGTTCTGGTCGAGGCTTTCCTCAAGGCGTTTCCGAATGGCGACGAGGATGTGCGGTTGGTCATCGTTGGCGACGGGGCACAGCGATCTGTCTTGGAAGCCCAAGCCATCGCCGATCCGCGCATTGTGCTCGCCGGCTGGCAGGACGACGTGTCGGCGTTCTATGGCGCGTTCGATGTCTATGTGAGCGCGGCGCGGTTCGAGCCGTTCGGCCTGACCATCTTGGAAGCGATGGCGGCCGGTTGCCGGCTGGTGCTGACGCGCACGCAAGGGCCGCCTGAATTCGTGCGCGACTCGCGTGTGCGCTGGTGTGCGGCGGACGACGCGGCGGCGCTCGCACAGGTGATCCGCGTGGAAGCTGGGCAGGGCCGGAACCGCCTCGGCTACGATCTGGTGCCGTTCGCGCCCGCGGTTGCGGTGGGGGCGATCGAGGCGTTATATCGGACCGTGATCGAACGGCGCGCCGCTGCCCGCAGCCGTTGAACGGTTCCAAGGTTGGTTCCACAGCAAGGGTTTGTGCCATGACCGCGACGCTCGCATCGCTCAAGGTGAAGCTGTTCACCGATGGCGCCGACAAGGCGCAGATCCTTGATATGGCGAAGCAGAACTGGATCGCCGGCTTCACCACCAATCCGTCGCTGCTGAAGAAGGCCGGCGTGTCCGATTACGCCGCCTATGGGCGCGATCTGGTGGCGGCGGTGCCGGATCGTCATATTTCGTTCGAGGTGTTCTCCGACGATATTCCGGAAATGGTCGCACAGGGGCGGGTGATCGCGTCCTGGGGGCCGAATGTGCACGTCAAACTACCGGTCACCAATACACGCGGCGAGACGCTCTATGACGCGATGCGCACGCTGTCGCTGGACGGCGTCAAGATCAACATGACGGCGGTGTTCACGTCCGAGCAGGTCGCGAAGTCGATCGAGGCGCTGCAGGACGGCGCGTCCGCGGTCGTTTCGGTGTTCGCCGGCCGGTTGGCCGATTTCGGCATCGACTATCGGCCGATCGTGAAGGACGCCGTCGCGCGGGCCCGCGCCACGCCAAACGTAGAGATCATCTGGGCGTCGACGCGCGAAGTGTTCAACGTGATCGAGGCCGACGAGATGGGCTGCCACATCATCACGGCGCCGGCCGATATGCTGAAGAAGCTGGTGGCTATGGGGTCCAAGACCGGGGCCGATCTGTCGCTCGATGCCGTCAAGGCGTTCCGGGCCGACGCGCTGGCGGCCGGCCTGACGCTGCACGTTCCGGGTGCAATCCGCGCCGCCGAGTGACCAAAGAATCGACTTTTCCACAGATCAGGGTCCGGTAATGTCATGCCGTTGCCTGTAACGTATTGAATCAAAACGTGTCCGGGCTGCGAAAATGGCCCGGTCGCCAGCCGCCCGACGCCATGCTACGTGAAGGCTGGGTTGCGGGCCTGCCATTGCGGGCCTGCTTGCGTAGGGGATATTCGTTCAGATGGTTCAAGCCGCGAAAGTATCCGCGGACCGCGTGCTGCGTGTTGGCGTGGTCGGCGTCGGTGTCATGGGCAGCAACCATGCGCGTGTGCTGTCCGAATTACCGGGCGTCACGCTTGTCGGCATCGCGGATCCGGATCGCCAGCCGCGCGAGTTCGTCGCCGGTGTGCTCGGTTGTGCGGCTGTTGCCGATCTCGACGAACTGCTGGCGCTCGGAGTCGATGCCGTCACCATCGCGGCGCCCACCCATCTGCATCATCCAATCGCGCTGGCCTGCATTGCGCGCGGCATTCACGTCCTGGTCGAGAAGCCGGTGGCTTCCACGGCCGAGGAGGGCCATGAGATCGTCAACGCCGCCGCCAAGGCCGGCGTGACCCTGATGATCGGCCACGTCGAGCGCTTCAATCCGGCGGTGCAGACCATCAAAGAAGCGATCCGCGGCGAAGACATTCTGTCGATCGCCATTACCCGCGTCGGCCCGTTCCCGCCGCGCATGTCGAATGTCGGCGTGGTCATCGACCTCGCCGTGCACGACATCGATCTCATTCGCTGGTTCACCGGTTCCGACATCGTCGAGGTGCAGCCGCAATTGTCGAGCGCGGTCGCCGAGCGCGAGGACATCGCGCTGCTGCAGTTCCGCACCGCCTCCGGCGTGCTCGCGCACATCAACACCAACTGGCTGACGCCGTTCAAGGCGCGTAACGTGACCATCGCGACACGCGGCAAATATATCATGGGCGACCTGCTGACCCGTCAGGTCACCGAGTGCTTCGGCTTCCAGTCCGACGGTTCGTATTCGATGCGCCATCTTTCGGTCGGCCATGCCGAACCGCTGCGCGCCGAGCTTGTCGCGTTCCTCAGCGCCATCCGGTCCGGCGAAAAGCCGGCGGTGAGCGGCGAAGAGGGCGTTGCCAGCCTCGAGATCGCCATCCAGTGTTTGCAGCCTAAAACGCCGCAGACCACCTTCACGCCCGCCGGCATCAAAGCCGCGCCCGCAGCCCCGGTCGCCCCGCGCAAGGGCCCGCGGCGGGTGGCCGGCTGATCCCGCCGCTCGCTCGGCACGTTCGGAAAACAATATGAACCAACACGCCCGTCTCGATCAGGCTCCGATTCCATTTATCGATCTTGCCGCGCAGCGTCGCCGGCTCGGTCCCGCGGTCGACGCCGCCGTGGCGCGCGTGCTGGAGCATTGCCAGTTCGTCATGGGCCCCGAGGTGTTGACGTTCGAGCGCGATCTCGCGGCGTTCTGCGGCGCCAAATATGCGGTGTCGTGCGCCAGCGGCACCGACGCGCTGCTGATGGTGCTGATGGCCCGGGGCATCGGTCCGGGCGATGCGGTGCTGTGCCCGAGCTTTACGTTTTGCGCGACCGCCGAAGTGGTGGCGCTGCTCGGCGCGACGCCGGTTTATGTCGATGTCGACGCGGCGAGCTTCAATATCGATCCGCAAAATCTTGGCGCCGCGCTCGCGGCCGCCAAGGCGGCCGGTCTGAAGCCGAAAGCGATCATTCCGGTCGACCTGTTCGGCCTGCCGGCCGATCACGATGCCATCGCGGCGTTCGCGGCGGCCGAGAACCTGTTCGTGCTGGACGACGCCGCACAGGGTTTTGGCGGCACCTATCAGGGCCGCAACATCGGCACGCTGGCCGGCGCGACCGCGACCAGCTTCTTTCCGGCCAAGCCGCTTGGCTGCTATGGCGACGGCGGCGCCATCCTGACCGACGATGCGGATCTGGTCGAACTGCTCAAGAGCATTCGTGCGCACGGCCAGGGCAGCGATCGCTATGACAATGTGCGCCTCGGCATAACGGGCCGGCTGGATACGATCCAGGCCGCAGTGCTGATCGAGAAGCTGAAGATTTTCCCGGAGGAGATCGAGGCCCGCGACCGCGCCGCGCGCCGTTACAATGACGCCCTGCGCGATGTCGCGATCGTGCCGGAAACCGGTAACGACCGTTCGGTGTGGGCGCAGTACACGCTGCGGCTCAAGCCGGGCACCCGCGATGGCTTCGCGGCGGCGCTCAAGGCCGAAGGCGTTCCGACCGCGATCTATTATCCAAAGCCCCTGCATCGCCAGACGGCGTACAAGCAGCATCCGCAGCCGAAGGGCGGCCTGCCGGTGAGCGATCGTCTCGCCGAAGAGGTGATCAGTCTGCCGATGCACGGTTATCTAGAGCCGGACGTGCAGGACCGCGTGATCGACGCCACGCGTCGGGCACTGAAGAACGCGTAAGGGCACTCAGCGCTTATAAACATCCTCCAGGCGGATGATGTCGTCCTCGCCGAGATAGCTGCCGGTCTGCACCTCGACGATCTCCAGCGGAATCTTGCCCTGGTTGGCGAGCCGATGGACGGTCCCCATCGGGATATAGACCGACTCATTTTCGTGCACCAAACGAACCTCGTCGCCGATGGTCACTTCGGCGGTGCCGCGCACCACCACCCAGTGCTCGGCGCGGTGCATGTGCTTTTGCAGCGACAGCGTACCGCCCGGCCGCACCACGATGCGTTTGACCTGGAAGCGCTCGCCCATATCGACCGAGTCGTAATAGCCCCAGGGCCGGTGGCCGCGACGATGGTCGCTCGCCTCCTTGCGGTTGGCCGCTTTGAGCCTGGCGACCAGTTCCTTGACGTCCTGCGCGCGCTCGCGCGGCAGCACCAGCACCGCGTCGGAGGTCGTGACCACGACCAGATCCTTGACGCCCAGCACGGCCGTCAGGCGCTCGTCGCTGTGCACGACGCAGTTTTCGCTGTCCATCAGCACGGCTGCGCCGCGCACCGCGTTGCCGGCGCCATCGTGTTCGGCAATCTCGAAGATCGCATCCCATGAGCCGATGTCCGACCAGCGGAAGCGGCCTTCGACGACGGCGGCGCGGTCGGTCTTTTCCATCACCGCGTAGTCGATCGATTTCTGCGGCGCGCGCGCGAACGCGTCCGGATCAAGCCGCCGAAATCCAAGATCGTCGCTGGCGCCGGCCACCGCGTCCTCGGCGGCCTGCGCGATCTCCGGCTCGAAGCGGGCGAGTTCGGCGAGCAGCGTGTCGGCGCGGAACAGGAAGTTGCCGGAATTCCACAGATAGCCTTCCGCCACATAACGGGCGGCGGTCGCGGCATCCGGCTTCTCGACAAAGGCTGAGACCGCGCGCACGTCCTTCGGCCCGAGCGGCGCGCCGCACAAGATGTAGCCGTAGCTGGTCTTCGGCATGGTCGGCGCGATGCCGAAGGTGACAATGCGGCCTTGCGCGGCCGCTTCGCGCCCAGCGATGCAGGCCTCCTTGAACCGGTCGAGGTCCAGGATCACATGGTCGGCGGCGAGCGCCAGCACCAGCGCGTCGGGATCGCGGCTGCGCGCGAAGGCGGCGGCGGCCGCGATGGCGGCGGCTGAATCGCGCCGCATCGGCTCGATCAGCACGATGGCGTCGACGCCGATTTCCTCCGCTTGCCGCCGTGCGAAGAACCGGAAGTCCGACCCGGTCACGACGACCGGTGGCGCGAACAGGTCGCGATCCGCAACCCGGAGCAGGGTTTCCTGATAGCTCGACCGTTCCCCGATCAGCGGCAGGAATTGCTTGGGTAGGGCGTCGCGTGACACCGGCCACAGCCGCGTTCCGGCGCCGCCGGCAAGGAGAACGGGAACGATCGGGGGCAGGGCCATGCGGGCTCGCGGGCTCGAGGAAGGGTCCGGCCGCGGCCGGCTAGAGCGTTTTCAAGCGAAGTGGAATCCACTTCGCGTGAAGAAAACGCGTCTTTCTAAACAGTTAGAGCGCGTCCGGACGCAAAACCGGTGTCCACTTTTGCTGGACGCGCTCTAGTGCGGCGCACTATTCCAAAATCGAGGCCTAAATGCGAGCCCGGCCCGGGACTCAAATCATAAGAGCATGTTCCAGCCATTGGGGCCGGTCGCCTCGGCAAACGCGATCAGGTAAAGAGGGCCGATGATTCAACGCATCCTGACCGTCGGTGGCCTGACCTTGCTGTCGCGGCTCACCGGTTTTGCCCGCGACGTGGTACTGGCCGCGATCCTCGGCGCCGGCCCGGTCGCCGATGCGTTTTTCGTAGCGCTACGGCTGCCGAACCACTTCCGCGCGATTTTCGCCGAGGGCGCCTTCAGCGCCGCCTTCGTGCCGGCCTATGCGCGGATCCGCACCCAGGGTGGCGCCGATGACGCACGGTTGTTCGCCGACCGGATTTTCACACTGCTGTTCATCAGCCAGATCGTGCTGCTGGTGTTGGCGCTGGCATTTACGCCCGGCGTGATCGCGCTGCTGGCGCCGGGCTTTGCCGAGGAGCCCGGCCAGTTCGCGCTGGCGGTCGAGCTGACCCGCATCACCTTTCCGTATCTGCTGCTGATCACGCTGGTCACGCTGTTCGGCGGTATTCTCAACGCGATGCAGCGCTTTGCAGCCGCTGCCTCCGCGCCGATCCTCCTTAACCTATCGATGATGGCGGCTCTTGCGTTTGCGGCGTTCTTTCCGACTGCGGGTCACGCTGCTGCCTGGGGCGTGCTGCTTGCCGGTGTGCTGGAAGTGCTGCTGGTCGGCGGCGCCACGTTGCGGGCCGGGGTACTGACGGCATTCCGCCGGCCGCGCTGGGACGGCGAGGTCGCGCGTTTCTTCAAGGCGCTCGGCCCCGCGACGCTGGGCTCGATGGGCGTGCAGCTCGCGATGTTCGCCGACACCATCATCGCCAGCTTCCTGCCGGCCGGTTCGCTGTCGGCGCTGTATTATGCCGATCGTCTCAATCAATTGCCGATCGGGGTGATCGGCATCGCGATCGGTACCGTACTGCTGCCCGAAATGGCCAGCCGGATCGCGGCCGGCGATGAGACCGGGGCGCGCCGCGCGCAAAGCCGGGCGGTCGAGTTCGCGCTGCTGCTGTCGACCCCGTGTCTCGTCGCCTTTCTGTTGGTGCCGGATCTGATCATGCGGGCGCTGTTCGGCCGCGGCGCCTTCACGTCCGCCGACGCGGCGGCGGCCGGCATGACGCTCGCCGCCTATACGATCGGGCTCATTCCCTTCGTGCTGATCCGCAGCGCCGTGGCGCCGTTCTTCGCACGCGGCGACACCGCAACGCCGGTGAAGGCGGCGCTGATAGCAGTCGCCGTCAATGTCGCGTTGAAGATCGTGCTGATGGGTCCGCTGGCGCAAGTCGGTCTCGCGCTGGCGACGTCGATCGGTGCCTGGGTCAATTTTCTGCTGGTGCTGTGGTTTGCCAGACGCGCCGGTTTCTTCGCGCCCGATCCGGCGCTGCTTCGCGCCATCGGTAAGCTGGCCATCGCAGGCGGCGCGCTGACGCTGGCGCTATGGTTCGCGGCGGCGCCGGTCGCGCGTCTCTTCGCCACTTGGCCGCGACTGCGCGACGAGAGCACACTGGCCGTTCTGGGGGGACTGGGTGCGGTGGTCTATTTCGGGCTGGTATTCGCGCTGTTCGGCCGCGAATGGTTGGCCTTATTTCGGCGCCGCAAGCGTAGCTGACGAAAGCGTTTTTCAGCCGACGACGAATGTTGCAGACGGATACATGGTGGTCGGTCATGTGGTGCCAGAATGCCTGCCTTCGTTGGACGATAGCTGGCGTGCTCAGTGGTCACGTTTTTGGGAACGGCTGCGACACCGCGTGTCGCACACAGCGCTTGTGAACTCAGTATGGTTGCCGGCGGGCCGTCGCCTGTGGACTTGCGGCCGATTCGCCGATATCAGGATTATTGCATTGCAGCAGCATTCCTGCGTTTGCAGAGACACTTCGCCGACCTTGTCCGCATGATGGAGGCAACTCCGCAGACGCGACTTCAAGGGCCGATGGCGCGTTCACGGAGATCCAGGTTTATGTCGGTCACGGCCCGCTTATCGGCTTCTGCATTGCTGGTTTTGCTGACGGCCTGCGGTGATACGGCCCAGAAGCCGCCCGCCCCGCCGCCACCGCAAGTTACCGTAGCCAAGCCGGTCAAGCAGACCGTGGTCGACCAGGACGAATATGTCGGCCGCTTCGTCGCCGTCGATCTGGTCGAAATCCGGTCACGGGTATCGGGCTATCTGGACAAGGTTCACTTCCGCGACGGTCAGATGGTCAAGGCCGGAGATCTGTTGTTCAGCATTGACCCTCGGCCATTCCAGAACGCGCTCAATCAGGCGCGCGGCACGCTCGCGCAGTCCAAGGCCAATCTCGCCTTCACGACGGGCGACCTGGAACGCGCTAAAAAGCTGGTCCTGGAGAAGACCATCTCCGAGCAAGTGTTCGACCAACGCACCCAGGCGATGCGTACCGCCGAGGCCGTGGTGTCGGCTAACGAGGCGGCCGTGAACCAGGCTGCGCTTGATCTAGAGTTCACCGAGCTGCGGGCGCCGGTCGGCGGCCGCATCGGTGACCGTAAAGTCGCACCCGGCAATCTGATCGCCGGAGCCACCGGCACTCCGACGCTGCTCGCCACCATCGTGTCGACCGATCCGATCCGCTTCGAGTTCACCACCGATGAAGGATCGTATCTGCGCTACCAGCGCATGCCGAAGGACGCGACTGACATCTCCGATCGCGGTGCGGGTTTTGAGGTCGCGCTGAAGCTGCTCGACGAGGCCGACTTCGGTCACAAGGGCAAGATGGATTTCGTCGACAACGTGATCGACAAGTCGTCCGGCACGATCCGGGCTCGCGCACAATTCGCCAATCCGACCGGCCTGTTCACGCCTGGCATGTTCGCGCGCGTTCAGGTGCCGGGCTCGGCGCCGTACGAAGCATTGCTGATTGCGGATGTCGCCATAGGCACCGAACAGGTGCGCAAATTCGTCTACGTGATTGACGGCGAAAACATCGCCCGGCAGAAATACGTCACGCTTGGCTCGCTGCGCGGCGGTCTGCGGATCGTCAAAGACGGCGTTTCGGGCGATGACCGCGTCGTCGTCAACGGTCTCAACCGGGTGCGGCCGGGCCAGAAGGTGACACCGCAGGAGCAGGGCGCCACGCCTCCTGCAAGCGGTTCGCCAGCCGGCAGTGCGCCCGCAGCGGCGCCCGCCGCCGGCAAGAACTGAGGCGGCGGTATGCGGATCTCGCACTTCTTCATCGACCGGCCGATCTTCGCCAGCGTCGTCTCGATCGTAATCCTGATCCTGGGCGGCGTCGCGTTCACGCGACTGCCGGTCGCGCAATATCCGGAGATCGCGCCGCCGACCATCAACATCGCCGGTCAGTATCCGGGCGCCAGCTCCGAAGCCGTCGCCGAGACTGTCGTGGCGCCGATCGAGCAGCAGATCAACGGCGTCGAGGGGATGCTGTACCTCACCTCCAACTCGAACGCCGACGGCCGGTTTTCAATTGCCGTTACCTTCGACATCGGCACCAATCTCGATATCGCGCAGGTCCAGGTGCAGAACCGCGTGGCGATCGCACAGCCGCGCCTGCCGCTGACGGTGCAGCAGGTCGGCGTCACGGTCACGAAAAGCTCGCCCGACATTCTGATGCTGGTGAATCTCTATTCGCCGGACAAGTCGCGCGACGAGCTGTTCATATCTAACTACGCCAATATCCAGATCAAAGATGCGCTGACCCGCGTCGACGGCGTCGGTTCGATCACGGTGTTCGGCAGCCGTGATTATGCGATGCAGGTATGGCTCGATCCGAACCGCCTGCAATCACTGAACCTGACCGCGACCGATGTTACGGTCGCGCTGCAGGCGCAGAACATTCAGGTCGCGTCCGGCGTGCTGAACCAGCCGCCGGTGCCGAACCAACTCGCGTTCCAGGTCGCGGTGCGCACGCTCGGCCGGCTGTCGCAGCCGGAGGAATTCGGCAGTATCGTCGTCAAGAAAACCGATAGCGCGGTGGTGCGGGTTAAGGATGTGGCTCGCGTCGAACTGATCGCGCAGGACTATTCGTCGAACTCCTATCTCGACCGCGATCCTTCGGTGGCGCTGGCCGTATTCCAGCGTCCGGGTTCGAACGCGCTCACGACCGGCCAGGGCATCAAGAATGCCGTCGCGACGATGGCCAAGGAGTTTCCGCCCGGTCTGGAGTACGGCATCTTGTACAATCCGACCGAATTCATTCAGCAGTCGGTCAACGCGGTGATCGAGACCATCTTCGAGGCCGTGCTCCTCGTCGTGCTGGTGATCATTCTTTTCCTGCAGACGTGGCGCGCCGCGTTCATTCCGCTGCTGGCGATCCCGATCTCGCTGATCGGCACGTTCTTCGCGATGACGCTGTTCGGCTTCTCGCTGAACAATCTGTCGCTGTTCGGCCTGGTGCTGGCGATCGGCATCGTGGTCGACGACGCCATCGTGGTGGTCGAGAACGTCGAGCGCAACATCGCGACCGGCATGAGCCCGCGCGAGGCCGCGCGCCGCACCATGGATGAGGTCGGCGGCGCACTGGTGTCGATCGCATTGGTGCTGTGCGCGGTGTTCGTGCCGACCACGTTCATCACCGGCATTTCCGGCCAGTTCTACCGCCAGTTCGCGCTGACCATCACCAGCGCGACGATCATCTCGCTGATCGTGTCGCTGACGCTGTCGCCGGCGATGTGCGCGTTGCTGCTCAAGCCGCACGATCCGAGCCATCGCGACACATGGTGGGAAAAGCCGATCCGTGGCTTCTTCAAGGCGTTCAATTGGGGATTCGATCGGATCGCGCGCGGCTATGGCTGGCTGGCCGGCAAGGTCGTGCGCTTCGTGGTGCTGATGCTGGTGCTCTATGTCGGCATCCTGGCGCTAGGCATGAATGAGTTCCGCAAGACCCCGCAGGGCTTCATCCCGCAGATCGACCGCGGCATCCTGATCGTAGCCGCGCAACTGCCGTCCGGTGCTTCGCTCGCCCGCACCGATGCCGTGATGCGCCGCGCCGCCGATCTCGTGCTGTCGACGCCCGGTGTCGCGCACGCCATCAACATCGTGGGTTTCTCCGGCGCGAGCTTCTCCAACGCGCCGAACGCCGGCGCGATGTTCGTGGTCATGGAGCCGTTCGAGAAGCGGGCCGGCGATCCGACCAAGACCGCGGCCGCCGTTCAAGGCCAGCTGTTCGGCAAGCTCGCCGCCATCCAGGAAGCCTTCATGGTGGTGGTGCTGCCGCCGCCGGTCTCCGGCATCGGCAATGCCGGCGGTTTCCGCATGATGGTCGAAGACCGCAGCGGTGCCGGCCCGCAGGCGCTGCAAGGCGCGGTGATGGCCATGATGGGCAAGGCCGCGACGACGCCGGGCCTGCAACAGGTGTTCTCGTTGTTCGAAACCTCGACGCCGCAACTGTTCCTCGACATCGACCGCACTAAGGCGCAACTGCTCGGCGTCAACATCGCCGACGTGTTCAACGCGCTGCAGGTCTATATCGGCTCGTCCTACGTCAACGACTTCAATCTGCTCGGGCGTACATTCCGCGTACAGGCCCAGGCCGACGCGCAATACCGGCTCGAGCCCAAGGATGTGCTGTCGTTGCGGGTTCGCAACAGCAACGGCGACACCGTGCCGCTCGGCTCGTTCACGACGGTGCGGGATATCTCCGGACCGTACCGCGTGCCGCGATACAACCTGTATCCGGCGGCCGAACTCGACGGTAATTCCGCGCCGGGCTTCTCGCAGGGCCAGGCCATCGAGATCATGCAGAAGATGGCGGCCGAAACGTTGCCGGCTGGCTTCGGCTACGAATGGACCACGCTGGCGTTCCAGCAATTGCGTGCCGGCAATACGGCGATCTTCGCGTTCGGGCTCGGCGTAATCTTCGTGTTCCTGGTGCTGGCCGCGCAGTATGAGAGCCTGACGCTGCCGCTTGCCGTCATCCTGATCGTGCCGATGTGTCTGGTGGCGGCGATCATCGGCGTGATTCTTCGTGGGCAGGACAACAATATCCTGACCCAGGTCGGATTCATCGTGCTGATAGCATTGGCGTCCAAGAACGCGATCCTGATCGTCGAATTCGCCAAACAGCTTGAGGATCAGGGCCGCAGCCGGCTCGACGCCGCCGTCGAGGCGGCACGGCTGCGGCTGCGCCCGATCATCATGACCTCGCTGGCTTTCGTGCTCGGCGTCGCGCCTCTGGCTTGGGCAACGGGCGCGGGCGCGGAACTGCGCTCGGCGCTCGGCACCGCGGTGTTCTCCGGTATGCTGGGCGTGACCGCGTTCGGCCTGATCTTCACGCCTGTGTTCTATGTGGTGGCGCGCTGGATCGCCGCGCACACGACGCGCCATAAGCCGGCGACTGAAGCGGTGCATCCGGCGGAATAATTCCGCCGGACGGCTTACCCGTTTAAATCTTAGATCAGCCAGGGCTGCGCAGCTTCGGCTCGCGGTCCCAGACACGGTGGCGTTTCGCGGCGGCGATGAACGCCGCCGTATCGCGCGCGCCGGCCAGCGCGACGAAGCCATCGTCCGCCTTGTCGGAGATACCGGCTGCCTCGAGCAGCGCCATCGCACCCTTGGTGTGGCCGATGATCTTCAGATGGCCAAAGGCGTCGTTGACGAAGCCTAGGGCCGCGGCCTCCGTCGACAGCTGCGCCGCGCCGTCTTCCGACAGCGCCAGCACCACCGCATCGAACAGCACCGACGGAGCGCCCGATAGCGCGTGCTGCGGCATCACGGTCTTGCCGCCGTCGTCACGAACGCCGCCGATCTTCGGCGCAATGATCGCCGCCTTGGCGCCTTCCTTTTCGATGGCGGTTAGGAGACTTGTGAGCAGCGCGGCCGGCACGCCGTCGCTGACCAGCACGCCGACCTTGCGGCCCTTGAGCGTCTCGGGCGCTTTGTTGACGATGCTGAGTGTCGGTGACGGATCGACATCGATCGGCGCCCGGGCCGGCGTAATCTTGTCGGCCTGGCCCTCCATGCCCAGCGCTTCTTCCACCGTCGCGCCGAGATCCGGATCGATCAGCATCAGATGGCCCAGCATGCGGGTCCGGATCGCCGGCGTTTCGACCTTGGCGAATTCGAACGCGAAGGCGCTCGCCATGTGGCGCTGCTCCGGCTCGCTGAGCGAACGGTAATGCATCCGCGCTTGGCTGTAGTGATCGGCGAAGGTCTCCGAGCGCACCCGCAGCTTGGGTCCGTCCGGTTCAATCGGCACGGTGACGAAGCCGCGCTTCGGATCTTCGCGTGGACTCGCCGGATCAATCGAGTTCGGCTCATAGTTGGCCCGGCCGGTCGGCACGTTCATCTGCATGAAGCCGTCGCGCTGGAAGTTGCGCATCGGGCATTTGGGCGCGTTGATCGGAATCTGATGGAAGTTCGGGCCGCCGAGCCGGATCAATTGCGTGTCCTGGTAGGAAAACAGCCGGCCCTGCAGCAGCGGATCTTCCGAAAAGTCGATGCCGGGGACGATATTGGCCGGATGATAGGCGGCCTGCTCGGTCTCGGCGAAGAAGTTGTCGACGTTGCGGTCCAGCACCATCTTGCCGATGATCTGTACCGGCACGAGTTCTTCCGGAATCAGCTTGGTCGAATCCAGCACGTCGAAGTCGAATTCGTCGGCGAAGTCCTCGTCGAATACCTGGACGCCAAATTCGTATTCCGGATAATCGCCGCTCTCGATCGCCTCCCACAGGTCGCGGCGGTGGAAGTCGTTGTCGGCGCCGTTGATCTTGACGGCCTCGTCCCACACTACGGATTGCGCGCCGAGCAGCGGCCGCCAGTGAAACTTAACGAAAGACACTTTTCCATCAGCATTTATGAAACGGAACGTATGGATGCCGAAGCCTTCCATCATCCGGTAGGAACGCGGAATGGCTCTGTCCGACATTGCCCAGGTCAGCATGTGCATGCTTTCCGGCATCAGCGACGCGAAGTCCCAGAACGTATCGTGCGCGCTCGCCGCCTGCGGAAAGCCACGGTCGGCCTCCATCTTCACCGAGTGGATCAGGTCCGGAAACTTGATCGCGTCCTGGATGAAGAACACCGGGATGTTGTTGCCGACCAGATCGAAATTGCCTTCCTGGGTATAGAACTTGACCGCGAAGCCGCGCACGTCGCGCGGCAGATCGACCGAACCGGCGCCGCCCGCGACCGTCGAGAAGCGCACGAACACCGGCGTCTTGACCTTAGGGTCCTGCAGGAAGGCGGCCTTGGTCAGTTTGGCCTGCGATTTGTAGACCTGGAAATAGCCATGGGCCCCGGTGCCCCGGGCATGAACGATGCGCTCCGGGATGCGCTCATGGTCGAAATGGGTGATTTTCTCGCGCAGCACGAAATCTTCGAGCAAAGTCGGCCCGCGCGCGCCGCCGCGCAGCGAATTCTGGTTGTCAGAGACCGGAATGCCTTGGTTGGTGGTCAGGGTCTGGTCGGCGGTTTTTGCGGTATAGTGCGCTTCGCCGCCGTCCCCTTGCACCAATCCCTGGTCTGCCCCCTTACCTGAAACCTTGCTCGACCCTTTGGCGCTCGATTGCGTTTTCTGCTTGGCCATACAATCTGTCTCCTGACACGGGTCTGGCGCCCGGCGCGCGATCCCGCACAACAACCGCCGATCCTGGGCAAGGTTCGCGGCCTCGGGATATTTTTTGCGTCCGCAACCAGCGATCTCGGCTCATTCAGCGAATTTCGGAGCGACGACATGACCCTCAGCAAATTCGGCGTCGGCCAGGCCATCTTTCGCAGCGAGGACGATCCGCTGCTGCGCGGCGCCGGCCGCTATGTGGCCGATCACACGCCGTCCGGTACGCTGCATGCCGTGGTGCTGCGCTCGACGCACGCCCATGCCAATTTCCGTATTACCGATGTCGAGAAGGCGCGGGCGCTGCCGGGTGTGCGGCTGGTGCTGACCGCCGCCGATATTCCCGATCTTGGGCCGCTGCCATGTCAGGGCGTGCCGGAAGGCGTCGAGGTCGATATCCCGTTCTATCCGATCCTGGCGCGCGATCAGGTGCTGCATGTCGGCGATTCCATCGCCTTCGTGGTTGGCGATACGCTCGATGCCGCGCGCAACGGCGCCGAGGCAATCGCGATCGAATACGACGCCAAGCCCCATGTGGTCGGCGCCGAGGCGGCGCTTGCCAAGGGCGCCCCGCAGATATGGCCGCAGGCGCCGGGCAATCTCGCGTTCTCGTTCACGCTCGGCGACGAGGCCAAGACCAAGGCGGCGTTTGCCGGTGCCGCCCGCACGGTCTCGCTCAAGGTGGTGAATCAGCGTCTGGTGACCAACTACATGGACACCCGCGGCGTGATCGCCGAATACGACGACGCCACCGAGCGTTTCACCCTGACCCTAGGCAGTCAGGGCAGCCACATCATGCAGGATGTGCTGTGCGACGATGTGCTCAAGATCGACAAGTCGCGGATGCGGGTGATCACGCCGGATGTCGGCGGCGGCTTCGGCACCAAGCTGTTTCCGTACCGCGAATACGCGCTGGCCGCCGTCGCGGCGCAGCGGCTGAAAAAGCCGGTGAAGTGGATATCGGATCGCTCCGAACATTTCCTCGCCGACTCGCATGGCCGCGACAACATCACCACGGCGACGCTGGCGCTGAACGACAAGGGCAAGTTCCTCGGCCTTAAGGTCGAGACCATCGCCGACATGGGCGCCTACCTGTCGTGTTACGCGCCGTATATTCCGTATGTCGGCGTGCCGATGCTGCCGGGCGTGTATGACATTCCGGCGTGTCATATCCGCGTGCTCGGCGTCTACACCAACACGGTGCCGGTCGACGCCTATCGGGGCGCCGGGCGCCCTGAGGCCGCCTATGTGATCGAGCGTCTGGTCGATACCGTGGCGCGTGAACTCGGCATCGCGACCGACACCATCCGCAAGCGCAACTTCATCAAGCCGTCGGCGATGCCTTACGCGACGGCGACCGGCAAGACCTACGACACCGGTGAGTTTCTCGGCCATCTTGAGCGCGCCAAGGAGCTTGCGGATTGGGACGGCTTCAACAAGCGTCTCGCCCTGTCGAAGAAGGCCGGCATGCTGCGCGGGATCGGCATCGGCACCTATATCGAGGCTTGCGGCGGCAACGGGCCGGAGACCGCGACCTTGCGGCTCGATCCGGATGGCGGGATCACGCTGCTGATCGGCTCGCAATCGACCGGGCAGGGCCACCAGACCGCTTACGCGCAGCTCCTTGCCGACGAGTTCGGCCTGCCGCCCGAAATGGTCCGCATGGTGCAGGGCGACACCGACCAGATCAAAACCGGCGCCGGCACCGGCGGCTCGTCCTCGATCCCGGCCGGCGGTCCGTCGGTGGTGCTGGCCTCGAAGAAGCTGGCCGAGAATCTGAAGACTCTGGCGGCCGACGTTCTGGAAGCCGCGCCGAGCGACCTTGAAATCGTCGAAGGCGTGGTGCGGGTCGCCGGCACGGATCGCTCGGTTCCATTCGCGGAACTCGCCCGCAAGGGCGAGACCCGGCCGGAGCTGCTGACCGCCGCCGATGCCTTCAAGAAGTTGCAGGCGACCTATCCGAACGGCACCCATGTGGTCGAGGTCGAGATCGATCCGGCGACCGGCCACACCGCGTTCGCCAACTACGTCGTGGTCGATGATTTCGGCGTGTCGCTCAATCCGCTGCTGCTGGCCGGCCAGGTCCACGGCGGCGCGGTCCAGGGCATCGGCCAGGCCCTGATGGAAGACACCACTTACGACGCCGATACCGGCCAGTTGCTGGCCGCCAGCCTGATGGACTATGCGCTGCCGCGCGCCGGCGACGTGCCGCCCTTCGCGTTCGAGACCCGCAATGTGCCCTGCAAGGTCAATCCGCTGGGGGTCAAAGGCGCCGGCGAGGCCGGGGCCATCGGATCCTGCCCGGCGGTCATGAATGCGATCGTCGATGCGCTATGGCGCGCCTACCGGGTCCGTCACATCGACATGCCGGCGACACCGGAGCGGGTCTGGGCGGCGATCGAGGAAGGCAAGCGCGTCCACACGCTGTGATGGCAGGGCGAAGTGGGCCTCCTAAGGCGTCTTCACGGGTTCGTGAAGTGAGGGCTTGGGAGGCGTGTCGCCTGTTTGTAGGAATAACAAACTAGGCTAGGTGTTGACCCTAGTACCGCACCCGGTTTTGTCGCGGCGCTGCCCAGCCTGAATGTCGTTTCCGTCGGACCCCCGTCCTGACCCCAGAGGGAGATTACAGAATGATTCGTACCGTGCTTGCCGTTGCCGCGCTTGCGCTCGGCGTGACCGTCGCCACTGCCCAGGACCCGATCGCGGCCCGCAAGGCGATCATGAAGGAAAACGGCGCGCAGGCTAAGAATGGCGCCGCGATGTCGAAGGGCGACGTGCCGTTCGATCTCGCCAAGGCCAAGGCGATTTTCGCGGGTTACGCCGCTGCGGCGGAAAAGATGCCCACCCTGTACCCGGACAACTCCAAGACCGGCGGTGAGACCTCGGCAGCGCCGGCGGTTTGGACAGACAAGGCCGGCTTCGCGGCGGGGTTTGCCAAGTTCGCCAAGGAGTCGAAGGAAGCTGAAGCGGCCGTTACCGATCTCGCCAGCTTCAAGACCCAGTTCAGCAATGTCGCCAAGAATTGCAGCGGCTGCCACGAAACCTTCCGCGTCAAGAGCTAAGCGCGCATCTAGAGCGCGTCCAGCAAAAGTGGACACCGGTTTTGCGGAAGCAATCAAGCTTGCGCAGATTGCGTAAACTTATCTGCGTACGCGCTCTAACTCTTTAGATTGACGCGTTTTCTTCACGCGAAGTGGATTCCACTTCGCTTGAAAATGCTCTGACGCCAGTTGGACGTCTGATTGCCAGGGCGGCGTATTCCAAACGGATACGCCGCCCTGTGCTTTTCGTGGTGACATCTGTCACTTAAAATCCGGGTGACTTAACATGGTCGGACTCGGTCGGCGGGGGAGAGAACGATGTTACGCAAGCTGATATTGCTGGCGGTCGTGGGGGCGGTGATCGGCCTCGCGGTGTTCTGGGTCGTGACCATCCCGGCAACGGTGCCGGCGAGCGCACTGGCGCCCCGCACGCCCGATCTCGTCAATGGCAAGGAGCTGTTCTTTGCCGGCGGCTGCGCGGCCTGCCATGCGGTGCAGACCAAGGAGGCCGACAAGTTCGATCCGACCCGGCTGGCCGGCGGACTCGGCCTGAAGTCGCCATTCGGCACCTTCTACGTGCCCAACATCTCACCCGACCCTAACGATGGCATCGGCCGCTGGAGCGAGGTCGAGTTCGCCACCGCGATGCTGAAGGGCACGTCGCCGGCCGGCAGCCACTATTATCCGGCGTTTCCGTTCGCCTCGTATCAGCGCATGAAGCTCGACGACGTGCGCGATATTTTCGCCTTCATCAAGACGCTGCCGCCAGTCCAGGGCCGCGTGCGCGACCACGACCTGCCGTTCCCGTTCAACATCCGCCGTACGCTCGGCGGCTGGAAGTTCCTGTTCCTCGACGGCAAGCCGTTCGTGCCGGACCCGGCGCAGTCGGCCGAGTGGAATCGCGGCGCCTATCTGATCAACGGCCCCGGGCACTGCGCCGAGTGCCACAGCCCACGCAATCTGCTGGGCGGCATCGTATCGTCGCAGCGCCTCGCCGGCGGCCCGAATCCGGAAGGCGAGGGCTGGGTGCCGAATATTACCCAGAAGGGCCTGAAGGACTGGTCGGTCAAGGATATCGAGTACCTGCTGGAGACCGGGCAGACGCCGGACGGCGATTCGGTCGGCGGCTCGATGACGGCGGTAATCCGCAATACGTCGAATCTAACGCCGCAGGATCGTACCGCGATGGCGACCTATCTGAAGTCGCTGCCGGCGGTCGATGGGCCGACCCGCCCGCCGAAAAAGCCGTAGTTAAACGGACCGGCCGCTTTTGCCGGCCCGCCATGCGGGCGCACGGGTTTCCTGCACCTGTCGGGTGTGCTCAAAGGGCATGTCAGCCTTTCGCTGACTTCGCCGGAACTCCAGATGCACCTGTTCAAGGCCGTCAGCCTCAAGCTGATCTCCCTCCTATTGTTCGCCTTCATGAGCGTGCTGGTACGCACGGCCGGCGACACCGTGCCGATCGGCCAAGTGGTGTTCTTTCGCAGCGCCTTCGCCATCGTCCCTGTCGTGTTGATCTATACGTGGCGTGGCGAAATGCGCGCCGCGATGCGGACCAGTCGGCCGCTCGGTCATCTCGGCCGCGGCACGCTCGGCATCGCCGGCATGTTTTCCAACTTTTCCGCGCTGTTCCGATTGCCGTTGGTCGAGGCCACCGCGATCTCGTTTCTGTCGCCGCTGATCACCGTGGCACTGTCGGCGCTGCTCCTCAAGGAACGCGTGCGGATCTATCGTTGGTCGGCCGTGTTGGCGGGATTTGTCGGCGTGATGGTGATGCTGGTGCCGCATTTCGAGCCGGCGCGCTATGTGGCCGGCGCGGCCACCACGGCAAGCGTTATTGGCGCGATCTGCGCCCTGATCTCGGCGTTCTGCAATGCCGGCACGGTGATCCAGACCCGTCGCCTGACCTTCACGGAAAGCACGCCATCGATCGTGTTCTACTTCTCGCTGACCTGCACGATCGGTGGACTTCTCACACTGCCATTCGGCTGGGTGATGCCAAGTCCGCCGGTGTTGATCGCCTTGATGTCGATCGGCCTGCTGGGCGGCCTGTCGCATATCGTGCTGACCGAGAGCTATCGGTTCGCGTCGGCCTCGGTGCTGGCGCCATTCGACTACACAGCGATGCTATGGGCTTTTTTGCTCGGCTGGTTTGTGTTCAGCGAACTGCCCGACATGTACGTCTATATCGGGTCGGTCATCGTCGCGGGCGCCGGACTGTTCGTGATTTGGCGCGAGCGTAAGCTCGGCGTCGAGCACGACAAGTTCGACGAGGGGCCGCCGGTGGTGACGTAATTACGTCAAACGGTTCAACAGACGATCGAAGCGGCGTCGATGCAGCGTGCCGTCAAGCACGTCGTAGTGCTGCGGCACCATGAAACGCGGGTCGAGCGCGCGGGCCTTTTCCAGGCTGGCGGGAATAAGCTCTGGCGCGCTGTTGAGAATCGCCGGCGGCAGATGCACGTTGAAGAAATAGCTTGCGAACAGATCGCCGCTGAAAAGCAGATCATGCCGCGCGCTGTAAAAGCCACAATGCCCGAGCGTATGGCCAGGCAGGTGGATCACGCGCAAGCCGCCCCAAAAAGGTAACTCATCGCCGTCCGCGAATGGGATGTCGATTTCGGCTCGCGCGCCGACCCGCAGTAAGATGCGCCCTGCGTTTTCAAGACGGCCGCACCAGCGATTGACGCCTACGTAAGAATAAGTCCCATCGATATGGGCCTGTTCAAGCGGGTGAGCATAGATCGGCGCGCCGGACCAAGTTTTCGCCCATGCGAGATTGCCGGCGTGGTCGAGATGGCCATGTGTGAGCAGGATCGCCTTGATGGCGTGTGGGCCAAGACCGAGACGATGAAGCCGCCAGCGAATTTGCCATGGTTCGCCGACGAGGCCGGTATCGATCAACACGGCATCGCCTTGAGCGTCTACCAAAAGATGGCAGACGCCCATGATGCCGCGGATCGTATGAATGCCGGGCGGTACGCGCGCCATTCCCGGCTCCAGCCTTCGCGAGCCTAAAACGCCTTGAAGGTGATGATCGTCTTGGTGTCCTGGATCCCGGGCAGCACCTGGACCTTCTCGTTGACGAAGTGTCCGATGTCCGTTGTCGGATCGACGTAGAATTTCACCAGCAGGTCGAAATCGCCGGCGGTCGAATAGATTTCGGACGCGATCTCGGCGTCGGCGAGCGCATTCGCCACTTCATAGGATTTGCCGAGCTGGCACTTGATCTGGACGAAAAACGGAATCATGCGCAAAAACCTCCGGGCCGCGACGGCCATTCCCCGGCAATCGAGCAAAATCGGAGCGAATTGACAAGGCGCAAAGCTGGCCGAAAAACCTACCAAACGCTGCCCTTGCCATCCGGCCGTCGCCCCCCTAATTTCCGCTCAGCATACTCATCGGGGTGCCCGGCGGATCGGTTGCCGGGCTGAGAGGCGCAAGCCAACCCATCGAACCTGATCCGGGTCATTCCGGCGGAGGGAGCTTGAGATGCACGCGCCTTCCAGCGACGTGTCGTCTGAAAATTTGGCGGAACTCGCCGCCGACCTGCTGACGCGCTTGCGCGCGCGGGCGCCGCGCGTGCATTGCATCAGCAATACGGTCGCGCAGGCCTTTACGGCCAATCTGCTGCTGGCGGTCGGCGGCGTGCCGTCGATGACGGTCGACCCCGACGAGGTCGGCGCCTTCGTGGCCAGCGCCGATGCGCTGCTGATCAATATCGGCACGCTGGACCAAGGGCGTCGCGAGGCGATCGATGTCGCCGTCACGGCGGCGGCCGGGCGCGTGCCGGTGGTGCTCGATCCGGTATTTGTCGACCGGGTGCCGACGCGCGCCGCCTTCGCGCGCGATCTCGCACGGCGGGCGCCGACTGTGATCCGCCTCAATCGCGCCGAGTTCGCGACCTTGGCCGAATGCCCGCCCGATGCTCCTGTCACGCAGGCCGTGCAGTTTTACGCCAATGCGTGCGGCACTGTGGTCGCGTTGACCGGCGCGCAGGATTGGGTCGCCGATGGCGCGCGCCTCGTCACCTTGCACAACGGCCATCCGCTGATGGCGCAGGTCACCGCGATGGGCTGCGCCGGTTCGGCGCTGGTCGCGGCGTGTCTCGCGGTTGAACCCGATCCATGGCGCGCGACGGCCGGCGCATTGGTCGCGCTCGGCGTGGCCGGAGAGATCGCGGGCGCGCGCGCACGCGGCCCCGGCAGTTTCGTGGTCGAAATCCTCGACGTTCTGCATGGTCTCGATCGTGTCACGCTGACTCAATTCACGAAGGTTTCCTGATGGTCGATGTTCGTCTCAATGCCATTGTCGATCCGGCGGTGGCCGGCAGCTATACCATGGATACTCTCGCCGGATTGGTGGCGTCCGGTGGTGCCACCTTGATCCAGTTGCGCGATAAGCATGGCGACACCCGCCGGCAGATCGAGACTGCGAAGGCCATCAAGGCGGCGCTGGGCGACAGTGGTGTGCCGCTGGTGATCAACGACCGCGTCGATGTCGCGCTGGCCGCGCAGGCCGACGGCGTGCATGTCGGCCAGGACGATATGTCGGTCGCGGAAGCACGCAGCATTCTCGGTCCTGGCGCCATTATCGGACTGTCGATCAAGACCCTCGCCGAGGCCGAGGCCGCGCCGGTCGAACTGCTCGACTATGTCGGGGTCGGCGGCGTCTATGCGACGACCTCGAAGGACAATCCGAACAAGCCGATCGGCCTCGATGGCTTGCGCGCCATCGTCGATATTTTTCACCGCCGCGCGCCCGGTCTGCCGGTCGTGGCCATAGCGGGGATCACGGCCGGCAATGCGGCCGACGTGGTAGCGGCCGGCGCCGACGGCGTCGCGGTGATCTCGGCGCTGTCGCTGGCTCCGGATGCCATTGCGGCTGCCCGTGAATTGCGCGCGGCGGTCGATGCCGCGCGGGCCAAGCGGGACCGCGCATGACCGCGCCGGAGATCCATACGCCGATCGCCGTCACCATCGCGGGTTCGGAC
>JAQGJU010000105.1 GCA_028290465.1 Xanthobacteraceae bacterium | reverse complement strand
TGCAGGCGAGGCAATCGAAGTGCTGCTCGCGATAGGCCTGTTGCGAGAAGCCTTGCGATAGCGGAATGCCGCGCAGGTTTTCGGTGTACCAGCTCGGCCGGGGCAGGGCGCCGGTCGTGGTGGTGAGCAGCGCCTTGCCTTTGGTGACGGTCTGCACCGAGCCTCTCCTATCGGCCGTAGCGCTGCTTCAGCAGCGCATAGAGCGCCCGTGCCGCCTGGCATTCGCCGCCCTCCGGCCGGCCGGGTTTGGACGAAGGCGTCCAGGCGTAGATGTCGAAATGCAGCCAGCTCTTGGCGGCGGACACGAAACGCTTGAGGAACAGCGCGCAGATGATCGAACCCGCCATGCCGCCGGCCGCGACATTGTTCACGTCGGCCACCTTGGAATCGATGTTCTGGTCATAGCGTTGCCATAGCGGCAGCCGCCAGAGCGGATCGTTTTCGGCGGCGGCGTGGCGGGCCACCTCGGCCGCGAGCGTCTCGTCGTCGGTGTAGTAGGGCGGCAATTCGGGCCCGAGCGCGACGCGGGCGGCGCCGGTCAGCGTGCCCATGTCGACGATCAACTCGGGCGATTCCTCGTCGGCCGCCGCGAGCGCGTCGGCCAGCACCAGGCGGCCCTCGGCGTCGGTATTGCCGATCTCGACATTCAGACCCTTGCGCGACCGGAACACATCCGACGGACGGAACGCATTGCCGGCCACGGAATTCTCGACGGCCGGGATCAGCACGCGCAGCCGCACTTTCAGGCCGCGATCCATGATCATGTGGGCGAGCGCCAGTACGGCCGCCGCGCCGCCCATGTCCTTCTTCATCAGCAGCATGGCGCTGTCGGGCTTGAGATCCAGCCCGCCGGTGTCGAAGCACACGCCTTTGCCGACCAGCGTGATCTTCGGCGCGTCGGCGTCGCCCCAGCGCAGATCAATCAGCCGCGGCGCGCGCGACGAGGCGGCGCCGACCGCATGGATCAGCGGGAAATTCTCGGCGATCAATTCATCGCCCGCGACAGTGCGCACGCTGGCGCCATGCCGGGCCGCGAGTTGCCGCGCGGCTTCATCGAGTTCGGCCGGTCCCATGTCGTTGGCCGGCGTATTGATCAGGTCGCGGGCCAGCGTCACGCCTTCGGCGATGCGGCCGACGTCGTCGCCGTCGATGCCTTCCGGCATCGCCAGCCTGACCGGCTTGTCGTCGCCCGCGCGATAGCGGGTGAACCGATAGGCGCCGAGCGCGAAGGCGAGCGCGGCCAGCCGCGTATCATGCGGCGCGTTGCCGAACCGGTAGGTGCCGGCCGGCAGCAGGCCGGGCAGGCGGCCGGGCAGAAACCAATCCTTCGGCGCGTCGTCGGCCTCGATGCCGAACAGCACACCGCCCAAGGCCCCTGAACCGTTTTCGCCGGGCAGCAGCAGATGCCGCCCCGGCTTCGGCTCAAAGCCGGCGGCGTCGGCGAACGCGATGGCGGCGGAGCTCAGTTGCTCGCGCAATCCCGGGTAGCCGGCGGCGTTGACGAACCAGACAGGAACCGGCTGCGCCGTTCCACTTGCGACGAACATCGGATGCATGTCGCTTGCTAGCACGCGGGCCGGCCGGGGTGAAGATGAGCGCCGAGCGAAGGTTCAATTCGACATGACCAGTGATGGCGTGAAGCGAGCGGTGCCGAACATAATCGCGCTCACGACTGCGACGGGACCATCGCGCACGTCATTTGGTGAGGATTAGCTTGTTCTGTGCCGTGAGCCGCAGCCGGTAGTGATTTTCCCCGTGCCCGATGATGATCTCGCGAGTGGCGACAAACAGGTCGCGGCTGTCGATGTGATTGTCGAGCACCGCAATGGTCCGACCGCTCTCATCAGTCTTGCTTGCCAGCTCAGGCAACCCTTCACGATCGTCTTTGGGGTCTGGAGAATTCATCTCGCTTATCTTATCCGTTCGCTGATAGTACTCGCGATCATCTACTTAGTTTAGAGCAATTTTAGACTATAATATTGATAGTTTAGAGTTATTTTAATCTGTTATATCTAATTTGTTCGCTGATAATACGTGGATTCGTCTTGACGTCGCTAGTTAATTGTTTGGCGCCCCATAGGCATGCGACCAGCCGCCGCGCTCCGTTAACCGCAAGTTAGGGTTAACAGCCTATTGCTGGCGGTCGGGGGCGTTTTGTTGGCGCCCGGCAACAGCGTTGGTTCTCATGCGTATCCATCGGTTCGGCTCGGCGCGTTTCCTGGCCTCGGTAGCCCTCGCGGCGCTTCTGGCCGGCGCCACCGCCGGATGCAAAACGACAAGCGATACCACCGGTTCGGTCGCCAGCCCGACGGGGCCGCGCAGCGAAGCCGACTCGCGGCGCTCGGCCGATGCCTGGAGCGAGCGCTACCAGGCCAATCCGAACGACGCTGAGGCCGCGATCGCCTACGCGCAGGCGCTGCGCGAAACCGGCCAGCGTCAGCAGGCCTCGGCCATTCTCGAGCGGGCCTCGATCTCCAACCCCAACAACATGGCGCTGCTCGGCGCCTATGGCCGCGCGTTGGCCGATGTCGGTCATTATCAGCAGGCATTCGACGTGCTCAGCCGCTCGCATACGCCGGACCGGCCCGACTGGCGCACGCTGTCGGTACAGGGCGCGGTGCTCGATCAGCTCGGCCGGCACGCCGACGCGCAACGCTACTACGCGTCGGCGCTCAAGATCGTGCCGGGCGAGCCTAAAGTATTGTCCAATCTCGGCCTGTCCTATGCGTTGGCCAAGGATTTGACGCGGGCCGAAACCACGCTGCGCCAGGCCGTCGAGCGCTCCGGCGGCGATGTGCGGGTGCGCCAGAATCTCGCTTTGGTGGTCGGCCTGCAAGGCCGCTTCCCGGAAGCCGAGACCATCGCCAAGGCCGATCTGCCGGCCGATGAGGCCGCCGCCAATGTCGCCTATCTGCGGCAGATGCTGGCGCAGAAGACCGATCTCAAATCGCTGAGCCGGCCGGGCGTCGCCGCGGCGCCGAGCGCGCCTCGCGGCTGATGCGATTATCGCTCACGTCGATCCATACCGCATGAGTTTCGCGGCATGATTTCTTGCAAAGTTCAATCGGATTGACTGTCTACCGAGCGTTGGTCGTTGCGACCGGCGTCTTACTGAATCTGCGTGACGCGAATCGCCGCCGGGCCGAGAATGACGACGAACAGCACCGGCAGGAAGAACACGATCATCGGCACCGTCAGCTTCGGCGGCAGGCCGGCGGCCTTCTTCTCGGCTTCCGACATGCGCATGTCGCGATTTTCCTGCGCCATCACCCGCAGCGTGTTGGCCAGCGGCGTGCCGTAGCGCTCCGACTGCTGCAACGCCATACAGACCGACTTGACGCCGTCGAGGTCGGTGCGCATCGCCAGATTGTCGTAGGCCTGCCGGCGGTCCTGCAGATAGGACAGTTCGGCGGTGGTCAGGGTCAGTTCCTCGGCGAGCGGGATCGACTGCGTGCCGATTTCCTGGCTGACGCGGCGGAACGCCGCCTCGATCGACATGCCGGATTCGACGCAGATCAGCAGCAGATCGAGCGCATCCGGAAACGCCCGCTTGATCGACTGCTGGCGCTTCTGGATCTTGTTCTTCAGGAACATGTACGGCACATGCATGCCGGCGTAGGTCGCGCCGATCACGACGCCGAGCTTCATGGTCGAGGTCCAATCGGTCTCGACCAGAAAGAACATATAGATCGCGGCCGCCAGGCACAGCGTGGTCGGCATCACCAGGCGGAAGAAGATGAAGGTGACGTACGGCGCCTGGCCGCGATAGCCGGCCTGCATCAGCTTGGCGCGGGCCTCTTCCTGACCGAGCCATTTGTTCAGGTTGAAGCGCTCGACGACGTTCTGCATGTACTGCTTGGGGGACGCCCGCAGGCTGGCGCGCTCGCCGCGTGCCATGCGCTCGCGTTCGCGTTGCCGCAGCTTCTCGCGCTCCAGCGCGACCGACTTCATGCGCTTGTTGAGCTGGTCGGACACCAGCAGCGGCATGGCGAGCGTCAGCACCGTGGCGCCGGCCGCCACGGCGGCAAACAGCATCGCCAGAAAGCGCGTGTCGTGCACCCGGTCGATCAAATACTCGAACATGACGCGTTCCTAACTCACGAAGTACTGTTTACTTATGAGCATGATCTTATCCGAAAACCGGTTCCCACTTTTCGGGATCATGCTCTAGAAGTCGAAATTGATCATCTTGCGCATCACCAGGACGCCGAAAGTCATCCACACCGCCGAGGCGGCCAGCAGCATGTGCCCGGTCGGATGGGTCCATAGCAGCCGGATATAGTCCGGGCTGGAAACGTACACCAAACCCATCACGGCTAACGGCAAGCAGCCGATGATCATCGCCGAGGCCTTGGCTTCCATCGACATGGCCTGGATCTTGGCTTTCATCTTCTTGCGATCGCGCAGCACCCGGGACAGATTGCCGAGTGCTTCGGACAGATTGCCGCCGGCCTTCTGCTGGATCGCGATCACGATGCCGAAGAAGTTCGCCTCGGGCAGCGGCATGCGGTCGTACAATTTGGCGCAGGATTCGCCGAGCGGCAGGCCGATGGTCTGGGTCTCGACGATGATGCGGATCTCCGAGCGTACCGGCTCCTGCGACTCGTTGGCGATCACCTTCAGGCAGTCGAGCAGCGGCAGGCCGGCTTTGATGCCGCGCACGATCACGTCGACGGCATCCGGAAAGTAAAGCAGGAATTTGTCTTCCCGGCGTTTCTTGAGAAACGACAGGATCCAGAACGGCACGCCGAACGCGGCCGCGAAGCCGGCGGCCGCGGCTGCCAGCAAGCCGGCACCGAGCAGAAAACCCGCGATGAAGGCGCCGACGCCGAGCGCGGCGCCGGTCAGGATGAAGCGCTGCTTGGACCAGTTCAGCCCGGCCTGTTCGATGCGGGTGTGCAGCGGCGGTCGCTTGGCCTTGCGGTGGCGCTGGTCGATGTCCTTGAGGGTTTCTTCGACCTGCTCGCGGCGGCTGCGCTGATTGCGCACCTTGCGCACCACCGGGTCGGCGCGCGCCACATTGGCCCTGCGCTGCTCGACGCGCCGCTCGCCGGACAGGATCGGATACAGGAATACCCAGGCGACGCCGCCGATCGACACCGACACCAGCAGGAACAAAGCGAGCGTTTGCATCGCCATGGCGTCAGGCCCCAGCCGGAACGTTGGCGGCCTCGGCCGCGTCGAGCGCCGCCGCCAGCCGCTTCTCTTCGCCATAGTAGCGCGCGCGATCCCAGAAGCGCGGCCGGCCGATGCCGGTCGAGCGATGCTGGCCGATGATGTTGCCGTGCGCGTCTTCGCCGACCATGTCGTAGACGAACAGGTCCTGGGTGATGATGACGTCGCCTTCCATCCCCAGCACCTCGGTGATGTGGGTGATGCGGCGCGAGCCGTCGCGCAGGCGCGCCGCCTGGATGACGACGTCGACCGATGCGCAGATCATTTCGCGGATGGTACGCGACGGCAGCGAGAAGCCGCCCATCGTGATCATCGATTCGAGACGGGACAGCGCCTCGCGCGGATTGTTGGCGTGCAACGTGCCCATCGAGCCGTCATGGCCGGTATTCATCGCCTGCAACAGATCGAAGGCTTCAGGTCCGCGCACTTCGCCGACGATGATGCGTTCCGGCCGCATACGCAGGCAGTTGCGCACCAGGTCGCGCATCGTGACCTGGCCTTCGCCCTCGAGATTCGGCGGCCGGGTTTCCAGCCGCACCACATGGGGCTGCTGCAATTGCAGTTCGGCGGCGTCTTCGCAGGTAATGATGCGTTCGTCGTCGTCGATGAACTGCGTCAGGCAGTTCAGCAGCGTGGTTTTGCCCGAACCGGTGCCGCCGGACACCAGCGCGTTGACGCGGCAGCGGCCGATCACCTTGAGGATGTCGCCGCCTTCCGGCGTGATGGTGCCGAACCGGACCAGTTGTTCGAGGGTCAGCTTGTCCTTCTTGAACTTGCGGATGGTCAGTGTCGGGCCGTCGATCGACAGCGGCGGCACGATGGCATTGACACGCGAGCCGTCCGGCAGACGGGCGTCGCATATCGGCGAGGATTCATCGACGCGGCGGCCGATCTGGCTGACGATGCGCTGACAGATATTCAGCAGTTGCTGGTTGTCGCGGAACCGAATGCTGGTCTTCTGCAGCTTGCCGGCGACTTCGATGTAGACCGTGCCGGAGCCGTTGACCATGATGTCGGAGATGTCGTCGCGGGCCAGCAGCGGTTCGAGCGGGCCGTAGCCGAGCACGTCGTTGCAGATATCGTCGAGCAGTTCTTCCTGCTCGGAGATCGACATCACGATGTTCTTGATCGCGATGATCTCGTTGACGATGTCGCGGATTTCCTCGCGCGCCGAATCGGCGTCGAGTTTGGCGAGCTGGCCGAGATCGATCGCTTCGATCAGCGCGCCGAAGATCGTGCCTTTGACCTCGTAATAGGTTTCCGACCGCCGGGAATCGACCGCCGGTGCGATCGACGGCGCGTTGACGCTTGGCATCGGCCCGGCATTGACCTTGCCGGTCGGGGCGCCGACCAGCGGCGCGCCGAGGCCGACCGCGGGAATCGGCGCGCGTCCGCCCTCGTCGCCATGCGCGGGCGACGGCGCGGGCGACGACGCCAGGGTCGGCGCCGGCGGGCGCGCCTCGGCGACGGCCGACCGACCGTCAGAGTTGGAACTGGGCCGCTTACCGAACACTCTCGTCCTCGATTCAGAGCATTTCCCGGCGAAGTGGAAGCCGGTTCGCCATAGGAAATGCGACCACGTTTAAGCTGGCCGCTTCATCAGCTTGCCGATGAAGGGGCTGAACAGGCTTGGGCGTTGCTTCTTGGCCTCCAGGCGTCCGGTCAGCGTCTGGGCCAATTGGCGGAACGTCTCGGCGGTGCGATGGCCAGAGGCGACCTCGGCGATCATCTGGCCGTTATTGGCCGCGGTGCCGAACATCTGCGGATCGAACGCGATGGTGGCCAACGGCTCGCATTCGAGCGCGCTGGCAAAGTCCGCCGGCTTGATTTCCGGGCGCTTCGGCACGCCGACCTGGTTGAGGCAGTAATACGGGCGGTTGTCGTTCGGCCGCGCCGCCTTGAGGAAGTCGACCAGGTTCTTGGCGTTGCGAAGGTTAGCCAGATCGGGCGAGGCGACAATCAGGATGTCGTCGGCGCCGATCAGGGTCTGCCGGGTCCAGCCGGTCCACTGATGCGGCACGTCGAGCACGATGCACGGCATCGTCGCGCGCAGCGAATCGTAGATTGGATCGAACGCCTCGGCGCCGAAATCGTAGACTCGGTCCAGCGTCGCCGGCGCCGCCAGCAGGCTGAGATGGTCGGTGCAGCGCGACAGCAGGCGGTCGACGAACGCAGTGTCGATGCGGTCCGGCGAGAACACCGCATCGGCGACGCCCTGCGGCGGGTCCTGGTTGAAGTCGAGCCCGGCGGTGCCGAACGCAAGGTCGAGATCGGCCACCACGGAATCCAAAGCGAGGTCGCGCGCGATCGCCCAGGCGATATTATGCGCGATGGTCGAGGCGCCGACGCCGCCCTTGGCGCCGATGACCGCGATGACGCGGCCGATCGGCTTGGTGTCGGGCGCGGAGAACAGTCCGCAGATCGAGCGCACCACGTCGATGGTGCCGACCGGCGCGATCATGTAGTCGCTGACGCCGCGGCGCATCAGCTCGCGATACAGAACCACATCGTTGAGGCGGCCGATCACGATGACGCGGGTGCCCGGATCGCACACGTCGGAGAGCTGGTCGAGGCCCTCCAGGATCTCGTGGCCGCGGCTCTCGGATTCCAGCACGATCACGTTCGGCGTCGGCGAGGTGCGATAGGCTTCGGCGGCGGCCGTGACGCCGCCCATCTGGATGCGCAGATGCGCCTTGGCCATGCGGCGGTCGTCGCCGGCCGCCTGGATGGCGGCGGCGGTCTCGACCGACTCGCAGAACGCCTGGATCGATACCCGGGGCGCCGGTGCGATGTGGTCGTCGCGTGTCGCGGCCTCGTTGAGGCCGGCGTCGGGCGTGGTGGGCGGGACGTGTTTCATCATTTGCCGATTTCGCTGATTTTGCCCTTGTCGGCATTGGCATCGGTCGAGCCCGGAGACTCGCCCTTGCGATACTTGTCGAACATCACGGTCCGCCGGGCGCTGTAGCTCGGCGTTTCACCGCGCGGCTGCACCAGATCGCTCGGATTGTCGATCATGGCGGCGAGGTTGCGTTGCGTCGCGCAGCCGAGATTGTGGTATTCGCGGTTCTCGATGCTGTTGGAATCGTAGGTCAGGCCGAGATCCTCCGGCCACGTTCCGCACGGTCCGGTTTCCGCGACCATCTTGGAATAGTTGATGCGCAACGTCGCCATCTGGCGCGGGTCGGCCGGCCGGTAATGACGCAGCCGCACGACGTTCGCCGGCACGCCGGTGGCCATCAGGATGGACTGGATTTCGGGCAGCATTTCGCTTGCGGCGCGCGCGTTGTTGGTGCCGGTGGGCGCTTCGATAATGATGCCGCCGGTCGCCTCGCGCCGCCAGGCATGGGCGAACGCCGCGACGTCGGCGCGCTGTCCGGCATTGAGGCCGCCACGGTTGGTGCCGACCAGCAGTTCGATGTTGCGCTCGCCTTCCTTGATGGAAATAGGATGGCGCTGCTGGTAGCCGCCGGGCACGCTTGCTGTCGTCTCGCGCGAGTTCATGCAGCCGCCGAGCAGCAGCGCGCAGCCAGCAAGCGCCGCAAGTGACAGCGCGCGCAAGCGGGCGCTGCGCGTTCCGGCGTTGGCTTCATTCGGGCACATCATCGAGGTTTCCTTGTCGCGGCGCTCAGTCGAGGATGAAGCCGTATTGGCCCTTGTAGGCGCCCGGCGGTTGCGTCTTGCCCGGCTCGGTCTTGCCGGCCACGCCATAGATGCGGTTCAGCCGTCCGAGCAGAATGGACGCCGGGTCCGACGGGTCGGCGAAGCCGTCGTCGGGCCGCGACAGATCCTTACGGGCCACCGCCTGCACGATGTACGGCGTCACGATCACCACCAGTTCGGACTGCCGGTTGATGTAGTCGCGGCTCTTGAACAGCGTGCCGAGCACCGGCAGCTTCATCAGGCCGGGCACGCCGTTGATTTGCTGCTTGGTCGATTCCTGGATCATGCCGGCCAGCGCCATCGAGCCGCCGGATGGGATCTCGATGGTGGTCTCGGCCCGCCGGGTCTTGATCGACGGAATGGTGAGCGATTGGGTCGAGGTCGCCGAGACCGCCTGGGTCAGCGTCAGGGCGTTCTCGTTCGACAGTTCGGAAACCTCGGTCATCACCTTCAGGCTGATGCGGCCCTCGGTCAGCACCACCGGCGTGAAGTTGAGGCCGACGCCGAACTTCTTGAACTCGACCGACACCTGACACTGCCGGGTGGTCGGATCGCAGGTGAAGCCGGCCGGGATCGGAAATTCGCCGCCCGCCAGGAAAGTGGCCGACTCGCCGGAGATCGCCGTGATGTTGGGCTCGGCCAGCGTGCGCAGCACGCCGGCACGCTCCATCGCCCGCAATGTCGCGGTCACCGATTTCCAGGTGCCGACGGCCGCGGTGTCGCTGAGCGCGCCGCCCGACGCCGCGAACGGGTTGGAGCTGGTGAAGTTCAGGGTCGCGGCGCCGTAGTTCAGCGATCCCGAGAGATCGATGCCGAGCTGCTTGATGACGTCGCGCTGAATTTCGGCGACCGTGACCTTGAGCATCACCTGGTCGCGGCCGCGCACCACGATGCTGTTCACGACTTTATTGGCGTCGCCCACCAGCTTGCCGGCCAGATCGACGGCCTGCTGGGCTTCGGCCTGGTTGGTGGCGGTGCCCGACAGCATGACGCTTTCGCCCAGGCCTTCGACGCGGATTTCGGCGCCCGGCAACGACGATTTGAGGGCGGCGCGCAATCCGTTCAGGTCGCGCGTGACGGCAATGTCCAGGCCGGCGAGCTGCTTGCCCTCGCCGTCGAACACGAACACGTTGGTCTGACCGACGGTGACGCCGATCAAATAGAGCCGGCGCGCCGACCGCACCACGGCGTTGGCAATCTTCGGATCGGCGACCAGGACATCCTTGATGTCCCTCGGCAGGTCGATCACCACGGACTTGCCGATGCCGAGCGGCACGAACTTCGACGCGCCGTCATTGGCCGCCAAGCGGATGCTCGACGTCGTCAGGTCGTCATCGGCGGCGAGGCCCGGCAGTGGCGGCATCGCGACGGTCGCGATCAAGGCCACGAGCGCGGCGCGGACCAAGGTCTTCGTGGCCAAGATCTTGGAAGCCATTTCGCAATTCCTTACGCTCTGATTCACTTGGTCGTCCAAATTCACTTAGTCGTCGTGGTGGTCACGCCGTAGCGGACCATGTTGACGCTGCCGCGCCGGCTTCCGGTGTCTTCCTCGACGGTCTTGGCCGGCGCATTGGCGTCCGACAGACTGCGCAGCGCGAGCGACAAGGTGCCGATCTGGCGCGACAGCGCCAGCGTCTCGGTTTGACGCGGCGAGAGTTCGAGTGTCGCGGTCTTGCCGATCACGACCTTCTGGCCATCCTTTTCCTGGATCGCCTGATCGATCGCCAGCACGCGGATGTTCTGCAGGATGGTTTCGCTGGTGACGACTTCGACACCAGCGGCTTTTTCGGCCGCCTTGTCGCGGCGGGTCAGCAGCACGTCGACGCGGTCGTTCGGCAGGATGAAGCCGGCGGCGCCGGTTTCCGGCGAGATGTCGGTCGAGACCGCCCGCATGCCGGACGGCAGGATGGCGGCCATGAAGCCGGAGCCCTTGGCCTGTAGCAGCTTGGCCTCGCGAATCGGTTCGCCCATCACAAAGGCCGAGCGGGCGAGCGATCCGGCCAGTTTTTCGGCGGCGTCCGGCCGCTCAGTCTTGCGAATGAAAGTGGGGCCGGCGGCGGCGGTCGGCCACGTCTGCCACTGCATGTCGGCCGCGTTGACCGTGTGCCCCATCGGGATCTCGGCCTTGGCGATCAGCACTTCGATGGTTTCGAGTTTGGCGACCGGTTCCGGCGCCGTTGCCGGGGCCGGCTGTTCCGGGCCGCTGGCCAGCATGGCCGCCAGGCCGCCGGCCGCGATGGCGACGCCAAGAATAACGAGACGCGCGGCTTTCATACGCTTCACTTTCCACATGACGCAGCGGCAGACACGCACCGCTGTCACGGGACTTCAGCAGGTAAAGGTCAAAGCATGGTTAATCGGGCGTATCTAAATCGAGTAAATGAAATATTGCGTAGAGCGCGTTCAGCAAAAGTGGACACCGGTTTTGCGTCCGAACGCGCTCTAAAGCTTTATATAGACGCGTTTTGGACGCGAACCGGATACCACTTCGCTTGAAAACGCTCTCGTACCGCTTCCGAAATTCGCTCGCCCTCGCGGCAACTTCCGATGCGAATTTCGGAAGCAAAGGGCACCGGCCAGCTAAAGTTTATGGTGTGGTTTTGGATTTGAAGTTCCTCTGCGAGCTTGCCGCGACCACAGGAGGAACTTCAAATCCACCACACCACGCGCCACACCGGCAATTTTCGGCCTTTACGGCTAGCCGCCGAACGCCTTCATCCACACGGTATGCGGATAGACCACCAGCGCGGCGATCGCGAGGGCGATGCCGTACGGCACGCCGCCGCCGGCGCGATGCAGCCGCGCCAGCCAAGCTTGGCCGGCGAGTTGCGGAGGTAGCGGGAAACGGCGGAAGCCGATGATCAGCAGCGTGAGGATGCCGCCGAAGATCGAGGCCGCCAGCAGGTATTCGATCAGGTGTTCGAAGCCGAGCCACAGCGCGGTCGCGGCCGCCAGTTTGGCGTCGCCGCCGCCGATCCAGCCGCGCGAAAAGCAGATGAATGCCATCAACAGGACGAGCGCGGCCGCCGCGATGTGCAGCCCGATGTCGGTAAGATTCATGCCGGTGATGGCCGCCATGATGCCGAAGCCGGCGATCAAAGCGAGCGAAACCCGGTTGGAAATGGTCATGGTGAGCAGGTCGCTCGAGGCCGCGAAGGCCATCAGCGCCGGAAACAACACCAGCGTGGCTGTTTCGCTTATCATGGCCGTCCATCCATCGAGAATCGCGACAGAGCCTGATCCCGAAGATCATGCTCAACCGCAGCCTAGGCCGGCGGAGCTTGCGGTTCGGTTAGCGGAAATAAAAAAGGCTCCGGCGAACCGCCGGAGCCTTTTGCTTTCACCGAAAGCCGAATTACTTCATCGTGCTGGTGACGTTCGAGAACGTCGTGGTCAGCTTGGTGCCGAGGCCGTTCACGACCGCGATGATCGCGACCGAGATGCCGGCGGCGATGAGGCCGTATTCGATGGCGGTGGCGCCGGACTCATCCTTGATGAAACGCGAAACGAGGTTCTTCATAGTTGGCTCCATAGGTCCACGTGGCTGTCTGAGCTAACCCGTCGTCCGTTCTTGCTGCCCGGTCGATCGGATCATGCCTGAGACGCTACCGCCGCCGGCTTGCAGCAAAGTTAATTCGATCGATGAATTCGTAAGTCTATCGCGTATTAGGTCGCGTGGTTAAAAATGAATTTACAAGTAGTTTCGATAGTATTTTCAATATTCATAACCCGGTAAGCTGAACGGATCTTGAAGAACAGGCTGTCGGATCGCCCCTTGGATGCCCAGAGGCGTATGGTTCGTTTGCACTTCATTCACCAATTTCCATTCAACTGCAGGCAGTAGACAGTTTCCCCGTGTGTTCCCTGCGATGTAACGCAGGGTCGGAGCGTATCGATGGCAGCGTTGCGTAACGCAGGACGGCTCGTGGCGCGGCGCGTCGGCGTCGCGGCCGTGGTCACTGTTCTTTCCATGATGTCCGCACAGATGTCGGCGCATATGTCCGCTTGGGCGGCCGATACCATCGACGTGAAGCTCGATCAGGCCACCTTGCTGAAGCTTCCGCCCAACGTCGCGACCGTGGTGATCGGAAATCCGATGATCGCCGACGCCGCCCTGCAGCCCGGCGGCCTGCTGGTGATTACCGGCAAGGGCTACGGCTCGACCAACATGATCGCGCTCGACCGCGCCGGCGAAAAACTGATGGACCGGTCGGTCGAGGTCAGCGGCCCACGCGACAATGTGGTCGTGGTCTATCGCGGCGTGGAGCGCGAATCCTGGAACTGCACGCCGCAATGCGAACGCCGCCCCACGCTGGGCGATTCATTGCCGTTCTTCGAATCGTCCGTGGCGCAGATCGGGACGCGCAACGGCGCGGCCACTGGCGCCGCTCCGGCGGCCAAATAGGCTCGGCGAGCTGCTTGGTTAACGGTTCATGAATGAATGAGCCGGTGTTGAATACAATCTGCGCAAGATTTCACAAACGCGTCTTTGCTAATGTTCGAACCTTACCCCGCGCTCGTCGCGGCGGATCTCAGGTGTAACGAACATGCTGCTTCGGATCAGGACCAAGCTTTCGACGCGTGTCGGCCGGTGGCGCGGGGTCAAGACCGTGCGCCGCCTGGTCCGGCAGGAAGATGGTGCGACCAGCATCGAATTCGCGATTGTCGCCGCGCCGTTCCTGGCGCTGGTGTTCGCCATCATCGAAACCGCGATCATCTTCTTCGCCGGGCAGACGCTGGAAACCGCGGTGTCCGATTCGGCGCGACTGATCATGACCGGGCAGGCGCAGTCGCTAAATCTGACCCAGTCCACCTTCAAGGATAAGGTCTGCACCAAGATTTACGGTCTGTTCAATTGCGCCGCCGGCATGTCGGTGGACGTGCGGACCTATACGTCGTTCGCGACCGCCTCGACCGCCAAGCCGGTCGACGCCAGCGGCAACTTCGTCGACAACTTCACCTATTCTCCGGGCGGCGCCGGCGACATCGTCGTGGTGCGGCTGATGTATCAATGGCCGGTCTATGTGTCGCTGCTCGGCTTTAACCTGGCCGACATTTCCGGCGGCAAGCGCCTTTTGATGGCCACCGCCGTGTTCCGCAACGAGCCCTTCACCGTTAGCGCCCCTTCCGGCACATGATGGAGCGTGTAATGGCTGTTTATGCGATCGGGCCGCGTTTGGTGCATAGACTAAAGAGTCTGGTCGGCGACAAGCGCGGCGTCGCGGCCGTCGAATTCGCGATGCTGCTGCCGTTGATGATGACGCTCTATCTCGGCGTCGTCGAAGTGTCCCAGGGCATCGCGATCGCCCGCAAGGTGACGCTGACGTCGCGGACGCTGGCGGATCTGGCGTCGCGGGTCAGCACCATCAGCAACGCGGACATGACCAACATCCTGAACGCGTCGTCGACGGTGTTGTCGCCCTATCCGGTGTCGAATTTGAAGGTCGTGGTGACGGCCGTCACGATCAATTCCGCCGGATCCGCCACCGTCGCCTGGAGCGATACGCTCAATGGTACGGCAAAGACGGTGGGCGCGGCGGTCACGCTGGATGCCGCGCTGGCCGTTCCCAGCACCACGCTGATCATGAGCGAGGTCGAGTACGTTTATACGCCGACCATCGGCTATGTGGTGACCGGCTCGCTGACCTTGAGGGACAAGATGTATATGCGTCCGCGTCAGTCCACCACGGTCGGCCGTACGTCGTAGAGCACGACACAAAGGCGAGGCCCAATCCGGCCAGCGCCGCCGCGAGCCTCATGCCGGGATTGTTGAACGGCAACCGCGCTTCGACGCGCACTCTCAACTCGCGCCCGTTCTTTTAGAACTCCCAGGCGTACACGTCGTGGTGCTTGGCGACGTGTGGCAACGTCCGCGGCTTTCCAAACGCCATCGCATGTAGAAGTGAGACCGCCGTGACGACGTGGCGGCGGCTTCAGCAGATCAATAGAAGCAATCCGGAAACATTTTCGACAATCCGAAAACAATTTCCCCACTAGCGGGTTGTCCGCAGGGCCATAGCTCTAGCCCAAGTATAGGAGCCGAAATATGCAAGATCTCAGGGAACTCGAAGTATCCCGGCGTAACATGTTGATCGGAACCGCCGCATCCGTGGCGGCGGCAGCGACGCCGGTCACGGCCGATGCCCAGACACGGGCGCCCAACGCCCAAGCCGCCGCTATCGGCGCGCCGGTGCTGTCGAAGGTCTCGTTCACGGTGAACGGCGTATCCCGGGAACTTGAGCTCGACACGCGGACCACGTTGCTCGACGCGCTGCGCGAGCGATTGCATCTCTCCGGTACCAAGAAGGGATGCGATCACGGTCAATGCGGCGCCTGTACGGTGATCGTCGACGGACGGCGGATCAATTCGTGCCTGACGCTGGCCGTCATGCACGAGGGCGACAGCATCACCACCATCGAAGGGCTGGGCACGCCGGACAACCTGCACCCGATGCAGGCGGCCTTCGTCAAGCATGACGGCTATCAGTGCGGCTATTGCACCCCCGGACAGATCTGCTCGGCGGTGGCGGTGCTCGACGAGATCAAGGCCGGTATTCCGAGCCATGTGAGCGCGGACCTGAACGCCGTCCCGCAAGCGACGGCGGCCGAACTCCGCGAGCGGATGAGCGGCAACATCTGCCGCTGTGGCGCCTATTCCAACATTGCCGAAGCGATGACTGAAGTGGCCGGGAGGCGAGCATGAAATCCTTCACCTACGAACGCGCGAAGTCTCCGGCCGAGGCCGCGACGGCGGTCGCACGCACCCAAGGCGCCAAGTTCATTGCCGGCGGTACCAATCTGCTCGACCTGATGAAGCTCCAGATCGAAACGCCGGCACATCTGATTGATGTGAACGGCCTCGCGCTCGACAAAATCGAACCGACGTCGGACGGCGGGCTGCGCATCGGCGCGCTGGTGCGCAACACCGATCTGGCGGCCGATCCGCGCGTGCGGCAAGACTATGCTCTGCTGTCGCGCGCGCTGCTCGCGGGCGCCTCGGGCCAGTTGCGCAACAAGGCGACCACCGCCGGCAACTTGCTCCAGCGCACCCGTTGCCCATACTTTTACGACACCAACCAGCCCTGCAATAAGCGCCAGCCCGGCAGCGGCTGTGCGGCGATCGGCGGCATCACCCGCCAGCATGCCGTGATCGGCACCAGCGATGCCTGTATCGCGACGCATCCGAGCGACATGGCCGTGGCGATGCGTGCCCTGGACGCGACGGTCGAAACGGTGCGCCCGGACGCCGCGGCGCGGCGTATCCCGATCGCTGAATTTTACCGGCTGCCGGGCGACACACCGCAGATCGAAACCGTGCTTCAGCCGGGCGAGTTGATCACGGCGGTGGCACTGCCCAAGCCGGTCGGCGGCACGCACGTCTACCACAAGGTGCGCGACCGCGCCTCCTATGCGTTCGCGCTGATCTCGGTCGGCGCCGTCGTTCAGCGCGATGGGACGGGGCGCGTGGCGTTGGGTGGCGTGGCCCACATGCCATGGCGTGTCGAGGCGGCTGAAGCGGCAATGCCGCGCGGCGCCAAGGCGGTGACGGCGCAATTGCTCGCCGGCGCCAAACCCACGCACGAGAACGCATTCAAGCTGCCGCTGGTCGAGCGCACGCTCGGCGCGATCATGGCCCAGGCGAGGAGCTAGACACATGAGGTTCGACACCCCGGCCACCGCCAACCCGATCGACCAACTCAAGATCATCGGTCAGCCCGTCGACCGGATCGACGGGCCGCCTAAGACGACCGGCACCGCGCCGTACGCGTATGAGCGGCACGATGCGGTGCCGAACCCGGCCTACGGCTTCGTGGTCGGCTCCGCCATCCCCAAGGGCCGGATCGCGTCGATCAACCTGGACGACGCCAAGGCGGCGCCCGGCGTGCTGGCCATCGTCACCGCGCTGAACGCCGGCAAGCTCGGCAAGGGGCCGCGGAACACCGCCATGCTGCTCGGCGGGCCCGACATCGAGCATTATCATCAGGCCGTCGCGGTCGTGGTCGCGGAGACCTTCGAGCAGGCCCGCGCCGCCGCGCATCTGGTTCAGGTCAGGTACGTCAAGGCCGACGGCCAATACGATCTGGCCGGAGCCAAGAATTCCGCGGCGAAGCCGGACCACGGAAAACCCGACACCGCGGTCGGCGATTTCGCCGGGGCCTTCGCGGCGGCGCCGGTGCAGCACGACGAAACTTACACCACGCCCGACCATTCGCACGCCATGATGGAGCCGCATGCCTCGATGGCGGCGTGGGACGGCAACAAGCTTACGCTGTGGACCTCGAACCAGATGATCGACTGGGGCGTCGGGGATTTGGCGCTGACGCTGGGGATTCCCAAGGAGAACGTCCGCCTGATCTCGCCGTATATCGGTGGCGGCTTCGGCAGCAAGCTGTTCTTGCGCACCGATGCGGTGCTCGCCGCGCTCGGCGCGCGCGCCTCCGGACGACCGGTGAAGCTGGCGCTGACCCGTCCCTTCATCGCCAACAACACGACGCACCGGCCAGCGACGATCCAGCGGATCCGCATCGGCGCGACCCCGGACGGCCGGATTACCGCGATCGGCCACGAGACTTGGTCTGGCGATCTGCCCGGTGGCCGGCCGGAGGATGCGATCCAGCAGACGCGCCTGCTGTATGCCGGCGCAAACCGGATGACGGCGACACGGCTTGCGGTGCTCGACCTGCCGGAGGGCAACGCGATGCGGGCGCCCGGCGAAGCGTCGGGTCTGATGGCGCTGGAAATCGCCATGGACGAGATGGCGGAAAAGCTCCGGATCGATCCGATCGCCTTCCGTGTGATGAACGACACCCAGGTCGATCCTGAAGAACCGCAGCGTCCGTTCTCGCAGCGTCACCTCACCGAGTGCTTCCGCATCGGTGCCGAGCGTTTCGGCTGGGATAATCGCCTGCGGCAGCCCGGCCGGGTTCGCGACGGCAACTGGCTGGTCGGGACAGGTGTCGCGGCCGCGTTCCGCAACAGCCCGGTCATCACGTCCGGCGCGCGCGTCCGCCTCGACGGGCGCGGCACCGTCACGGTCGAGACCGACATGACCGATATCGGCACCGGGAGCTACACGATCATCGCCCAGACCGCGGCCGAGATGATGGGCGTGCCGCTCGACAAGGTCGTGGTGCGGCTCGGCGATTCGAGCTTTCCGGCCTCGGCCGGTTCGGGCGGCCAATGGGGCGCCAACAGCTCGACCGCCGGCGTCTACGCGGCGTGCGTAAAATTGCGTGAGGCCGTCGCGCGGAAGCTCGGACTCAACGCCGCCGACGCGGTGTTCGCGGACGGACAGGTTCGCTCCGGCGATCGCAGCGTCCCGCTGGTGCAGGCGGCGAGCGACGCTGAACTGGTCGCCGAGGACGCGATAGAGTTTGGCAATCTCGCCACCACGCACCAGATATCGACCTTCGGCGCGCATTTTGTCGAGGTCGGCGTCGATGCCGCGACGGCGGAGATCCGGGTGCGACGCATGCTGGCGGTATGCTCGGGCGGTCGGATCCTCAATCCGAAGTCGGCGCGCAGCCAGGTCATCGGCGCGATGACCATGGGCGTCGGCGCGGCGCTGATGGAGGAACTCGCGGTCGACAAACGCCGTGGGTTCTTCGTCAATCACGATCTCGCCGGCTACGAAGTGGCGGTGCACGCCGATATTCCGCACCAGGACGTGATCTTCCTCGATGAAGCCGATCCGATGTCGTCGCCGATGAAGGCCAAGGGAATCGGCGAGCTCGGCATCTGCGGCGTCGCGGCGGCGGTCGCCAACGCGATCTACAACGCCACCGGCGTGCGCGTGCGAAACTATCCGGTCACGCTCGACAAGCTGCTCGACCGGCTGCCCGGTGTCGGGTGAGGCAGCGGGGAATTTGAAGTCAGCGTCTTCGCCAAAGTTCGTCATGCCCGGCCTTGTGCCGGGCATCCACGTCTTATTGTATGGCAGCAAGAAAGACGTGGATGGCATCGGAACTTGGGCTTGCCCAAGTTCCGCATTAAGAGCGCGCAAATCGCGTTTACGCGATTTGCGATGACAAGCCCGGTCATGACGAATGAGAGTGGCACTCCAATGTTCACCCGCCGACACATGCTCGCCGCCACCGGCGGCCTCTCGTCGATGGCGGCCGTCTAACCTGCCGCCGCACAGCAACGGATCGCAACGATGAAAATCACCCGCAGTAATTCACAGCCATTCCGCAAAGGCCCGGCGGAATATTTCACCGGCGCGGTCCGCGTCGAACAGCCGTTTGCGGGCAGCGCTCCGGCCCGGATCAGCGGCGCCTTCGTGACCTTCGAGCCCGGCGCGCGCACCAACTGGCATACGCATCCGCTCGGCCAGACGCTGATCGTTACCCACGGCTGCGGCTGGGTGCAGGCCGAAGGCGGCCTGAGGGAAGAGATTCTGGCGGGCGATATCGTGTGGTTTCCGCCGGGCGTGAAACATTGGCACGGCGCGACCGCCACCCAGGGCCTGACGCACATCGCCATCGCCGAGGCACTCAACGGCAAGAGCGTCGACTGGTTGGAGAAGGTGACGGACGCGCAATATCAGCCGGCGTGAGAAGGGATGCGTGCATCCGGCCTCATGGTGAGGAGCGCGACGTAGCCACGCGTTTTACTAGTCTCCGCCGTTCGGTCAGAATACCTTGCGCATAAGAAGTGCATCCCCAATCGTGGCGCCGTCGGCCCGCGTGCCGCCCGCCGGACCGCTCCCGCCAAACCGCTCCCGCCACCGTCAAAGCACCATCGGAGAAGTCGCCCAGATGACGACCACAACCACCCATGCCGGCGGTCCACGCGTCACCACGGCGTCTGGCGCTGTTATCCCGGCCATCGGTTATGGCACCGGCGGAATGGTGCACCACACCACCGTTGAAGCCGTCTTGAAGGCGCTGCACAGCGGCTACCGACATATCGACACCGCGCGCAAGTATGGCAGCGAAGAAAATGTCGGCGAGGCGTTGCGACAGAGCGGCCTGCCACGCGACGAAATATTCGTCACGACTAAAGTGTCGCACGAGAACCTTGCTCCTCTCGATTTCGAGCGCTCAACGACCGAGAGCCTCAAGGCGCTTGGGATCGACCAGGTGGACCTTTTGATGGTGCACTGGCCGCTGCCGACGATGGATTTGGCCGCCACCATCGGTGCGCTTGCGCAGACAAAGCGGCGCGGTCTTGCCCGCCACATCGGCGTCGCCAACTTTAACCTGACATTGCTTGAGCAGGCGATCCGTCTCAGCCCGGAGCCGCTAACGGCGCTGCAAGCCGAGTTTCATCCGCTCCTCGACCAGTCGCGGATGATCGCGGCGTGCCGACGGCACGGCCTCGCGTTCATTGGCTACTGCCCACTGGCCCGTGGCCGCATCCTCGACCAGCCGAAGCTCATCGAGATTGCGGCCGCGCATGGCAAGTCGGTGGCGCAGGTTACGCTCAGATGGCTCATCGATCATCAGGGCGTCTGCGCCATTCCGTCCTCAATCAACGCCGAGCGCGTGGCGGCGAACTTTGACATCTTCGATTTCGCTCTCACGCCGGAGGAGCGTCAGCGGATTGACGGCCTCGCCAAGCCCGATGGCCGCCTCGTCAACCCACCGGGGCGCGCGCCTGATTGGGGCGTATAGGTCGAAGCAGGAGCACTTCTATCGCATGCGCGCATCCGGCCTCATGGTGAGGAGCGCGGCGTAGCCGCGCGTCTCGAACCATGCGCCGCCCCATCCTTCGAGACACATCGCTGCGCGATGTTCCTCTGCGCGTAGTCGTCACCCACATTCAGGGCTACGACACGTTTTACAAGAAACTCATCGCCGCGGTGCCGAAATTCGATCGGAAACGAAAGCTCCATTTTACTCGTTCAAGTTTTGTATTCGATCAGGTGTAAGCTTTACACCTTTATACAGCTACTAACGTGCGGTCGGATTCGGCTGCAGCTTCATCACCTTCAACATCAATGCCTTCTTCGGTGCCGTCGCCCGTATATGCGGATTTGCCGGTCGCCTCTTCAATCAAGGCAAGGAGATTCCGTTGCCTGTCTTCTATAAAGGCTTCGAATCTGTCTGCGCGGAGAAGCTCGGGATTGATGAGATGCGACTTTAGGAATGAGTCCAGCTTTACTGGATTGATGGCAGAGCCATTTTCGTTGCCGTGTTCCAGCCTTGCAATATACGCTGAGGGAGCAACGCCGCCGATGACCCGATTTGTCCTGTATGAAAGCGGCGTCTTGTTGATGATTGAATCGTACACCTCGGGCTTAATGCCATTCGTCTTGCACCAATCTTGCGGGAAGATGTGATGAATATCAACATTTTCACCAAAGAAGACAGTGTGGCCGAACTTCTGACCTGAGCGGAAATCTTGGGCGCCCTCCTTCATCAGCAGAGCATTAACGCCCTTGTATGCCGCCGATAGGCGCATTCGCATCGTCTTCAATCGGTCGGCGCGGAACAAGGTTTCGCTCACAGTGGATGGTTCGGGGCCGCCGGCTAACCATGTCGGCACTTCCATAAAGTCACGCGCAATGCGAGTCTCGACGGCCGACCCATATAGCTCTCCAAAGACGCCGTTCCAATACCATTGGACGAGCTTGGCTCTGTGCGCATCATTCTCCCACCCATTGCCTATATCCGCCAGAATGGCCGCTAGCGGCACAATCTGCGACTGATAAGGCAGATCGAAAATTCGGTAGATGTGGAGCGTGTGTAAAAATTTCGCTGCCTGGATGAAGCCGCGCTCTACCTGCGCCTCATACTTCGTGTATGCATCAAGTGGAAGATTGAGCAATGCCTGACGATTGCCAGATACGGCCGGCAGTTCTTTTCCCGTCTTCCCTGCTGCTTCAGCCGCCCGGCGGCGCTCGCGTGTGTGGAAGAGCGAAATCACCTGAAGGAAATCCGTGTTGCCGACGCCGGCAATGATTCCGGCCGCGCTGTCAGCCGGCCGCAACGTATCCTTCAGTCGTGTCAAACGGCCCTTCGTCTTGTCATCTCCGTACCAATCCTTTCGAAGCTCGTGACCGGAAGCCGCATACATTGCAGTGACAAGCTCAAATGCGTCTAGTGCCTTTCCGCCCGTATTCACCTTCTCAAAGACGACGCAAACCGCCTCCTTCGACGTCGACCGGTCAAGCGTAATCACTGGAACACGGTAATATTTGAAGTTCTCCAGAATTGCCTTCTTAAATAAGCGAAAAAGTTCTCGCGTCTCTTCGTTCTGGTCTCCCTTCCAGTGCTTATCAAATCCATCTTGCCAGCGGTCCCAATCAAATACTTGGGACACCGGATACATCAGCTCGGCATACTCTTTCTCAAGGGTTGAAAGGTCCAATCTGACGGAGCGACCGAAATCGGACTTTTCGATTTTGTCTTCTGGGACCCCAATGATCGCCTCTTCACGATCAACGGTCTCATCAAGAGCCTTCCGGATATCGATATAGAACCAGCGTTTAACTTTTTTCTTTTTGGGCGTTACGGTTTCGACGACTTTTCCACGCAATGTCACCTGATAAAGAGACGTCATCCGCTGTTGCCCATCTAACAGCAGGGATTGCGGGTTCGTGTTGCTTGCTTCTGAAGGTGCGCCTTCGACGGGTCTTGGCTTGAAATTAACCGGCCCGCCCGTATCCAGAGACATCAACGCACCAACGGGAAAAGCGCGAGATACCGAGGCAATTAAGCTCTTGATCCGGTCCTCGTCCCAAACCCAACTTCTTTGAAAATCGGGAAGCTGAATGAGACCGCCGTGGCAATCATCGAGTAATTTATTGAGGTCGATAGGATTAGTTTGAAATGTCGTTCCAGCCATCCGTCATCATCCCTCAGAAAATTAGCTAACCTAAATGCGACCCGCGTCGCTTAAGTTACTGTTCATAGGAATGCACGTTGGGATTGATGCGTCTAGCGCCTTATTTTGATGCTGTTATTTTTGGGCCGAGACGGAACGTCGCGGCCTGAAATCCGACCATTCCGGTTGGCGTTCTTCGCCGTTCGGGCTCTGTTGTACTCTTTACCTGGTTATCTGGAGCTGACCTGTTCGCTGTGCATCGGGTTGGCTGGCTAGCAAGCCGGAGTAGTTCGGTTCACCGATGCGCGGGCCGCGTGCGCCTCGAGCTAAAGAAGAACTGAAGAGCTCTAGTCGGCCGTGCGTTATGGCTCTGGAAATGGCTGACGACGGTCACGGGCGTTGAGTGGTTTGCTCAGGGTTCACGAGCGGTGGGATCGCGATGGACCATCGACGCTGCCCCATCCTTCGAGACGCCGCGTTGCGCGCGGCTCCTCAGGATGAGGCGGATTGCGCAATATATCGCCCGCCCCCTCACGGAATCGGCAGCGCCGTGGTCGACTTGATCTTCTCCATCGCGAAGCGCGACGTCACGTTCTTCAGCGGCACGGCGGCGATGAGTTTCTTGTAGAACGTGTCGTAGCCCTGGATGTCGGTGACGACGACGCGCAGCATGTAGTCGACGTCGCCGGCCATGCGATAGAATTCCATCACCTCCGGCATCGCGCCGACCATGTCGGCGAAGTGGCTCAGCCAGTCCTGCGAATGGTCGCCGGTCTCGATCGACACGAACACCGTGACGCCGAGACCTATCTTGTCGCTGTCGACCAGCGCCACGCGTTTCTGGATCACGCCGTCGGCTTCCAGGCGCTGAATCCGCTTCCAGCACGGAGTCGATGACAGGCCGACCCGCTCGCCGATATCGGCGACCGACAGCGAGGCGTCTTCCTGCAGGACCACGAGGATCTTGCGGTCGATGGCATCCATGCTTTTCACGTCCGTTTTCCTAGGCTAAAGACACTGGCCGGGCGGCAAAAAGAGAGAATTATTTCTTTTTAGCGACACATATTTGCATACAGAGAAAAATATTCTATTTCAAGAGAAATTCTTTGGAGCCGGCAGAATAGCGTTCTCACAGAACGGCGTTCTTGAGTGTGCCGGTATCAGGTCAGGGTCGTCTCATGTCACCGCACAACTCTCGTACCAGCCGCCTCCTGTCGCGCCTTTCGGCGTTGGCGGTCGCCACGCTTATGATCGCCGCGGTCGCGATGCCGGTGTCGGTCCGCCCGGCCTCGGCCCAGGCAGCGGCCCCGCAGGCCACCTCTGACGTCAGCGCGCTGGTGTCGCCGCAATGGCTCAAGGCCAAGCTCGGCGACCCGGCCGTGGTGGTGTTGGACATCCGCTCGGCGCTCGGTGGCGGCGGCAAAGAGGGCTACCTCAAGGGCCATATCGCCGGCGCGATATACAGCGACTACGACAAGGCCGGCTGGCGCGTCGAGCGCGGCGGCGTGCCGTTCATGCTGCCGACCAAGGCCGAACTCGAAAAGCTGATCGGCGAACTCGGCATCGACGAGGACGACCATGTGGTCGTGGTGCCGGCGGGCGTCAGCTTCACGGACTTTGGCGCCGCCGCGCGCGTCTATTGGACGCTGAAGGTCGCGGGCCTGAAAAACGCATCGATCCTGGACGGCGGCTACCAGGCCTGGACCGCCGACCCGAGCAATCCGGTCGAGACCGGCAACAAAACGCCGAGCCCGAAAATCTTCACCGCCAAGATCAACGATCAAATTCGCATCGAGGTCGGCGAGGTCGAGAAGCTGGTCGAGAAGGGCGGCGCGACGCTGGTCGACGCGCGGCCGGCGTCGTATTTCGCCGGCAAGGAAAAAGCCCCGGCTTCGAAGGCCTATGGCCGCCTGCCGGGCGCGGTGTCGTTCGACAGCGCCGACTTCTATGACAAGACGACGAACCGCCTGAAACAGAAGGCCGAGTTGGAAAAGGTCGCGGCAACGATCCCGGCCGGCCCGACGGTGAGCTATTGCAACACCGGCCATTGGGCGTCGACAGACTGGTTCGTGCTGTCCGAAGTGCTCGGCCGCAAGGACGTGAAGCTGTTCGCCGGCTCGATGGTCGAGTGGACCAGCGACGCCAACCGGCCGATCGCCTCGTCGCGCACCAAGTGGGACGACCTGAAGAAGGCGCTCGGGCTCGGGACGTAATACCGGGAGCTTGATCGGGCGGTTCTTGACGGACCGCCCGCGAACCGCGATTTAGCTTCCATGAGCATTGCCACACATGCGCCGGCCGCTGCCGGTGGGCCGACCGCGACCGCTTCCCAAGGCACGTCGCGCGACTGGCCGTTCCTGATCGCGTCCGTGCTGGCGACGCTGGTGCTGTGCGCGCTGGTGCTGCTGGACGGCCATACGGCCTCGGCCGCGCTCATTCTGGGCGGCTTCGGCCTCGGCATCGCGTTCTTGAAAGCCGAGTTCAGCTATACGGCGTCGTGGCGCCGCTTCATGATGACGGGCGAGGCCGGCGGGCTGATCGGCGGGCTGATCGCCATCGCCATCGTGGCCTGCGCCGTCGTGCCGGTGGCGGCGCTGGTGCCGGGCTTTGGCGGCGCCATCGCGCCGATCGGGCCGTCGCTGATCGTCGGCGCCTTCGTGTTCGGCATCGGCATGCAACTCGCCAATGGCTGCGGCTCCGGCACGCTGTACAGCGCGGCGGGTGGCTCCGGCCGCATGCTGATTACGCTGGCGTTGTTCATCGTCGGCAGCGTGGTCGGCAGTTTGCATTTGCCGGCGATGCTGCGGCTCGGCGGCATCGATCCGGTGCTGGCATCTAATTACCTCGGAGCGTGGGGCGGTCTCGCCGCGACCCTTGTTTCGCTTGGACTAATGGCCGGTTTCGCTATTTTGGTCGCCCGCAAACGCGGCGCGAATTTTAGACCAAAATACTCCATTCTGGTCGGCGCCGTCGCGGTCGGCGCGCTGTCAATTGTCGTCTTCGTCGCCGGCGGCCATCCGTGGAGCGTGACCTACGGCTTTACGGTGTGGGGCGCGAAGATCGCGTCATTGATCGGCATCGACCTGTCGTCCGCCGAGTTCTGGAACTGGCCGGGTCCGAAGCGCGCGCTGAACGAAACGCTGCTCGGCGACACCTCCAGCCTGACCGATTTCGGCATGATCTTCGGCGCCATGGCGGCGGCGGCCTTCACCAAGCCGTTCGCCCGCGCGCCGTGGCCACCGCTGCCGTCGCTAATGGCGGCGGCGATCGGCGGCCTGCTGATGGGCTGGGGCGCGCGCATCGGCTTCGGCTGCAACATCGGCGCGTTCGTCGGCGGCGTCGCGTCCGGCTCGCTGCATGGCTGGATCTGGTTCGCGGCGGCGCTGGGCGGCAGCCTGATCGGCATCCGCCTGCGGCCGATGTTCGGCTTGGCCAAGGTCTAGGGCGATGCGCACCGTCTACGCCATCGTCCTGCTGATCGGCTTCACGGCCATCGTGGCGCAGCACCTGACCAGCCCGTCGAGCGGCCGCGCGGTGTCGCCGGAAGACTTCGCCGGCGCCTGCGCGCCCTGCGGCGCGCCGTGTCCATCGGCGACGAAAAAATAACTTAAAAACTCACGTCGTCTTCGATCCAGGCGCGGATGATGTGATGCGCGATGGCGACCGGCGGCGGCAAAGCGAGCCCGTCCGGATGCCGGCGCAGCAGCATTGAAATGATTTCATCGCGCGTGAACCAGCGCGCGTCCTCCAGCTCATTGGCATCGATCTTGATGTCACGCGATAGCGCCTGGGCGTGGCAGCCGATCATCAGCGAACTCGGAAACGGCCAGGGCTGCGACGCGAAGTAGCGCACTTCGCCGCACACGATCCCGGCTTCCTCCAGCGTTTCGCGCCGCACCGCGTCCTCGATGGCTTCGCCCGGCTCGACAAAACCGGCGAGGCACGACCACATCGTGGACGCAAAGCGCGCCGAGCGGCCGAGCAGACAGCGGTCGCCGTCGATTGTCAGCATGATGGCGACCGGATCGGTGCGCGGGAAATGCTGCGCCTCGCAGGACGGGCAGTCGCGCCGCCAGCCGCCGTCGCTGACGTTCGTCGGCATCCCGCAATTGGCGCAGAACCGATGCCGGATATGCCAATGCAGCAGCGCCTTGGCCTCGGCGAGCGGCGGCAGATGCTCGGGCGCGACCAAGCCCTGCACGGCGACAGAACGTAGATCGGTGAGAAAAAGATCCGTACGCGCCGGCAACGCCTCGATGGCCGATGCCGGCAGTCCGAAGCCGAAGCGCGGCGCTTGATCCTGCAATCCAAGAAACACCGGTTCCACGACGGCGGCGCCAAGCGCGCGCGCCTCGTCCAGCGTGAAGGCCGGCTCGTAGGTCGCTCCGCCGTGGGTTTTCAGCACGATGGTCTCGTTGCCAATCACATAGGCGCGTGCGTTCGGCGCTTGCGCCAATGCCGCGGCATCGTGACGCCGCTCGGCGGCGCGGTCGATCACACTCTGCGTATAGCCAAGGCGCGGCTTAGGTCCGAGATCGGGCAATGGGGGCATGCGAAGGGCTCCGGCGGGGCGGCGAAGCTGGCACGCTCATGCGTGAATCGCAACGCCCCGACACGTGACGTGCCGCGTCTGTCACAATCTCGTCCGAATGGCCGGGCATGAGCAGACAGGGGGGCTCTGGATCGCGGCGCGGGCCGCGCGGGAGCTTCATGTCGACATCTCTGCGGGAAGGCGTACACCGCCTCGATATTACGACGCGGGTCACGCTCGGCGTGCTCGCGCTCGCCAGCGGCGTCTATACGTATCTGGGCGTCCGCGAACTGCTGGACGGCAATGCCACGCTGGTGATCCTGGCGGCGATCATCTATTCGGTCGCGGTCTCGATCGGCATCTACGCGTTCTGGTCGTTCCTGATGCGGTTCATGCCGCATGTCCGGGACAATGGCAGCCGACTGCTGCTGTTCGGCTGCATGCTGCTCGGCTCGGTGATGATCGTGGCGATGTCGGCCTGGCTCAACGCCACGGCGCTCGCGGGCTCGAAGGCATTGGAGCAGCATCTGTCGACGACGCTGCAATCCTATACGCGTGACCTCGACCGCGCGAACAACAACGCACTGGCAGCGCAGGGCCTGAAGCCCGACATCGAGATGGCGGCAAAGCGTTTCGCCACGCTCGGCAATTCCGAGCGCACCGGCGCGCTGACTGGCACCTCTGGCTCCGGCACCGTCGTGCAACTGCTCAACCAGATGTCCGGCCAGCTTGGCGGACTGTCGCAGGAACTCAATCAGTCCGCCGACAAGGTGAAGACGCTGTACGAGCAGGGCAGCAAGCACATCGCGACGATGCGCGAACTGGTGTCCGGCGCCAATCCGATCAAGCAGCGCAGCGATGCGTTCGGCACCGAGTCGGTCGCCCTGATCGGCGTGATCGCTTCGCTGAACCAGACGACAGTCGCGCCCGCCGTGAAGCGTGCGGCGGACGGAATGTCGGCCGGCTTCATCGCGCCGGCCGCGGACGGCCGTGACGCCAACCTGGTGACACGGCAGAACGAAGTGGTCGGCCGCGTCGAAGCCGCCGTCGCGGCGCAGGCCAAGGCGCTTTCGCAGGCCGCCGACAAGATACTGGCGATCCAGCCGGTCGAGCCGACCAGGTTTAAGCCGATGTCGACCGCCGAGGCCGTGCTGGTCTATGCGTCCGACTTCCTGCCGAGCTGGGCCGGCGCGATCTCCATCGATCTGATGCCGGGCGTGCTGGTGCTGATCCTGTGCGTGGTGCATGCCGGCATCCGCCGCGACGGCGATCCGGTGGCGAGCGCCAGCACGATGACGGCCGCCGATCTGGTGCTGGCCCTGCGCATGGCCCGTGAGGTCGAGGATGCACACGGCCGCGAGCGGCCGGCGAAGGCGACCGAGCCAGCGACAGAAACCGCCAAGCCTGTCGAAGTTCCGGAACGGCCTGTCACGCCGTCGCGGGGCGAAGCGGAGCGGGACGACAAGGTGATGGCGCTGAACGCGGTGCGGGCCTAGAGGCGAAGATATGTCGGGGGAAAGCCTGCGCGACCGCTTTATCGAGTGGCTGAACGACCGCCCGGACGAGTCGGTGCTGCGCGCGCTGTTCAGCGTCGTGCTGGCCGCGACCATCGGCGTGGTGTCGCTGGACGCGTTCGAGTGGGCCAATGCGCCGGCACCGCCGCCGTTGGCCACGCCTTCCGGCACGCCCTCAACCAGCACGCCGTCGTCGCAGCCGTTGCCGGCCACGCGCCCACGCACCGGTGAGAGGCGCGGCGCGCCGCTGCGGCAGAAGGATCCCCGGCTGCAGGTCGCAATGAGTTTCGATCTCGCCGGCGATGGGCGTCTGATGGCGATCGGCGGCATCGAGCCCGGCACCGCCAAGCGCTTCGCCGACGAAATCGAAAAGCGCGGCTCCTATGTAAAGACCATCGTGCTGCATTCGCCGGGCGGTTCGGTGCAGGACGCGCTGGCGATGGGTCGGCTGATCCGCGAACGGAAATTCGCCACCGAGGTCGAGGCCGGCGCCTATTGCGCGTCGTCCTGTCCGCTGGTGTTTTCCGGCGGAACTGAGCGCAAGGCCGGTGAGCGCGCTGCGATAGGCGTGCATCAGGTGTTTGCCGCCGCGTCGAACGGCCCGCTGAGCGGCGACGGAATGGCGTCGGCGCAGCGCGTGTCGGCCGAATGCCAACGCTATTTGCGCGACATGGGCGTCGACCAGCAGGTCTGGGTCCATGCGATGGAAACCCCGAAGGACGAGCTGTTCTATTTCAAGCCCGACGAACTGGTCAGCCTGAAGCTGGCGACCTCGGCCTCCGGCGCCGCGACGCCGACGGCTGCCGCAACGGCGCCGCCGAAGTCGTAACGCCCATTCGTCCTGTGCGGTTTCGCACGCGCTGCATCATATGAACCGCTTAGCGTACCTGCATCGGTCCAGACGGGCCGCGCAGGAGGCGGAAATGATCAATTGGCGGGCGGTCGTGGTCACGGTGCTGCTCAACGCGGCGCTGATCAATGCGGCCGCGATCGGATTCGCAACCGCTAAATCATCTCCTGCGGCCAATTCGCATTCCAAAGCGCCGATCGATTACGCGTACGACCACGATCCGGTGGTCAATCTGGGTTAGCGGCCTCTTCGATCAGATCCTGAAGCTTCTTGATGTCGGCGAGCAGGAAGCCGCCGCGCCGCCGCTCGATCAATCCGGCCCGCTCCAGCGATTTGAACTCGCGGGCGACGGCCTCGCGCCGCGTACTGACCCGCGCCGCGATCTCGGCATGCGAGGGCGGCGGCGACACCACGGCTTGGTTGGGGTGGTCGCGCTCCGGATGCGATAGCCGCAGCAACTCCGCATAGATGCGATGCCGCACGTCCAATGTGGTGAACTCGTTCACCCGGTTGGCCAGCGTACGGACCTGCCCGGCCAATAGCGCCAGCAACTGGTCGCAGACGTCCGGATAGGTGTGCACGGCGGTGCGGAATACCGCCGCCGGCATCCGGGCGACGACCACGTCCGTCACCGCCACGATGCCGGATGAGCGCGGCAGGCCGTCGATCGCCGCCAATTCGCCGAAATACTCCCCCGCGTTGATTTCCCGCAGCAGGACTTCGCGGCCCGACACCGATTGCAGCTTGACGCGGACGGTCCCGCTGACCACGAAGAAGACATCTTTACTGTCGTCCTGATAATCGATGATCCACTCGTTCCGGGCCGCGCGGCGCCAGGAGCATTGGGTATCCAGGTGCTGGATCTTGGCGGCTTCCAACGCCCGGAACAGTCCGATCTTCGCCAGGGTCTCGGTCTGTCGGCTCATGAAATTCCGTGAATTCGCAGAGGGATATCGGATGGTTGCCGGCGTGCCGCTGGTCGAGCGGTCGTTGCGGCTGACCACCGGCCTGATCCTATTTGCCTATGCGGCATGCCATCTCGTCAATCACGCGTTCGGCACCCGGTCGGTGGCCGCCATGCAGGCCGCGAGCGCGGTGCTGCTCGCCCCTTGGCAGACCTATCTGGGCCTGGTCGCGCTCTATGGATCGCTGCTGATCCACGCGGCGCTCGGCCTGTACGCATTGAACCGCCGAAGGCATCTGCGTATTCCGCGCGCCGAGTTCTGGCAACTGGCCACCGGCCTTGCGATCCCGCTGCTGCTGATTCCGCATGCGGCCGGCATTCGCCTCGGGACGTCGCTGGCGAACGCCGAATTTGGTTATGCCCGGCTGCTGTATCATTTCTGGGTGGTCTCCCCCGACTTTGCACTGCCCAAGCAATTGTTGCTGTTGCTGGTGCTGTGGGTGCATGGCTGCATCGGCCTGCGGGGATGGTTGCGCACCAAGCCTTGGTACGGCCGCTTCATGCCGGCCCTGACCGCGCTGGCGACGCTGATCCCGGTGCTGGCGGTTCTGGGCTTCGTCAATGCTGGCCTCGATATCCGCGACGCGGTGCAGCGCGATCCGGTCTACGCGGCCATCTTGGCGGTGCATCCCGCCCATGACGCCGTGCTGTCGACGTCATCGATCGAATGGATCATCGACGGCCTGCTGATTTCCTATCTCGCGCTGGTCGGCGGTACGCTGGCGCTGCGCCAAGCGCGTCTGTGGTATGCGCGCCGTTTCCGCGCGGTGCGCATCACCTATCCGGGCCGGCGCGTCGTCGTGGTGCCGGCGGGATTCTCCGTGCTGGAAGCCAGCCGCTGGGCCGGCATTCCGCATATGTCGGTTTGCGGCGGGCGCGGCCGGTGCTCGACCTGCCGGGTGCGCGTCGTGCAGGGCGGAGCCTCGCTCGCGCGGCCAAGCCCGATCGAGCGACGTACCTTGTCCCGGATCAAGGCGCCGTCCGATATCCGCCTCGCTTGCCAAGTTCGCCCGTCCACCGATATCGCGGTCGAACCCCTCTTATCGTCAAGCCACGAAGACGCCGCCGATGCGTTGCGCTTCGATGCTGCGATCGAAGGTGGCCAGGAGTTGGAAATCGTCGCTGTCTCGATCGATCTGCGCGAATCCACCCGGCTCGCATCGGGCCGGCTGCCTTACGACGTGCTGTTCCTGTTCGACCGTTACATTCAGGCGGTTACCCATGCGGTTCGCCACAATGGCGGTCATGTCACCAGCATCGCGGGCGATGGCGTGATGTGCCTGTTCGGCGCGGCTGCGACGGCCGACAATCCGGCCCGCGCCGCGTTCCAGGCGGCGCTCGACGCGTGGATCGCCCTGGACACGCTGAACGACGAACTGTTGGCCGAGCTTGGCGCACCGCTCCGGATTGGCATCGGCCTGCATGTCGGCCTCGCCGTCGTCGGCTGGATCGCCGCCGATCAATCCCGATCGCTGCAGTTTCTCGGCGACACCGGCAACATCGCGGCCAAGCTGGAGGCGCAGACCAAGGAGCTTGGCTGCACGCTGGTGGCGTCCGTCGCCGCGGTCAATGCCGCCAAGCTGGTTGCGCCGCGCAGTGGCAATGCCCTGGTGGCATTGCCGGGTCGCGAAGCGTCGATGGAAGTCGCGACGTTCAAGGACCAGGACGAACTGCGGCGGATTCTAGCTTAACGGCTCAAGATCCAGCCGAAATCGGCGCCGAACGAGGTGTGCGATTTCGCACCGGCCCTCCATGAGCGAGAGCCTATCTCCTGACTATCAGGTGGCCATGAGGCACACCGCTACAGGAGATAAGACCATGAACACCAAGATCACCATTGCTTCCGCTGCGATCCTTCTCGCTTCGGTGTCGGGCGCCTTCGCCAGCGAGGCGTTCGATGTGGACATCTACCGTCCGGCCGTGGCGCAGAGCCAGGGCTACGAGGCCTATGCCCAAGCGCCGCGCGGTCATCAGGCTCAGGCCGAGCGCAGCCAGGCGACCCAGCAGGACGCCAACAGCTTGGCGGCACAGAATTCGTACTGGGGCCACGGTTCGGAAATCAACTAAGATCGCTGCGTCTTAGACGTCGCGTCTTAGAAACAGACTGGCCGGCGTCATGCCGGCCAGCCTGCCTTTTTGTTTTGTAATTATTCCGTCTTGATGCCGGCCTTCGCGACCAGTTCCTTCACGCTCGGAATCTCCGAAGCGAGCCGGGCGGCCAACTGCTCCGGCGTTCCGGCCACCACTTCGAAGCCGGCCTTGCGGGCGATCTCGCGGGCTTCGTCGTTATCGAACGCCTTGCGGCTTTCGCGCACCAGCGTTGCGACGATGTCCGGTGGCGTGCCGGCCGGCGCGAACAGCGCCGAGAACGTATCCGAAATGAAGTTCGGAAAGCCGGCCTCGATCATCGTTGGCACGTTGGGCAACGAGACCCAGCGCTTCGCGCCGGTCACCGCCAGCGCCGTCAATTCGCCGGACTGAATCAGGGGTTCGGCCGCGGGCAAGGCCACGGACGCCAGTTGCACGGTGCCGGCGAGCGCGGCCTGGGCGGACGGACCGGCGCCCCGATACGGAACGTGCGTCATATCGATGCCGGCCCGCAGCTTCAACAGCTCGCCGGTCAGGTGCGACTTGGTGCCGGCGCCGGGACTCGAATAATTGAACGTGCCGGGCGCGGCTTTCGCTTTGGCGATAAAATCGACCAGTGTCGGCATCCCGGCCTTGCTGCTGACCACCAGCACATTCGGCGAATTGGCGAGTTCCGAAATCGGCACGAAATCCTTGAACGGATCGTAAGGCAGGTTCTTGAACAGCGCCGGGTTGACGGCGATCGCGGTCGAGGCCAGCAGCAGCGTGTAGCCGTCCGGCGTCGCGCGCGCGACCGCGCCCATGCCGATATTGCCGGCGGCACCGGCCCGGTTTTCCACAACGACCTGCTGTCCCAATGAGCGCGACAGCGCATTGGACAGGATGCGGGCGATGATGTCGGTCGGCCCGCCCGGCGCGAACGGGACGACCAGGGTGATCGGCCGGTCCGGATAGGCGGCTTGCGCGGATGGAGGCGCGAGCGCGATGGTGGCGACCGCTGCTAACGCGAGAATCGCGCCTGTCCGTCGCAGGGCGCCGTACGGCGAAATAGTGGCGCCGAATTGGGATCGCGACATTCTGACCTCCCTTAAACCCGCGCCATTCGGCGTCGGATATTTATGTCTCTGCTCGCAAGGTCACGTCCTGCCGGACCGCTGTCAACCAAACACCGATTGTAGCTGATTCATGCCATGGCAAGTTCGCGGCGCAACGCCGCGTGGAACCGGTCGAGTGCGTCCGGCGCATAGGCGCGCGCCGGCTCTACGCCCCATACCGGTTTCGGCCACGCGGCATCGTTCTTGCGCCGCGCGATGACATGGACGTGGAGTTGCGCGACCATGTTGCCGAGCGCGGCGACGTTCAATTTGTCGCAGGCCGTCACCTTGCGCAGTGCGGTCGAGACGGCCGCGATCTCGTCCATGAGTTGCGCGCGGTCGGCGGCGTCGAGATCGATCAGTTCGGTGACGCCGGAGCGGCGTGGCACCAGGATCAGCCAGGGATAATTCGCGTCGGTGGCGATCAGAGCTTGCGACAGAAGCAGATCACCGAGCGGCACGGTGTCGGCGCGCAGCACCGGATGGAGCGACCAAGCCTGGGCCGAAGCATCGGAAGTCATTGCGGGTTTCATCGTGTGGCGGTGGATATCGACTGCGTGGTTAGCAGGAGCGGGCCGAGTCCGGCTTGTTTTCCAAGGGCCGGCGGAGCGCCGGCTTGCTTTCTGGCGGCCTTCGCCCGATATAAGGGCCGGGAGGTTGGCGGTGGACAGACCACTCGCCAACCGGGTCAGGTCCGGAAGGAAGCAGCCCTAACGAGCTCCGGTTTGGGTCGCTCGTCAGCCTCCCACCTTTTCTTCCATGGCGGGGACGAGACCGGCGGCGGAGACCCTCGATGAGCGACGCCGATATCAAGTCCGGCCCCCGTGGAAATCCCGGCCTGCACGCGCCGACCGCTGCCGAACCGGGCGGCGGCTACCGTGTACTGGCCCGAAAATACCGTCCCTCGACTTTCGACGACCTGATCGGCCAGGAGGCCATGGTGCGGACCGTCTCGAACGCGTTCGAGACCGGCCGCATTCCGCAGGCTTGGATCCTGACCGGCGTACGCGGGGTCGGCAAGACCACCACGGCCCGCATCCTGGCTCGGGCGCTGAATTACGAATTGCCGGACGGCTCGGTGCCCGGTCCGCGCATCAAGATGCCGGAACTCGGCGTGCATTGCCGCGCCATCATGGAGAGCCGTCACCTCGACGTGCTGGAAATGGACGCGGCCTCGCACAACAGCGTCGACGACGTACGCCAGATCAACGACGCGGTGCGCTATGCGCCGGTGTCGGCGCGCTACAAGGTCTACATCCTCGACGAAGTGCATATGCTGTCGGGCGCGGCCTTCAATGCGCTGCTCAAGACGCTGGAAGAACCGCCGCCGCACGCCAAATTCGTGTTCGCGACCACCGAGATCCGGAAGGTGCCGGTCACCGTGCTGTCGCGCTGCCAGCGCTTCGACCTGCGCCGCGTCGAGGCGTCGGTGCTGGTGCGGCACCTCGAAGGCATCGGCACGCAGGAAGGCATTTCCATCGAGCCGGCGGCGCTGTCGCTGATCGCGCGGGCTTCCGAAGGCTCGGTGCGCGACGCGCTGTCGCTGCTCGATCAGGCGATCGCTCACGCCGCGGGCCCGGTGCGGGCCGAGGACGTGCGCCAGATGCTCGGCCTCGCCGACCGTTCGCGCACGGTCGATTTGTTTGAATCGCTGATGAAGGGCAATGTTGCGGCGGCGCTCAACGAGTT
>JAQGJU010000066.1 GCA_028290465.1 Xanthobacteraceae bacterium | reverse complement strand
GGCGGCCCCGCACTGGCGGACAAGAAAAGCAACACGTTGGTGTTCGGGCAAAGCGTCCCGGTCACGCATATCGGCCCGGACTACGGGGCCTTCCTGCGCTATCCGGCGGGCTATGAAGTCGGCTACGTCGTATTCGATCGCCTCGTTACGTTCGACGCCCAGCTCAACATCCGTCCGCAACTCGCGGAGCACTGGGAGATCTCCGAAGATCAGAAGTCCGCGACGTTCCATCTCCGGCCGAATGTCAAATTTCAGGATGGTACGGCGGTCAATGCCGAAGCGGTCAAACTGAGCATTGAGCGGATGCTCGACCCTTCCCGGAACACAACGAATGGTCCGATCTGGTCTCCGATTACAGGCGCCGACGTCATCGATCCCTTGACGGTCCGCATCCGCACCAAAGAGCCTTACGCACTTTTGCTCAACACGTTGGCTCACGGTTCGGGGGCCATCGTCAGCCCGACCGCCATCGCCACCAATGGCGACAAAAGCATGGGCACCCAGCCGGTCGGGGCCGGTCCTTATATGCTGGAATCTTTCAATCCGGGACAGGAAGCCGTCCTGAAGGCGTTCCCGGATTATTGGGGCGGCAAGCCGAAGCTCGACAAGATCATCTTCCGCTACATTCCTGAAGCATCAACGCGGATTGCCGCGCTTAAGACCGGAAGCGTCGATGTCATCGACGACATTCCATCGCACCTGATTTCTGGCATCAAGCAGGACAACAACCTGGACATCATCGCTCAGCCCGGGCTCCGACCGATGGGCTTGGCGCTGCTGAATACGCGTGAGCCCTTCAACGATCCGCGGGTCCGGCGGGCGCTTAATTATGCTGTTCCGGTGAAGACGATCGCCGAGAAACTCTATTTCGGCTTTGCTCATCCTTCTGACTCGCCGTTGGCGTTTAACGCTTACGGCCACAAGACGGTGGGGAGCTACGACTACGACCCGAAACGCGCCTCGGCGCTGCTCGCAGAGGCAGGATTCAAGAAAAACGCCGCCGGCATTCTCGAACGCGACGGGAAGGCATTCGAGATGCGGTTTGTGACCAGCGATGGTATGTTCCCTGCGGATCTTCGGCTTGCCGAAGTGGCCGCCAAATCATTCCAGGACCTCGGCATTCGAGTCGAGGTCAATAAGGTAGAGCGCGCGTCCTATTGGGACTACATGCGCGCACCTCTTGCGGAGTTGGCTTGGGACGTCGCGGTGTTCGGCTTTAATCCGTCGAACGGCGCCGGTTCCTATCATCTCGAAGCGTTGTTCAAATCGAACGCCGACGACGCTAAGCGGCCGTCGTCCTGGAACATTACGCGTTACAAGAACGCGAATGTCGACCGATTGATCGAAGAGGCTAAAGTCGCAGTTGATCCCGATAAACACAAACGATTGCTTGGCGAAGCTCAAGACATCATCTGGAACGATGCGCCTTACGTGTTCCTCCAGGTCAACGACATCATTTCGGCTAAGCGCAAGGATGTGAAAGACGTCGAGGTCTGGCCTATCATCTTCACAATCACGCGCAACGCGCACTACTGACGGTCTGAGCGATGCTCTCCTTCGTGGCACGCAGAGTCCTCCGCATCATACCGATCGCGTTCTGCGTGGTAACGGCTTTGTTTTTTTTGTTTCAGCTTGTTCCGGGAGATCCTGCGCTCCTCATCGCCGGGCCGATGGCCAGCCAAGAGGAAATCGCCGCGATCCGTCATGTCATCGGGCTCGACCAGCCGATCTGGGTGCAATATTGGGACCGCATCAGCGGCCTCGCGACCGGCGACTTCGGGTATTCGCTGACGTTCAAAGGCAGTCCATTGCCGCAGGTGCTGGCGCGCCTGCCGGCGACGCTTTGGCTGACGGCGGTTTCGATCGTCCTGACCATCGTCATCGGGATTCCCGCAGGCATGTTGTCGGCGCTGTACCGCGGCCGCTTTCTGGACAACCTGATGTCGGTCGTCGTCGTGGGGTTCCTCGCCATTCCGAATTTCTGCATCGGTTTGCTGCTGATCGCGACGCTGTCGGTCAAGTTGGGCTGGCTGCCGAGTTATGGGTTTACCGACTGGCGCTCGGTGATCATGCCGGCGATCGCCTTGGCTGCGCGGCTCATCGCGTTGGTGGCGCGGATGACGCGCAACATCATGATCGAAGAGTTACGCAAGGACTATGTGCGAACCGCGCGAGCCAAGGGGCTGCGGCGGCACACCGTCGTCATCCGCCATGTGTTGCGCAACGCGCTGATCCCGGTGGTGACGATCATCGGCTTGCAAGCGGGTTATCTGCTCGGCGGCGCCATCGTCATCGAACGGCTGTTTTCCTGGCCCGGCATTGGCGATCTGCTCATCAATGCCGTGGGCTTGCGCGACTACGCCTTGATTCAGGGCATCACCATCATTTTCGTGGTGGGCTTCCTGCTGATCAATCTGGCGACCGACCTCATTTATCTCGCGATCAATCCGAGGCTGCGTCATGCCTGAACAGCCTCAAACCCAAGCCGCTTTGCCGATCCGTCGATCGCTTCGCCGGTCGCGGTCTTGGCATCTCGCGCTCGCCGGCGGGGCCGCGATCCTGCTATTCTATCTGCTGCTCGCCCTATTCGGCCCGCGCATTGCGCCCTACGGAATCAACGATCAGGATTTGCTGAGTGCGCTGGCACCGCCGTCTGGCGAGCATTTTTTCGGCACCGACTCGCTAGGCCGGGACGTCTGGTCTCGGGTAATCGTCGGCACACGCTTCACGCTGTCGGCGGCCGTCATTTCCGTCACATTGGCAAGCCTCATCGGCATCTTTATCGGTATTGTGGCTGGCTATACCACGGGGCTGATTGGGGCCGCTTTCACCGCGCTGATCGATCTGCTGCTGACGATCCCGTCACTGGTTCTCGCCATCGTCATTGCCAGCGTCATCACGTCCGGACTCGGTGGCCTGATCCTCGCGACGACCGTGACCTTCATCCCGCCGATGGCGCGGCTGGTGCGCGGCCGCACGCTGGAAATCAAAGTCGAGGATTACGTGCTTGCGGCACGAGCGTTGGGCGCATCGGACGCCCGCGTCATGCTCCGCCATGTGCTGCCCAATGCGATGACTGTGATCATGGTTGAGGCCAGCCTCGCCGCCGGCCAGGCAGTACTGCTTGCGACAGCCCTTGGATTTATCGGGCTCGGCGTGCCGCCGCCCGCGCCGGA
>JAQGJU010000064.1 GCA_028290465.1 Xanthobacteraceae bacterium | reverse complement strand
GCCGGCGGCGGTCGACACGATCAGCGCCGGCACCTGGGTGACCAGGCCGTCGCCGACGGTGAGGATGGTGTAGGAATGCGCAGCATCGGCAAAGGAAAGGCCCTGCTGGGCGATGCCGATGATCATGCCGCCGATTACGTTGAGGAACACGACCAGTTGGCCGGCGATGGCGTCGCCGCGCACTAACTTCGAGGAGCCGTACATGGCGCCGAAGAACCCGCTTTCTTCTTCCAGCGTCTTGCGGCGGATGCGCGCGGTATCCTCGTCGATGATGCCGGCCGACAGGTCGGCGTCGATCGCCATCTGCTTGCCGGGCATCGAATCCAGGTGGAAGCGCGCCGCGACTTCGGCGATGCGGCCCGAACCCTTGGTGATGACGACGAAATTCACGATCACCAGGATCGTGAACACGATGATGCCGATGACGAAATTGCCCGCCATCACGAAGCCGCCGAACGCCTCGATGACGTGGCCGGCCGCCGCCGTGCCCTCGTGGCCGTGGGTCAGGATCAATTTGGTGGACGCCAGGTTGAGTGACAACCTGAGCATCGTGGTGATCAGCAGCACCGTCGGGAACGAGGAGAATTCCAGCGGCGTGTGAATGAACAGCGCCGTCATCAGGATCAGTACCGACAGCGTGATCGAGACCGCCAGCGCCATGTCGAGCAGCAGCGGCGGCAGCGGCAGGATCAGGACGACCAGGATCGCCATGACGCCGGTCGCCATCGCCAGATCGCCGCGCTTGAACAGGTCGCCGACGCTGGTCAGGGTCGGCCATCTAAAACCGCGGCCGGACTTGATGCCGGGCAGAGCGCCGATCGCTGGTAGGTCCGCCATGTGGTCCGTGCCCTGTCGCCGTCGCCGTGAGCCAAAATCGTGCCGGACGGCGGAAACGCCGTTGGATCGCCCTAGAGGAACAGACGCCCCGTCCAACGCCCCCTCCCTGCCTCAGGTGGAAACTTGGCTCTAGGCAAGTTTTGCCGGGTATGTGGTTAGCAAGTGGTTAACGGGCGCGGATTTGGGTGCGGAGGGGGGCTGGGCGTGGGGTTTTGACGCGGGGCGACCGGGGCGGGGCTAGCGCCAGTTGCAGCCTCACTCGGCCTCATGGTGAGGAGGCGGGCGAAGCCCGCCGTCTCGAACCATGGGACCGCCCCATCCTTCGAGGCGCGCTCCTTCGGAGCGCTCCTCTCGATGAGGCGGATCGGAGTCCGGCAAGAAAGTCCGAAAAGAGCGTGTCTCAAAATCTAAGCGTCTACCGGTCCGCCAGCGCCAACCTGGCCCCCAGCGCCGCGAACGCGCCGGCGAACGCGCGCCGCATCCAGGTCAGCACGCGCGGGCGCGAGATCACATGATCGCGGATCGATGCCGCGAACAGCCCATAGCCGACGAACACCACGAAGGTCATCAGCATGAAGACGCCGCTGAGCGTCAGCATCTGGGCCAGCGGATGCGCCTCGTCGGTGCGCACGAATTGCGGCAGGAACGCCAGAAAGAAAATCGACAGTTTCGGATTGAGGATGTTGATCAGGATGCCGGTCACCGTCACCTGCACGGCCGAACGGACGTCGGCTTCTTTTTCGACTTGCAGCGCGCCGCGCTCGCGCAGCGTGCTCCAGGCCATGTAGAGCAGATAAGCGACGCCGAGATATTTGAAGGTCTGGAATGCCAGCGCGCTGGTGTGCAGCAGCGCCGCGAGGCCCATGATCGCGGCCGCCATATGCGGCACGATGCCGACCGTGCAGCCGAACGCCGCGACCACGCTGGCGCGTGAGCCACGGGACAGGCCGGTCGCCAGCGTGTACAGCACGCCGGTGCCGGGCGACACCACGACGATGAACGACGTGATCAGGAATTCGATGCTCACGGCCGGCCCCCACTGATTTTAGACCCGCATCCTTGGCGGGGCGGGCGGTTAAATCAAGAGCGCCGCCAAGGAACGCCCTCCTGCATTGCGAGTTGGCGTCCCATGCCGACAGCCAGACCAAAAGCCAAGAAAGCGGCGAAAGCGAAAGCCGCGCCGAAAAAGAAGGCCGCCGCCAAATCCGTCGCGAAACCGGCCAACACCATCAAGATCGCGACCTTCAACATCAACAATGTGAACCGCCGCCTGCCGAACCTGCTGGCGTGGCTGAAGAGCGCGAAGCCGGACGTGGTGTGCCTGCAGGAACTCAAAGCCGAGCACCCGAACTTTCCCGAACAGGCGCTGGCCGATGCCGGCTATGGGGCGGTATGGCGCGGCCAGAAGACCTGGAACGGCGTCGCGATCCTGGCCAAAGGCCATACGCCGGTGATGACCCGCGATGCGCTGCCCGGGGACACGGCCGATAGCCAAAGCCGTTACATAGAAGCTGCCGTCGCCGGCATCCTGGTCGCCTGTATTTATCTGCCAAACGGCAATCCGCAGCCCGGACCGAAATTCGACTACAAGCTCGCTTGGTTTGAGCGCCTGATCAAACACGCCGGGAAACTGCGCGCCACCGGCCATCCGGTGGTGCTGGCCGGTGACTATAACGTCGTGCCGACCGATTTCGACATCTATCCGACCAAATCCTGGGACGACGATGCACTGCTGCAACCGGAAAGCCGCGCCGCGTTCGCGCGCCTCCTCAAGCAGGGCTGGACCGACGCGATCCGCACCCGGCATCCGGACCAGCCGATGTATACGTTCTGGGACTACAAGCGGAACCGGTGGCCGCGCAATGCCGGCTTGCGGCTCGATCACTTTCTGCTCAGCGAAAATCTGGCCGAAGGGTTGCTGGAGGCCGGCGTCGACACGGCCGTGCGCGGCCGGGAAGGCGCCAGCGATCATGCGCCAGCCTGGATCGTGCTGAAACGGGCTTGAAAACATAAACGGGCTGGGAAAGCATAGCGGCGCCGATGGTTATCCGTGTCTACGCCACATCGCGAGTCACCGGGTTGGAACTCGCGCGTTACGCCCTTGTCATCGCCGTCGCGCCGCGTAAATTGCGCAGGCTCGGGGAGTCCCATGACATTGACCGTCACATCGATCGCGCCGTTGATCGCCGCCTGTCTGCTGGCCTTTATTCTTGGCTTTGCGGCGCATCGCGCCAGCATCTGCACGGTGCGCGGCGTCGCCGAGCTCATGCACGCCCGCACCGGTCACATGATGTGGAGTATCGCCAAGTCGGCCCTGTTCGTGATGGCGCTGGCCATCACTGTCTTCCTGCTGACCCCGGCCGCCGCGCAGGGTATCAGCGGCTGGCAACTCACCTCATGGGCGGTGTTCGGCGGTTTTCTGTTCGGCGTCGGCGCGGCGATCAACGGCGCCTGCGCCTATGCGATCATGACCCGCATGGTCGATGGCGAAGGCGCGCAATTCGTCGGCGTCATCGGCTTCGCGCTCGGCGTCGTGGTGTTCGTGCTGCTGTTCGACATGAAATGGGTGCCACGCCCGGCGCCGGCGCCCGCGCAAATCAAGTCGCTGTTGCCGTTCGGGGTGGCGATCGGCTGCGCGCTGATTGCCTACGCGCTGTACGAGATCGCACGGCTGTGGCGGTCCTCTCCGGAAGGCACGACCCTGATGCAGCGCATCCTGGCGCCGCAATACCGGCTGTCCACCGCCGCGCTGCTGATGGGTCTCGCCAGCGCGGTGATCCTGCTGCTGTACGGTTCGCCGGGCTACACGACGACGTTCCAGCAGTCGATTGAGGGCGTGCGCGGCTCACGGGCGTTTCCGGCGATCGAACGTGTCGCGCTGCTTCTCGCGGTGCTGGCCGGCATGGCGGCCTCGACGCTGCAGCGCCGCAGTTTCCGCCTGGACGCGCGCCCGCGCGTGCGGTGGCTGCGTAACCTGGGCGGTGGCGCACTGATGGGGCTCGGCACCGCGCTGGCGCCGGGCGGCAACGACGCCTTGGTGCTGTACGGCATTCCGACCGTGTCGCCGCATGCACTGCCGGCGATTTGTGCGATGCTGATCGGCATCGTACTCGGGCTGATCGTCATGAAGGCGCTGTTCGGCTTTGAGATGCGCGTCGCGTGCCGCAACGACATCTATATCGGCGATACGGCCGCCGAAGCCGAGCACCGCAAGCCGTAATTCGTTTTTAGCGGCGCGCCGCGCGATACAGCACCGGCCAGTCGTCCAGCGTCACACCCCGGCAATACGGCATGCTGCGATAGAGCGTGACACGAAACGCCTTGCCGTCCCAGGTCCAGCCGGCCTCGGTGCCGCAGTCGCCGGGGCCGCGTCCCTTGGCGAAGGTCGAGAGCGTCGCCGTCTCAGTATCGAAGCCGGGATTGATCATGATCGGCTTTTTCTCTTCGTTCTTGAGCTCCGGCGGCACGATGAAATCCGGCGCGCGGGCACTCTGCGGCGCGTCTTCCGGCGCCACCAGGAACACATGGGTGAAATTATACGCGCCGCTCAGCGAGCGGCAGACATAGGAATACAGCACCCGTTTGCCGTCGAGCCGCGAGGCTTCGCTGAACTCGGCGTCGTCCTCGTCGGCGCCGCACAGCTTGCGCATCTTGGCGCTGTGCTTGGGGTCGAGCGCCTTCGGCACCTCCTGGGTCAGCGGCGCGGTGTTGATCTTGGCCGCGACCACGGCCGGAAGCGCCGGCGGCGCCGGCACGGCGGAGGCCGGCTTGTCGCCGCGCCGAACCAAGGCGGTCGTGGTGCCGAGCCGCTGTTGCCGCTCGTCGATCCATAGCAGCGCCGCGACGGCGCCGGCCATCGACAACTCGCTCTCGACCGGGTCGCTCTTGGGGGCGCCCGGCGGGTCTTGCCTTGTGACGCGCAGCATCTTGGCCTTGCGCAGCGCCTCGAGCAGTGCGGCGACGGCTTCCGGCTTGTCGACCGTGACGCGGGCGTTATTTTCGTCATTCGCCGGCCCGGCATGTGGCCCAGTCGGCAGCGCGGCGTTCAGCGCCGGATCGTCGAAGGCAAGCGTGAACGTGCTGGCATTCGGCAAATCGGCCACGATAATGATCTTGGGTGTGGCGTCCGGTGCGCCGCCACGCTCGATCTTGAGATAGGCGCCGACCGCGTCGGTGCCTAGCCCATAGGCGACGCAGTCCCGCGCATTGTCGCAGGCCGCGACGAAATCGCGAAAGTTCTTGATCTCGGCCCGGGCCGGCGCGCCTGACAAGAGCAACGCGGGAATGATGGCGAGAGCGAAGGGCAGAGCGGGGCGAAACATGCGGAAACCTGCGGTGCAATGGAAAGCGGACGCTGTTAGTCGGACGGTAGACAAAGCCGGTTCATTTGGGCCACATCGCGGCATGTCAAACGCTCCTCACGCTTTCCGACGTTACACCATCGGATCGATGTTCGGGCTGATGCTGGCACTCGTTCCGGCTTCCGCGAACGCGCAGGCTGCGCCGCCGGCTCAGGACATCGCCAAGGGCTTTGTCGATGCGGCCACCTTGGTTGAAGGCCTCGTCGTCGACATGCGCTATCTCGGCGCCGACAATTTCGTCGGCACCAAAGTGGACGGCTATCAGGCGGCGCGCTGCCTGCTGACCCGGCAGGCCGCCGACGCCTTGGCAAAAGTCGCGCGCGACATCGCCGACAAGGGCCTCGTGCTCAAGGTGTTCGACTGCTACCGGCCGCAGCGGGCGGTGGCGCATTTCGTGCGCTGGGCGCGCGATATCGACAACCGGGCCACCAAGCCGACGTTCTATCCGCAGATCGACAAGCAGGATTTGTTCAAGCTCGGCTATATCGCGGAGCGCTCCGGCCATTCGCGCGGCTCGACCATGGACCTGACGCTGGCGCGCGCCGACGGCGGCGAACTCGACATGGGCTCAAAATTCGATTTCTTCGGACCGATCTCATGGCCGTCGAGCCGTTCGGTTAGCGCCGAGGCGCGGGCCAACCGCATGCTGCTGGCCGGCGCGATGCGCCAGCGCGGCTTCGTGCCCTATTCGCGGGAATGGTGGCACTTCACACTGCGCGAGGAGCCGTTCCCGAACACCTATTTCGATTTCCCGGTGCGCTGAGGCTTCGACAGCAAAACGCCCGGCGTTGCCGGGCGTCGTAACGAGTAGAGCCAGTCGCGCGATCAGGCCGGCTGCAGATTGCTGGCTGCCTGCTTGCCGCGCTCGGTGATGAGTTCGAACGACACCTTCTGGCCCTCGGCCAAGGTGCGCATACCGGCCTTTTCGACGGCGCTGATATGCACGAACACATCGCTTGAGCCGTCGGTCGGGGTGATGAAACCAAAACCCTTTTGCGTATTGAAGAATTTCACAGTGCCCGTGGCCATCGGAATCTCCTGAATGGCGTGCCAGTTGTCCCGATCGCGGCGCGCATCGGGTGCGGTCCGAGTTTGGGATATGTCTTGGCGCCCAAAGCCCGGAGCGTGGCAAGGCAGACCGCAGATCTCGTGGCCGGAAGACTAACCATAAAGGCCTTCAGGCGCAACGAAGGCGGCACCGTAGATATTGTCGCATGGCAATGCAGGATCGCGCCGCCAGGCGCTGCGTTCAGCGTGTCGTTTTTAACGGCGAATGGCTTATGCCGCGCCGCGCACCTCGCCGCCATTGGGCGGCGGGATCGGCATGCCCTCGCCGGAATATTCGTTGAGCTTGTTGCGCAGCGTGCGGATCGAGATACCGAGAATGTTGGCCGCGTGGGTGCGGTTGCCGAGGCAGTGCTTCAGCGTCTCCAGAATGAGGTCGCGCTCGACATCGGCGACGGTGCGCCCGACCAGCGAGCGCGTGACCTGTTCGGCCGCCAGCGCCGCATGGGCGACCGCCGGCATCACCTTGGCCTTGTCGAGACGCTCGCCGTCCGGCGCCAGGATGGCGTCGGCGCCGATCTCGTCGCCGACCGCCATCAGGACCGCGCGGTGCATGGTGTTTTCCAGCTCGCGCACATTGCCCGGCCAGCGGTTGACCGCGAGCGTACGACGCGCTTCGGCCGACAGCGGCCGCACCGGCACGCCGTTGGCCAGGGCGTATTTCTTGGCGAAATACTGCGCGAGTTCGCTGATGTCGGCGGGACGGTCGCGCAGCGGCGGGATCTTCAGGTTCACCACGTTAAGGCGGAACAGCAGATCCTCGCGGAACGAGCCCTCGCGCACCGCGTCGACCAGATTGCGGTTCGAGGTGGCCAGAATGCGGATATCGATCGGCACCGGACGCGAACCGCCGACCCGGTCGACCACGCGTTCTTGAATGGCGCGTAGCAACTTGGTCTGCAGCCGCACGTCCATCTCGGAAATTTCGTCCAGCAATAGCGTGCCGCCATTGGCCTCCTCGAACTTGCCGATGCGGCGCGCCACGGCGCCCGTGAAGGCGCCCTTCTCGTGGCCGAACAGTTCGGATTCCAGCAGCGCTTCCGGGATCGCCGCACAGTTGACCGAGATGAACGGCGCCTTGGCGCGGTGCGAGCGGCTGTGCACGTAGCGCGCCAGCACTTCCTTGCCGGTGCCGGATTCGCCAGTGATCATCACCGAGGCGTCGGACGGCGCGATCTGCTGCGCGAGGCGCACCACATGGGCCATCGCCTCGTCGCGGAACACCAGTTCGCGGGTGTCGTCGGCGACCGCCGCCAACACCGCCGCGATCAGTTCCGGGTCCGGCGGCAGCGGGATGTACTCCTTGGCGCCGGCATGGATGGCGGCGACGGCCGCGCGCGCATCGTTGGAGACGCCGCAGGCGACGATCGGGGCGTGGATGTGTTCGGCCTCCAGCCGCATCACCAGTTCGCGGATGTCGATGCCGACATCGACCATCAGCAGGTCGGCGCCCTTGCCGCCGCGCAGCACCTTGAGGGTCTGCTCGATGTCCTCGGCATGGGTGACGGAGGCGCCCTTATCCATCGCCATCTTGCTGGCGAGAGTGAGCTGGCCGTTGAGGGTGCCGACGATCAGGAGGCGCATTTTCGTATCCTTTATACAGTGCCGTAAGGCGAACCGTTCTGGTTGGGGCAGCTCACGGCGTGCGCGAGGCGGCTTTCATTTGTTCGCACCGGGCGAGCACGTCGTCGCATAAGGCCAGGCTTGTCGTCAGGTGGTCGTGCACCATGTCGCGGGCCTGATAGGCGGCCGACAAGACATCGGTGGCGGTCGGGTGCGCCGCTGTGGCGGACTTCTGGTGAAAGGCGGACATCAGTTGCGCTCCGACTTGATAATTTCTGTCATCGTGACGCCGAGCTTGTCCTCGACCAGGACGACTTCACCGCGTGCGACCAGACGGTTGTTGACGTAGATGTCGATCGCCTCGCCGACCTTGCGGTCGAGTTCGAGCACCGCGCCGGGCCCGAGCTTGAGCAACTGGCCGACATCCATCTTGGCGCGGCCGAGCACCGCCGAGACCTGCACGGGCACGTCGAATACCGCTTCGAGATCGGCCGCCCCGCGTGTGACCGTATCCGGATGGGGCTGTTGGACCATATCCATGCCGTCTTCGGGCGCCATCGGAACGGTGCCGTCCAAGTCCGGAAGCGGTACCTTGCTGTCGCTCATGATTTAACCTCTTCGGAAACAGGCGCGGTGGTTTCTGCAGCGATTTTGTCGGTCAATTTGGCGGTGGCGCCGCGGCGCGCCGCGATGTAGCGGCCGACCGCGTCGCCGATCACGGCCTCGGTGGCGGCGCGGTCGCGCGTGATGCCGCCATCGGCCCATTCGATGCGGCAGTCGCCGGCGGCGATTTCCGGCTCGGCCAGCACGATCAGGCGGCCTTCGAAGCCGCGATTGCGGGCGATGGTCTCAAGCTGGTCCTTGACCGGATGGCTGGCGTACAGATCGTCGTTGACCCGCACGACGATATGCGGCGTCGCCATGATCTGGCGAAAGCACTCGGCCGCCAGCGCGGAAATCTCGGCGAACGGCTCCTTGGCGATCAGCGCCGGGCACAGTTTGCGGGCGACCGCCATCGCGACTTCGACGGCTTCGCTCTCCAGCCGGCCTTCGACTCCCGACAAGCCGCGCGCCACGTCGTCGATCGCCTGACCGATGCGCTCATAGGCTTGCGCGGTGCGCCGCTCGGCCTCGGTGCGGGCCGCGGCCTCGGCGGCCGCCATGCCGTTGCGATAGGCGGCGGCTTCGGCTTCGGCGAGCTTCACCTGATGCTCGGCGAGCGTGATGGTCGGCTCGACATAGACCGGCTCCGCCGCGGCGGCCTGTTCGGCCGCCATCTCGGCGGCCTGGGCCGCGGCCTGCGCGGCCGACTGCGGCTTGGCGAAGTCGGTGTCGAACATGAATTTGGCGGGAGCACCCATTTAGTACACCAGCTCTTCATCGCCGCGGCTCTTCGAAATCATGATCTCGCCCTTGGCGGCCATGTCCTTGGCGAGGTTGACCAGCAGCGCCTGCGAGTCGTCCACATCGCGCAGCCGCACCGGACCAAGCGCGCCCATGTCGTCCTGCAGCATCTTGGAGGCGCGGGCCGACATGTTGCCGAGGAAGAACGCGCGCACCGGCTCGGTCGCCCCCTTGAGGGCGATCGCCAGCTTGTCCTTGTCGATGTTGCGCATCAGCGTCTGCACCGAGCCGGCATCGAGCTTGGTCAGATCGTCGAAGGTGAACATCAGCGTCTTGATGCGCTCGGCGGATTCGCGGTTGTCTTCTTCCAGCGCGGTCAGGAACCGGGTCTCGGTCTGGCGATCGAAATAGTTGAAGATTTCCGCCATCACCTCATGGGCGTCGCGGCGGCGGGTCTGCGACAGGTTGGACATGAATTCGGTGCGCAGCGTCTGTTCGACGCGCTCGATCACTTCCTTCTGCACCGCTTCCATCTTCAGCATGCGGTTGACGACGTCGAGCGACAGTTCTTCCGGCAGGATCGCGAGCACGCGCGCCGAATGTTCCGGGCGCAGCTTGGACAGCACCACCGCGATGGTCTGCGGGTATTCGTTCTTCAGGTAATTGGCCAACACCTCTTCCTGCACGTTGGAGAGCTTCTCCCACATGTTGCGGCCGGCGGGGCCGCG
>JAQGJU010000052.1 GCA_028290465.1 Xanthobacteraceae bacterium | reverse complement strand
CTTGACCGCTGAAGGCTCGGCGGCCGGCTGGGACTCATTCGGCGTGACGACGCGCGCGACATGCGGCGATTCGGCGGTGCCATTGCGCGGCATCGCGTTGGCCATGACTTTCGGAGCCGGGGCCGCGGGCGGAACGGAAGCCAACTGCGGTCCCGGAGCCGCCGCGACGGGACGCGGCTGGGCGGCCGGCGCCGCGGCGCGCATGCCCGGGATCACGATGCGGTCGCCGATCTTGACCATGGCGTGCGGCGGCAGATTGTTGGCCTTCGCGACCTCGACCAGCGGTTTCTTATAGCGGTGCGCGATGCGGATCAGGTTTTCGCCCGGCGCCACGATGTGAACGGTGCTGTTGGCCGGCGCCGCGCCGGCAACCGGCGCGGTACGAACGCTGCTTGTCGTCAGAGCCGGCGGCGCCGGCAGCTGACGGGCCGGCGCCGGGGCGGCGGCGGTGGTCGTCGCGGAATTGAAGCGCGGAATGACAAGACGGCGACCGGCCTGGACCTGCGACTGATCGGTGATGCCATTGGCCTGCATCAGGGCGGAAGCCGGCACACCATAGCGATGCGCGATCACGGCGACGGTTTCGCCAGGAGCGACGGTGACGGCGGTGCCGCCTTCCCAATCCCAATTGGACCGATTGCCGGGCTGCGGCGCTTGCCGCGTGGGCGCGTTCGGCGGTGTATTGACGGAGCCGGTGATGTCGGAACCGGCGGCCGGCGGCTGGAACGAGGCCATGCCCCGGTTGCCGCCTGTGACGCCGGTGCTGGCCGGAACGGTGCTGGAAACGTAAGGCCGACTGCTGGGCGGCGGCAGTGGGCTTGCCTGCGGCAACGGCCGGCTTTCGACCCGCGAGGTCGGAGCGGATGCGACGGTCGCCGGACGATTGGCCGGCACCGAGCCGGTGACGTCGCCGGATGGGCCGGAACTGCGAGACGCGAACGGGTTGGCGTCGAACCTCGCGGTATCGCTACTGCATCCGGCAGCGCCGAGAGCCAGCAGTGACACGGCAGCAAGCAGCCATGGACGACGCGAACGCGCAACGGCGACGGAGCAACTCATGGACAGACCCACTCATACGCGAACTACTACAACGAGCAGGGAGTTAACACCGGCGCGGTAAATAAGCCTTTAAGCGTCAACGAAGCCTCAAGCATAAATTACTTGGGCAAAACGCTTATAATTCGCGGGCTTGGCCGGGCAGCAGTGGTACAAAACGGACCGCTATCAGGGTCTCTTGTCGGATTCCGGACGGCTCCTTGGTGATCCGCAGGATCGCCTGCGATCCATTATGCGGACCGTGCGGTAATACCATTACGCCGCCCTCGCCGAGCTGGTCGATCAGCGCCTGCGGAATGGTTTCGGCCGCCGCCGTAACCATGATCCGGTCGTAGGGTGCCCGGTCCGGCACCCCCTCCAGCCCATCCCCGGCGACGATGTCGACATTGGTGAAGTCGAGCGTCGTCAGCCGCCGCCGGGCGACGTCGACCAAAGTCCGATACCGCTCGATACTGATCACCTCGCGGGCGAGACGCGACAGCACGGCCGCCTGGTAGCCCGATCCGGTGCCGACCTCGAGCACGCGGTGCTTCGGCCCGACGCCGAGCTTTTCGGTCATGTAGGCGACGACGTAGGGCTGGCTGATGGTCTGGCCGCAAGCGATCGGCAACGCCCGGTCGGCATAGGCGTCTTCGTTGAAGGCCGGTTCGACGAAATGCTCGCGCGGAACCTCGTCCATCGCCCGCAGCACGGCCTGATCCATGATGCCGCGGCGGCGCAGCGACAGCAGGAACTCCATGCGCTCGACGCTTTCCTGGGAACCCGGTCGCGCCACACTTCACTCCTACAAAAAACCGTTCCAAACCCTAGGACGCAGGGTAACACTTTGCCAATCCCGCCGCGTCATGGCAGTGGTTTGCACAGGATTCGCTGCCCCGATAGGACAGAGCGCATGGATTCAACGCTGGTCACTTCGTTGCAAGGACGCCGGGTCCTGATCGTCGAAGACGAACTGATGATCCGCATGCTGCTGGAAGACATGCTGGGCGATTTCGGCTGCGTCGTCGCCGCGGAGGCCGGCACCATCGACGCCGCATTGGCGCTGGTGCGTGACGTCGCGTTCGATGTCGCGGTGCTGGACGTGAACGTTGAAGGTTCGGTGATCACGCCGGTGGCGGCTGAACTCGCGGCGCGCGGCGTGCCGTTCGTGTTCGCGACCGGTTATGGCGCGCGCGGCCTGCCGGAAGGGTTCACCGACCGGCCCGTGGTGCAGAAGCCGTTCGAGGCCACCGCGCTGGAGCACGCCTTGGGCGTGGCGTTGGCGGGGAAAGCATGATCCCGAAAAGCATGCCCTCGGACTTGATCCGTGGGTGGTAGCCGGTTTCGGAAAAGATCATGCTCAAATGAAAAACTAGATCAGTCGAATATTGCCGCCAGCCGGGTCATGAACGGCTCGTCGGTCAGATCGAGCCGCAGCGGCGTCACCGCGACGCGGCTGTCGGCCAGCGCCGCCAGGTCAGTGCCGTTGCCGGGCGTCGACTGCTGGCGCCGCTCGAACGCGATCCAGAAATACGGATTGCCGCGCCCGTCATGCCGCGGATCGATCTTCAACAGGCCGGGATCGCGTTTGCCCTGGCTGGTGATCGCAATGCCCTTCACGGCGTCCGGCGGGCAGTCCGGAAAATTGATGTTGATCAGCACGTCGCGCGGCAGGCCTTCGGCCAGCAACTGACGAATGAGATCCGGCGCATGGCGAATGCCCGTATCCCAGTGCGGTTTCTCGCGCGACGCCGGTCCATAGGCTTGCGACAGCGCGATCGACGGGATGCCCAGAATGGTGCCCTCGATGGCGCCGGCGATCGTGCCGGAATACGTGACATCTTCAGCCACGTTCTGCCCGCGATTGACGCCGGACAGCACGAGATCCGGCTTATGGTCGACGAGAATGTGCCGCGCGCCCATGATGACGCAATCGGTCGGCGTGCCCTTCACCGCATAGCGTTTGTCGCTGACTTCACGCAGCCGCAACGGATCGTTCAGCGACAGCGAATGCGCGACGCCCGACTGGTCGGTCTCCGGCGCCACGATCCACACATCGTCGGACAAAGCGCGCGCGATCTCGATGCAAACTTCCAGGCCCGGCGCGTGGATGCCATCGTCGTTCGTGACCAGAATACGCATTACGCCGCCCGCTCAATCTTTTCGATCTTCTTGATGCCGCCCATATAGGGCGCCAGCGCGTCCGGCACCGCGATCGAGCCGTCGGCCTGCTGGTAGGTTTCCATCACGGCGACCAGCGCGCGGCCGACCGCGACGCCCGAGCCGTTCAGCGTATGCACCGGCGCGACCTTGCGGTCCTGTTTGGTGCGGAAGCGCGCATTCATGCGCCGCGCCTGGAAATCGCCGCACACCGAGCAGGACGAGATCTCGCGGAACATGCCCTGCCCCGGCAGCCAGACTTCGATGTCGTAGGTCTTCTGCGACGCGAAACCCAGGTCGCCGGTGCACAAAGTGATGACGCGGTAGTGCAAATCCAATCGGCGCAGCACTTCCTCGGCGCAGGACAACATGCGCTCGTGCTCGGCTTTGGATTGCTCGGGCGTCGTGATCGACACGAGTTCGACCTTGGTGAACTGGTGCTGGCGGATCATGCCGCGCGTATCGCGGCCGGCGGCGCCGGCCTCGGCGCGGAAGCACGGCGTGCAGGCGGTCAGCCGCATCGGCAGTTCTGCTTCTTCGACGATCGACTCGCGCACCAGATTGGTCAGCGGCACTTCGGCGGTCGGGATTAGGCCGAGCCGTCCTTGCTTGAGCGCATCGGCATCGGCGTGTAACGCAAAAGCTTCGCCGCCGATGGCCCAGAACTGATCGTCCTCAAACTTCGGCAGTTGCGCGGTGCCGAACATCGCCTCGTCGCGCACCAGCAGCGGCGGGTTGATCTCGGTGTAGCCGTGCTCGGTCGTGTGCAGGTCCAGCATGAACTGGCCGAGCGCGCGCTCCAGCCGCGCCAGACCGGACTTCAACACGACAAAGCGTGCGCCGGACAGTTTGGCGGCGGTCTCGAAATCCATGAAGCCGAGCGCTTCGCCGAGCTCGAAATGCTGCTTCGGCGTGAATGCGTAGTCGCGCTTCGCCCCGAACACATGGTGCTCGACATTGTCGTGCTCGTCCTTGCCGTCCGGCACTTCGTCGAGGGGCAGGTTCGGGATTTCGGCGAGCGCTTTTTGCAGCTCGTCGGATACCTGCTTCTCTTCGGCTTCCATGGCCGGAATGCCGGTCTTCAATTCATTGACTTCGGCCATCAGCCGTTCGGCGGTGGCGTTGTCCTTGTTCTTCTTGGCTTCGCCGATTTCCTTCGAGGCTGCATTGCGGCGCGCCTGCGCCAGTTCGAGCTTGGTGATGACCGCGCGGCGCTGTTCGTCGAGCGCCAGCAGTTTCATGACCAGCGCGGCGCGCTCGACCGGCGGCTTCTGGCGACGCTCCATCGCGCGGTCGAACGCCTCGACGTTATCGCGGATCCATTTGATGTCGTGCATGGCGAAAATCCCGGCGAAAGCTTTCAGGTTCGTCATGCCCGGCTTTAGGCCGGGCATCTACGTCTGTCTTTTATGAAAGAAAGACGTGGATGGCATCAGAACTTGGACTTGTCCAAGTTCTTTATCAGGAGTGCGCAAATCGCATTAAGCGATTTGCGGGTGACAAGCCCGGCCATGACGAATCAACGTTTGAACCGTCGAATGTACGCGAAGCCTAGACTGGCGGCTTGGTGTCGTCTGGCTTGGTGTCGGCCGGATTCGTGCCATCAGACTTGAAGGCCTCGGCCATGGCCGCGCCCGCCGCTGCGGCCGACGTCGTGGCCTGGGCCTTGGCCGATTTCTCGACCCAGCCGACCGAAATGATGGCCCCCTCGTAGAGAATCATCAACGGGATCGCAAGCGAGAGCTGGCTGATCACGTCGGGCGGGGTCAGCACGGCGGCGATGACAAAGGCGCCGACCACGAAATAGCGGCGCTTGGCCCGAAGCTGGGCCTGATTGACGATGCCGATGCGGCCGAGCAGCGTCAGGATCACCGGCAGTTGGAACGCAATGCCGAAGGCGAAGATCAGCGCCATCATCAGCGACAGATATTCGCCGACCTTAGGCAGCAGTTCGATCGATGCGACATTGCCGCCGCCCTGCTGCATGCCGAGCGAGAACCGCACCAGCATCGGCAGGACGATGAAATAGACCAGCATCGAGCCGAGCGCGAAGAACACTGGCGTTGCGATCAGATACGGCAGGAAGGCATGGCGCTCGTGCTTGTACAGGCCCGGCGCCACGAACATGTAGATCTGTCCGGCGACCACTGGGAACGACAGGAACGCCGCGCCGAACATCGCCAGCTTGAGCTGCGTGAGAAAATACTCGAGCAGCGCGGTGTAGATGAATTTCGAATTCTCGACGCCGGCGACCCACGTAAACGGCCAGACCAGCACGTTGAAGATCGACTTGGCGAAAAAGAAGCAGAAGATGAAGGTGATGGCGAACGCGACCAGCGCCTTGATCAGCCGCGAACGCAGCTCGATCAGGTGATCCATCAGCGGAGCTTTGGTCGACTCGATGTCCTCGTGGCTCATGCCGGCTTGTCTCCGGCTGGCGACGCTGTGGCTGGCCGGTCCGCGTCTGGCGGAGCCGGCAGCGGCATGGCTTCCGAGGTCGGCAAAGCGTCGGCCGGAGGCGCGGGCGGCACCGGCTCGGCAGACGTTGGGGCCGTGCTGGTCGGCATATCCGTGGCAGGCGTATCAGTAGCGGTTTTGGGCTTGTCGGCGAACGGGTCGTCGAACTTGGTCACGTCGCCGAGCGGATCGAAATTGGCGCCGAAACCGGAGGCCTTGGCGTTGAGCTCGTCGACCTGCTTTTTCAGGTCGTCCATCTCGGCCTCGCGCATCGCCTCGTTGAACTGGCCCTGAAATTCGGACGCCATGCGGCGCAGCTTGCCCATCCACTGCCCGATCATGCGCAGCACGCCGGGCAGCTCTTTCGGTCCGATCGCAATCAGCGCGACGACGCCGATCACGACAAGTTCCGACCAACCGATGTCGAACATGGGATACCCAACTCCGAGGGTCTGGACCCTCGCTCCCCCCGCGACCGCCGGGCCGGCGGCCGATGCTCAGACCGCCTTACGGCTTTCCGAGGAAGCGCCGACGCCGGAACCCGACGCTGCCGGAGGCGTATGGTCGATGGTCTTGACCGGGTCGGTCTTGGCGGCGTCAGCCTCGACCTTCTCGTCCTCGGACATGCCTTTCTTGAAGGCCTTGATGCCCTGGGCGACGTCGCCCATCAGTTCGGAAATCTTGCCGCGGCCGAACAGCAGCAACACGGCTGCGCCTACCACGATCCAATGCCAGATACTCAGGGAACCCATCGCGACATCCTCCGCAGCGGCGCGTCGCCACCTTCGGTTTCGGCCTGAACCTAGGCTGCGGAAGCGGCAAAAACAAGGACTTCGGCCGGATCGATAACGACGCCGACCTCACTCTTGGGGGATGCGTTAACGCCGGCCCGGACCCGGCCCTTCAGCGGCTTGTCGAGTCCTGCGACTGCGACCTCGACGAGGTCGACCACGCCGAGAAAACGCCGTTGCTCCAGCCTTCCGGGCACGCCCTGGCCGGCCGGGGTCAGGCCGACGCCTTGCGGCCGGATCGCCACGATAGCCTGGCTGCCTTCGGCAAGGCCCGGCGCGGCAAATCGCCCGACCGGGGTTTCGACCATGCTGCCGTGCACGGTTCCGGGCAGTTCATTTAGGTCGCAGAAAAACCGCGCGACGAGCAGGTCGGCCGGCTTGCGGTACATGGTTTCCGGATCGGCGACCTGCACCATCATGCCGTTGCGCATCAGCACGATGCGGTCGGCCATGCGCATCGCTTCTTCCGGATCATGAGTCACGATGACGCAGGTGGCGCGGCTTTCACGCAACACCGTCAGCGTGTCGTCGCGCACCTCGTCGCGCAACCGCGCGTCGAGCCCGGAGAACGGTTCGTCCATCAGCAGCACGCCCGGCCGCGGCACCACGGCGCGTGCCAGCGCGACGCGCTGCTGCTCGCCGCCGGACAGCATATGCGGATAGGCATCGGCGTAGTCGGCGAGGCCAACCCGTTCCAGCGCCAGCCGGGCTTCGCGCTCGGCGTCGGCCTTGGGCAACGCCCGCAGGCCGAACATCACATTGGCCAGGTTCGACAAATGCGGGAACAGCGCGAATTCCTGGAACATCAGCCCGATGCCGCGCCGTTCGGGGGGCTCGAAATCGCCCTCGCCCGCCACCGGACGGTCGTTGACCAGGATGCGGCCGGATGTCGGCACCTCAACCCCGGCCGCCAGCCGCAACAGCGTGGTCTTGCCGCAGCCCGAACGGCCGAGCAGGCAGACGATCTCGCCGGGCTCGATATTGAGGCTGAAACCGCGCACCGCTTCGACGTCGCCGTAGCGGTGCCCGACATTGTCGTAGGTCAGCCGCGCCGCGATCGTGGCCGGCGTTCGGCCGCGCGCCGCGAAGCCGCGAAGCATGCCGCCATGACGGTCGCGATCGGACAATGTCTATTCTTCCTCGGGAGCGCGCGAGCTCGGCGGCGCGAGGCCAAGATCGAGATCGATGGCGTCGAGCGGGTCTTCGTCCTCGCGCAGCGTCGGATCGTCGGACGGCAGCGGTACCTGAAAGCCGGCCGGCAGACGGCCATCGAGCAGGCCCGAGCCTTTGAGTTCTTCCAGGCCCGGCAGGTCGCCAAGCGCCTCCAGGCCGAAATGCGACAGGAAAGCCTCGTTGGTGCCGTACGTCACCGGACGGCCCGGAGCCTTGCGGCGGCCGCGCAGCCGCACCCAGCCGGTCTCCAGCAGCACGTCGAGGGTGCCCTTGGAGGTCGACACGCCGCGGATCTCTTCGATTTCGGCCCGGGTCACCGGCTGATGATAGGCGACGATCGCCAGGGTCTCGATGGCGGCGCGGGACAGCTTCTTGCTCTCGATCGCCTCGCGGGTCAGCAGCCAGGACAGGTCGCCGGCGGTTCGGAAAGTCCACTTGCCGGCGACGCACACCAGATTGACGCCGCGCATGGCATACTCGGTCTGCAACTGGGCCAACGCGGCCGCGACGTCGACGCCCTCCGGCAGGCGCTTACCCAGCACCTTTTCGTCGAGCGGCTCGCTGGCCGCGAACAGCAACGCTTCCAGCAGACGGAATTCCTCGGGACGCGCGGTCGATTCCTCGACGCGGGCCTCGTCCTCCTGGAAGTCGTCGGAGTGGACTTCCTGCGCCTGAAGGTCGGCAGCGTCGGTTTCGTTCGCGTGAGCTTCGCCGGCGCGCGCCTCTTCGGCCTGCGGCGCCTCAGCGTGCTCGGCCTCGGTCTGCTGCGTCTCGACCTGCAACGCTTCCGCCTTCACGTCGTCCTGCTTCACCATGTCCTGCTTCACGGTGTCAGCTTCGGACGGTTCGTCGTTGGAAACGATCACTCGCATTTTTGCGACGCTGGCCATGGCTCTAGCCTCCTCACGCGTTAGCATTATTTGTGGCGTCCGGCGGCGCTCCGGCCCCCGGTTCGGACATGGCAACTGGCCCGCCCGTACGCTTACGAACATAGAGTGGCGAAAATGCCGATTGTTGATGAAGTTCCGCCGTGCCTTCCTTCACCAATTCCAGCGCAGCCGCGAAGCTGGACGCGAATACCGTCTTGGCGTGGGCGGGCTCGACAATATAGGCAATCAGGAACTCGTCGATCCGGCTCCAGTCACCACCGGCGCGGCCGACCAGACGCTCCAGCGCCTCCCGCGCTTCCGCCAGCGACCACACCGTGCGCGGCGCAAACCGCACATGCGACAGCGCCTGCTTCTGCCGCTGCGTGCTGTAGGCCGACAGCAGATCGTACAGCGTTGCCGACCACTGCGGGTGCTTGATCTCGGCGATCGGCTCGGGCGCGCCGCGATTGAACACCTCGCGGCCCAGTTGCGGCCGCGCGAACAGTTGGGTCGCGACCTCGCGGATCACTTCCAGCCGCCGCAGCCGCAGCGCCAGCGCGCTCGCCATGTCCTCGGCGCTCGGACCGTCCGGCGGGCCGGAGTGCGGCAGCAGCATGCGGGACTTCAGGTAGGCAAGCCACGCCGCCATCACCAGATAGTCGGCGGCGAGTTCCAGCCGCAGTTCGCGCGCGGCCTCGATAAACGAAAGGTACTGATCGGCCAGCGCCAGGATCGAAATGCGCGCGAGATCGACTTTCTGCTGGCGCGCCAAAGCGAGCAGCAGGTCGAGCGGGCCTTCGAACCCTTCGACGTCGACCACCAGCGACGGCTCGTCGCTCCCGCGATCGGCGGCGTTTGGGTCGGCTTCGAAACGCGGCTCCATCACGCTACAGTCCCTTCCAAAGATCCTTCGCCCAGCATGGCCGCGAAAGCAGCACGGGCCGCCGGCACATCGAGATCCTCGGGTGCCCGGCGCGCGGCGAGCGCGGCGTTCGTCCGTTGCAGCGCCACGCCTTCCAGCCACGGCGCCTCAAAGGCGACCTGCTGCATCTCGCGCAAATCGCCATTGCAGTGCAGGACCAGATCGCACCCGGCCTTGATCGAGGCGCGGCTGCGTTCCGCGATCGAACCCGACAAGGCTCCCATCGAAACGTCGTCACTCATCAGGGCGCCCCGGAACCCGATCGACTCGCGAATCACTTGTTGCACCATTGTCACCGAAGTCGTGGCCGGATCGAGCCGGTCGATGGCGGTGTAGACCACATGGGCCGTCATGCCGAGCGGCAAGCCGGCCAGCGGCCGGAAGGTGGCAAAGTCCGTGGCTTCGAGTTCCTGGCGCGGGGTTTCGACGGTCGGCAGGCTGATATGGCTGTCCGCCAGGGCGCGGCCATGCCCGGGCAGGTGTTTCAGCACCGGCAGAACGCCCCCGGCCAGCAACCCTTGCGCGAAGGCCACCGCAATGTGCGCGACCTTGTCCACAGTTTTCCCGTAGGCGCGGTTGCCGATGACGTCGTGGCCGCCGTCGACCGGCAGGTCGGCGATCGGCGCGCAATCGACGTCGATGCCGAGCGCCATCAGGTCAAACGCAATAAGGCGGGCGCCGAGCCGGGCGGCGTCCAGGCCGGCCTGCGGGTCGCTGTCGTACAGCGCCCCATAGGCGGCACCGGGCGGGTAGACCGGCCAATGCGGCGGGCCGAGGCGCTGCACCCGGCCACCCTCCTGGTCGATCAGCACGGGCGCGCGTGGCTGGCCGACGGCTTCACGAAATTCACCAACAAGGCGAATGACTTGTTCGGGCGACTGAATGTTGCGTTTAAACAGGATGCCGGCCCAAGGCCGGGCCTCGCGCAGAAAGGCACGCTCGTCGGCGAGAAGTTCCGTGCCCGCCAGTCCGGTGATGAATGCTCGCGCCGCCATCAGGGCCGCTTAGCCCGCGTCGCGGGCGACGGTCAAGGCAAAGGGACCCCGATCCGGGTGTTGTACCCAGAAGCCGGACCGTCACGCGATCCGGCTACCGTTTAGCGATTAGTTTCGCTGCACCACGCATTGGCCGCCGGCGGCTTTAAGATTGACGCACAGCGTGGTGGCCTGCTCGGCGGTCGCATAGGGACCGACAAGCGCCCGGAAGTAGATGCCCTTGTCGCCGAGGTCAGCGCGGCGGATCACCGGGGACTGGCCGCCCAGCACGGACGGATACTTGGTCTGCAAGGCGCGGAATGAGGCCTGCGCCTCGGCCTCGCTACGCTGCGACGAGATCTGCACCGCGTAAGCGCCGCTCGCGCTTGTGGCGGCGGCGGGAGCCGCACTCGGAGCGGCAGGCGCGGCGGCCGTGCGGGTGGGCCGTGCGGGTTGCTGCTGGCCGTTCACTTGACCGCTTTGCGGCGCCAGCGACAGCGGCCCGTTGTCGGATGGAGCCGGCGCCGGCGCGGCCGCGCGAGGAGCCGGGCGGGCCGGATCGGCCGAACGCGTATTGGGCTGCGCATTCGTCTCGGGGGCGATCGGCCGGTCGGCGCGGATCACTTCGGTGCGGACCTTCTTCGGTTCGGCCCATGCCGACGGCGAAGACGGCGCCGACGCCAGCGTGCTGGTGCCGGGCGACTGCGAGCCCTGGTTCGGCACCGGTCCCGGGAAAATCACGCGCGGCGGCTGGCCGGGACGCGACGCGTCCTTGATGTCGACCGGCTTTTCCTCGCGCGATACCACGCGCTCGCCCTGCCCGGGCTCGCCGACGCGGTCGGTGATCATCTTGTTGGTCTGGCCATCGGCGCTCTGGGCCGGGACCACTTTGTTCGGGGTGCCGTCGGCCTTGATGACCGGGGGCGGCGCCGAACTGCCGGACGAGCCGGAGAACAGCATACGATAGCCATAGGCCGCGCCGGTGCCAACCAGCGCCAGCGCCAGAATGCCGGCCACGATCCCGAGACCACCCCGGCGGCGCGGCGGCGGCGCGTCTTCCTCGTACATGTCATCGCTGGCCGCCGGCATCGCACGCTCGGAGCCATAAAACGGATCGGGCTGATAGGTGCCGGCCGCATCGTGAGCGGTCGCGTAGCCCTGTGTCTCGTATCCGGCCCCCGCGTGGACCGGCTGATAGGCATGCCCCTGCGCGGCGTTCTGATCGTCGAACGAGGTTTGGTCGTAGCGATCCGTGTAATGCGGTTCGTTCGCCGTCGCGTAAGCGGGGCTCAGCGCAGGACTCGATGGGTAAGCAGGCTCCGAAGCGTAGGCAGGCTCCGACGAGTAAGCAGGGCTCGAAGTGTAGGCAGGGCCTGGCGGATGATAGGCCTGGGGCGCCGGAGCCTCGGCCGCCGCATAGGATTCACGCGGCGCCGGAGCGCGGCCGAAATCGGCGAACGGATCGTTCTGGCCAATCAGGCGAGCCAACTCGGCCAGCGGATCGCCGGGCGCGGTGGGGTGATCGGAACGCGCGGGTGTCGCGTAGCCCGGGTGAGCCGGCTGCGCGGCGCGTGCAAACGCTTCGCCCGTCCGATTGGAACGATAATTTTCATCAGCCATTTTGAAACCACCCGTCCAGGCGTCTCTTGGCGGTCCGTTGGCAATCCGTCGGCGCGATCGACTGCACCCCGACGGCACCGAGCGAGATCAGCATATCTCGTCCGGCGCCCCGACGCCGAGCAGAGCGAGCCCGGCGGCAAGAATGATGACAACGGCCTCGACCAGAGCAAGGTGCGCCACGGTTAACTCTCGATCATTCTGGATAATGAAGCGTAAATGTGGCGTGGCTTTTCCGTGGCATGACTGTGCGTGAAATGCGCTCGCCAATTCGTGGAGATAAACCGCGACGCGGTGCGGTTCGCGGGCGAGCGCCGCAGTCTCGACGACATGCGGGTACTGAGCGATCCAACGCAGCAACGCACGGTCGCCGGCGTCGGCAAGAAGCTCCAGCGGCGCGGCCCGCAGCAGTGTGGCGCGCTCGACCGGGTCGGCAGGCAGGTCGGGAAATGCGTCGCGCGCCTGACGGAAGATCGCACGGGCCCGGGCGTGGCCGTACTGCACGTTGAAAGCCGGGTTCTCGTACGACTGCTCACGCGCTTTTACGGGGTCCACATCGAGTACCGCGTCATGCGCACCGAACAGCATCGTGAACCTGACAGCGTCGCAAATCTCATCGTGTATCGAATTAGAAAAGTTATTAAAGTGACTGAATAAGCTTGGTTCTTTGCTAATAACGTCATCCGTCAGCGTGGTCTGCAGCGCTTGCGTCCACACGTCAGGGCGCAGCGTGATGTTGACGAAGCCCGGACCGGCGACCTCCGCGCGCTCGACAAAAGCATCGGCGCGCAGCTTCAAGGCGATGGCGGTGGCCAATTGGCGGGATGCCATGCCGGCGGCCTGGGCCAGTACGAGGGCCGCATTGGTCGTGATGTCGCCAAATACCGGATCGCGTGACGGCTCGACCGTCACGCGCGTGCGGTCGAAGCCCGCCGGCAGCACGCCCTCGGCCGCCAGGGCGTCAGCGGCAGCCTGGACACGCTCGAGCATGGCGGCGAAAACGTTCATGACAATGGGCTCATTGGGCCGTCGGCGCGGCCGCGAACGGCGACGGACCGGACAGGACGTGCCGCGCGCCTAACGCAGTACCGGCCTCAAGTCAAAACGGTAGCCGCTATAGTGCGGATGTACCGAATCCGCCGAATCTCTCGTGGAGCTTCCGATGACATCGCCGATGCCGTTCTTCGACGGCCACAATGACGTCCTGCTGCGGCTGTTCATGCGCGGCGGGGTCGACGCGCCGCGGTCGTTCCTCGACGGTGAAGGCAAGGGCCAGCTCGATCTGCCGATGGCCCGCGCCGGTGGTTTCGCGGGCGGCCTGTTCGCGATCTTCGTGCCCTCGCCGGAAGGTAGCGGGAAGCCGAGCGCCGATTTTGGAACGCAGACCTCGTCCGACGCCGTGTCGCTGCCGGATGTCGAACTGACAGCCGCGCAACGCGCAACGTTCAGCATGGTGTCGCTGCTGCTGCGCATCGAGCGCGAGTCGCAAGGCCGCGTGCGGGTCTGCCGCGATGCCTCGGACATTGCGTACTGTCTGGACAACGGCGTGATGGCGTCGGTGCTGCATATCGAGGGCGCGGAAGCGATCGATCCGGAATTCGCGCTGCTGGAGGTGCTGCATGCTGCCGGACTGCGCTCGCTCGGGCCGGTGTGGAGCCGGTCCAACATCTTCGGCCACGGTGTCCCGTTCCGTTGTCCGTCATCGCCCGATATCGGCCCAGGTCTCACCGAGTTGGGCAAGGAACTGATCCGCGCCTGCAACCGGCTGCGGATCATGGTCGATCTCTCGCATCTCAACGAGCGCGGCTTCTGGGATGTCGCTGAGCTTTCCGACGCGCCGCTGGTGGCGACGCATTCCAACGCGCATGCGCTCAGCCCGCATTCGCGCAATCTGACCGACCGGCAACTGGCCGCGATCCGGGAGACCGGCGGCATGGTGGGGGTCAACTTTGCGACCAGCTTTCTGCGCGAGGACGGCCGCAGGCAGGCCGACACGCCGCTCGAATTGGTGATCGATCACATCGAGCACATGCTCAAGATGGTCGGCGAGGACGGTGTCGGGTTCGGGTCGGATTTCGACGGCGCGAGCATTCCAGCCGAACTCGGCAACGCCGCCGGGCTGCCGAAGCTGGTCGAGATCATGCGCCAGCGTGGCTACGGCGAGGCGCTGATCGAGAAACTATGCTGGCGAAACTGGCTGCGGGTTCTGGGCCGGACTTGGAGTGTAGGTTCTTAGGTGCAGGTCCGGCGGCGCCTCGTTCGAGATTGGATTCAGCTTTCGACCAATTCCTTGGTTTTGGCCGGCATCTCATTGGCGTCGGACAGTTCGGCGACCTCGGTTACGTCGATGTCGTCGTCGTCGAACATGGCCAATGGCGGGCTAGCAACGGTCGGCATCGCGAGGCTGATCTTGGCGCGGCCGCCAGTGAACTTGACCGGCTCGGGGCGCTGGCGCGATTGCGCATAGAGCACGTGCCCAAGGCGGCCGGCGACCTGCACCAGGCTCTGCTGGTCGCAGCACGCCGCGACCGCCAGACCGAGTTCCCGCAGATGGGCGCGGCCGTAGCAGAACAATGCCAACTGGCTGCGTTGCAGCGAGGAGATATCCGCCACCAGCCCGTCGAGCCCCTGCGGACCGGCGCGGTATACCTGACCGAGCAGATCGTCGCTGATCGGGCAACCTTCCTCTTCGATGAGCGCAGCGTGCAGCATCTAAGTTCTCCTATTCGCCCCCACACCATGATGAGGCGCCGTTCGTTAACGAGCGGTTAAGCATAGAAGCCCGGTTGCGACGGAAACTACGGATGCCGCGGCAGGTTTCGGGCCGCGTTGGTACGATGGAGCCGTTGAAAGATAACCGAAAATTCATGGCCCCCCGGATATGCTGACGACAATTGACCTGCGCCATAACGCGAGGCACCCCGATGGCCGTCATCTCCTCGCGTCCATACCCGCCCACCGCAAACGCCTTTGGTTCGATGGCGGGGCGTGAGACACGCTGATGCCCATGCACAAGCTGCTCGCCCGTCAGATTGAGGCTGCGCAATCCGCTGGCGTCGTCGATGTGTCTGAATTGGTCCGTCTGGTCAGCGTTACGTATGAGCAGCAGGAGAGCGACCGCCAGCGTTCCGATCGCTCGATGGCGCTGATGATCGAGGAACTCGATCAGCTCAACCGCCGTCTCGAAACGCTGGTCGAAGATCGCACCACCGCGCTGCGCGAGCGCGAAGGGGAATTGCGCGACCAGAATCTGCGGTTCGATGCCGCGCTCAACAACATGTCGCAAGGCCTGCTGATGTTCGACCACGCCGGGCGCGTGGTGATCTCCAACCGGCGTTACCTGGAAATGTACGCCCTGACGTCCGAACAGGTTCGGCCAGGCCGCACGGTGCAGGACCTGCTGGAAATGCGCGCCCAGAACGGCACGTTCTTCAGCAATACCGAAAAATATGTCGAAACGCTGCTGGCCACTATCGAGCGCGGCGATACGTTCTTCCGTCTCGTCGACCTGCCCGACGGCCGCACCATCGCGGTGTGCAGCCGGCCGATGGCGGGCGGCGGCTGGGTGGTCACGCACGAAGACATCACCGAGCGGCGGCGCGCCGAGAAGCAGATCGCCCATATGGCGCATCACGACCCGCTGACCGATCTGCCGAACCGGGTTTTGCTGCGCGACCGCATGGCGCAGGCGCTTTCCGGCATCGCGCGCGGCGAACGACTCGCGGTGCTGTATCTCGACCTCGATCATTTCAAGGGCGTCAACGACTCGCTCGGCCATCAGCTCGGTGACGAGTTGCTGCAGGCCGTCGCCGATCGTCTGCGCGACTGCGTGCGCCCGTCCGATACGGTCGCCCGCATCGGCGGCGACGAGTTCGCCATCATCCAGACCGGCGTAGCCCAGATCAACGACACCGCCGAACTCGCCCGGACCGTGGGCGAAGCGGTGCGCGCGCCCTACGAACTCTCCGGCCATGTGGTGGCATGCGACAGCAGCATCGGCGTCGCGATGGCGCCTGACGACGGTATCGAGCCGGAAGATCTGTTGAAGAATGCCGACATGGCGCTGTATCGCGCCAAGTCCGACGGACGCGGCACCTATCGTTTCTTCGAGCCCGAGATGGACGCGCGCATGAAGGCGCGGCGCGCCCTCGAGGTCGACCTGCGGGACGCCCTGGCGGGCGAACAATTCGATCTGCTGTACCAGCCGATCGTTGGCCTCGCGGACGGGCGCATCACCTGCTGCGAGGCACTGATCCGCTGGCACCATCCGGAACGCGGCATGATCCCGCCGGTCGAGTTCATCCCGATCGCGGAAGAAATCGGCTTGATCATTCCGATCGGCGAATGGGTGATCCGCAAGGCGTGCGCCGATGCGGCGCGCTGGCCGAACGACGTGAAGGTCGCCGTCAACCTTTCGGCGCTGCAGGTGATGAACCAGAATCTGGTCCCTGTGCTGATCAGCGCCCTCGCCACTGCCGGTCTGCCGGCGCAGCGGCTGGAAATCGAAATCACCGAAACGGTGCTGATGCAGAATGCCGACAATACGCTGATGGCGCTGCATCAGTTGCGCGAACTCGGCGTCAGCATCTCGATGGACGATTTCGGCACCGGCTATTCGTCGCTGAGCTACCTGCATTCGTTCCCGTTCGACAAGATCAAGATCGACCGCTGCTTCATCAGCGGCTTGCCGCAGGCCGAGGATTCGCTCGCCATCGTGCGCGCGGTTACCGGGCTGGCCAAGAATCTGAACATGAAGACCACGGCCGAGGGCGTCGAGACGCAGGAACAGCTCGACGCGCTGCGCGCGCTGGACTGCACAGAAATGCAGGGTTTCCTGTTCAGCCGGCCGCGCCGGCCCGAGGAAGTCATCAAATTGATGCGGGACGATAGCGGAAAGAAAGCCGCCAACGGCTAAAGTAAGTCGCTCGTCGTCGCGAACAGCCGCGCATGTTCGATCAGCGCGTAACGGTCGGTCATGCCGGCGATAAAATCAGCCACATGATGCGCCGCGCCTTTATCGTCGGCCGGCAGCGTCAGCCGCCATTCGGGCGGCAGAGCCTGCGGCTCGGCCATGTAGTTCGCAAACAGGTCGGCGACGATCGCCTCGGCCTGCCGCATGATGCGCATCACCCGGTCGTGCCGGTACATCCTGTCGAACAGGAAGGATTTGATCGCCCGGTCGGTCGCGGCCATCTCGACCGAAAACCCGATGACCATCGCGTCGGCGCGGCGTATGTCATCTGCCGTGCGCGGCCGAAGGGCCTCCAGGCGCCCGCGCGAGGCCGTCAGCACGTCTTCGATCATGTGGCCGATCAGGCGGCGGATCAGCTCGGGCACGAACCGGGCCGGCTCCAGGGCCGGATAGCGGGCGCGAATTTCCGCCATCAACGTGCCGACCAGCGGCAGCGCCGCCAACTCCTCGACGGCGAACAGTTCGGCCCGCAGGCCGTCGTCGATGTCGTGGGCGTCATAGGCGATATCGTCGGAGATCGCCGCGGCCTGGGCTTCCGGTCCAGCGTAGCTCCACAGCTCGAGGTCGTGCAGTGCGCTATGCGCCAGGATCGCCGCCGGCACGCCGCGCTCGCGATAACGCTCCGCCGGGGCGCCAGTTCTGTCGGTCAGCGGGCCGTTGTGCTTGACCAGCCCCTCGCGGGTTTCCCAGGCTAGATTCAGGCCGTCGAAATCGGCGTAGCGCCGCTCCAACTCGGTGACGACCCGCAGCGTCTGCGCATTGTGGTCGAAGCCGCCGAACGCATCGAGGCACGAATCGAGCGCCCGCTCCCCGGCATGGCCGAACGGCGGATGGCCGAGGTCGTGGGCCAGCGCCAGCGCCTCGGCCAGATCCTCGTCGAGGCCGAGCGCGCGGGCCAGCGCGCGGCCGATCTGGGCGACCTCCAGCGTGTGGGTCAGGCGGGTGCGGTAGTGGTCGCCTTCATGGAACACGAACACCTGGGTCTTATGCTTCAGACGGCGAAACGCGGTCGCATGGATGATGCGGTCGCAGTCGCGGCGGAAATTGTTGCGGGTCCGGCTCGGCGGCTCGGCATGCAGCCGGCCGCGGCTGGCGGAAGGATCGGACGCGTAGGGCATCCGCGCGTGCACCCCTTCGACCGCCATCTTGGCCCTGCGATTGATTTTGCCCCGGGCCGCACTTAACTATCGGACACGGCATCTGGCAAATGCCGCGTTGAAGGCACGCCAATTTGCCTGAATCGGCCTATACTCTGCCGGAATACGCTGGAATTTTTCCAGGGAGACCTGACGATGTCGGAAACCACCCTGATGGACGCCCCCCCGGTCAACGCCCCTCCGGTCAGCCTGACCGCGCGGGCGGCGCAGCGGGTCGGCGAGATCCTGAAGCGCGAGGCCGTCGGCACCATGCTGCGGGTCAGCGTCGAGGGCGGCGGCTGCTCGGGCTTTCAGTACAAGTTCGACATGGAACAGACCCGGGCCGATGACGACCTGGTGCTGGCGCGCGACGGCGCCACCGTGCTGGTCGACCCGGTGTCGCAGCAATACCTCGCCGGCGCCGAGATCGACTTCGTCGACGACCTGATCGGCGCCGCGTTCAAGATCAACAATCCGAACGCCACGGCGTCCTGCGGCTGCGGGACCAGCTTCTCGCTCTGATTCCGCTCGCCTTCGGTCAATTCGCCTTCAGCCCCGCCACCTTGGCAAACTCCGTATAGGTCGCGATCTCCTTGCGCACATGCGCATCGAACGCCTCCGGCGTGAACACCATCGGCTCGACTCCGAGCTTGGCGAGTTTTTCCTGCACGGCCGGCGCATTGATCGCCTTGGTCATCTCGGCGTGCAGTCTGTCGATGATGGCGCGCGGCGTCTTGGCCGGCGCGAACACCCCGATCCAGAACGTGTAGTCGGAATTGACGAAGCCGGCCTCCAGCGTGGTCGGCACGCCGGGCAGCGCCGCCGCGCGCTGCGGGCTGCTGACCGCAAGGCCGAGCAGCTTGCCGTCATTGATAAACGGCAGCGCGGTCGGCAACGGACAGAAATAGTAGTCGACGCGGCCGGAGAGGATCTCGGTCAGCGCGTCAGGGCCGCCCTTGAACGGAATGTGCACGGCGTCGTAGCCGGCGCTGATGCGGAAGCGCTCGGCGCTCATAAATACGGCTGAGCCGACGCCCAATGTGGCGAAGTTGAAGGTACCCGGATTGGCCTTCGCCTTTTTGACGAAGTCCTGCACATTGGTCAGGCCCTTCGACGGCGCGATGATGAGCACGTTCGGCACATTGCCCATCGGGCCAACCGCGGCGAAATCATCCGATGTGCTGTAGTTCAGATTGGCATAGAGCGCCGGCGTGATGCTGTGCGCCGAGGAATGCACCAGCAGCGTGTAACCGTCCGGATCGGACTTTGCGACCGCGCTGGAGCCCGTGGTGCCGCCGGCGCCCGGGCGGTTCTCGACCACGATCTGTTGGCCGAGTTGCTGCGACATCTGTTCGAACACGATGCGCGGAATGATGTCGGTCGCGCTGCCGGCGCCGAATGGGATGATGGCCCGGATCGGCTTGCTGGGATACGTGTCGGCGGCTGCGATGGCGGTCGCGCCAAGCACCATGAGAGTAGCCAGGATCGTCGAAGTCGCCAAATGTCGCATCTACCGTGCTCCCGTCGTGAAAAGACGAAAGAAACTGAGCAAGAAGCGTGCCGTCAGGAGCGCTTGGCGCCTTAACTTTATGCTGCTCCCGGACACAAATCCGGGAGCTGGCTTCGTTTGAAAGCGGGCGGACTACTCCGCCGCGACGGCCGGCTTGTGCAGCGTCGCGACTTCCTCGAACTGCGGCTCCAGCTTGCGCTTGAGCAAACGGTCGAAGCGGTCGAGGTACAGGTAGATCACCGGCGTGATGTACAGCGTCAGCAGTTGCGACACCAACAGGCCCCCGACCACCGCGATGCCGAGCGGCTGACGCAGTTCGGCGCCCGCGCCGGTGCCGAGCGCGATCGGCAGCGCGCCGAAGAGCGCCGCGAAGGTGGTCATCATGATCGGCCGGAACCGCAGCAGGCAGGCTTCGCGGATCGCCGCCTCGGCGCTGACGCCGATGCGCCGCCGTTCCAGTGCGAAGTCGATCATCATGATGGCGTTCTTCTTCACGATGCCGACCAGCATCACCATGCCGATCATGGCGATGACCGACAGGTCCATCTTGAACGCCATCAACACCAGCAGTGCGCCGACGCCGGCTGACGGCAGGCCGGAAATGATGGTGATCGGGTGAATGAAGCTCTCATACAGGATGCCCAGCACCACGAAGGCGGCGAAGATCGCCGCCAGGATCAGGATGCCCTGCCCCTTCAGCGAAGCCTCGAAAACCGCGGCGTTGCCCTGGAAGCTGGTCGCGATGGCCGGCGACAGGTTCGAATCCCGCTCGATCTGGCGAATTGCGTCTTGCGCCGCGCCGATCGAATGACCGGGTGTCAGATTGAATGAGATCGTGACAGCGGGCTGCTGGCCCTGATGGTTGATCAGCAACGCGCCGACCGTCGGCACCAGACGGGTCACGGCACTGAGCGGGATCACGGTGCCGGTCGGCGTCGCATTGCCGGTGACGCCGCCACCCGGCGCCACCGTGGACAGCGGGACCGCCGTCTTCAGGAAGATCTTGGACAGGCCGCTGGTGTCGTTCTGGAACTCGGGCTTGGCCTCGAGGATGATCTGGTAGTCGTTGACCGGCGTGTAGATCGTCGCGACCTGCCGGGAGCCGAACGCGTCGTACAGTTCCTGCCTGATCTGATCGACCGAGATGCCGTAGGTCGCGGCCTTCTCGCGGTCGATCTCGATCGTCATCTGCGGGTTCTTGATATAGAGGTCGCTGTTGACGTCGCGCAGGCCATCGACCTTCGCGATCTTGCCGCGCATGTCTTCGACCGTCTGGTACAGCAGTTCGGTGTCGCTGGACTGCAGCGTATACTGCCATTCGCCCTGCGAGATCCGGCCGCCCAGATTGATGTTCTGGATCACCCGGAACGTCGCCTTCATGCCGGTGACCGTATTTGCGCTCACGCGCAACCGGGTGAGGACTTCCGTCGCGGATTCGCCGCGTTCCTTTTTCGGCTTCAAGGCAACGAAAATGCGACCGGTATTGTTGGTCGTGTTCGGCCCGCCGACGCCGACGGTCGAGTTGACGTAGTCGACCGCCTTGTCCTTGCGGATCAGCTCCGCGATCTCCTGCTGGCGCTCGCGCATCGCCCGGAACGAGATGTCGGCCGGGCCTTCCACGATCGTCGTGATGAAGCCGGTATCCTCGACCGGGAAGAAGCCCTTCGGAATAGCCATATATAGCCAGACCGTGCCGGCCATGGTGGCGAAGGTCGCGACCAACATGATTGACTTGTATTTCAGCACGACGTCCAGCGTGCGCTCATAACCGCGCAGCCAGGCATTGAACATCGCCTCAAACATCCGCAGCATGACATTCTGCTTGGCGTGATGGTCGTGCGCCTTGAGCATGCGGGCGCACAGCATCGGGGTCAGGGTCAGCGACACGAACCCGGAAATGATGATGGCGACCGACACTGTCACGGCGAATTCGCGGAATACGCGCCCGACCATGCCGCCCATCAGCAGCACCGGGATGAACACCGCGATCAGCGAGAAGGTGATCGAAACGATGGTGAAGCCGATTTCCTTCGAACCCTTGAGGGCCGCTTCGAACGGCCGCATGCCGCCTTCGATGTGGCGCACGATGTTCTCGAGCATCACGATGGCGTCGTCGACTACGAAGCCGACCGACAGCGTCAACGCGAGCAGCGTCATGTTGTTGATCGAGAAGCCGAGCCCGTACATCACCGCGCAGGTTGCGATCAGCGAGATCGGCACCGCGAGCGCCGGAATGATGGTGGCCGACAGGGTGCGCAGGAACAGGAAGATCACCAGCACCACAAGACCGATGGCGATCAATAGGGTCTCCTGCACGTCGTGCACCGACTCGCGCACCGACACCGAGCGGTCGTTCAGCACCTCCATGTTGATGGAGGCTGGTATCTGCGCCCGATAGGCCGGCAGCCGGTTCTTGACGGCGTCCACGACCGCGACCGTGTTGGCATCCGGCTGGCGCTGAATCGCCAGAACGATCGCACGGTTTTCGTTGAAATAGCTGGCGACCCGGGTGTTTTCGACGCTGTTGATGACGGTCGCGATTTCTTCGAGCTTGACCGGCGCGCCGTTGCGGTAGGCGACCACGATCTTGCGGAAATCCTCAGCCTTGCTGATGGCGCCCGAGGCGTTCAGCGTAATGTTCTGCCGCTCGCCCGTGATGGTGCCGACTGGCGTGTTGGAATTGGTCTTGCCGAGGACGCTGCGGATGTCCTCCAGCGAGATGTTGCGGGCCGCCGCGGCGACCGGATCGGCCTGCACGCGCACGGCGAATTTCTGCCCGCCAAAGACCTGCACCTGGGCGACGCCGGGAAGCTGGGAGATCTGCTGCGCCAGGACGAGCTGACCGTACTCGTCAACCGTCGACATCGGCAGGGTTTGGGAATTCAGGCTGATGAAGATCACCGGGAAATCGCCCGGGTTCACCTTGCGGAAGAACGGCGGTGTGGTCATTTCGACCGGCAGACGCCGCGCCGCGACCGTCAGCGCGGTCTGCACGTCGAGCGCCGCGCCGTCGATGTCGCGGTTCAGGTCGAACTGGATGGTGATGGTGGTGGTGCCGAGCGCCGAGGTCGAGGTCAGGCCGCTGATGCCGGCGATGGTCGAAAGCTGGCGTTCGATCGGCGAGGCGACCGATGCCGCCATGGTTTCAGGACTGGCGCCCGGCAGCGTCGCCGTGATGGCGATGGTCGGAAAATCGACCGCCGGTAGCGCGGACACCGCCAGCAGGCGGTAGCCGAAGATGCCGAAGACAATCAGCGACGCCGTGATCAGCGTCGTCATTACGGGACGACGAATGCAGGCCTCGGAGATATTCATGTGCCAGCCCTGTTCGCGCGTATCGTGACGCGCGCATTGTTGGTCAATTGCAGATGGCCGTCGGTGACGACGGTCTCGCCGCCCGCCAGCCCGGTTTCGATCACCGTTTCGGGACCGATGATGCGAGCGACCTTGACGGCCTGCACCTTGGCGACGTTGTCCTTCACGGTGAATACGTAGCTGCCTTGCTGGCTGACCTGCACGGCCGCCGACGGCACCGTAATGCCTTCCTCTTCGCGCACCTTCAGTTGCGCATTCACCAGCGTGCCGGGCCACAACAGGCCGTCCTCGTTCGGCATCGTGGCGCGGATCATCGCGGTGCCGGTCGCCACGTCGACGGTGTTCTCAACCATCGTCACTGCACCTTGGGCGTGCTTGGTCGCGCCCGGCACGATCACTTCGATGGTCGCCGTCTCGTTGGCCAGCGCTTGCCGAATCTCCGGCAGGCTGCGCTGCGGCACCGTGAAGCTCACATAGATCGGCGCCTGCTGGATGATGGTCGCAATCGGGGTCAGATCGGCGGCACGTACGTAATTGCCGACCTTCACGGCGGCGGCGCTGATCCGGCCGGAGATCGGCGCGCGGATCGTGTAGTAGCTGAACTGCACTCTTAGGTTTTCCAGCGCGCCGCTATCGGCCTTGATGGAAGCCTGCTGCGAAGCGACCTGGGTCTTGGCGTTATCGAGATTGATGATCGGCGTGGCGTTCTTCGCGACGAGGTCGGTATAGCGGCGCACGTCGCGCTCGGCGCCTTCAAGCAGCGCCTGATCTTTGGCAACTGTGCCTTCGGCCTGTGCGATCTGCGCCTGAACTGCACGCGAATCGAGCGTCAGCAGCAGGTCGCCTTTGTTGACCAGCGCGCCATCGTTGAAATGCACGCCGACGATTTCGTTATCGACGCGCGACTTGATGGCCACGCTGGCGACCGGCGTTACGGTGCCGAGCGCTTCGATCAGCACGGGCGTCTTTTTCTTGACGGCCTGCCCGACCTCCACCGGAATGGTGCGGTTTTGCGGCGTCACCGGCGCCTGCGCGACCGCGCCCTGCGGGCTCCAGTAACTCTTCGTCGCGGCCGCGACGCCGATGGCGATCACCACGAGCGCGACGCCTAATTTCCAAGTACGTTTGGTCATCTGTGTCAGGTCTCACCCATGACCGGAGCGAACGGCCCGGGCACTATCTGTGGCAACTTTGGTTTGCGGACGCGCGGACGGCACTTGATGCACTTGCCGCGCCAGTCGCCATGCCGCAAACGACGGGCAGCCATGTTACAACCTCAGTTCCTAACATATTTGCCCACGCCGTGCATCCCACCCGCAAGGCTTTTTGCGCGGAGAGGCGCTTTGCCTGCCCGTCGATATCCGGCATTGTCCCGATGGCCCCCGAATCGAGATTGCCCCGGACCGTCATGCGTATTGCCACATGGAACGTGAATTCAATCAAGCAGCGGGTCGACCATCTGGTGACCTGGCTCGGCGAGCGCCAACCCGACATTGTGTGCCTGCAGGAACTCAAATGCGTCGACGAGGCATTTCCCCGCGAGGCGATTGAATCCGCCGGATACAACGTAGCCGTGCATGGCCAGAAGGCATTCAACGGTGTTGCGATCCTGTCCAAGCGGCCGTTCGATGAAGTCGCGGTGCGCCTGCCCGGCCAATTGCTGAGCGGTGACGAAGATCCGCAATCGCGTTTCATCGAAGTGCTGGTGTCGACCGCGCAGGGCGTGGTTCGGGTCGGCAACCTGTATCTGCCCAACGGCAACCCACCGGAGACGGACAAATACCCGTACAAAATCAGTTGGATGAATCGGTTGATTAAATACGCGGATGAACGTCTGAAACTGGGTGAGCCGTTCGTGCTGACCGGCGATTTCAACGTGATCCCGACGCCGGCCGACGTCCATAACCCGGCCGCCTGGGCCGGCGATGCGCTGTTCCTGCCGCAAACCCGTGAGCGTTACCGGGCGCTGGTCAATCTCGGGCTGACCGACGCGCTACGCGCGGTCAGCGACGCGCCGGGCCTGTACACGTTCTGGGATTACCAGGCCGGCGCCTGGCAGAAGAACCAGGGCATCCGGATCGACCATATGCTGCTGTCGCCGCAGGCCGCCGACCGTCTGGCGACCGTCGGTATCGACAAGCATGTGCGGTCCTGGGAGAAGCCGTCGGACCACGTTCCGGTCTGGCTGGACCTGGATGTGGACTAAACCGGTTTCCGTCGTTCCGGATCGCCTTGCTGCGCAATGCGTCCGGAATGACTCCACGCTCTACTCGCGGCGGGTCTTCATCCACGATTCGAGGTACATCAGCGCCATCGCGCGTTCGTCCTCGCTCGCGCTCTTGAACGCCGAGGCATATTTCTCCGCGATCCAGGCCTGATCGGAACTGGCGCCGTCCTTGGCCAGGGTCAGCCACATCAGGCCGACCGCGGCTTGCCTGGAGATCGATTCTCCGCCGGTGAACAGCAGGCTGCCGAGCAGCGCCTGCGCCGGCGAATGACCCTTGTTGGCCGCGAGCCGCAGCCAGCGCGCTGCTTGGCGCGGATCCTTCGTGCCACCCTGCCCGGCCAGCAGCAGGCGGCCGAGGTGGAACTGGGCATCGGCATCGCCGAAATACGACGCCGCATAGGAATACATCTGCTGGGCGCGCGACGCATCGGCGCGCACCGACGAATTCGGAATGCCTTCGAGATAGTAATGGCCGAGCGACACGAACGCGTTGGCGACCAACCGCGCCTGCGGTGTGGTCGGATTGTCGTCCGCATGGGTGTTGGCGATGCGCTGGAAGTATTCAAACGCCCGCAGATTGTTGCGGCTGACGCCGTCGCCCTCGGCATACATCCGGCCGAGCTTCCACTGCGCGGCCGCGACGCCCTGTTCGGCGGCGTATTGCAGCGACGTGACCGCCTGATCGGTGTTGCCGGCGCGCAGCGCCTGCGTGCCCGACCGAAACGCCTCGAACGGCGTCGGCGGCGTGCCCATTGGAGCGATCCGGTGCCCGGCGATCGGCGCACTGATCGACGCGTCCGGCATCGGGGCCGCGACGCTCAGACTGCGCGTCATCCCCGGTCCGGCAACCGGTGCGTCTTCGGGCGTGCGGCTGCCGTCGAAGGCCATCGCCGTCGACGCCAAGCCGATCCCAAGGCTCATCACCCCGAGGCCGATCACCGCTACCCGCAAGATGCCGTCAGATATCCGCATAACACGCCTTCTCGGCCGCGCCGCCCGGATGGGTCACCGCGCCTTGGCGCGCCGGCCCGACCTGCTCCGCGTACTTCCACAAATAACCCGAACTCGCCGTCGACTCGCGCGGCTTCCAGCTCTTGGCGCGCTCATCGAATTCAGCCTTGGTCAGCTTGACGTCGAGCGTGCCCTTCTCGGCATCGATTTCGATGATGTCGCCGTCGCGCACATGGGCGATCGGTCCGCCGACCGCCGCTTCCGGACCGACATGCCCGATGCAGAAGCCGCGCGTCGCGCCGGAGAAGCGTCCGTCGGTGATCAGCGCCACTTTGTTGCCCATGCCCTGACCGTACAGGGCAGCGGTCGTCGCCAGCATCTCACGCATGCCGGGGCCGCCGCGGGGACCTTCGTAGCGAATGACGAACACGTCGCCTTCCTTGTACTGCTTCTTGCGCACCGCTTCGAAACAAGCCTCTTCGCCGTCGAAGCAGCGCGCCGGACCGGAGAACTTCAGGTTCTCCATGCCGGCGACCTTCACGATGGCGCCGTCCGGAGCGAGGTTGCCCTTCAGGCCGACGACGCCGCCATTCGGAGAAAGCGGTTTGTTGGCCGGACGGACAACGTCCTGCTCGTCATTCCACTTCACGTTCTTCAGGTTCTCGGCGATGGTCCGGCCGGTCACGGTCATGCAGTCGCCGTGCAGATAGCCGTGGTCCAGCAGCGTCTTCATCAGCAGCGGAATGCCGCCAACTTCGAACATGTCTTTGGCGACATAACGGCCGCCCGGTTTCAAATCCGCGATATAAGGTGTTCGTTTAAAGATTTCGGCGACGTCGAACAGGTCGAATTCGATGCCGCATTCATGCGCGATCGCCGGCAGATGCAGCGCCGCATTGGTCGAACCGCCCGAGGCCGAAACCACCGCCGCCGCATTCTCCAGCGCCTTGCGCGTGACGATGTCGCGCGGCCGCAGATTCGCCTTGATCAGATCGACGATCTGCTCGCCGGCCGTCATGCAGAACGCGTCGCGGATTTCATAGGGCGCCGGCGCGCCGGCCGAATACGGCAGCGCAAGGCCGATGGCTTCCGAAACCGTCGCCATGGTGTTGGCGGTGAATTGTGCGCCGCAAGCGCCGGCCGACGGACAGGCATTGCGCTCCAGCGTGTCGAGGTCGCCATCCGACATGGAGCCGACCGAATGCTTGCCGACGGCCTCGAAGACGTCCTGGATCGTGACCGGCTGACCCTTGAAGGTGCCGGGCAGGATCGAGCCGCCATAGATGAAGATCGACGGCACGTTCAGGCGGCACATCGCCATCATCATGCCGGGCAGCGACTTGTCGCAGCCGGCGATGCCGACCAGGGCGTCATAGGAATGGCCGCGGATGGTCAGTTCGACCGAATCGGCGATGACTTCGCGGGACGGCAGCGAGGACTTCATGCCCTCATGGCCCATTGCGATGCCGTCGGTGACGGTGATGGTGCAGAATTCGCGCGGCGTGGCGCCAGCCGCGGCGACGCCCTTCTTGACCGCCTGCGCCTGGCGCATCAGCGAAATGTTGCACGGCGCGGCTTCGTTCCAGCACGACGCGACGCCGACCAGCGGCTGATGGATCTGCTCAGTGGTCAGACCCATGGCATATAGATAGGACCGATGCGGGGCCTTTGCAGGGCCTTCGGTGACGTGGCGGCTCGGCAGTCGCGACTTCAAACTGGTCTTGGCGTCCATTGTACGTTTCGTGCCCCCACGCCCCGGCATTGGCCCGTGCCGGAAATACGGTCGCAAAATTTGCTTGTCACATTGGCTTAACTTGACGGCCGATTTCAAAGACCGGTGTGGCTAAATCGCGGCTTCTGAGACGCTATCCGGAAATGTTCTAAGGTTGTTGCTCGGACGCCACAGGTTTCGACGGTTCGATTAACCATGTCGCGCCGGCGCGGCCGAAGGTTCAACGTCAGAGGCTCGGATTTAGATGGGATTTAGATAAGTCGTGCTGCACTGCACGCCAGCGCGCATACCCCCACGCGGCGGCATGCCAGTCCTGCGAACCAAGGGCTGGCACATCAAGCACGGCATCAGGTGGCTCGGCGGACCCCGCCCCGCGATCTCAGTTCGCTGTTGAGCCGGCCTTCTTGCCTTCCTTGGCCCGGGTGTTCTTCACGTCCTTGATGTCGGAGAACGAGATGCCGGGCGCCCGCTCGCGCGTGTAGTCCAGGTAGAACTGGTTGCGGGCGAGGTAGACGAGGTCGCCGTCCAGGTCCTCGGCGATGCCGGAGCCGTTGGCGGCCACGAAGGTGTCGAGCGTCTTGGTGTCGACTGCGTTGATCCACCGGGCGAGCTGGAATTCGCTCGGTTCGAAGCTGACATTCAGGCCATATTCGGCCTCCAGCCGCGCCGTCAGCACGTCGAGCTGGAGCGGCCCGACGACGCCGACCAGCGCCGGAGCGCCGTCGCTCGGCCGGAACACCTGAACCACGCCCTCCTCGGCCATTTCCTGCAGCGCCGATTTGAGCTTCTTGGCCTTCATGGCGTCGGGCAGCCGGACCCGGCGCAGGATTTCCGGCGCGAAACTCGGCACCCCGACGAAATTCAACTCCTCGCCCTCGGTCAGCGTATCGCCGATCCGCAAGGTGCCGTGGTTGGGAATGCCGACCACGTCGCCGGCGAACGCTTCATCGGCCAGGGCGCGGTCCTGCGCGAAGAAGAACTGCGGCGTCGACAGGCTCATGCTCTTGCCGGTGCGCACCAGCTTGGCCTTCATGCCGCGGGTCAGCTTGCCCGAGCACAGCCGCGCGAACGCGATGCGGTCGCGGTGGTTCGGGTCCATGTTGGCCTGGATCTTGAACACGAAGGCGCTCATGCGCGCTTCGTCGGCCTCGACGGTGCGGCGGTCGGCCTGCTGGGCGCGCGGCGGCGGCGCCACCTCGCCGAGCGAATTGATCAGGTCGATCACCCCGAAATTCTTCAGCGCCGAGCCGAAGAACACCGGCGTCAGGTGGCCCTCGCGGAACGCCTGGAGGTCGAACGGATTGCAGGCGTCGCGGACCAGCGACAACTCCTCGGTCATGGCGGCGCCGTCGAGATTGGGATTGAGCGCCGCGATCTCGTCCATCGTCATCTTGCGCTGTTCGTCGGTCGCCCCGTTCGCGATGCTGGCCTGCATCAGCCGCACCAGACCGGAATTGAGCTCATAGGTGCCGACGAAATCCCGGCCCCGTCCCAGCGGCCACGTGACCGGCGAAGTGTCGAGCGCCAGGGTCTTTTCGATCTCGTCCAGCAGGTCGAACGGATCGCGGGTTTCGCGATCCATTTTATTGATGAAGGTGATGATCGGAATGTCGCGCAACCGGCACACCTCGAACAGCTTGCGGGTGCGGGCTTCGATGCCCTTGGCGGCGTCGATCACCATCACGGCGGAATCGACCGCCGTCAGGGTCCGGTAGGTATCCTCGGAAAAGTCCTCATGGCCCGGCGTGTCGAGCAGGTTGAAGACCCGCCCGCCATACTCGAAGGTCATCACCGAGGTGACGACCGAGATGCCGCGTTCGCGCTCGATGCTCATCCAGTCGGAGCGGGTCGAGCGGCCGTCGCGCTTGGCCTTGACCTGACCGGCGAGCTGGATCGCGCCGCCGAACAGCAGCAGCTTTTCGGTCAGCGTGGTCTTGCCAGCGTCCGGATGGGAGATGATCGCGAAGGTGCGCCGGCGCGCCACTTCGGCCTGGAGCGGCGAGCCGACCGGCGCCGCGTCCGCTTCCACAATATCGAGGGGTTCGTTCATGGCCCGGCTTTCGCAAGAAACCCAAGCAAAATCAAGATTTGTTCCTCCAGGTCTTCCGGACGGTGGGGTCCGATACCTCTCGGAGGTATGGCACGAATTCAAGCTTCGCTAACCAGAGTTCCGCTTTGCGGCGCGGGTACGGAACACTCCCGACGCACGAAATGCCGGACCGTCCGATGGTGCGTTCCCGTTCCATGCAACTGGTCGCTGAAAATGCCGTTCGGATCACCTTCCCGCCGCCGGAATATCGCCATGCTGGCTGCCGCGCTGATCGGCGTGGTCGGCGCGACGTTGAGCCTTGCCAAGTTCACGACCTCGTCCTTGCTGGAGCAGGACGCGGTCTCGACCGGGCAGGCATGGGCCAGCTATCTGGCCAAGAATATTCCCGACCTGACGCAGATCGCGAACGGCGCCTATCCGTCGGCTGCCAGCATGAAGTTCTTCGAACAGAGCCAGCGCGTCGGCAGCGTGTTTCGCTACAAGATTTTCCACCCCGACGGCCGCCTGCGGCTGGTCTCGGATGAACTGACCGCGGTCGGCACCGACAAAATGAATCTCGGCGCGCACAACACGGCGGCCGCGAGCGTGATCGCCACCGGTCGGCCGTTCGCGGGCGTGAAAGAAGGAACGACGCCGAACCGGCCGGCCTATTTCGCCGAGGCTTATGTGCCGGTATTCGCCAATGGCCGGCCGATCGCGATCGTCGAGGCCTATACCGACCAGACCGAGAAGCGCGCGCGTTTCGAGCGCGCGTTCGCGGTCACCGGCAGCGCCTTCAGCCTGCTGACCGCGCTGGTGTTCTGCATTCCGGCTGTGGCCTGGTATCGCCGCACGCGGGAACGTGACCGCACCGAACGCCTCAACCAGTTCCTGGAGCGGCACGATCCGATGACCGGCCTGCTCAATCGGGCGCGTCTCGTGGAAACGCTCGACGAAGCGATCGCCAATATTCCGGTGGCCGGCAGCATGCTGGCCGTGCACCTCGTCGACTTTAACCGCTTCAACGAGATTAACGACACGCTTGGGCACGACGCCGGAGACCTGTTGCTGACCACGACGGCGGCGCGGCTGCAGGCGCTGGCCGGATCGGACGATATGGTGGCGCGGCTCGGTGGCGACGAGTTTGCCGTGGTCCAGATGCTGCAATATGCCGAACAGGCGAGGGATTTCGCGGACCGGCTGCGTACCGCCCTGACCGAACCGCTGCGCTTCCAGGATCAGGAAATCGTTCCGGCCATCAGCATCGGCGTGGCGCTGGCGCCGAAGGACGGCGACAGCTCAAAACGGCTGCTGAAAAGCGCCGATCTCGCGCTGTACCAGAGCAAGAGAGACGGCCGCAACGCGATCCGGTTCTTCGAGCCGGAAATGACCGCCGCGCTACGCAACCGCATCGAACTGGAAAAGACCCTCCGCAAGGCGCTGGCCGATAACCGCTTCGTGCTGCATTTCCAGCCGCTGTTCGAGATGCCGAGCCGCCGCCTTGCCGGCTATGAAGCTCTCGTTCGCCTGCAGGCAGAAGACGGCACGATGGTTCCGCCGCTGGTATTCATACCGCTGGCCGAGGAACTGCAACTGATCGGCAAGATCGGCGAATTCGTGCTGCACGAGGCCTGCCGCACCGCCGCGACTTGGCCCGATCATCTGACCATCGCCGTCAACCTGTCGCCGGCGCAATTCGAGGATGGCGGCATCAGCAATACCGTCGCCGATGCGCTCGCGAAATCGGGTCTGGCGCCGCATCGGCTGGAGGTCGAGATCACCGAAAGCCTGCTGCTGGCCGACAGCGAGCCGGTGATGCGCCAGCTGCGCGCCCTCAAGGCGCTCGGCGTCGCCATCGTGATGGACGATTTCGGTACCGGTTATTCGAGTCTCAGCTATCTGTGGCGGTTCGCGTTCGACAAGATCAAGATCGACCGTAGCTTCATGCTCGGTCTCGACGGCTCGGGCCGTGACGCCGCGACCGTGATCAACACCATCATCGCGCTCGGCCGCGAACTCGGCATCCGGGTCACGGTCGAAGGCATCGAGACCGCCCGGCAGTTGGAGTTCCTGGAACGAACGGGGGCCGATCAGGTGCAAGGCTTCTTCTTCGGTCGGCCGGTTCCGGCGACCGACATCGCGGCCGAGATCGTCGCGGACTTCCTGCGCTCGAAACAGCCGAGCATTGTAGCGCCCCGCCCCAAACTCGCGCCGCCGCGGCTGGTTGGATAACGCCACGCAGCCGCCTTATAGAGGGGCATGGCCCCTGCCCGTTCTCCGTCTCGCAAGTTCTTCGCGCAAAGCGTCCATATGGTCGCGCCCCGGCTGATCGGGGCGACGCTGCTGGTCGACGGCGTCGGCGGCCGTATCGTCGAGGTCGAGGCCTATCATCATCTCGATCCGGCCGCGCATTCGTATCGCGGACCGACGCCGCGCAACGCCGTGATGTTCGGCCCACCGGGCTTCGCATACGTTTACCGCTCGTACGGCATCCATTGGTGCGTAAACTTCGTGTGTGAGCCGGCCGGCAGCGCCAGCGCGGTCCTCATTCGGGCCATCGAGCCGACGGACGGCTTGGACATCATGCGCCGGCGCCGGAGGCTGACCGATGAGCGGCTGCTGTGTTCCGGGCCGGGCCGGCTGTGCGAGGCGATGGGCATCACGGTCGCGCATAATGGCCTCGCACTCGACGAGCCGCCGTTCTGTCTGCGGCTGGCGCCACGCATGGCCGACATCTTGGTCGGCCCGCGCATCGGCATCACCAAGGCGGTCGACGAGCCCTGGCGCTATGGCCTGAAGGGATCAAAGTTTTTGAGTAAGCCGTTCAAGGAGGCCCGGTGACAAACCCGAAAAAAGTTAAAGCGCTCGCCGGCAAGTGTTTTTGCGGCGCAGTGCACTACACGGTGGCTGACGCCTTCCTGTACGCCGCGAACTGCCACTGCTCGAACTGCCGGCGAACCACTGGCTCCGCCTTCAAGCCGTTTGCCGGCATCGAACGCGACAGGCTGCGCGTCACCCAGGGCGCCGACAGTCTGATGAGTTTTGGCGACGAAAACGGCCACGATGCGCACTGCAAGGCGTGCGGCTCGCTGCTTTACTCAGTCGTTCGCGCCGGCGCCTATGTGCACGTCGCCATGGGAACCCTGGTCGACGATCCGACCATCCGCCCGACCGCGCACATCTTCGTCGGTTCCAAGGCGCCGTGGTTCACCATCACCGACGACCTGCCGCAATATGACGAGCATGTGGTGTTGGCTCACGCATAGGCGATGACGAACTCGCAGCCCGCGTCGGTGGCGAACGTGGCGGTCACGCGGCCGGTGGCGATTTCGAACACCAGCACCTGCGCCGAGTCATGACAGCACAGATACGCATGCACGCCATCGGGTGCGAAGCCGAAGCCCATCGGAGCCTTTTCGGTCTCGATGGACGCGATCTGCTTCAGGCTGCCGGCCTCATAAATAGCCGCGAAATTATCGACATGTGACGACACCAGAACGTAACGCCCATCGGGCGTCACCCGCACGCGGCGCAGTTGGTTGGCGGTGCCGGGCGCGCCTTCGATCTGGATGGTGCGGCGTAGCTTGTGGCTGCGGGTGTCGAACTCGTGAAACTCGCCGCGCTCGTGCGCACAGACGAACAGCGTCTCGCCGTCCGGTGTGACCGCCAGGCCCTCGGCGCGATGCGGAATATCGAGCTTTGCGACCGGCATGCGGCTTTCGAGATCGACCACGACCGCATGGCCGGTCGCCTTGAATGAGCCGAACACCTTGCCGGTCTGGTGGCTGATCGCCAGCCAGTGCGGACTGCCGCCGACATCGATGCGCTGAACGGCGTCGGTCTCCGTGTCGATGGCCAGCATCGCCTGCCCCATCTCGGCGGTTGCCCACAGTGTTCCGGTCCTATCCATCATCACCGAATGCGGCGCGAAATCGCCGTCAACGTCGATGGTGCCGATCAGCGTACGCGAACGCAGGTCGATCACTGCGATCCGGCGGTCCGGTCCGCTGTTTTTGCCGAAGATGCCGCCGCCATAGATGCTGGCGTAGACCGTGCTGCCATCCGCCGACTGCGCCATCTCGTGCGTCGAGCCCGGCATCTCCAGCGTCTTCTGCAAGCCGTGCGTGGCAGCGTCGAAGAACTGCACCGTATTGGCGCTCTTGCAGGTGACGATCAGGTTCGGGCCGCCCGGCCGGTTGTTGGGATCCATCATGTAGCCCTCGATCATGGCGCTGTCTGTGTGCGATTGAACGCGATGGTGCCGATCAGCAGGATCTGCGGCAGCGCGCCGATGGCGAGCGGCACGAAGGCAAAGCGCGCATCGCCGGTCAGGTCCCACACCGCGCCGCTGATCACCGACATCAGGACGGCGCCGCCATAGCTGATGGTGAACATCGCACCGGCTGTGCGCGCTACGTCTTGCGGCGCCGCCAGCAGCGCCGGCAGTGCCAATCCGAGTGCCAGTCCGAACGCCGCGCAAAAGCCAAGGATCGCCGCGAACACCACCGTCCAGATGCTGGCCGTCAGCATGATGCCGACGATGGCGCCGAGCATGATCAGCCCGGTGACGACGAACGGCCAGGCTTTGCGCTCCAGCCGACTGGCGATGGCCAGCAGAATGAACGACGCCGGAAGCTGAGCGGCATTGATGGCCGTCAGCGCGGCGCTGATCAGTTCCGGGTGGCCGGCCTGCGTCAGGTGGCCGGGCAGAAACGCGTTGGCCCCGAAATAAGCCCCGTTGACGCTGCCGACGATCAGGCCGAGCCGCCACACCAGACTGCTGCGCCAATCCGGCCGCCACAGCGGGAGCGCGGTCGGGCGCGGCGCATCAGGATCGCGGCGCGGCGCCAGCCACAGCACCACCGCGGCCATCAACAGCAACGGCAGGCCCCAGAACGCCAGACTGATCTGCCAACTGCCGTCGATCAGCGGAAACAACAGCGGCAGCGTCAGCGCCACCGGCAAGGTTTCGCCGACCAGCAGCCCGTTGATATAGACGGCGGTGCCGAAGCCAATTCGTTTGGGCTGCCACTCGCGCACCAATGACGGCAGCGCCGGCTGCATCACGGCGATGCCGGCGCCCATCAGAATGGTTCCGGCATAGAGCACCGCGAGGCTCGGCACCGCACCGCGCAGGCCGGACGCGACACCGGCCAGAATGAGACCGAACACCAGCGTGCGCAGCGCGCCGAAGCGGGCGATCAGCAGCGAGCCCGGCACCGCCGCGATCGCGAACAGAACGACCGGCAGGCCGGACAGGATGCCGATCTGCGTGCCCGACAGGCCGAGGTCGACTTGTATGAGTGCGATGACCGGCGGCACCGCCAGCACGGTCAGGCGCAGGCCGGCGCCCGAGACCCAGAGCAGGCTGACGGCGGTCCAGTCCTGGCGCGACCCCATGGCGGCAGGCCTACGCCACGTCTTTCAGACGTTCCAAGGCTTCGAGGATCTTGGTGCGGCGGGCTTCGGCCTCCTCGCGCTTCTCGCGCTCTTCTTCGACGATTTCCTCCGGCGCGCGCGCCATGAAGGCCTCATTGCCGAGCTTGGCATCGACCCGCTTGATGTCGGCATCGGCCTTGGCCAGTTCCTTCGTCAGTCGGGCGCGCTCGGCGCCGAGATCGATTACGCCCTTGAGCGGCAGCGCCGCGACCTCACCGCGCACCAACAACTGCACCGCGCCCTGCGGGGCGGTATCGGCGAACGAAATTTCACCGGCCCGCGCCAGACGCTGCAGGAATTCGCCCCAGCGATCGGCGCGCGCGCGGCTTTCCGCCGACGCGCCGATCAACTGCAGCGGGATCGCGGTCGTGATGTTCATCTCGGCCCGCACCGAACGGATCGCCGTGACGATGTCGACCACCCAGCCGATCTCGGCTTCGGCCGCGTCGTCATTGAGGCCTTCAAGCTTCGGCCAGTCGCTCAGCACCAGCAGGGTCGCGCGGGGCGCGGGGCCGGCCGTCACCTGCCACAGCTCCTCGGTGATGAACGGCATGAACGGATGCAGCAGCTTCAGGATCTGGTCGCGCACCCAGCACACCATGGCGCGGGTCTCTGTCTTGGCGGCGCCGTCCGGGCCGGTCAGCAACGGCTTCGCCAGTTCGAGATACCAGTCGCAATAGATGTTCCAAACGAAGCGATACGCCACAGTGGCCGCGTCGTTGAACCGATAGGCCTCGATCGCGCCGGTGACGTCCTCGACGGCGCGCGCGGTCTCGTGCGCGATCCAGCGGTTCAGCACCTCCTTGGCGGATTTCGGATCGAAGTCAGCGACCCGGACGGCATCGTTCATCTCGGCGAACCGCGCCGCGTTCCACAGCTTGGTCGCGAAGTTGCGATAGCCTTCGACGCGCTGCGGCGACAGCTTGATGTCGCGGCCCTGCGCTGCCATCGCTGACAGCGTAAAGCGCAACGCGTCGGCGCCGTATTGGTCGATCAGCGCCAGCGGATCGATGACATTGCCCTTCGACTTCGACATCTTGGCGCCGGAGGCGTCGCGCACCAGCGCGTGGATGTACACGGTGTCGAACGGCACCTGCTTCTTGAAGTGCAGGCCCATCATCATCATCCGGGCGACCCAGAAGAAGATGATGTCGAAGCCGGTCACCAGCACATTGGTCGGATAGTAGCGCGCGACCTCGGGTGTTTCTTCCGGCCAACCCAGCGTCGAGAACGGCCACAGCGCCGACGAGAACCAGGTGTCGAGCACGTCTTCGTCGCGTTGCAGGAACGGCGCGCGCTTGTCGGCGTCGAGCGCCATTTCCTGCGCCTGCTCGGGCGTGATCACGTCGGTCTCGACGTAATACGCCAAAGCCTTGGCGACGGCCTCTTCCTCGGTCTCGGCGACGAAGATCTTGCCGTCCTGGCCGTACCAGGCCGGGATCTGATGGCCCCACCACAGCTGGCGCGAGATGCACCACGGCTGGATGTTCTCCATCCACTCGAAATAGGTCTTTTCCCAGTTCTTCGGCACGAACGTCGTGCGTCCGTCGCGCACCGCCTCCAGGGCCTGCACAGCGAGAGCCTTGGCGTTGACGTACCATTGGTCGGTCAGGAACGGCTCGATCACCACGCCGGAGCGGTCGCCATGCGGCACGGTGTGGGTGTTGGGCTCGATCTTGTCGAGCAGGCCCAACTCTTCCATGCGCTCGACGATGGCCTTGCGCGCCTTGAAGCGCTCCATGCCGTGCAGCGCCAGCGTCGCGGTGAGGTCGTCTGATGCCGTAATGCTGTCGAGGAACGCTTCGTTGCCGACGAGGTCGAGCTTGCCCTCGCGGTCGAGCACGCCGATCTGCGGCAATTGATGGCGCTTGCCGACCTCGAAATCGTTGAAAACAAGCGCCGGGGTGATCTTCACCGCGCCGGTGCCTTTTTCAGGGTCGGCATAGTCGTCGCCGACGATCGGAATGCGGCGGCCGACCAGCGGCAGGATCACGTTCCGGCCGATCAGATGCTTCAGCCGTTCGTTGTCGGGATGCACCGCCACGGCGCTGTCGCCAAGCATGGTTTCGGGCCGCGTCGTCGCCACGATGATGAAGTCGTCCGAGCCTTCGATCGGATATTTCAGGTGCCAGAGCGAACCCTTGACCTCGACCTGCTGCACCTCGAGATCCGAGATCGCGGTGAGCAGCTTCGGGTCCCAGTTGACCAGCCGCTTGTCCTTGTAGATCAGGCCTTCGGCGTACAGTTCGACGAACACCTTGCGGACGGCCTGCGACAGCCCCTCGTCCATGGTGAAGCGCTCGCGCGACCAGTCGCAGGACGCGCCCAAGCGCTTGAGCTGGCGGGTGATGGTGCCGCCGGATTCCTCTTTCCACTGCCAGACGCGTTCCAGGAACTTGTCGCGGCCCATATCGCGGCGCGACGGCTCCTGGCGCTCCATCAATTGCCGCTCGACCACCATCTGGGTCGCGATGCCGGCATGGTCGGTGCCGGGCTGCCACAGCACGTCGCGGCCGCGCATACGCTCGAACCGCGCCAGGATGTCCTGCAGCGTGTTGTTCAGCGCATGGCCCATATGCAGCGAGCCCGTGACGTTGGGCGGCGGGATTACGATACTGTAGGGCTTGGCCTTGGCGCGCTCGGGCCGTCCGGCGCGGAAGGCCTCGGCCTGTTCCCAGGCGGCATAGATGCGCCCCTCGACCTCGGACGGCTGGTAGGTCTTTTCAATCATGATTGTTTCACCTAAAGCGCTGAACGCGCTCTACCCGGACGCGCGGTAAAAAGCCCGCCCGGTGCGCCAGTGTCAACCGGCCGGCCGTTTCCCTTTCCCCGACCTCTTCTCCCCAATTACAGGCAGCCACCTTCCCGTGACCGATTCTACCTCCGGGGCCGATTCCGGTCCCAATGCCCCGCCCCTGTTCAACCCGAACCGCTCGATCGCGCTGCTGGCGCTGGCGGCGTTCGCCGCCCAGGCCATGGTCCGGGTCACGGACTCCATGCTGCCGCAGATCGCGGCCGATTTCGGCACCACCGTCGGCGACGCCGCCATCGTGGTGACCGGCTATGCGATCGCCCATGGCAGCGTCCAATTGGTGATCGGGCCGGTCGGCGACAAGCTCGGCAAATACCTCGCCATCACCATCGCCTGCGCGCTGACCGGGCTGCTGGTGTTCCTGTGCGCGCTGGCGCCGACGCTCGGCACGCTGGCCGCGGCACGGCTGGCGTCGGGCGCCGCGGCCGGCTGGATCATCCCGATCTCGCTGGCCTATATCGGCGACGTGGTGCCGTACGAAGGCCGCCAGCCGGTGATCGGCCGCTATCTGTCCGGGCAGATCATGGGTCAATTGTTCGGCCAGGCGGCCGGCGGCATCCTTGGCGACCTGTTGGGCTGGCGCAATGTGTTCGTGGCGCTGGCCTGCATCTTCGCCATCGCGACGGTGGCGCTGCTCATCGAGATGATCCGCAGTCCGGCGACGCGCGCGGCCGGGCGTCCGGAAGAGACCTCGCAGGGCCTGTTCAAGGACTACGTCACGATTCTGTCGAATCCTTGGGCCCGCATGATCATCGTGATGGCGTTCATCGAGTTCGCGTTCACCTGGGGCATGTTTGCCTACGTGGGCGCGGATCTGCATTTGCGCTTCGGCCTCAGCTATACGCTGATCGGCTTGATCGTCGGCGCGTTCGGCCTTGGCGGGCTGATCTATGCGGCGTCGGTGCGATCGCTGGTCAACCGGCTCGGACAGACCGGCCTCGCGATTGCCGGAGGTACGACGCTCGGCGCTGCGTTTTTCACGCTGGCGCTGGGGCTGGCGTGGTGGATCGCGCCGCTGGCCGTGGTCGGGGTCGGTTTCGGCTTCTATATGATCCACAACACGCTGCAGACCAACGCCACGCAAATGGTGCCGCATGTGCGCGGCACCGCTGTCGGCATGTTCTCGGCTTCGTTGTATTTGGGACAGAGCACCGGCGTCGGCATCGGCAGCTTCGTCATCGACCGGTTCGGCGCCGTGCCGTTGTTTCTCGGCAGCGCGATCGTACTGCCGCTGCTCGGGATGTGGTTTGCGAGAAAGCTCAGAGAGCGGCGGGCGGCAGAGGTTTAAGGCAACCGTTTAAGGCGTTGCCATCACTTCAACGCACGCATGGCCTGCTAAAATCCGGTTGTCATTCCGCATCGCCGCGCTGCGCACGGCGTCCGGAATGACGACCACTACTGCCGGCCGCGCGACACGCGTTCGATCTCGGCCCGCACCAGCCGCTCGACCATGCCGGGCAGATTGTCGTCGAGCCAGTGCTTGAGCATCGGCCGCAGCATTTCCTTGACCAGATCTTCCAGCGTGCGCGCGTTTTGGATCAGCACGGTCTGGGCCAGGGTATTGAACGCCGAATCGACCATCGCGCTGGTGTTCTGCGACAGCAGCGGACGATCGTTGCTCGGCGCGTAATCGGACGGCGCGAAGTCGGCGCGCGGCGGCTCGACCGGCCGCGGCGCCGGTTCGTCGAACACCACGTCCGGCTGCGCATCGATCTTGCGGAACGACGGCGCGGGCGGCGGCGTTGGCTCGGGCTCGGGCTCGGCCACCGTCATCGATTCGGTCAGGTCGAAGATGTCCGGGCCGGCTTCGGGTTCGGGCTCCGGCTCGGGCAGGTGGACGGCCGGCGCGGCATCGAGCCCGGCCAACATCGCGTCGATGTCGTCCTGGTTCATGCCGGCCTCATCCTCGGCGGGAGCCGGTGGAGGTGGCGCCTTGGCGGCGGGCGGCGGCGCCTTCGGGGCGGGAGCCGCGGCGGCCGGAGGCGGCGTTTTGGCGGCGGGAGCAGGTTCGGCGGCTTTGGCGGCCGGCTTGGCGTCATCATCCGCGATGATCCGCCGGATGGAAGCGAGGATCTCCTCCATCGACGGCTCTTGCGCCTTGGCCGCTTGGCTCATACCCACATCCTCGTACCGTCAGTCTTCGTCGCGTCAGTTGCCGTCAAACATCGTCGCGGTTTCGTATCGTTTGCCCGGCCTGCGTCGCCGCAATTCGATTCGCGCCGGCGAATCGCACAACGCGTGCATCGTTGCATTTCCCGCAATCGCGTACCGAATGTCTACCGCGAATCGAACAGTACGCACTGCCACGCACTAAATCGTATCCAACGGATGAAACCCGGCGTGCGTAATCAACGCTCTTTTCTAGAGCTCAAGCGCGCTCGGCAACATCAGACCGCTGCCGGTAGATCGCTATCGGCCTGCGAACGCGCTTGGATTCGCGGCAAGTATGGCACGGGACAACTCGAACGCAAGCAACGCCCTGTGGATACGGCCGGCCTCGCGGCTGATCGTAGATGTCACGGCGATGCGCCTGCGACGAAGTTCTTGGCTTATCGGCCGTCGGGGGTGCGAAGACCGAACCAGCTATCGCGCACCTGATGATAGTGCACGCGCGGATCGTAGGCCGGGACTTTCAGTCCGAGCGTCGGTACCGCCAACCGTCCGACCGCCGACAGCAGCGCGTAGGACGCGACCACGCGGTCGCGCTGCGCGGTGACCAGCGCCACGCGGGCATTGACCAGTTCCTGCTGCGCATTGAGCACGTCGAGCGTGGTGCGCTGCCCGACGCGGGCTTCCTCGCGCACGCCGTTGAGCGCGATCTCGGCGGCGTTGACCTGGGCCTGGGTGGCCAGGATTTGGGCCTTGGCGGCTTCGACCAAGCCCCATTGCTGCACCACGGTGGCCCGTGCCTGATCGCGGTTGGTGTCGAGCTCGAGACGGCGTTGGCCGAGCGTTTCCTTGGACTGGCGCACCGTCGCGTATTCGGTGCCGCCCTGATAGATCGGCACCACCAGCTGCGTCGTCACCGACGCCGAGAAGGTCTGCGGCGAACTGATCGACGTATCGTAGTTCTGCGACAGATTGCCGTTCAGCGTCACGGTCGGATACAGCGCGCCTTCGGAGACTTTGACCTGCAACGTCGCGACATCGACGCCGTACATCGCGGCCGTGACCGAGGGGCTTTCCGCCTGCCCCTGCGCGACCGCGGACGCCAGATTGGACGGCGACAGGCGATCGACCGGCGTGCCGGCCGCAAGCGTTCCGGGCTCGACACCGATGACGCGGCGATAGACCGCCCGCGAGGTCGTCACGTTCGATTGCGCGGTCAGGTAGGTCGAGCGGCCGGCAGCCAGCCGCGATTCGGACTGCGCGACGTCGGTACGCGTCACTTCGCCGACATTGAACCGGTCACGGGTCTGACGAAGCTGTTCCTGCAGCACTTCGACGTTGCGCCGCTGCAGTTCGAGCGTCGCGGTGTCGCGCAGAAGGTTCATGTAAGCGGTGGCGGCGTCGAGCAGCACGGTTTGTTCGATCACGCGCAGCGTCTCGCGCGCGGCAAACACCTGGCTCTCGGCCTGACGGGTGCGGTTTGCGGTCTGCTGGCCGTTATACAGCGTCTGCGTCGCGGTCATGCCGACGCCGCGTGGATACACGGTCGACTGCGTGTCGGTGTAGGTGGTCTGGCCGGTCGTTGAGCTGGTCGATCGCGACAACGAGTCGGTATACTGCGCGCCGGCATTCGCGCTGAGGCTGAGCTTCGGCCGATAACCAGACAGTGCCTGCGGCACGTTCTCGTCGGTGGAACGCACGAGAGCGCGCTGCGCGTTGATCTGAGGATTGTTCTGGTAGGCCTGGGCGAGCGCGCCCGCGAGCGAGTCCGCATGCGCGAGCCCGATATAAGCAATGTCGACGCCGAAAGCCATCAACGCAGCCGCGGCAAGGACCGCTGGACGTGCCGTCCGCCCAGCTGGCGTTGCGCGCTTCGTACTCGCTTGTGGCATTCCAACACTCCACCCACGCGGTACCTGAACGTCGTGCCATCCACGCCCGCAGGAAATCGCCGATCCGCCCCCCGACGCAATCAAGTGAGGGAACCATATGCGTCCCACCTGAACCTTGAAACCCCCATAAGCTACCCGCGCACACGAAAAAAGCCGGATGGCGCATCCGCGCCACACTCGGCTTTTTTTGTCGCGAGCCCGTCGTAAAAAGCAGCCTTACCCGACTACGCTCAGCCGGGAACGGCCATGCCATGCCCACCTACGGTTACGATGTCCGTGCGCGATGTTCGCGTGCGATCAGAACACGAAGGCCGGCGTTTTGCCGAAGCCCGGCAGCGCCGCTGCCGACGCATCGAAGATCGGCCGGGCGCTGACATCGCTGCCGTTGCGGCGGTACATCATCGCCTTGCCGGAGGACGCCGACCCGAGCACACAGACCAGACGTCCGCCGTCCTTCAACTGCCGGCAGAGATCCAGCGGCTCGGTCTCAACCGCGCCGCCCATGAAAATCGCATCATAAGGTGCGGAGCGGGACCAGCCGGCGCTGAGCGGGCCGGACACGACCGTCACATTGGCTTCCTGGCTGAGATTCGCGGTGGCGAGCTTCGCCAGTTCCGGTTCCTCTTCCAGCGCCACGACCGTCCCGGTGAGTCGGCTGAGCAGCGCCGACGAATATCCGCTGGCGCATCCGACATCGAGCACATGCTCACCGGCGCCCAGATCCAGGGCGTGGATCAGCTTGGCCAGCACCATCGGCTTCAGCAGGCAGCGCCGCGTCCGGCCGCTCAACGCGTCGGACACCGGCAGGTCGCGATCCAGATACGCGAGTCCGGCCATCTGCGCCGGCACGAAGCGTTCGCGCGGCAGGTTTTCCATGGCGGTGATCAGGCGCAGGTCGGTGACATCGGCGGTGCGGACTTGACCGTCGACCATCATCCGGCGCGCCACGACGAAATCGAGCATCCGCGCTCTCACTTTGGGCTGAACAAGACGCTGAATCTATTGCGGCACGGCCGGCCAAAAGGCAAGCAGCGCTTGCACATGAAAACAAGCCACGCTTGCACACCGTCGTCAGTCCTCTATATACCGCAGCCTGCCCGTCTGGCCGCGACCGCGTTTCGGTCCCGGGCGGGCGTTCTTCCTGAGGCCACGTGGCGGAGTGGTTACGCAGAGGACTGCAAATCCTTGCACCCCGGTTCGATTCCGGGCGTGGCCTCCATTCCCATTGCATCTGCCCGGTCCGATCACGCGTCGCGCGTGGTCTTGTTGTCGGGCCAGCTGCCCAAGAACCGTCCCCACCCCTCTCCGTTAAGATTCGGTTCCCGGCACGCGATTCCTGGCGCCTGGGAGGTGTCGGGCTATGGCAAACCTCGCTATGTTGCTATGCAATATATAAATGGTGCCATGCGATAACTCCCTGTTTCCTTGTTGGTATACCAGGGTTATATTGTCCTCAAGACGAACCCGACGACCCCAGAGGACACCATGTCGATCATCACGCTGAATTCCCCGGCCCGCTCCGCCTCGCCGTTCCGCAAGGTTTTCCAGGTATTTGCCGAATTCGTGGAAGGCGCCCGCGAGGCCCGCGCGATCGCGACCCGTTACGAATCGCTGTCGCGGCTGTCCGACAACCAGCTGGCGCAGCGCGGCCTGACCCGCAACGAAGTCCCGCAGGCCGCCGTGACCGGCCGCCTGCCCGTCTAAGGCCTCTACAGTGCCTCCCGGCCGATGTATCGGCCGGGAGCCTGAGAGCGCGGTTGCTCCGCCGCGCATGATTCCGATCGAAAGGCCGCCCGGCTTTGCCGGCGCGGCCTTTTTGCTGCCGCCGGGTGCCGGCGCGATTCGACCTGCCCGCATCGCATTGCGCCAGCGGCGCTCCGGTCCGGCGCCGGTTCCGTCCAACCGGTGCGAGCCCGGAAGCGGCCGTTTTGCTGGGGTTTCGGGCTACCAGCGAACTTTGCGGCGAGCCCTCATTGATGTTTTGCAATGTGCGAACCACTTTGTTATACGCGACACGCGTTCCTCGGTAGCTCAGTGGTAGAGCAACCGGCTGTTAACCGGTTGGTCGCTGGTTCGAATCCGGCCCGGGGAGCCAAATTTCATTTCATGTACTGACTGATGTCCTGAAGGGCCGTCCGCAGACTGGCCCGCCCGCTAAGCGCCATCGGATATCGAGTGCCGTTCAAAAGAACAACGGCCCGACCGGGTTGCAATACTGGGCCGTAGATCGCCTCGAATTTGAAAACAGATAGGTAAGAGCGTTGTGCTCATTCTGCGCACTATGCGGAGAAACGACCTCATCCGTTTTGTTACGGGCAGCCGCCACCGTCCCTACGGTCACCGAAGCGGGATATTTACCGCGGCGTATGAAGCCTGGCGCGAACAGCGACTGAATGAGGCCGACCACGCTGAACTGCGTGCGCTTCTCGACTGGTTCCGCGCCAATCTTGCGATTCCCACCCGGTTTGCAGCCTCACGGCATCCTAGAGCCCAGGAAACGGCGATCTCGTGGGTGCGCGCTTCGGCGCAAGAACATACGAAAAGGCTACGTCGTCTTGCCGCGCTGGTGACGGCAGCAGGAGTTGCTGTCGACGAACTGCGCACAGTCCGCCCCGGCTACGTGCTCTATGAAGATAACCACCAAGTTGTCGCGCTGCCATTCGCGGATACGCCTCGGTGACAGATTACGTCGAAGCTGGGCGCCCGAGCCGCAAACTCAATGACCATCATTTCCGCCGACCCCGCCCCTACCCCTCCAACTCCTTCTCCGCCCGCGCCAGTTCGGCGGCGCCGGCTTTGAGCTCCTTGGGCAAACGCGCCAAGGCCCGATCGGTAAATTTCAGCTTCAAATAGGCGGTCGCGACGGCGGCCACGGCCTTGGCCTGGGCGATATCGCGCGGGCGGCTTCGCGCCTGACGGCTCGACTCCTTCGACAGCCACAGCTTGTGCAAGGCGAACACGCGGGGATCGACGCACGGCATGAACAGCGGCATGCCGTCCCACCCGATGACGGTCTCGTCCATCTTCGGCGCGTCGATCAGCCAGTCGGCTCCCTTGATCGGGATCGGTTCGATATCTTTCGGCGCGAGCTTGTGCGACGGGGGCTCGCTCTCCGGGCAAAACAGGTCGACGAAATAGCCTGCCGCGTTCTGCGCGCGGTAGCCATAGTCGTCCGCGCTGGAAAAACTGGGGTCGGCCTTTTTGAGAACGCCCAGCACCCCTTCCGGCGACATGCCGCGAACGGCCAGCCGCAGGCGGTCATGCGCATCCCACAACAGATCGAAATCGTTGGTCGCCAGAATGTTGCTCTCGAACAAAACCCCAGCCCGCATTTCATAGGCATAGAGCGCATTGGTTCCGATCACGAACAGCTGCTTGCCCAGCAGGCCGGCGGCGTCGAGTTCACGCAGGATCAGCGCGGCGTCTTTCGGCACCCGGTTGAGGTAGAGCGCGCGGTTGACGCGCGCCATAGCTTTGAGTCGCGCGCCGGATTGTTTGAGACGGCTGCGCTGCCGGGCATGCTCGGTCACGATCGCCTCGGTGGCTGGCGAGCGTCGGCCCAGCGAGCGTTCCGACTTTTGGGTTTTGCGGTACAGATATTCGGCGCCCTTGCGGGTGACCCAGCGCAGGCTTCCGGGCACGGCCTTGTGCGCCGCGTCGCGCCAGGTGGCGAAAACCTGCGCCACATCAATGAACTGGCGGCGTTGCTCGTTGGTCAGCTCGGTGAAGCGCATGGCCGAAAACTATCATTAAGTTATTGATATTCCGTATGTTGCCGCTTTTTGGAGGAAATTGCAAGAAAAGCGGCAACCGCCAGCAAAGGCCGCGACCACCCATGCGGTATCACCGAGCATTGCGAACGCCGTTCGGTACGTGTCCACGAACGGGAGCCAAATCAATTTCAATCAGTCCGATCTGAATGAAGCCGCCCGCTCGGGCGGCTTTTGGCGTTTGGCCACCGATGGCGCAGCCATCCTGCGGATTTTGGCAAAGCGGACTGTTCGCCAGCCGCGCTTCTCCGATACAGTCGGCTCACTAGGCCGAGAGATCGGACTTGAAAGCCCATACCGTGCAGCATGCCGCCGCAAAAGCGGCGATCCAGAGACCGTTCATGCCGATATGCGCGTAAGTGACAGCTCCTAAGAATGCCCCAGTCACCAATCCGGCCCAGAGTATCGCGTATGGAATCCAGGCACCCTTTGGGCCCCCACTGATGGCAGCGGCCACCCACTGCCCCATTCTGACGAGGGTGCCCGTCATGTAGGTAAGGCCGATGCTGACTTCGCCATTTCTTTGGAAGATCGTGTTTTCAGCTCCCATCGCCAAGACCATCGACACGACGGCGACTCGATCGAAGCCAAGATTGTGGAGTACGGCAGCCGCCGCCAAGAATGCGGTGACGAGGCCGAGGCTCGCCGCATTGCTCTTCGTCCAGTTGCCGAACAGCGTTCCGGCGATGACTCCGGTGACAAACACAAGAATAAGACCAACTGCGAGGAAGGCGTCCGGCATGTGAATGGCGGCACCGACTCCGAGTCGGGTGGAATTGCCGGACATGAATGAAACGAAAAAACCACCGAGCTGGATGTAACCAATTGCATCAACAAAGCCGGCGAGCCCTGAAAGGCACGCCGACAATATCCATACGTGCTTCTTGTAATGGATCATTTTGATGAACGATCATCGATCGATTGAACTGGCAAATTGATCACCGGGGGCGGCGATTCCGCAACGCCTATTTGGTTGTAAGCTGCAACAACCGGGGCGAAATCGCCCTACCGAGACGCCTCACTTCGCCGTCAGCCCACCATCGATGATAATCGTCTGGCCGGTGATCGACGCGGCGCTCGGGCCGGCGAGGAACGCCACGGCGCCGGCCACCTCATCCGCGGTCGCCAGGCGATGCAGCGGGATGTTCTTGAGCATCGCCGCCATATAATCGGGGTCCTGTCCCTTGGCGGCGCGAGACGGCGAGTCCGTGTCAAGACGCCCGGGCGCCACATTGTTGACGGTGATGTTGTGCTCGGCCCATTCGATCGCCAGCATGCGCGTCATCTGTACCACGGCGGCTTTGCTGATGCCGTACGCCGAACGCTCCGCCGCACCGATCAGCGCATGCGACGACGATATCGAGATGATCCGGCCGCCTTCGTTACGCGCGATCAGATGGCGTCCGATCTGCTGCGTCAGGAAGAACGTTCCGGTGAGATTGACGTTGAACAGATCGTCCCACTCTTGCCGCGTCGTATCGACAGCCTTGCGCCGCAGATTGGCGCCGGCGTTGTTCACCAGCACGTCGATCCGGCCGAATGGCGCGATCGCCGATGCGGCGGCCTTCTCGATACTGTCCTGAGAACGCAGATCGAGTGCCAGGGCCGCAACCTGCCCGCCGAGCGCTTTGACACGGCCGACCGTGGCCTCCAAGTTTTTTTCGCTGGTGGCGGTCAGCACCAGACGGAATCCGTCCCTGGCCAGGGCCAGCGCGGTCGCCGCCCCGACCCCAAACGATGCGCCGGTCACGAGTGCGACTTTTTCGGCTTGTGGTGTGTTCAAAACGCCCTTCCCGCTCAAACCCAATCGCGCGGCTCCGAACCCGTCGTGCCGGCCGCCGCCAGTTCGGCCAGCAGCACCTGTGTGCCGGCTTCGTCAAGTTCAGGCAGCGGCGCCCGCGGCGTGCCGCTATCGCGGCCCATGGACTTCATCGCCGCTTTCAGCGTGCTGACGCCATGCTCGCGCAGTGCACGAAACAGAATAGCCGCTTTCTCCTGCGCCGGGCGGGCTTCGTTGAATTTCTCGGCCAGACATAGCGAATAGAGTTCCTTGACGACGGTCGGCGCGATGGCCGCAACCGACGATATCATTCCGGTGGCGCCGACGGCCGCCGCCGAAATCATGTATTCGGTACCGGACACGAATTGGAAATCCGGCCGTGCCTCACGCCCCAGCGTGACGATCTCGATCATGTACTGCCAGTCGAGGCTTGAATCGATCAGGCCGGCAAAATTCGGCGACTGCTTAAGCAGGTCGACGACCGTCTTCGACGCGATCTCCATCTGGTTCATCTCGTCCGGCGAATTCAGCACGAACAGGGGAATGCCGCCCGCCTTGGCGATCACCGCGAAATGCTCGACCAGCATCGATTGCGGCGGCGTCCAGTAATACGGAACGTTGGCAATCAGCGCCGCGGCACCCGCCTTGGCGGCGTGGCTGGCCAGCGCGCACGCCAGCGCGGTGCCGGCCTCGCTGACATTGACGATGATCGGCGCCCGGCCTTGGACATGCGCAACCGCGAACTCGAGCAGCGCCTTGCGCTCGTCCGCGGTCAGGCTGACGGATTCGCCCGCATGCATCGGCAGCGCCAGCGCCTCGGCGCCGTGCTTCAGATGAAAATCGAGGATCTTGCCATAGCGTGCGGTATCAACCTTGCCATTGGCAAAGGGCGTGACCGGCGCGTGAGCCAGACCGAACTTGAAAGTTGTCACGGTGCGTTCCTCTCGTTACCAGCCATGCGGCTCGGACTGCAGAATGCCGAGCTCGTCGAGACGCTTCTCGATGAACTTCATGCGCTCGGGCGATGCCGTCGGCAGCGGCGGACTGGTCGGGCCGACCGGCCGGCCCATGATCACGCAGCCACCCTTGAGCGACGACGGATACTGATCGCGGAAAATCTGCCAGAGCTGCGAAAGCTTGTATTGGCACTCTCGCGCCCGAGCCCAGTTGCCGTTCACGCAGGAGGCATAAAGCTCGTTCAATAGATTTGGCGCAATCGTGCCGGCCGACGAATAAGAACCGGCGCCACCCAGCGCCATGGATGGCAGCAGATACTCGACGCCTGCGATCATCGCGAAGTCCGGCCGCATCGGCAGCGCCGCGCGCAGGATCTCGAAGAACTTCTCGCTGTTGAAGCTGGCGTCCTTCATGCCGATGAAATTCGGCAGCTTCTCGATCAAGCGCTTGGTCATCTCGCCGGTGAACTCAATGCCGTCGAGATAGCTCGGCGAGTTGTAGGCGATCATCGGCAGCGAGGTCGAAGTGCCGAGGCGAAGGAAGTGGGTGTAGATCGCTTCTGGCGGATACTTCCAGAAATATGGCGTGATCGCGATGATGGCGTCCGCATCGGCTTTTTCGGCGTGGCGGACGAGATCGAACGTATCCTCGAGGGCGAGCGCGCTGACATGGATCGACACCGGCACACGCTTGTTGACGGCCTTGATCGCGACCTCTGCGAGTTTCTTGCGCTGAGGCATCGAGAAATTATGCGATTCCGCCTTGTGATGCGGCCACGAAATCGCGGTTGCGCCGGTACGGACATGGAAATCCACCAGCTTCTCGAACGTTTCGTAATCAGGGCTGAAATCAGCCTTGAGCGGCGTGACGGGGCTCTGCATCACGCCCTTGAGGACGAGTGTCATATTGGCTCCTGACCTTATTCTTCCGTTCGCGGACTACTCCGCGACGATATTGGCGTCCTTGACGACTTTGCCCCACTTCAGGCCTTCGGCACGGACGAACGCGGCATATTCTTCCGGCGATGCACTCGGCTCGGGCGACATCGCCAGATCCTTGTATTTCTGCTGCACGTCCGGCGAATTCAGCGCTTCCTTCACGGCGGCGTGCAGCTTCTTCACGATGTCCGGCGGCGTGCCAGCCGGCGCCGCGAGGCCGAACCACTGCACCGCGTTGAAGCCCGGCAGACCCGCTTCGGCGATGGTCGGGATTTCCGGAGCGGCCGCCACCCGGGTCGCGCCGGTGACACCAAAGGCGCGCAACTGACCGCCCGAGATCTGCCCGAGTGCGATCGACAGGTCCGGCACCATCAAGGCAACCTGACCGCCCACCACGTCGTGCATCGCCGGGTGCGTGCCGCGATACGGCACATGCAGAAGCTTAACGCCCGCCTCGCGCTGGAACAGCTCGACGATCAGATGCGACAGGCTGCCTTTGCCGCCGGACGCAAATGCCATGTTGCCCTGACCGGTTTTCAAATACGCCATGAGTTCGGTCAGGTTCTTGGCCGGCAGTGACGGGGTGCCGACCAAAACGCCGGGCGCCGTCACCGTCCGTGAAATCATCGCAAAATCGCGGTCGAGTTCATACGGCGTGCTCTTAAGCACGTAGGGATTGATCACGTGCGACGAGATCATCGCCAGCAGGGTGTAGCCATCGGCCGGCGCCTTGGCGACGGCCGCCGCGCCGATATTGCCGCTCGCCCCGCCGCGATTGTCGATCACGATGGTCTGACCGAGAATCTGGCTGAGCTTCGGCGCCAGAACGCGGGCCTGCGTATCGGTGCCGCCGCCGGCGGGCGACGGCACGATGAGCGTGATCTGTCGTGACGGATAGTCCTGCGCGTTGCTCTGCGACACAGGCAACGCGGTGACGCCAAGCAGCAGCGAAGCCAGCAGCGGCACGAACGTGCCGGCACGAGCGACATGTTTCCCGGAATTCATCTGTCCTCCCCTGGCGCCGGTTGACCGGCACCTTGTGTTTGTTATGAGCGCGAACAGTACAGCGATAATCTCGCACGTTGGGCTGGATTTTCCATCGGGCCAGTGGTTGATTGAGTATCAATGCCAGCATTGACAATGGGAGGGCACTTTGGACCGGCTGCACGGCATTCTGGTCTTCCTGCGGGTGGCCGAGACGCGAAACTTCAGCGAAACCGCGCGCTCGCTCGGCGTCAGCACCTCGGCCGTGAGTGCCACGGTGCAGCGGCTGGAACAGAAGCTCGGGGTTCGCCTGTTGAATCGCACGACGCGGCGGGTGCTGCCGACGCCGGAAGGCCTCGAATTCTACCAGCGCTGCAAGCCGATCATGGCGGAGTTGGAGCAGGCCGAGATCGGCATCACGCATTCGGGAACTCTGCCCAGCGGCCGCCTTCGCGTCGGCATGCCGTCCGGCCTCGGGCGCAGCTGGATCATTCCGCGCCTGCCGGAATTCGTCAGCGCCTACCCATCGGTATCCTTGGAAATCGCGCTCGGCGACCTGTTCACCGCATCAAGCCGCGAAGGCTTCGATGCGCTGATCCACGTCGGCGAACTTCAGTCGTCGCGTATGATCGCGCGCAAGCTCGCCTCGGTGAACTACGTGGTCTGCGCCGCGCCGGACTATCTGCGCGACAAAGGCCGTCCGCAAAAACCCGCCGATCTCGAGGATCATACCTGCATCAGCTACCGCCGGCCGCGCAACGGCCAGATCCGACAGTGGCGCTTTAAACGTGCCCGCTCCGTTCAATCGACAGCGCCGAGCAGCAGCCTCATTCTCAACAGTGGCGAGGCGCTTATCGCGGCGGCAACAGCCGGCCTCGGCCTGGTCCAGGTCGCGGAATATTACGCAAGGCCGGAGATCGAGGCCGGTCGATTGGTCGAAGTCATGAAAAGCCACGCCGTTCATGCCTACGATATTTCAATCGTCTTCCAGCAGCGTAAAAGGATTGCACCACGGCTCCGCGTGTTCGTCGACTTCGTGGTCGACGTCTTCAATCAACCGCCATGGCGGAAGCCATCCGCCGTCAAATGAAGAACGGCTCGTTGCAATGATCGGACGTCTCGAACTCTTGGCATAAGCGTCCACGAATGGATGTCAGCGCGCTCGGCCGGCGTCTCCGAGAGGAACATGAATGTCGCCCTGTCATCCGCCCGGTGTCGGGTCATCCGGATGGCGGATCGATCCGAGAAGACGGCCGATATAGCCACTGCCGGCGGATTTGACGAAAGCCGCCGTGGCCTCATCCATCTCGCCGCCCAGCGGCCGGGCCTGTAACGCGCCGATCGCGGCGCGCTCCATGAAGGCTAAATTCTCCCTGAACCGTTCCTGCGAACCGGTGAGTGCGATCTCGCCGATTAGGATGCGGACAAGCTCGGCGAGCGCCGTGATTTGCGCGACGTCCATCGCGCGGCGCTGTTCTTCCTCTGTCACGACATCTCCTAGAGTATGATTCCGAATCGGGAACCGGGGGAAGGCTTTAGATTCGTTGGTCGCATTTCCTGCGGCGAACCGGTTCCCACTTCGCCGGGAAATGCTCTAAAGCATGATCCCGAAAAGTGGGAACCGGTTTTCGGAAAAGGTCATGCTCAAACAAGAAGCTAGACTTTGATCCGATTCAATTAAATCGGATCAAAGTCTAGTGCTGCGTGGCCGCATTCGTCCGCTCGACGCGCAGCCGCGCCACCGGCACGCCCGGGCGCTGCCCCTGTTCGACAAAGCGTACGCGGATCTGCTCGTTCTGGTCGACCTCAAGTGTGTCGCCGTCGTTGAGCATCATGCCGTTGGCAATGAGATATTGCGCGGTGCCGACAATGCGCTGAGCGATGGCCCGCGGCGACAGCGGCTCCGGCTCAAACTCAAGTTCGCGTCCGATGAAAGGCTGCAGCCCGATGGTGATGGCCGCGAAGATGCCGTCCGCCGGATCGGGCGAGCCTTGCAGAAAATCCAACCGCACCCAGGTGTCGGTCGGAATTTGGCGTTGGGCCAGGCCTTCCGCGGCGCGGACAAAATCCGGTGTAGCGCGTACCGCGCGCGCCGACGACCAGTAGACTCCGATAGCCGACGACAGCGCCGCAACCGCGGCCGCGACGAACGTCACACCAGCCGCGCCGTTGAGGACGCCGCCATGGCTGTCCGCCGGGTTCACCATGCCGACGATGACATGCGCGCCGTGCCTGGCCAGTTCTTCGCCCGCCGTCGGCCACCCGATCCGGCCGCCCTTGATGGCCTCATTGATTTCAGCCGCCGGGATCGGCTGTTCAACGAACAGGACGGTGAGCAGCACGCCATCGACGGACAACACCAGGCCGTCCGGCGCAGCTGAGGTGCCGGCCGCGACCGGCTCGATGACGAGCGGGCGCGCCGCAAACCGGCGCAGCATCTCGGTCCGGATCGCCTCGAACGTCAGCACTGTGTGCTGCGCTGTGGCCACCATGGCGATCATCCGCACGATCTTGGCCTTCAATGTCCGCCGGGCGCGGCGGCGCGGATCCGGCTGTTGTAGGTGTCGAGGTTTAGGCCGCAGACCTCGAAGCGGCACAGATAGCCGAGCAGAAATCCGTTGGCGCCGAGTTCGTACAGGTTGCCGACCTCGCCGGCCAGCAGCGCGTTACGCTCGGCGTCGGTGAGATCGAGCGGCTTCAGGGCGGCGGCCGGATCGGCCTTCATGGCGGCGCGGAAACCATGATCGCGCAGCAACTCCCGGCACAGATAATTCACGTTGTAGACCGACATGATCAGCTCCAAACCGCGTAGGCGTGGCCGTTCTGCATTTGCGGCGTGATGAATTTCGCCGGCTTGGCGTCGATGGTGCCTAGCATCGCGATCCAGTCGAGCAGTTCGCCGCCGACATTGCCGGCTTTTGCCATCTGGTCCGGCGTTGCTTCATTGAGCAGGGTCTCAAAATCGCCCTGCTCCAGCAGCGCGCAGACCCGCGTCGCCCAGGCCGGATCGGGCACGCCGTCGGAGCGCCCCGGCGCAATGCGTGGGCCCCAGACCTCGAGCGAGAAGCTGCCGCTGCCCATGGTGACGACGCGCAGCTTGCCGGGCCATGACTCGATCGCCTTGCGGACCGCCTGCCCGAATGCGTAAGCGCGCCGCGCCGACGGCAGCGGCGGCAGATGTCCGCTGATGAAGATCGGGATCACCGGCACGTTGAACCGCGGCGTCATGAAATGCAGCGGCACCACGACCGAATGGTCGACGGTGAACTTCTGCGTCGACGCAACATCGAAACCGGCCGTGACCGCGTGGCTGTGGATGTGCCGCGCGACGTCAGCCATCGACTTCAGATCGCGCACAGGCACCGCGCGGACTTCGTCGTTCGGTCCCTGAAAGCTGTCCGCGACCCCGATGGCGAAGATCGGCAGATTGTCGAAGAAGAACGTGTTGAGATGATCGGTGTCGAACATCACGATCAGATCTGGCTGCAGCGTTTCGATCTCGCCGCGCATTTTTGCGAACAGTTTCGCGGTTTCGCATTCCGCTCCGTCGCGCTCGACGAAGAACGGAAAAACCGGCGTATGCGGCACCCCGAATGCGCCGACGATCTCTGCCACGTCGCTTCCTCCAGATATAAGTTTTCGCGCGGAATCTATCGTAAACGAGCCTGGAAGGACCACGGGCTAGGATGTGACGCGACGCCGCGCTTTGCAAAGTATCAGCGCGAGGTCGTAATCGTCGCGTTGCCGCTCATGCCGGCCATTAATTCCGGCGCCGCGGTGGTGATTTCGCCGATTACCTTGACGGATTGGCTGACCGGATCGACGCGGCCGCTGAGCCGTGTCACCCGTGCAGGATACGTCTTGTTGATCTCATCGACATGCACGAAGAACGCCGTGCCGGGCTTGAGGAAGTTCAGCCAGCGCGACGGGGCGATCAGTTCGATCTCCAGGCTGCCGCTGTCGAGCACCTCGATCAGCGGCAGGCCGGGCGACGCATACTGGAATTCGCGGGCCTTCTGCTCGACGGTGACGCCGTCGAACGGCGCCAGGATGGTGCATTTGGTCGTCACCGCGCGGGCCATCGACTGGTCGGCCTTGGCCTTCAGGACTTCGGCCTGCGACACTTCCAGCTCGAGATGGCCCATCGACTTCAGCGCGAACAGTCGCTGGTTGATGGCGTAGGTCTTTTCGGCTTGCGTCACCACGGCGTCGGCCCGCGCCAGTTGCGCGCGCTGGATCGAGCAGTCGATCGCGACCAGCACATCGCCCTTGCGGAAGCTGTCGCCGACGCGCGTCGCCAGACGGTCGATCCGGCCGGCCATTTCGCTGGACAGCGTGGTGTATTGCCGCGCGGTCAGTTGCGCGCGGATTTCCGGCGCGATGCCTTCGGACGGCAGCCGGCCGGGCATGTCCTGCGCTAGGGCGCCCGACGCCCCCAGCATCAGACTGAAGCCAACCGCTCGGATCAAAAAACGACTGAGGTTCATGGCTCGACTATATCGCAGCCGCCGTGAAGGCGCCACGACACGCCCGCGCATGATTCCGAAAAAGCCTGCCCTCGGACTTGACCCGAGGGTGGGAACCGGTTTTCGGAAAAGATCATGCTCAGACAGAAACTAGTTCGGCGCCGCTTCGGAACGCGGCGTGACGCTCGCCTCACCGGCCCCGGCCAAACCCGGCTCGGCATCCGGCGCCGCCGCCAAACGCACCGGCGTCGCGGTCGGACGCGGATCGACCAGTTGCAGCGGCGCGCCACCGGTCACCGCCGCTTGGCGCGCCGGAACCGCGGCCGGCGCGGCGCGGGCCGCATTGGTGTCGGGCGGCGCCGGCAACGGCGTCACGGCCTGAGCGGGCTCGGTCGGCGCCGGAGCGGCGCTGCCGCCGAACAGCGACAGTCCGAACAGGCTCGGCGTGGCAGATCCGCCCGGCTGCGCAGCTTGCGGGCCCTCATACAGGCTCGCGGTCGCCGTATCGGCGCTGTCCGATGCCGCCGGCACGGCGGCCGGACGCTCGGGCCGCAGCGCGATCTTGCCGCTGTCGCGCTCTTCCTCGGAGAAGCGGATGGCGCGGCGCAGACCGTCGAGATCGAGCGTGACGATGCGCTCCTCGGCGACCGGATCGATGCCCAGCACCGCATAGAGCCGCCCGAGCGCGGCCTGCGCCTCAGCATAGCTCTGATAGCGCCGCAGGTCGGACGTCACCGCGCTGACGTGCGCGGAGACGCGTTCCAGGTCGCCCTGCGCGTCGCTGCTCACCCGGTTGACGATCTGCTGATAGAGCCGCCGATCGACGCTCGCGAGCTGATCCGACCAATGATATTCCTTCACGGCCGACAGATATTGCTGATAGGCGATATGCACCTTGGCCAGCACCGCGATGCTCAGCGCCTGCCGGCGCGACGTGGCCAGCACCTCGGCATTGTCGGCGCGCTGCATCTGCGCCGGCAATTGAAGCAGATTGACGATGTTGCCGCTCGCCCGCAGCGCCAGCGCGTACCAGTTGTTGTTCAACAGGAAACTGTTGCTGTCGTAGTTCGGCCCGTAATTGATGTTGATGCCGGGCAGCAGCTTGAGGAGCACCTTGCGGGATTCATCGGCGCTGATCCGCGTCTGATAGCTGGCCTCGCGCAGATCCGGGTTGCGCAGCAGTGCCATGTCTTCCATCTGCCGGACGGGCATTCGCGTGCGGTCGAGGCGCAGCGCGCCCGGCACTGCGACAACGAAGTTGCGGCCCGGCGGCAGATTGATCAGCGAGGCGAGTTCGGCCTTCGAGGTTGCCAGCGTGCGTTCGGCGCCTTCCAACTGACGCAGCAGATCGAGCAGCGCCTTCTGGTAGCGCAGCGCATCGACCGGCGAACGCAGGCCTTCGGATTCCACTTTGCGGGCCGAGCCCATCGCGGCCTCGGCGTCGCGGATCGCCTTGCGGACTTCACCACCGAGGCGCTGCGCGCTGGCGGCCCGCCAGAACGCGCGGCGCACTTCCTGCAACAGGTTCTGCACCACACGGCGGCGCTGTTCCTCGGCAATCAGCGTGCGGTCGGCGGCTTGGCGCGCGTTGTAATAGCTGACGCCGAAATCGAGGATGTTCCACGACAGCGTCAAATCGGCGATGTAGCGGTTGCGGTCGGTCGAGGTCGACGTCTCCAGCGACTGCTGGCCGGTCAGCACCGAGCGGCTGGACGAGGCTTCTTCGTTGTTGCGCCACAGATAGCCGGCATTGGCCACGACGCGCGGCAGCATCTCGTAGCGGGAAATATCGAGGTCGTTGCGGGCGACCGCCTCTTCCATCAGCTTGACGCGATGATCGAGATTGTACGCCAACGCGCGGGCAAACGCCTCTTGCAGCGTCAGCGCATGGCGCAGCGGTTCCTGATCGCCGAACATCATGTCGAGATCGCTGGCTGCCTGCGCGCCGCGCTCGACATCGGTCAGCGGGACCGGCACGACCGTGCAGCCGCCCAGCATCAGCGCGCCAATAGCCAGGGCCGGCAGCGCAGTGCCGCCCAACAAGGAGCGGCCGCTCCACATCCAGCGGTTGCGGTCGCCGTTGCGCTTTGAGCCGCCTGGCGCCGTCCGGACAGAAAATGACATCGATTTTCCCACCCTGAACGCCGTTCGGAACAGCGTGTATTTATGAATGCCCACACGCCACTATTTCCTGCTTCGGGGCATGCACGCAAGGCAGGATCCGGTTCCGGATCACGAAGCGCCACAGGAGTGGCGCAATAGCCACACTTTATTAAGTCCTAAGTAATCTATAATTTAAGTATATATATCACATACTTAAATGAGGTCGGTATCGGCCGCAGGCCAATTGGAGGACGCCCGGCCCGGTGTGGCGAGCCATCCACAGGTTTCCGACCCGCCGAACCGCTAAGCGCCGCTCTCCCGAATCGCGATGGCGAGCACGGCGCGCCAAGCCCGCACCGCGAAACTGACCGGTTCCGCCCGCAGCACCACGCTGCCGCGTACAACCCGCAGCGGTGGCGCGGCCGTGCCGCCGGGCGTCAGGGTAACGCGATACAGCGTGCGGTCGGGGATCATTTCGCTCGGCTTGCTGCCGCGCACCGTGATCGGTCCGCCATGGGTCGAGGCCAGTGGCAGATCGCTCAGCAAGCGCGTGCTGGCGCTGGCGATGGCGCTGACGCGCAGCGGCAGATCGATATGCGCATCGGCCTCCGCGAAGAAACTGGCGCTGTCGCCGACTTTAACGCGGCCGAGATCGGCTTCGTCGATATAGGCCTCCACCGCGATGGCGGCCGGATCGACCACCGACATCAACCGCGACTTGGCCGGCAGCCAAGCACCGTCCGTCAGGCCGTCGGCGACATCAACAACGCGTCCGGCGATCGGCGCGCCGATATCGAGCCGGGCTTTCTGGTCGTTGAGGCCGCGCCATTCGGAGCGCGCGGTTTCGTATTCGCGCTCGGCGATCTGGCTGCGCGCCAGCAGCGCCGCGTCCAGGCCACGCGATCCAACCTGCCATTCGAGGATTTCGAGTTCGCTGCGCGCGCGCTTGAGCCGGTAATCGAGATCTGGGGACGTCAGCCGCAACAGCGGCGCGCCCTTTTGCACCAGAGCGCCGGAGCGGGTTTCGAGCGCCGCGACGCGCGCGCCGAATTCCGGCATGAACACTTCGACGCGCTGCTGACTCTTGAGCAGCGCCGGAGCCTCGATATTGGTCCGCCACGGAATGAAGAATAGGGCGACGATCGCCGCGATAACGGCACCCGTGGTCAGCGTACGCGCGTTCCACCGCACCTCGCGTCGGCGGCGCCACCATACCCGCGCTTCGCTCAGAACCGGCAGCACCAGAAAATATCCGATTTCCACGGCCGCCATCACGATGCCGGCCGCCTTGAAGGTGAAGTGATAGACCAGGACCGCGATGCCGATGAACAGCAGGAAGCGATAGGCCCAGGTACCGAAGGCAAACAGCACCAGCATGATCGCGCGGCGTCGCGGAAACTGTTCGGGCGGCGCATCGCCCAATCCGAGCAGCGTTTCGCGCAGCCACCAGCGCGCCAGCGCAAAAGACCGCGCGTGCAGGTTCGGCATCTCCAGCCAATCGGACAGCACGTAATAGCCGTCGAAGCGCATGAACGGGCTGAGATTGAGCAGCACGCTGGTGACCCAGGTCGTGGTCGCGATCAGGAACGCGACGCTGCGCACCGGTCCGTTCGGCAGGAATCCCCACGCACAGGCCGCGATGGCCGCGCAGCCGAGTTCGGCCGTGACGCCCGCGACGCCGATCGCCAGGCGCTTATGCCGTTCGGTCAGTTTCCAGGCCTCGTTGACGTCGGTGTACAGCACCGGCACCAGCACCAGCAGCGCGACGCCCATGCTGGGCACGCGGCAGCCGTAACGCTTGGCCGTATAGGCATGGCCGAGTTCGTGGATCACCTTGACGCCGCCGAGCGTGATGCCGAACAGCACCGCGCCTTGCAGCGTGAACATGTCGACGAAGGTCGCTAGAAACACGTCCCACTGCCGCGCGATCAGATAGATGCCGATCGCACCGATCAGCAGCAGCGTCAGCAGAAAGCCCCGGCTGTAGATCCAGGAGACCAGCGGATAGGTGGTCGTCAGAAAACGATCCGGCCGCACCAGCGGAATACGCACGAACAGATAATTGTGCAGCAGCCAGCGGCCCCAGCTCTGCCGCTGCCGCGCGATCTTGTCGAGCAGGCTCGCCGTCATCTGCGCGCCCACGCCCAGCAGCATGTCGGTGCTGCGCAGGAAGCCGGCGAGCTCCTCGACATCTTCGCGGCCGACCCGCAGCGTCGTCTCATTGGCGACGCGCGAGGTCAGGTCATCGACCGTGCCGCTATTCCAGCGCGAAATGATTTCAAACTCGCGCCATCCCAGACGATAGAACCGGTTGCGGGCTGGATCGTGCAGCGTCCAGGTCGGCGAACCGTCCAGCGCCGAGGGCCCCGGAAAGATCGCGATCTCCTCGCGCAGCGGCGGCAGCCGTGCCGCGCCCGGACTGGCGGCGACCGCGCTCATCAGAAGCCGAGGAACTGGCGGGCGGCGGCGAGCGGGCGCCGCATCAGGTAGTAAAACAACGTCACCCGTTCGCCATAGACCTTGGCGGTGCCGCGCAGCCCGATGCGCGGCGGCGTCTCGCCTGGCTTCAAGCTGGCCTTGAGCCGATAGCCGAGCACGCCGCTCGGCGCCAGCGTCGCCTCATAGCTGGCGAGGCGAAGACGCGCCGACAACGGGTCGGCCGGCGCGACGTTGAGGAAGAACGCGACATCGGAGCCGGGCTCAAGCGCGATCGCGTCCGCCACCGGCAGCCAGATCTCGATCTCGGCCGAAGCCGGGTTGGCGATGTCCAGCAGCCGTTCGCCGATGGTCACCGGGCGGCCGATCCAATCGTTCGGATCGCTGAATAGTGCGATGCCGTCGCGGCTCGCCGTCACGTTGATGCGATCGAGCAGCGACTGCGTGTAGTCGACATCGGCGCGGCGCTGATCCATCCGGCCCTTGAGCACCGCAAGGAGCGCGCGGCTCTTGTCGTCGAACACCGCGGACTGGGCGGCCTGGCGATACTCGGCCTCGGCGACTTGCAACGCCTTGCGGGCGACATCCACCTTGTTCTCGATGGTGCGCGGATCGAGCGCCAGCAGAAGCTGGCCCTGCTTCACGGTGTCGTTCGGCTGCACCTTGAAATGATCGACCACGCCGTCGAGCGGCGCGCGCACGATGGTCGGCTCGTAAGGCACGACTTCGGCGGGCGCCAGCGCCGACAGCGTCACCGGCAGGAACAACGCGCCGATGAGGGCCGCCGCGATGGCGAGTTTAACAAGTCCGCGCGGCCGCAGCCGTCCCGATAGCGACCGCCGCCGGCCGAGTTGACCGCTCCAGGCATGGGCGTAACCGTCGGCCAGTTCCTGCAACAGATAACGATCGCCGTCGCTCCAGGGCTGCTCCCGGGCCAGCAGCAAGGCGCCAAGCGGACCCTGCGGTCCGATCACCGGCACCCATAATCCATGCGCCGGCAGCCATTCGGCCCATTCGGATGCGAGAGACTGGTCGAGATCGGCGGCCGTCACCGGCATTGCCGTCTCGGATTTTATCTTGCGATCCAGCGCCGCCATCGCGCGGCTGAGCCACAGCGTCAGCGGCGCATGACGTTCGGCAACCGGTGTGCCGGAGATCGCCACCACGCGTCCCCGTCCCGTCCCCTCATGCCGCCACAGCACCGCCTGACGATAGGCGATCAGGGAATGGGTCTCGTTGACGGCGATGAAGGCCAGTTCCTGCGCGGACTTGGCGTGGCGCGCGCGCTTGACCAGTTGGACCAGCGTGCTGAGCGCAAAGAGTTGCGCCTGAAGGTCCGGCGATCCGACATGCTTCATCGACGGACGTCCTGAACCCGTTCCGCAGGAGTCTTGCGCGCGCAGATCATCGAACAGCCTTCCCCGTCGGTCCGCGTCTACGCTGCAACAAACTCGTAAACACTACGGTACCAACTACGGCTGAACTTGCTGTGGGTTCTAGAGCGCCATAGCGCCCTAGAACTTTGTTTGCGCATGATCTTTTCGGAAAACCGGTACCCACTTTTCCGGATCATGCTCTTACCGCCAGCCGGCCGCGCTCTGCTGCAGGCTGGCGATCAGCGCCATCCGGTCGGCATGCATGCCGCGCCAGCCATGGCCGTCCAACTGCTGGCTCAGGCCGACGCGGCCTGCCCCATCGCCGGCTTCGGCCAAAGCATCCTCGAGCCCGTCGAGCGCCGGCGCCATGAAGGCCGTCGGCGCGACGCTTGAGCCGGCCAGAGCCCGCTGAAGCTCGATCGCCGCATGGTGCCGCGTATCGCGACCGGTTGGCGGCAGCCAGCTTTGCTTGCTGGTCAGATCGATGGTGAAGATGGTGGTCGCGATATTGCCTTGCGCGTCGCGCGACGTGATCTGGATCGAGATCATGCTATGCGTCGCCGGCTGCGTACCGTCGCTGCCATTGCCATTGCCATTGCCGATGGCGCCGGTGACGACATCGTCCGTAGCCTGACCGACATTCGGCTGGATGCTGGCCACGATATTGGCCGGCAGCTTACCGGCCAGAATGCCGGTCTGCGGATCGAACTTCAGCCAGTCCGGCAGCGGCTTGCCGTCGAGCAGCGTCGCGGTGGTCAGCACCGCATCGCCGCCGAGCGCATCGGCCAGAGACGCAACCGGCGTCTGCAGTTCCAGGACAGAGCCGTCGAGGCCGACGCGGCGGATATCGGCGTTGATGTAGAAATAGCCGCTGCCGATGTTTCCGTTCCACCGCTCGTTGGTGGAGACGTTGGTGATCAGGCCGTTGGAACTGCTGTTGCCATTATTGCCGCCATTGCCGCTATTGCCTTCGTAATACCCATCGTTGCTGCGATGATGATGACTGTCGACGCCGCGCACTTGGATGATGGTGGTATCCGGTCCGCTGTTGTCCAGCCCGTCCGTCGCCCGCCACGTCACGGTCCGCGGACCGCTATCACCCGACGTGCTGGCGAAGCGGACGGTCTTCATCGCGGTTTCGTAGGTCGCCACCGAGGCATTGCCGGTCAACGTCAGCACGCCGGTGCCGGCATTGAAGCTGCCAGTGATGCCGTTCTGGTTGACGAACTGCAGCACATCGCCGTTGTCCCGGCCGGACGTGATCGCGATCGTCGCCCCGGTGATCACCGTGCTGTCGACATCCGACAGATCGATGTTCGGATTGACCAGAACGCTGCCGCCATTGTTGGCGTTGTAGCTGATCGAGTTGCCGGAATCGACCACGGGAGCGTCGTTGTCGCCGTTGATCGTGATGGTGATGGTCTGCGCGGTGCCGTCCTGGGTATGGACGACGAAGGTGTCGATCAGCGTATTGCCGGGCTTGAGCGCCTGCACGGTGGCGTTCGAGTTATTGAGCGCGTAGCCCCAGAGGCCATTCGCCAAGATGCCGTAGGCGCCATAACCATTGGTGGAAGCGCCGGCAGCTATCTGGAACGTACCACCAGGATTGTCGACATCGGTGCTGGTCAGGGTGCCGGTCGCGAGCGGATCGTTCCCTCGGCCATTGTTGACGCCGCCGGCCTCGATGACCGGGTCCGCGGCATTCGTGGTGTTGCCGGCCACGACGGCGTTGTCGTTGGCGCCGTTGATGGTGATGTTCACCACCTGGGTGGTGCCGTCCGCGGTCAGCACCGTGAAGCTGTC
>JAQGJU010000152.1 GCA_028290465.1 Xanthobacteraceae bacterium | reverse complement strand
TTCCGATCTGTCGATACAATATGAACCCCGCCCCCGCCAGTTGGATCTAGGGCGCGTCCAGCAAAAGTGGACACCGGTTTTGCGGAAAGCGATCTGGCATGCGCAGATCGCGTATACTTATCTGCGTATGCGCTCTACCACTTTAGAAAGACGCGTTTTCTTCACGCGAAGAGGATTCCACTTCGCTTGAAAACGCTCTAGTGCAAACCGCGCGTCGATCTCATTGGTGACTGTCGCAAATGGGTCTTCAAGCGACGTCGAATCGCACGATCAAAGCTCAAGCTGCGCCGCGAGTGTGTCGAGACTGCTTGCCGCATTTGCCTCGACATCGATGCTCTGGACGGCGACGACACGATAGCCGCGCGGCTCCAGCCAGGCGCGGCGTGCCTCGCGGGTGGCGGTTGCGCTTTCGCTTTCGTCGGGAGGCACGAGTTCGATGACGACCCGCAGCGTGAACGACACGAAGTCGCAGATGTGCGTTCCGACCGGCGTCTGACGCTTGAAGCCGCGCCCGGCAAAACGTTTGTCCGTGACCAGCGCGTCCCACAGCAGCCGCTCGGCCTCGGTCGGGTTTCGGCGCAGCAGCCGCGCCAGCCCCCGCACCGGGCCGCGCTCGTTCGGGACCTTGCCCTCGCCATGCTCGGCCAGCAGCGTGCGCAGCATCGAGGCTTCGTCGCCGTTCAGAATACCGCCGCGCGCCGGACCCTTGCGGCCATGCGCGATCGACAGGATGACGCCGTGCAGCGTCTGGATGTCCTGCTGGGTCGGCTGGATGCGCGTGAAAATGTTGCGCAGGTTGATCACCATGGTCTCGCGCTTTTCGGGCGGGCGGAAGAACTCGACGTTCTCCAGCTCGCGCTCGACGTTCTCGAAGAACGCCAGCAATTGCTGCTTCGGCGCCGGCGGCGAGCGCTCGGGCTTTACGAAGGGCAACGCACCGTCAGTGACGCGCTTGAACCATTCGTAACCGACCACCAGCACCGCCTGCGCCAGGTTGAGCGACGCAAAGGCCGGATTGACCGGCAGCGTCACGATGGCGTCGGCCAGCGCCACCTCGTCGTTTTCCAGGCCGTTCCGTTCGCGCCCGAACATGATGCCGACCGTCTCGCCGGCCTGGACGCGCGGCGCCATCTCGGCCGCCGCCTGTTCGGGGCTGAGCACGGGTTTTGCCTGATCGTGCGCCCGCGCGGTCGTGGCGATCACATAGCGGCAGTCGGCGACCGCCTCCTGCACGGTGTCGTAGAGCTGCGCGTTTTCCAGCACGCGGTCGGCGCCGGCCGCCATCACATGTGCCTTGGGGTTCGGCCAGCCTTGTCGGGGTTTCACCAGCCGCAGCCGCGACAGGCCGAAATTGGCCATCGCGCGCGCGGTCGCACCGATATTCTCGCCGAGCTGCGGCTCGACCAGAATGATCACGGGGGCTGGGGTTTCGACCCAGGTCTTGGTCTTGTCGGTTCCGGCGCCGGGCATTTTGTACTTGTCGTTGATGGGGGCACCCGACCTAACGCATCGAGACGGCCAAGTCGATCAAGCTCTGAACGCGGCGGCGCCTGAAAGCGACCAAGGTCCGTGTGTGAGGCCCAAGGATGCTGCCTGAGAAAAAGCTTTTTCGCCCGCGACGCGAGTCCATGATCAATCGCGGCGTGGCTTGTTCGCTGGCACCTACGCAGCCGGAACGGGCCTTCGCGATCGCGGCGACCATTCCGGACGGATGGTACCGCTGCCAGGCGATGACCGCCATCGCGCGCGCGGCCCCGGAGCCGCTGTCCGAGAAAGCCTTTGCGGCGGCGCGGGCCGCCGCGGCGGCCGGCGAGGACACCTACCAGCAAGCGGCCGTATTGGCTGGCACTTTGTATTCGGCCATCGAATGCCGCCGTCCGGCGCTCGCGACGGCGATTTTTCACGACATCCTGAAAATGGTGCCGAACATCGAGCCCATGGGATCGCGCGCCGCCGCCCTGAGCTGGCTTTGGACGACCGTGCACAGAGCCGGCACGCCGGACATGCGGCAGACCGTGATCGATCTCACCGTGGCGCATTGCCATCCGGACCGGAGTTGGCGGGCCGTCCGGCTTTACCGTCAGATCGTCGCCAATCTGGCCTGGGACCGGCCAGACGCGGCCGAGAAGCTGATCGCTGCCATGCCGCACGGCAAGGCCCGGGCACGGGTCACCCGGCGGCGGGCCGAAGGCGAAAAGTCGCGAAATTAGAGCCGTAATAGCCTGCCGCGGCACCTATGCGCCCAAGGTCGGCTTTCGCACCTCCGAACAAGGCTTTTATCAGCGGAGTGCGGATGCTATAGGGCGCGCGCCGCATTCCCGTCAGTCGGATCCCCGGTTGGCGGTCTCCGCGCCGTGAACAATTCATTTGAGGGCACGGGGGAAAAGCCTTTCCCCGCCCCCATCGATGGTCAGTTTCCGGTCGGCCTCAAACAAGCACGGCGATCAAAGGTGCTAAGCATGCCAAATCTCGAAATCATGTGGACAAAGGTCGATGAAGCCCCGGCGCTCGCGACCTATTCCCTGCTGCCGATCGTCGAAGCCGTCGTAGGCGCGGCAGGTGTGTCCGTGAAGCTGAAGGACATCTC
>JAQGJU010000098.1 GCA_028290465.1 Xanthobacteraceae bacterium | reverse complement strand
ATAGGGATGGAGGCCATGTCGCGCGGGATAGCACCCGGGGGTGGCTGGCGGCAAGCAGCGCCGCCAGCTTCCTATTCGGCGGCGATCTGTTGTGCGGTCAGGAACGGCTCGATGCGGACCGGGGAATCCGGCCGGGCCACCAGCATGTGGCCGTCCGGCACCGGCTTCCAGAAGTCGCGGTCGTCGTCGAGCGGCTCCGACACCACCACCACGCTGTCGCCCGAGGCGCGATAATACAGCGTGTTGGACGCCTCGTTGTAGGTATAGCGGAACGCGTACAGGCTGGAGCCGTCAGTCAAAGCCGCCGTGAAGCGCAGCGAGGCTTTGGGGTCACTGTCGCGGACGAGATCGGTCAGCGTCGCCAGGGTGCGGGTGGTCGCGCCGATCGGGTCTTCCTCGCCGCCGGCCCCCATGATGGCCAGGAACACCGCCTCGGAATCCGTGGTGCCGATGCGCGAGCCGTAATGCGAGTCCGGAATCAGCGCCTCGACCCGGCGGCGAATCGGGCCCCATTCGCCGATATGGCCGTTGTGCATGAACATCCAGCGGCCATGGGCGAACGGATGACAGTTCGGCCGCGTCACCGGCGTACCGGTCGCGGCCCGGACATGGGCGAAAAACAGATGCGAGCGGATGTGGCGGCACAGGTGCCGCAGATTGTCGTCGGACCAGGCCGGCCGCACTTCGCGGTACAGCCCCGGCTCCTCATGCTCGCCGTACCAGCCCAGGCCAAAGCCGTCGCCATTGGTGCTGCCGGCCGCCTCCAGCGCGCGCAGGCTCTGCACCACCAGCGAGTGCGAGGGCGCGGTGACGTAGTGCTCCAGCGGAATGGTCTGGCCCCGATAGGCGATCCATCGGCACATGCGTGCGACTCCAGAATTCCAGCCCGGACCAATGGTTTAGCACCCTGACTCGGGAATACAAGATGCGGCGAAGCGGACTTTGTCCGGCCTGCGCCGCAGGCGATGGACCGCCCCTCGCACACCATGCGATAGACAGTCATTCAGGCCGAAAGCGGTTCGGCCCACCCGAAAGCCAATCTGAGCCATGCCGATCGGTTCCCGCCTCCGTGGTCTGCTGATGCCGTTCCAACGGCTCGCCGATGCGCTGTGCGACCCTGTTCGGCGCGACAGGGCTGCGCTGGGGCTGGTCGTGTTCTACGTGGCGGCCTGGACGCTGTACGGCGTGCTCGCCAAGGGCAGCCAGGGCATCCACTTCGACATGGCGGAGCTCGCCGACCTGTCCCAGCATACCGTGCTGGGTAATGCGAAAAACCCGCCATTCGCGATGTGGGTGACGGCAGCGTGGTTCGCGATATTTCCGCGCGCCGACTGGGCATTCTATCTATTGGCGATGAGCGGCGTCGGCGTTGCGCTGTGGGCGGCGTGGCGGCTGTTCGGCATGTGGCTGGACGGCGAGAAGCGCGTGCTGGCGCTCCTCGTGCTGACCTTCCTGCCGCTGCTGACCTTCCATGCGCTGAAGTTCAACAACAACGCGCTGATGATCCCGCTGTGGGCGCTGACCACGCTGTGGTTCGTGCGGTCGTATGAGACAAGGCGAAGTATCGATGCGGCGCTCGCCGGTCTCGCGGCCGCCGCCTGCATGCTGACCAAATACTGGTCGGTGTTTCTGATGGCTGGCCTTGCGCTGGCGGCGCTGTCCGACCGGCGGCGCGAAAGCTATTTCCGCTCCAAAGCGCCGTGGATCACGGCCTGCGTCGGCGTGCTGGCGCTGGCGCCGCATCTCGCTTGGCTGGTGTCTAACCGGTTTCCATCCTTTGCCTACGCGCTCGCGGTCCATGGCGGGCGTACTGTTGGCGGCGCCATCAAAGCCTCGATCGGCTATCTCGGCGGCATTGCGGCCTATGGGGCAATTCCGGCCGCCATCACGCTTGCAGCTGCACGGCCGCCGCGCGCGGTGCTGGCCGACATGCTGCTGCCGTCCGACGAGCGCGTGCGCTTTGCGGCGGTCGCATTCTGGACCTCGTTGCTGCTGCCGGTCGCCGTGGCGCTCGGCATGGGCACCGAAATCGTCGCGCTATGGACCATGCCGGCCTGGACGCTCTTACCCGTGCTGCTGCTGTGGTCGCCGAAGCTGACCGTGACGCGCGAAGCACTGGTGCGTGTGCTGGCGCTGGCGATCCTGTTTCCGATTGGCGCCGTGCTGGCCGCGCCATTCATCGCGCTCGCCATCCATCGCGCGCCGGAGCCGGGCGCCGGGGCTTATTACCAGCCGGTCGCGCAGGCGACGCAGCAGGCGTGGCGGGCGATCACCGGCGCGCCGCTGCGCTATATCGGGGGCGAAGGCGATCTTGCCTACGGGGTTGCATTCTATCTGCCGGACCGGCCGACCGCGTTTCCGGATCTCAACCGTTTCATGGCGCCGTGGGTCGAGCCGTCGGAAGTTACCCGCGACGGCATCGCGCTGGTGTGCCCGATGGAAGCCGAAGGCTGTGTCGAGAAGATGCGCGGCTATGCGGCCAATGCGGCGCGCTTCAGCATCGATGAAGTTTCGTTGTCCAACCGCTATCTCGGCCGCGACGGCGCGCCTAAGCGCTTTTTGATCATCGTGGTGGCGCCGCAGAATTTGCTGGCGAACGCAACAAAAAGCCCTCTCTCCAACGGAGAGAGGGCTGATTGAAACGCCGTAGAAAAGCGTCAGATCAATACCGATAGGTGTCCGGCTTGTACGGGCCGTCGCTCGACACGCCGATATAGCTGGCCTGATCGGGCCGCAGCGTGGTCAGCTTGACGCCGATCTTGGCCAGATGCAGCCGCGCGACCTTCTCGTCGAGCGACTTCGGCAGCACATAGACCTTCTTCTCGTACTTGCCGTTGTTGTTGGCGAACAGTTCGATCTGCGCCAGCGTCTGGTTGGTGAACGACGCCGACATCACGAAGCTGGGATGGCCCATGGCATTGCCGAGGTTCACCAGCCGGCCCTCCGAGAGCAGGATCATGCGCTTGCCGTCCGGGAACTCGATCTCGTCGACCTGCGGCTTGATGTTGTTCCACTTCATGTTCTTGAGATGCGCGATCTGGATCTCGTTGTCGAAGTGGCCGATGTTGCAGACGATGGCGCGATCTTTCATCGCGCGCATGTGCTCGATGGTGATGATGTCCTTGTTGCCGGTCGCGGTGACGAAGATGTCGGCCTGCGGCGCGGCGTCTTCCATGGTGACGACCTGATAGCCTTCCATCGCCGCCTGCAGCGCGCAGATCGGATCGACTTCCGAGACCATCACGCGGCAGCCGGCCTGACGCAGCGAAGCGGCCGAACCCTTGCCGACGTCGCCGAAGCCGGCAACCATGGCGATCTTGCCCGACATCATGACGTCGGTGCCGCGGCGAATGCCGTCGACCAGCGATTCACGGCAGCCATAGAGGTTGTCGAACTTCGACTTGGTGACCGAGTCGTTGACGTTGATGGCGGGCCACAGCAGCGTGCCGGCCTTCTGCATGTCGTAGAGGCGATGCACGCCGGTGGTGGTCTCTTCCGAGACGCCCTGGATGCTCTTGGCCATCTCGGCGAAGTAGCCCTTCGGCTTTTCCTTGAG
>JAQGJU010000130.1 GCA_028290465.1 Xanthobacteraceae bacterium | reverse complement strand
GCTGCATGCGCTGCTGGAGCTGACCGCGTCGGGAGAACTCTGGCGAGAGCTTTCCCAGACGCTGTACCGCGTGGCGATCGGCGTGCTGATCGGTGGCGTGGTCGGAATTCCGTTCGGTCTCGCGATTGGCTCATCGCGCCTGTTTGAGAGCCTGATGGGGCCTGCCATGCCATCCATTGCGGCCACGTCGTCGGCGATTTGGGCGGTGCTTGGCTTGCTCTGGTTCGGCTTGAGCGATGGCGCCACGATCTTCGTCGTGGCGATGACCGCAACGCCGTTGTTTGCGATCAACGCACGCGATGGCATTCGGTCCGTCGATACCGATCTCGTGCAACTGACACAGTCCATGGGTTTTGGACGTCTGGCGATCAGCCGGAAAGTTCTGCTGCCGTCGATCCTGCCCGCTCTGTTCGCCGGAACGCGCCTGGCGCTCGGTTTCGGCGCACGTGTCGGACTGGTCGCCGAAGCGCTCGGGTCTCCATCCGGCGTCGGCTTTCGTCTCAAACAAGCGATCGATCTCATGCGAACGAGCGAAGTGTTCGCATGGAGCCTCGCCGTCATCGTCCTGATGATCGCCCTGGAGCTTGTGCTCCTGTTCCCGCTTGAGCGATGGACATTCCGCTGGCGAAAGCCGCTCTCGATCGAGAGCGCAACGACTAGCGCGTCCTGAACGAACGTTAGACACCACAAAACATCCAGGAAAAATCGATGTTCGACTATGAAACGCTGAGTTGGACTGTTCATTCCAATCCGCTGAAGCCGGACGAGAAGACAATCGGCGTGATCACGCTTCGCCGGCCTGCGGCGCTTAACGCCATCGACGTCCAGATGCGCGTCGAGCTGGATATGCTGCTCGACCAGATCCGCCGCGATGACAGCATTCGGGTGATCATCCTGACCGGTGAAGGTCGCGGGTTCAGTGCCGGTGGCGATCTGCGCTCGGAGGCCGGTCCGCTCGGCGCGCTGGAGACGGATCACGACTTCGGAAATTTTGGCGCTTACCGTCAACTGGCCAATTATTTCTTCAACGACCTGCGCCATATCGTCATCCAGCGCGCGATCAGAAAGCTGGAAGAGATGCAGGCGATCACCATCGCCGCCATCAACGGGCCGGCGGTGGGGATCGGGCTTGAGCTCGCGACGTGCTGCGACATGCGCTACGCGTCGGATCGCGCGCGCCTGGGCGAAGTGGCGGTTCCGGCCGGCTTCGTTCCGGAATCCGGTGGCGCCCGAAATCTGCCGAAGCTGGTCGGGATCGGGCGTGCGATGGAGATGATCCTGACCGGCGAGATCATCGACGCGCAGGAGGCCGCGCGGATCGGCCTTGTCGAACGGGTGTTCCCGCACGACACCTTAATGGACGAAGTGTTCAAGATCGCCGGACGCATCGCCTCGGCGCCGTTCCTCTCCGTCCGGCAGGCTAAGGCGCTCGTCAAACGCTATTGGGACCACAACAAGAGCGAAGACGGCGCCCGCGCTGAACTGGAAGCCGTGATGGAGATCACGCGGACGGGCGATTGCCGCGAAGGCATCGATGCGTTCCTCAACAAGCGTCCGCCGGTCTATCGCGGCCCGTATTATCGCGACGGGAAGTAACAATGAACCTCGCAGATATCGCTTTGTCCAAGGGACGCGTGCCGGACAATGCAGGGAAGACCGCGTTCTTCAGCGCGGCGGGCCCGATCACCAACAGCGTGTTTCAGGATCGGGTGCGCGCCATTGCGGCGGGTCTTGTTACGCTGAAAGTGAAACCGGGCGATCATGTTCTCATTCGCATGACCAATTCCGTGGAGTTCGCCGCCAGTTTCCTAGCCTTGGTGTGGCTTGGCGCCGTGCCGGTTCTGCAAAACTCGCAGTTTGGCCAGAGTGAACTCGAACACATCATCGGGCTAACGGGACCGGTAGGTCTTCTGTTCGCAACAAAAGAGGCCGATCCGGCGACGGAGGGCATGGCGACATCGGCCTGGCGTGCCGTCGTGACGGCCGACGGTTTGGCTTCGTCGTCCGGCGAGTCGCTCGGCGCGCGCGGCGATTGGCCGGCACTCTACGACGCCACACGCGACACGCCGGCCTTCATTGTGTTCACGTCTGGCACGACAGGACGGCCCAAGGGAATTGTCCACGCGCATCGTTGGCTGGAGGCGTTGGGAGACAGCAACCGCGCGCGTATTCCGCCGCAACCGAATGACGTGGCGCTGGCAACCGGGGAGTGGAGCTTCGTTAGTGCCTTGGGACACAATGTTCTGTTTCCGCTGCGCAACGGCATTGCGGCTTCCGTGCTGGAAGACCGCGCCAGCCCGGAACGGATCCTTTCGACCATCGCGCGTGATCGCGTAACGCTGCTGTACAGCGTGGCCACATTGTATCGGCGTATTCTGGGTCAGGCGGGTATCGAAGGCCGGTACGACGTATCGTCGCTGCGCGGCGTCAATGCGACCGGCGAACCATTGGAGGCTGCCGTCAGGTTGGAATGGCAAGCGCGATTTGGCTGCTCGCTTTGGGAGCATTTCGGCATTTCCGAAGCCCAAATGGTTCTGGGCCACAGTCCTCTCGTACCGTATCGCGATGGCACCGTCGGTGTGTCGTGGGGCGCATGCCCGGCCATCGTCGACGATGACCTGCAGGCGCAGCCCGCCGGTACGACAGGACGGTTGGCGTTCTCGGCCGACTATCCGGGATTCTTTCTGGGCTATCTCGGCGACGAGGCGCAAACGCACGCGACCTTGCGCGACGGCTGGTATCTGACGAGCGATCTCGCGCGTATCGATCAGGACGGCTATGTGACCATCCTCGGCAGGGCCGACGACTGCTTCAAGAGCAAAGGCGTCTTGATCGTCCCGCGAGAAATCGAAGACGCCTTGTCGTCCTTGGGGACATTCGAGGAAACCTGCGTGTTCGCCATTCCGGACAAGGAGATCGGCTACCGGATCGGCGCGGCCGTCGTTCTCCGGCCCGGCGCGTCAGCGATCGCCCCGACCGCAAAGGATATCGCCACAGCGCTCGCAGGACGCATCGCGGCTTTCAAGTTCCCGCAACAGATCTTTGTGCTGAAAGAGATGCCGAAAAACGCCAACGGAAAAACCCAGCGCTCGGCCGTCATAAAGTTGCTACTTCAGATCGTATAGCCGATTCAGATGGCGGCTCCGCACCAGTCGTTGAGACGGCCGATCTGCTTCTTGAACTTTACATCCGGCCGTTCTCGATCTCGTCAAACAGCAGAACACAGAGTGGCTGCTCTCATCCGTGACTTCATCGTGTCCGACGCGTAGCGGCCACGCGGCGGGACCATCGCTGAGTTCGACGATATGAAGCGCCACGTGTTGAACTTGGTCCGGGAAAGTGCCACTACACCCGCCGCGCGGCGTGACCTAACTTGCTGCGTGAAGTGCCGCAGCTTCATTCAGCCCCTTTGAGAGTGGTCTCATGCCTCGTCCCATCCGTCTCGGAATGCTTACGCCTTCCTCCAACACGGTGTTGGAGCCGGTGACCGTTGCAATGCTGGCGGAGTTGCCCGAGGTCACGGCGCATTTCTCCCGCTTCAAGGTCACCGAGATCGCATTGTCCGATCAGTCGCTGTCGCAGTTCGACGACACTGAGATGCTGCGGGCGGCGGAGCTTCTGGCGCACGCCAAAGTTGACGTCATTGCCTGGAACGGCACCTCGGCGGCGTGGCGCGGGTTCGAAACCGATGAGCGGCTCTGCGAGCGTATCCAAACGGCGACCGGTATTCCGGCTTCCACGTCGGTGCTGGCGTTTCGCGAACTGTTTGAGCGTAACGAGATCCGCCGCGTCGGCCTGGTCACACCGTATGATGACGATGTGCAGAGGAAAATCATCGCGAATTGGTCGCAGTCCGGATTCGATTGTTCGGCCGAACGTCATCTCGGCCTGCATGACAATTTTTCCTTTGCGACGGTCGAGCCAGAAACGATCGCCAATATGGCGCGGGCGGTGGCGGGTGAGGGGTGCGACGCGGTCGCGATCGTTTGCACCAACATGCGGGGTGCCGCCTTGGCGGCGCAGCTTGAGGCAGAGCTGGGTATCCCGATCTATGACTCGATCGCCACGACGGTTCTGAAAGGTCTGTGTGTGGCCGGAGTAGATCCGCACCGCGTGCACGGCTGGGGGCGTCTTTTCAGTACGAAACTTGACGGGGCCGCGGCGCAAAAACGGTAAAATGGCAAGCTCCACAGCTCAGTGATTCATCAGCGCCTACTGGCGGATTGCTCACCTCATTGAAGCCGCTCGCCATAGAGGCCCCGGGCGGCGAGTTCCTCCACTATTTCGTCAAGACCCTTAGACACGACAGCCACGAACCTGATCACAGCGCGTGACACGGGGCGGTGCCGTGAATAAATTGCCGCGAGAGTCATTGTCGTTTTCGGCAGATAGGGGCGTGCGACAAGGTCCCGGCCGATAGGAGAACACAGCACCATCGGGTCAATGATTCCGATGCCAAGCCCCTCCCGGACGAGGCTCGCCATGGCTACCGAGAGATTGGTCTCGACCATGCCGGCGAGCGACATCGCGCCTCCGGTGAAACTTTCGCGCAGGGCGAGGCCGGGCGGCGTGTAGGACATCTGAGTCAATAGGGTCTCGTCCGCCAGATCCTGGGCATCGAGACTGGGACGATCCGCCAGCCGGTGATTGGGATGCATCAGGCAGACCAGTTCTGTCTTGAACAGCGGCTCGATTGCGACCCCGGGCTCATGGATCGGCAAATATGCGAAGCCGACATCCATGGTTTCCTGCATGATGCGGCTGGTGACTTCCGAGGTTGGATGCCCGACCAATTCGATATGCGTACGGGGCCGTTCCGCCTTAAAGCGCGCGACCGCTCGCGGCAAAAGCTGCCCCATGAGGGTTGGAATGCCGGTGATGCTGAGACTTCCGGCCTGGGCATCGACGAATTCGCGGGCGCGGCTGTGAAGTGCGCTGAGCTGCAGGAACAGGCGCTCCACCTCTGGAAGCAGAAGGCCGGCCTCGGGGGTCGGCCGTAGCCTGCCGCCGCTGCGCAGGAATAGGGGGATGCCAAATTGGGCCTCCAGTTCCTTGATGCCGGCGCTGACCGCGGGCTGCGAGATGCGCAGGACCCGGGCGGTATCGGTGACGTTCCGGACACGCATGAGGAGGCGGAATACCTCCAACTGGCGCAGGCTCAGCTTCATAACCTTTTCCTTATAGGTATATCGAAATTTCATATTGGAGTTTATCTCGCAGGCGCACAACAGTAGTCGCTGTCCGGCATATCCGTCGGCAGTGGCGAGCAAGATCGGGCCGGTCCCGGCAGTAGCGGCTGCGCCGCTTGGCCCGCCAACGGTAGGAACGACGCGATGTCTGCGCTGTTGGAGGTCGAAGGCCTCCATGTCGACATACAGACCCAGGCGGGGCGCCTCGAAGCGGTGCGGGGCCTGGACCTGAGCGTCGCACCAGGCGAGACCCTGTCGATCGTTGGCGAGTCCGGTTCCGGTAAGTCACTGACCGCGCTCGCGATCATGGGCTTGCTGCCGCCCGGGGCGCGGCGGAAGGCGACGCGGCTTCGCTTCGAAGCGCAGGATCTCGGCGCATTGTCCCGGCGCGCGCTGGAGGATATCCGCGGCCGCAGGCTGTCGATGATCTTCCAGGATCCCTCGAGTGCGCTGAACCCCGCCTATTCCATCGGCAGCCAATTGACCGGCGTCTATCGTCGCCATCGTGGCGGGACGGCCGCGGCCGCCCGTGATCGCGCCGTCGCTCTTCTGGAGCGAGTTGGCATCACGGCGGCCGCCGAACGCCTTGGGCAGTTTCCGCACCAGCTTTCAGGAGGGTTGAAGCAGCGCGTCATGATCGCGATGGCGCTGATGTGCTCGCCGGCTCTCGTCCTGGCAGATGAGCCGACGACCGCGCTCGACGTCACCATCCAGGCTCAGGTGCTGAGATTGCTGCGCGATCTGCAACGAGAGATGCAGCTCGCAATCATTCTTGTCACCCACGATCTCGGCGTTGTTGCGGCCGTCGCCGATCGCGTGGCCGTCATGTATGCGGGCGAAATCGTCGAGAGTGGCTCGGTTCAGGAAATTTTTGGTAACCCGCAGCATCCTTACACACAGGGATTGTTCGCTTGTCTGCCCAAGGGCCGCGCCGGTCGTCACGGCGAGCGTCTGGGCACCATTCCGGGGCTCGTTCCCTCGCTGATCTCACCGCCGGCTGGATGCGCTTTTGCCGATCGGTGCCCGCTCGTCCTGAATGAATGCCGTCGCGCTCCCGTTCCGAATTTCCGCCTCAGTCCGACGCATGCCGCGCGGTGCCTGCGCGTTGCAATCCCGTCGGTCGGGGAGGCGGCTTATGTCTGAACTCCCTTTGATCGAGACGAGCGGCCTTACCCGCAGCTTCCCCGTTGGCGGCGGATTGCGCGGACCCAAGCGCATGCTGCATGCGGTGCGGGGCGTCAGCTTTCGCTTATCCCGGGGCGAGATACTGGCCGTGGTCGGGGAATCGGGCTGTGGCAAGTCAACACTCGCCCGCATGGTCCTTGGCCTGCTGGCACCAACCGCCGGTGATGTGCAACTGAACGGAGAGCCAATCGAGCGAATGAAACGGCTGCAGCGCGCGGCGTTCGTTCAGCCGGTCTTCCAAGATCCTTATGCGTCGCTCAATCCGCAGAAGCGCATCGAGCAGATCATTGCGCTACCCCTGCGGCTTCAGGCCAAGGTGAAACGTAGCGCGATAGCCGACCGCGTGCGCCAGATGATGAGCCTGGTCGGTCTCTCGGAGACGCTTGCGTCGCGCATGCCGTCGGAGCTTTCCGGCGGCCAGCGCCAGCGGGTAGCAATTGCCCGCGCGCTCATGGTCTCCCCCAAGGTCGTGGTGTGTGACGAGCCCACGTCCGCGCTCGACGTCTCGGTGCAGGCGCAGATCCTGAACTTGCTTCAGGATCTGCGCGAGAAGATGTCGCTCGCCTATCTGCTCATCAGCCACAACATCGCCGTCGTAGAACATTTGGCCGATCGCGTGGCCGTCATGTACCTCGGCCGCATTGTTGAGATCGGTACGGTCGAAGAGGTTCTGGGACACCCGAGACACCCTTATACGCAAGCGCTCTTGGCCTCGATCCTGGAGCCCGATCCAGCCAAGCGGCTGCCGGAAATTCCGCTGGGCGCGACCTTTCCCAATCCACTCGACCCGCCCAGCGGCTGCGCTTTCCACCCTCGATGCCCGCGCGCAACGGACCTTTGCTCTAGCGACGAGCCGGAGGCCCGTGGGCTTCCCAGTAGATTCGTCGCCTGCCACCACGCGGATAGCTAGCCATGTTCCGCAACGCCAACCTGCTTCCGTCCAGGGGACCCTGCAATGCCTCAACCGTTTGATCTCACCGCCTGCGAAGCTCTTGAACTCATCCGTCGTAAGAAGCTTGGCGTACTTGAGCTGCTGGACTCGTGCCTGTCCCGTGTCGAGACCCTTGAGCCGGAGATCAACGCCTGGAAGTTCCTCGCGCCCGAGGCGGCGCGTGACCGCGCCAAGCAACTCGACAACTCCGATCCGGATTCACCCATGCATGGCATTCCACTCGGCGTAAAGGATGTGATCGACACCGCCGATATGCCGTCCGGCTACGGAAGCCCGATCTACGAACGCCACCGGCCGGCGGCGGATGCAGCCTGCGTGGCCGTCGCCAAGCGAAACGGCGCGATCATCCTGGGCAAGACCGTCACGACGGAATTTGCGTGCGGCAGCACCGCTCGAACGTCCAATCCGCTGAACATCAATCACACGAGTGGAGGTTCTTCCGCCGGATCATGCGCGGCGGTCGCCGCCAAGATGATCCCGGTTTCGTTCGGGACGCAGTCCGCAAGTTCAACGATCCGACCGGCTTCGTATTGCGGACTGGTGGGGATGCGCCCGTCGATGGGCGTGATCAGTGTCGCCGGCTTCAAATACTTTAACGGCTCCTTTGACACGATCGGCCTGTTGGCCCGCAGTGTCGACGATGTAGAACTGCTATGGACAAGCCAAATGGACGTGCCCTTCAAGCCCGGTGCGCTGCGCGCGAAGGCGCCGAAGATCCTGGTTTGCTACCCGCCGTGGATGACGGGCTGCGAGCCATCGGCCAGGGAGGCGATTGACAAGACCGCCGCCGCAATGGCCGCCGCCGGCGCAAAAATCGAACTCCTAGAACTCCCGGCCGAATATGCCGATCTCCCGGAACTGCACTACGAAATCCAGCGCTTCGAGACGGCGAGATCCTACGCGCATGAATACGGGACGGCGGCCGATCGGCTGGATTGGCGCGTCCGCCAAACTGTCGAAGAGGGCATGAAAATCCGTGGCGACCGCTATATCGAGATGACGAAGCGGGCGCAGAAGTTGCGCCATGAGTTTCCGGCGCTGATGGGTGACGCGGATGCGATCATGACCAATGCGGCGCCGGGCGAGGCGCCACAGAACTGGCGGCTTCTTGGCGACGATTTCAAGATGGGCGACCCGCTGCAGAGTCGTGCCTGGACGCTGCTGCATCTGCCTACCGTTACGGTGCCTTCGCTCATCGGCCCGCAAGGGCTGCCGGTGGGTGTCCAATTCCTCTCGCCATTCGGTTCCGATCAGGCGCTGCTCGGCATCGCGCGCTGGGCCGAATCCGTCCTGAAGCCCTCGCTCGTCGCGCGGTCGGCCTGACCCTATCGGCACCTAGCCAGGAGAAGATGATGATGAAACGGTTTGCTCATTTCGCCTACGCGCTGGCGCTGTCGGCCGCTCTCGGCTCTCCGGCCTTCGCGGGAAAATCCGACGACACGATTTATGCCGCATTTCGCCAAGCGCCACAGAGTCTTGATGCTTACTATTCGCCTGGGCGCGAAGGCTTTCTGTTGAGCTTTTGGATCTATGACGGCCTGATCTATCGCGACAGCCGAACCCTCGAGTTCAAGCCGCTGCTCGCGACGTCCTGGAAGCAGGTCGACGATCTCACCCTCGAATTCGAGATCCGAGACGGCGTCAAATTTCACGACGGCAGCATTCTGACCGCCGATGACGTGGTCTACACGCTGAACTTCGCCAGCGACCCGGCCAATAAGGTCTTCAATCAGACCAGCGTGAACTGGATTGCGAAGGTCGAGAAGACCGGCCCGAAAACCGTACGGATTGTTGCCAAGCAGGTTGCTCCGGTCGCGCTGGAGCAACTCGCCAGACTGCCGATCTATTCCGCGGCCTACTACAAAACCGCTGGCCGGGAAGGCATGGGAAAGAGTCCGGTCGGCACCGGACCGTACAAGGCCGAGGTCGGCCCGAACAGCACCTTCATATTCACGCGCTTCGATGACTACTTTCAGGGAAGCGTGAAGGGAACGCCGAAGATCCGCCGCTTCGTCTACAAGACGATCCCGGACGTGAGCACGCAAATCGCCGAACTGATGACCGGATCGCTGGACTGGGCGTACTATGTCCCCGACGACCAAGCCGAGCGATTGAAGCGCTTGCCGAAGCTCAAAGTGGTGAATGCCGACACCTTTCGTATTGCGTTCCTCACGATGGACGCCGCGGGTCTGACGAGTCCCGATACGCCGCTTAAAAACATCAAGGTGCGGCAGGCCATCGCGCACGCCATCAATCGTGAAGCGCTGGCCAAGAATCTGATGGGCGGCGCGTCGCGCGTCATTCATTCGCCCTGCTTTCCGAGCCAGGTCGGCTGCAGCGAAGACGTGCAGCGTTACGATTACAACGTTGCCAAGGCCAAAGCTCTGATGGCGGAGGCCGGCTACCCGAACGGCTTTGAGGTGGAGATATTCGGCTACCGCAGCCGGCCGATAGCGGATGCGATCATCGGCGACTTGAGGGCGATCGGCATCAAGGCGAACCTGCGATGGCTGCAATATCCGGCGGTGGTCCAAAAGCGTCGGGAGAACGGCACGCCGATGGTGATCGATGACTGGGGATCGAGCTCCATCAACGACGTCGCGGCCTCGCTCGCCTTCTTCTACGGCGGCAAACCGGATGACCAGGGCAGAGATGCGGAAACCATCGCCGCCATAGACACGGGCGACGGCAGCGTCGATCTGTCCACGCGCAAGGCGGCATATCTGGTGGCACTGAAGAAAATCGCCGCAGGTGCCTATTCGCTGCCGCTGTTCACGATGCCAATAAACTATGTGTTCTCGTCCGAGTTGGAAATTCCGATCTCTCCCGACGAAATTCCGGAATTCTGGCGCGCGAACTGGAAGTAACTGGCGATGGCGCGATATGTCGTACAGCGCATCGGCGTTGCCTTGCTGGTGCTGCTTGCGGTCTCGATGCTCAGTTTCGGGCTGCTCAAGCTTAGTGGTGATCTCGCGACCTCGATGGCGCGAGACACCGCGAGCGCGGCCTATGTTGACTTTTTACGTAAGGAGTACGGGCTCGATCAGCCGCTTCCGATCCAATATCTGCGCTGGCTGAGTAGGGCGCTTGTCGGGGACTTCGGCAACTCATTCTTCTACGGGCGGCCTGCAAATCAGCTTCTTGCCGAGCGACTGCCTGTTACCATGGTGCTCGGCGTGGTCGGGCTGTTCATTGCGCTGATATTTGCCGTGCCGCTCGGCGTAGTGGCCGCAATCCGTCCCGGCGGCATACTGGATCGCCTGGCATCCGCGATCGCGCTTCTCGGTCAAGCGACGCCGACGTTCTGGCTGTGCTTCGTGATGATCATGTTGTTCGGAATTAATCTCGGTTGGTTGCCGGTATCCGGTACATCCTCATGGCTTAATTTCGTGATGCCAGGGATCGCGCTCGCCTATTATGGCGCGCCGGCATTCCTGAGGATCGTGCGATCCGGCATGATCGACGCACTTGCTTCCGACTATGTGCGCACGGCGCGGGCCTATGGGCTGCGGCCTCCGACCGTCCTGTTCAAACATGCCCTGCGAAATGTCTTGGTGCCGCTCGTTTCGGTTGCCGCCGTGCAGTTCGGATTCATGTTGGGCGGCTCGGTTGTCATCGAGACGATCTTTGCGCTGCATGGCGTCGGCTATCTGGCCTGGGAGGCGATCGCGCAGAATGACTATCCGGTGGTGCAAGCGATCGTGCTGACAGTGTCGGCCATCTATGTGCTCCTGACGCTGGCCGCGGATCTGTTGAACGCCGCGATCGATCCCCGCATCAGGCTGGAGTGACACAATGACACTCGTGTTGCCGCCGACAGCCCCCGTTCGCCGTTGGCCAAGGCTTCCGCGACAGTCCGGCTTCATCTTTGGGGCAGGGGTTCTGGTCTTTTTTGTCCTGTGTGCGTTGCTCGCGCCAGTCATTTCTCCTTATTCGCCCTACGATCAGTCCCTGGACGGTCGCTTGATGCGGCCGGTGTTTATGGGCGGAGAGTGGAGCCATATTCTCGGCACCGATACGCTGGGCCGCGACTATCTCAGCCGGCTCATCTACGGCACGCGCGTTTCGTTGCTGATCGGCTTTGGCACGGTTGCGGTCTCTTGCCTGATTGGCACGACGCTTGGTCTGTTGGCCGGATATTATCGCGGCAGGGTCGATCTCGTGGTCGGCTTTATTATCAATGTCCGGCTTAGTCTTCCGATCATTCTGGTGGCGATATCGGTTGTCGGCATCGTGGGCAATACGCTGCCGATCATCATACTGGTGCTGTCGGGACTGCTTTGGGACCGGTTCGCTGTCGTGATACGTGCCCTTACGATGCAGATACGGGAGCGTGAATTCGTGCTGTCTGCCCGCGCGGCCGGCGCCGGCGACTTGCGAATTGTGGTGTGTGAGATCCTGCCCAACGTGGCCGGTGGACTGGTCGTGGTGGCCACCCTCGAGATAGCGCATGCGATTCTACTCGAGGCCGCGCTCTCGTTCCTTGGGCTTGGCGTTCAGCCACCCACTGCTTCGTGGGGGCAGATGATCGCGGAGGCCAAGGATGTCGTATTTTTCGAATCCTGGCTGATCAACATCCCCGGTTTGACGCTCCTGGTATTGGTGCTTGGCATTAACGTGTTGGGAGACGCGCTGCGCAACATGGTGGCCCCCAGCGGCCGGCCGCTGTGATCCGGTGAGTGACTTGCGCTGCGGCCGGCGGTCGCCAGCGGCCAGGATCCGCCGCCCGGACCATTTTCGCATTCTGCATGCAATTTATTCTATCTGACTGAAATTTAGTCGTTATCTGACGAAAACCAGAGCAACGGCTAGGCCCGAAACCTGCTAGGATCTGCGCGGTTGGAGGACGTGACACCGTGAGCCTGGAGGCGAAGAAAAAGCGCGGGCGCCCGCGCACCGTCAGGCTCGTCGATGGCGTGGCCGGAAATCTGTTTCGGCTCCGCCGCGTCAATATCCATGAGCGCGCCGTCGCACGCCTGCGCTCGCTCATTGTTTGCGGTGAATTCGCCCCGGAAGCGGTGCTGGTGGAAGCAGAACTGTGTGAGATGCTCGGCATCTCGCGCACGCCGCTGCGCGAGGCTCTGAAGCTTCTCGCTGCGCAAGGCCTTGTCGAGCTGCGGCAAAATCGCAGTGCGCGCGTCGCCCCGATGAGGAGCGAGGAAATTGACGATCTGTTCCAGGCCATAAGTGGAATCGAGAGAGTGGCGGCCGAACTCGCGGCCGAGCGGATGGTGGCTGCGGACTTGGCGCGGCTGCACACCATGCAGGACGAAATGGAGCGGCATTACGCGGCTGGCGAGCTGGCCGCTTATTTCGCGCTTAACCAAGCCATCCATAGCGTGATCGTTATGGCCGCCCGCAATTCCACGCTGCGCGAGACGCACGAATGGTTGCTCGCACGGGCGGAGCGTGCCCGTTATGTCGCGCTCGCCTCAAAGCGGCGCTGGGACGAATCCGTCGACGAGCACCGCGCCATTCTGGCCGCGTTCGATGCGCGTGATGCCGAGGCCGCGGGGCGTCTGCTCGGCACACACGTTCTGAATACCGGCCGTGAAGTGATCAAAGCGTTGGATCAAGAAAATATAGCGTCGGCCCGCGATACGGCGGCGTGAGAACGGAGACTGGTGTGCGTGTACTCATCGTGAATCCGAATACGACGGACGCCGTCACGGATCTTCTGGTCAACGCCGGACGCCGTGTCGCGGCGCCGGACACCGAACTCGTGCCGGCCACCGCGCCGCGCGGCATGCCCTATATTTCCACGCGCGCTGAAGCACAGATCGGCGGAGCGATCGCCCTAGAGATGCTGGCTGAGCATCACGGCGCGGATGCGGCCATCATCGCGGCGTTCGGCGATCCAGGGCTGTTTGCCGCACGCGAACTGTTCGACATTCCGGTTGTCGGCATGTCCGAAGCGGCGATGTTGACCGCCCGTATGCTGGGACGCCGGTTTGCGATCGTGACCTTTACGACGCAACTCGTCGCATGGTTTCGTGACTGCGTCGACATGCACGGCATGGGATCATATTGCGTCGCGGTCAGAGCCCTTAGCGAACCGTTTGCATCTATGACAAGCGTGCAAGTCGACAAGGAGGACCGCCTCGTCGAGTTGGCCCTTCGGGCCGTGGAAGAAGACGATGCGGACGTCATCATTCTGGCGGGCGCGCCGCTTGCCGGCCTTGCCGACAAGGTGCGCGAGAAAATTCCCGTGCCGGTGGTGGATCCGATTGCCGCGGCGGTAAAACAGGCCGAAGCTCTGGTCGCACTGTCGACCCGCAAGGCGACCGCCGGGAGCTTCCGTCGGCCGGCCGCAAAGCCGACCACAGGACTCGGCGACATGCTGGCCGCAAGAATCGGACACCGCGACATTCGCCATGCGGCCGAGTGAACCGCAACAAGGCTGTCCGATCGGCAGGCATAGCTTCGTTGGAGTGATGCATGAGCTTTGACGTGATCATTCGCGGCGGAACGGTGGCGACGGCATCGGACATCTTCGCGTGCGACGTCGGCATCAAAGCGGGCCGGATCGTCGCGCTCGGCGAGAATCTGGGCGACGCGACGGAAGTGATCGATGCCACCGACAGGCTCGTGCTGCCGGGCGGCATCGACAGCCACGTTCACTTCGCTCAACCGAGCGGGCCGGGCATCGTCATGGCGGACGGATTCGAGACCGGCACGCGTTCGGCGGCATTCGGTGGCAATACGACCGTCATGCCATTTTGCCTTCAGAAAAAAGGCGAGAGCCTGCGCGAAGCCCTCAAGAACTATCACGCCCAGGCGGCCGGAAACTGCTACATCGACGTCAGCTTTCATCTGATCATCGCCGATGCCACCGAGCAGGTGCTCGGTCAGGAGTTGCCGGCGCTGATCAAGGATGGCTACACCTCCTTCAAGGTCTTCATGACCTATGAAGGCTTGGCCCTCAGCGACCTGGAGATTCTCAAGGTCATGGCGGTCGCCCGTGAAACCGGGGCGATTGTCATGGTGCACGCCGAGAACTACGACGCCATCCGCTTTCTGACCGATCGCCTCGAGCAAGGCGGACACACGGCGCCGCGCTTCCACGGCACATCACGGCCGATCCCGGTCGAGCGCGAAGCGACCCACCGGGCCATCAGCCTGGCCGAGCTGGTCGACGTGCCGATCATGATCGTCCATGTCTCCAACCGGCAGGCGATGGAGGAAATTCAGCGCGCGCAAGCTCGCGGCCTCAAAATCTATGGTGAGACCTGTCCGCAATATCTGGTGCTGACCGAGCGTGATATGGACGGCGCCGGAATGGAGGGCGCGAAATACGTCTGCTCACCTCCGCCGCGCGATCTTGAAAGCCAGAAAGCCTGCTGGGAAGGGCTGCAACTCGGCACCTTCCGCGTCTTTTCTTCCGATCATTGCCCGTTCCGGTACGACGATCCTGAGGGCAAGCTCGCGCCCAAGGGCCGCAGCAGCTTTCGTTGGGTACCGAACGGCATACCGGGCGTGGCGACGCGCCTTCCCATCCTGTTCTCCGAAGGCGTGTCAAAGGGGCGTATCGATCTCAACCGCTTCGTGGCCCTCAGTTCGACCAACCATGCCAAAACCTACGGCCTGTATCCGCGCAAGGGCACCATCGCGGTCGGAGCGGATGCCGACATCGCCATTTGGGACCCAAATCGCACGGTGACCATCACGCACGATCTGCTGCACGATGGCTGTGACTACACGCCTTACGAGGGCCGGGTCGTGACCGGATGGCCGGTTCTGACGATGGTGCGGGGCACGACGGTGGTTCGCGACGGCCAGCTCGTCGGCCGAAAAGGGGCTGGTGGGCATCTTGCACGCGGTGCTCCAATTCCCGGAATTTGACGTCGGCGCGGCGCGTTCCTTAGAGCGCGACGCTCAATCAACTAAGACCATCTATCAGGGCGGGCCTATCGAATGCAGAAAGTCGTCGACTTGCTATCCGAGATGATTTCCTTTGACACGCGAAGTGCGGTTTCCAACATCCCGCTCGCGGATTTCATGCAATCGCAACTCGAGCACTGGGAAATCGAGCGTCTCGACTACGTCGACGCCGCGGGCGTCGCGAAGACGAACATCGTCGCCATCGATCCGGAAAGCGCATCGCCTCTCGTCTTCGCCGGTCATCTCGATACGGTCTCGGCGGCCGGCTGGGACACGGACCCATTCCGAGCGGCGATCGACGGAGACCGGCTGACCGGACTTGGCGCGGCCGATATGAAAGGACCGGTCGCCGCCTTTATTGTGGCGACGGCGCAGATGGACCCCCGGGTGCGGCCGAAGATCGTGCTCACCGCCGATGAAGAAACAACCAAGCAGGGCGCCCGTGAGGTGGTCGAAAAAAGCCGGCTGCTGCGCGACGCGCCGCCGAAATGTTTCCTTGTCTGCGAGCCGACATGTCTCGATGTGCTGCGGGGCCACCGCGTTGACGTCCAGTTCGTGATTCACTCTCACGGCCGCCAAGCCCATTCCTCAACCGGCCGGGGCTTGAACGCCAACCTGCAACTGGTGCCGTTCCTCGCAGATATCCGCGACCTGCATCTTCGCCTGAGGAGCGACGTCACGCTTCACGACACCCAGTACGATCCGCCGTTCTGCGACCTCAACTTTGTCATCGACAATTACGGCACGTTCCCCAACGTGACCGTCGGGCTCGCCACCTGCCGCATCAAGTTCCGGTATTCGAAATCAATCGACCCCCGGCCTGTCGTCGAGGAAATCCGCCGATCCGCGGCCACTCACGGGCTCGACATCGAGGTGCGGCCGGAAGCGCCGCCGCCCGAACTGCCAGCCGATGCGCCGCTGGTGCGCGCCATGGAACAAATTATCGGCCGCAAGGCCCGCGTCATGGGAATAGGGACCGAAGCGTCCGAGTATAGCCGCATGGCGCCGTCGTTGATCCTAGGTCCGGGCAGCATCGACGTTGCTCATAAGCCTGCGGAAAACATCAGCATCCGGGAACTTGAGGAGGCGGTCGGCATCTATCAACGGATTGCCAAGGAGCTTCCCGCATTGCTGTAAGCACAAGGGGAGCGCTGCGGCTGTCGTGCAGGCTCCGGACGCTATGCGTCGGAGATATCTCGTTTGGATGTCTGGCTTTGAAGAATTACTTCTCCGATCACGCGTCCGGTCTCGCGCACGTGACGCTCGACCAGAGCGCCGGCCTCCAGTGGTTGCCGCCGGCGCAAAGCGTCGAGGATATCCCGGTGCTCCTCGATCGAATCCTCCCATCGCTCGTGCGCCCCCAAGGCAAAATAGCGCGCGCGCCGAACCCGCACGAAAAGCCAGTCATGGAGCGACTGAAGCGTACTGTTGTGCGCCATCGAAACGATAAGGCGATGGACCCGCTGATTGATCGCGAAATAGGCATCCAAATCGCCGCTTCGAAATTTGTTTTCCATCGAGTCTTGCAGCAGCTCAAGCTGCCGAAGCTCCATGGGCGTGTACCGTTGCGCCGCAAGCTCGGCGGCGTTTCGCTCCACCCCGGCTACGGTTTCGAACAGCTCCTTGATCTCACGGAGATCAATAGACGTCACCCGGGCTCCTTGGTTTGGCCGGATATGCACCAGTCCTTCGGACGCCAGGATCTTGAACGCTTCGCGGAGCGGGGTGCGCGAGATCTTCAGCGTTCGGCTTACATCTACTTCGCGGATCGGGGCACCGGATTCGAAGTCACCACGGATGATCATCTCGCGAAGCTTGCTCGCGACCTTGTGGCACAAGCTGATTTGCGCCGAACGCGAATTGGCGCGCGGCTCGGTGCCTTGTTTTGTCGGTTTCGATGAGGTCGCTACGGGCATCTTTTGATCGGATTTGCGATGGGTACAAATTGGTACCGAACCATTCAAAAACGTAGCGCGGGCCGGCTCAGTTTTCAATGCCAAATTTGCGAGCATATGTCGTATCTTATGCCAATATTGTATGCAGAACAAATGGGCCGTTGGCGGCTACGCGCGCGGCGTCATCCGGGTACGGCCGGGCGCTGGCGCGGCCGGCGCTGAGCGGAACGTTCGAAGGTCTGGATTTCCTTTGTGAATTTCCTGCGCTGACCTCGTCGATGCGGCGCCGGCCGGCAAATATCAGTCGTCGGCCAGATACGGCACGCTGCTTGCAAGCCTGCTGTCCACGATCACCCGATCCACAATGACAGGGGTAGGACATGCGTGCAGATTTATCCCGCCGAGTAATATTGAAGTCTGCGGCCTCTGCAGCTTTGGCAGGAATTGTCGGAGCGCCAGCCATCGTCCGTGCGCAGGCACGTGAACTGGTTGTGGGCGGGCCCCTCGGTCAGGCGGAAGCGATCAAACGGGCGGCTATCCCGCTGTTTGAGGCGAAGCACAAGTGCAAGGTCGTGTATGACGGGTCGCAATCGTTTGCGAACCTTCAGAAGATGCAGGCGAGCCGGGACAAGCCGATTTATTCGGTTGTCATGATGGATGACCCGATCCTTCACATTGCGGCGGACCAGGATCTGCTGGAGAAGTTGAAGCCGTCGAACGTGCCTACGATGGGCCAGCTTTCGCCGGGCGCCATCCTGCGCGATGGCCTGTGGGTCAACTACATGTGGCCGGCATTGTCCATCGGCTACAACGAGAAGCAGTTTCCGAAGGGCCTCGCGTCGTGGGAGGAGATGTGGGATCCGCGGCACAAATCGCGGGTGCTCATTCCGTCCTATAAGTCGACCACCGCGCCGTTCACCACCGCCATGGCCGCGCATCTCGAAACCGGCGAGCCGATGGAGAAGGCGCAGTATAAAGTCGACGCGGCGTTCAAGAAGCTCAAGGCGCTCAAGCCGAACATCCTCGATCTGTACGTCCAGCCGACCCAGGCTTCGATCCTGGTGGAGCAGGGCGAAGCCGGCATGGCGGCGGGGTTCTACACCACGTATGTCATTCCGCGGCGCGTCAGCGGCATCCCGCTCGGATTGGCGACTCCCAAGGAAGGCATGTTCGCCATGCCGAAGGGGATTGCGAAGGTAAAGAACTCGCCGGCGCCCGAACTCGCCGATGCCTTCATCGAAGAGTGTCTCGCGCCGGATTTCCAGGCGGTATGGATGAAAGAGTTCTTTTCGACGCCAACTAATCTGAAGGTCACGGCGACGGCCGGCATTCCATCAGCCAGTGAACTGGTGGCGATTGACTGGAAGTTTGCTTCCGACAATCTGAAACAACTGACCGATCGTTTCGATCGCGAAATCGCCAGCTAAAAAACCATTCTGGCTAGGGAGACGGCAATGATTACTGCGCTTGGCAAGGAAGTGTTCTCAACCATCGATGAGGTCGTCGATCCCGAGCACACGGCTCTCCTCATGATCGACATGCAGCACGACTTTTGTTCCCCCAAAGGTCTGTTCGATCGTATCGGCAAGAACCTCGATATGATGGCGCCTGCCGTTCAACGGGTGGCAAAGCTTGTGACCGCGGCGCGGAGCATGGGCGTCCTGCCGATCTTCATTCAGAACCAGTGGCTTCCGCATAATCGTGTCGTGTCAGGTTCGTTCCTGCGTTTCATGATCTTCAAGCAGGGCATGGACCCGAACGAAGGCTGTACGGTCTCAGGCACGTGGGGTGCCGAAATTCTGCCGGAAACCGGAATCCAGCCCGACGACATCATCGTCCAGAAATGGCGTCCGAGTGCGTTCCGATCGACCAATCTGGACATGGTTCTTCGCTGCAACAACATCCGCACGGTCGTTCTCACCGGCGTGATCACCCAGGGCTGCGTCGAGTCGACGGCGCGCGATGCGATGTTCCATGACTACTACACCGTGATCACCAAGGATTGCGTCGCCACCTACAACAAGGATCTCCATGACGCTTCGCTCAAGGTGATGGGATCGCGCTTCGACATGGTGGCGTCCGACGATCTGATCGATATCTGGGGACGTGCAGGCCAGACGAGCATCGCGGCCCAATGACGAGCGTGGCGGAAACGGTTCCAGGGCGAGCATCTACGTCTGTGCACGAAAGGCGCCCCGGTATCCGCCACCGCATCGATCCTTGGCAACTGCTGGTTCTTCCGGCGAGCGCCTATCTGCTGTTGGCGTTTGCAGCGCCGCTGGCCGTGATGTTTGCCGAAAGCTTCCATGCCGGCGGCGGTCTTTCGCTTGCGAATTATGACCGCGTTCTGATGGACAGCCGCGGACTGCAGGCTACCGCCAACACGGTGCGGTATGCGTCCTGGGTGACCTTCGGCTGCGTTCTGCTTGGCGTTCCGACGGCGATGGCCATGGTGCGAGCATCGTCCCGAACGCAGATGATCGTATTGATCGGCATGCTGCTGCCGATGTCTTCGAGCATTGTTGTCAAATCCTTCGGCTGGATGATCTTGTTCAGGCGGACTGGCCTGATCAACGAAACGCTGATGTGGCTTGGCGTCGTCTCGGCGCCGGTGGCGCTGCTGTTCACGGAGCATGGACTGATTATCGCGACCATCAGCCTGAAGTTGCCCCTGATGGTTCTGCCGGTCTTCGCCGTTCTCAGTCAGATCCCGGGTCAGCTTGGAGATGCCGCAACTACACTGGGGGCCGGTCCTGTCTATCGCTTTCGCCGCGTCACGCTGCCGCTGGCTCTTCCCGGTATCGCGGTCGGCTTCGCGATCGTGTTCTCGCAGACGGCGGCTTCATATCTGATTCCGACGCTGCTGGCCGGCGGCCGCTACCCGACCTTGTCCAAATCCATCGTCGAGTCGTACATCGTTTCCAATGCGGCGCTCGGCTCGGCGTTCAGCGTCGTCCTGCTGGTGACTGTCGGTGTGGTCGTATGGCTGAGCGGCAGGCTCGGAAAGGACCATCAGTCAGCCCGATGAAACGAAATCTCACACTCCTGAAAGCTTTTGCGCGCGGCCTTTGGCTGACTCTGGCGCTGTTGATCGTCAATGCGCCCCTGATCATTGTGCTTCTGGTCTCGTTGTCGTCGTCGCCGATTTTCGATTTACCGCGCGAAGGGCTGTCCCTGCGTTGGTACGCAAAAGTATTTCAATTGGACAGCATCGCAGGGCCGTTGCTGACGTCGTTGCAGCTCGCATTGTCGGCGACGGCGGTCAGCCTCGTCCTCGGGACGGCTTGTGCGCTGGGGTTGTCTCGAAGTCGGTTTCCGGGGCGCGATCTGCTTGTGACCGGCGTTCTTTCGCCGATGATGCTGCCGGGTGTGGTCATCGGGATCGCGCTTTTGTTCTATCTCCGGGCGCTCGGCATCACCAATTCGTTTCTGTCCCTGTTTATCGCTCACGTCGTCATCACGCTTCCCTATATCGTCAGGATCACGCTGGCCGGGCTCTCGCTGTTTGACTTTGCCCTGGTCGATGCCGCTCGAACGCTCGGCTATCCGCCGGTGAAAGCCGTCATCAAGGTTCTGGTGCCGAACCTGGCTCCCTCGTTCGTCAGCGCGGCGGTGTTCGCGTTCCTGGCCTCGTTCGACAACTACGCGATCGCGCTGTTCGTAGGCGACATCTATACCGTGACGCTGCCGATCCAGATCATCAACTATCTCTCGGTTTCCACGGATCCGGTCGTCGCGGCCATTGCCGTGATCCTGCTGTTCGGGACGCTGGTCAGTCTCTTGATCACCGAGCGCCTGGTCGGGCTTCAGCGATTGGCGGGAGGCTGAGCAATGCTGGACACTGTGGCCAAGCTTCAAGGAGTCAGCAGCATCATGCAGCCTCAACCCATCGACAGGGCGGGCGGCCAGACTTCCGAGGCCTTTCTCAAGCTTGAGGGCATCACACGGCGTATCGAGCAACAAACGATCCTCGACGACGTCAGTCTGTCCGTCGAGGAAGGTCAGTTCATCTCGTTGCTGGGACCGTCCGGCTGCGGGAAGACGACATTGCTTCGCGTCGCATCCGGACTTGCGCCTTGCGATTCCGGGACGGTGCGGTTGGCCGGCATGGATATCACCGGGGTGCCGGCGCATAAGCGCAACATGGGGGTGGTGTTTCAGAACTACGCCCTGTTTCCCCATCTCAGCGTGGCGGAGAATGTCGCGTTCGGATTGAAGGCGCAACGCCGTGATCGCGCGGCGATACCGTCAATCGTCGCTGAGTGCCTTGCCATGGTCCAATTGGCCGGCTTCGGTGACCGGCGCATTTCGTCGCTGTCCGGAGGGCAGCAGCAACGTGTGGCCGTCGCGCGCGCACTCGCGGTGAGGCCCAAGCTCGTCCTGTTGGACGAGCCGTTTAGCGCGCTGGATCGGCAGTTGCGCGAAGTCATGCAGATCGAGCTTCGACGGTTGCTTCGCAGCGTCAATATGACGGTGATATTCGTCACCCACGATCAGGATGAGGCGTTGGTGATGTCGGACAGGATCGCGGTGATGAACCGCGGCCGGATCGAAGACTATTCCGATCCGGCCTCGATCTACTCGCGGCCCAAATCGCTTTTTGCGTTCGACTTCGTCGGCCTTTCCACGCGAATGGCGGCCCGCGTTGTTGCGGCCGATGGCGACATGCTGACGCTCGACACCAAGTACGGCTCTGTCCGGGCCAAAGGCAGGTTCTATCCCGGCACTTCCGTCATCGTAGGTGTCCGCCCCGAGAGCATTGGTCCAGCCGGAGACAAGTCCGATGCCGCGGGCGAAGACCGCAACCGGCTCAAGCTTTGGCTCACGGACATCGTTTTCCAAGGCTCCAAACGGCATCTCCACTTCGCCGCGCAAGAGTCGGATCGGCTCGTTGCCGAGGTGAATTCGGCCGCTATCAACATGTTCGAGCCGGACAGCGAGCTTTCGGTGTCCTGGCGAGTCCAGGACACGCTGGTTTTCCCGACCTAGATGCAGCCGGATCCATGAAATCGCGTGCAGATCGTGAACGAAGCGAAGACCCCCGGGATGGGCTTGCTGCGAAGCGTCCGAATTGTGCCGTCATACCAAGATTTATTGGAGTAACATCGTGAAGAATAAAGTAGATCGTCGTCAGGCGTTGGGTTTGGCATTGACCTCGTTGGCGGCAGCCTTTGCGCCGTTTCCCGCCTTTGGTCAGGGCAAATATCCTGACCGTCCCATCCGATTGATCGTTCCGCGCTCGGCCGGCGGCCCCCTCGACGTGGTCGGCCGCCAGTGGGCGGACCGGGTAAGGCCGCTGCTCGGCACCGTCGTGATCGAGAACGTGGGCGGTGGCGGCGGCACTATTGGCACGGCCATAACGGCGCGGGCGAAGCCCGACGGCTATACGCTGGTGCTCGGCAGCACGAGCGACCTGGTGCTCAATCCGGTGATCATGCCAAATCTCGGCTACGACCCGATCAAGGATTTCGCGCCGATCTCTATCATGGCAAGCTCGGTGGCGGCGATAGTCGTCCACGCTGGGTTGCCGGTGAAGACACTGCAGGAACTCGTCGCCTACGCGAAGGCCAACCCCGGCAAGCTCTCCTACGGATCGGCCGGCGGCGGCACCATGTCGAATCTCTCCGGCGAACTATTCAAGCAACTGGCCGGCGTGCCCGATATCATCCACATTCCCTATAAGGGCTCCGCGCCGGGGTTCACAGACCTCGTCGCCGGCCATATTCCGATGATGGCCCTGAACATCAGTGATCAGGCGGTCGAACTGCATAAGGCCGGCAAGGTCCGCATCCTCGCGGTCGCGTCGGAACAGCGGATCGGTGCACTCCCGGATGTTCCGACCGGGGCCGAAGCCGGATATCCGGACTTTGTCGCACAACTGTTCATGGGCCTGTTCGCGCCCGCCGATACGCCCAAGCCGATCATCGACAAGCTGGCGCAGGTCACGCTTCAGGTGATGGCCGACAAGGAGTTCCAAGCCAAGCTGGCCGCGCAGGGATTCGAGCCGGTGACCGATTCCGGTCCCGCAAAGGCCACGCAATATATGAAAGACGAACTCGTCCGCTGGACGCCGGTGATGCATGCTGCGGGTCTGACGGCCAAATGACGTCGATTGCGTGCCGACGATCGGTGGGATCGTGAGCGGCATCATCTTCGTGATCAGGAGTGGCCTGCGCTGGCGTGACGCGCCGGCCGAATAAGGGCCACCCAAGACGATCTATAACCGCTTCATCCGGTGGAGCCGGCGCGAGCGCTGGTCCGCGCGTAGGTGCCGTTACATGAAAGGTTGCGCACCTTACGGAGATGCGTAGCCACCGCAATCTACGGCTGGATCCTCTTCTTAATTCGTTTCTTTTGGACCATCAGGCGCTGCTTCGAGCTATTTCAGCATCGGCGTGAGGTTTTCGATGCCCGGTGCGAAGCCTCGCTTTTCAGCTTTCGGCTTATCGATCTGCGCATTCCGTGGGCAGCGTATGTGTCGCTGCCGGCGTGGCGCATAAGAGTCCGCAATTTTGGCGTGTCACCGCCAACCATTTTTCCCCTCTCAATCCTTCATCCGCTGCGACTACAGCGTTTTCAAGTGAAGTGGAATCCTATTCACGTGAAGAAATCGCGTCTGTTTAAACATTTAGTGCGCGTCCGGACGCAAAACCGGTGTCCACTTGTGCTGGACGCGCTCTAGGCAGGGCCCCGTCATATTTGACTTGGCAAAAGGGCGGTATATCCTGCCGATATATCGCTGGTATGGCCGCCTGCCGTTCTTCGTGTCGACGCACGTACGAGCGCCAGGACGACTCTGCGCGATCGCATGTTGTTGTGCGCGGTCAAGCATGCGTCTTCTCAAGCGAAGGACCTGCGCACTGGCCCTGGTCTTGCATCTGAAATTGCGTGCCGGCGGTTCGGCTGCCGGTTACGCCAACGCAGAGAGGACATAATGCTTCAGGGGTTGATGACTCGCGCGATTGCTCTGGGCCGCACGTGTGTGGCGGTCATTCTTGGTGCTGCATTCGCAAGCCTGATTGCGGCGTCCGCGTCGGCGCAGCCGCTTACGCCATTCCGCATCGGCAGCCAGTCGCCCCCGATCTTCGAGTACCTCTATATCAACTACGCGATCGAGGGCGGCTTCCTGCGTGCGCAGGGTCTCGACGCTAAGTTTGTCGGGTTCACGGCCGGTCTGACGGCGACGCAGGCTGTAGCCGGAGGCAGTCTCGAAGGGGCCTGCGACGGCTTCACCGGAACCGCCAGCGCCATCGAGCGCGGCGCCGCCACAAAGACCGTCTACAGCGTGAATGCGGACAATACCTATGTGATCGTTGTCAAAGACACGATCCTAAAGCCTGAGGATCTGCGCGGCAAGAAATGGGCGATCTCCCAGGTCGGGGCGATCTCGCAAACCTATGCGGCGTTGTGGCTGAGCAAGAATAAAATGCCGGATGGGACGGTGGATTGGATCCCAATCGGAGGCGGCACGGCTCGTGCCCGCGCACTGCTGGCCGGTCAGGTCGACGCGGCATTGCTGACGGCCGGAGAATGGCTTCGCATCCGTGAGCAGAAAGGCGTTCGCATGCTCGCCGCGGTGTCGGAGAGCGTTCCGCCGCTGCCGCTGAATCTCTGCGTAGTACCGACCAAGCTGATCAATGAAAAGCCTGCCGTGGTGCAGGGCTTTGTCACCGGCATGCTGAACGCGGTACGGCACGCGCGCACGCCGGAAGGGCGGGTGGCGTATCTCAAGCTCGCCCGTGAGGTTGACCCCACCGGCTATACCGAAAAGCAGTACGAGGAAATGTACGACTTCTATTTCGGCTCAAAGGGAAATCCGCTCGCGGTCGATCCGAACGGCGGCCTGTATCCCGAGGTCTATGTCGCCAACATGAAGTCGATGGTCGCGGAGAAGAGCCTCGATGCGGTCATGCCGCTGGAAAAGCTGATCGATACGCGCTTCGTCAACCAGTACATCGGCGATAACGGCTGGTACGACGTGACGACGGGCAAGAGCGGCAACTATCTGCGAGACATGCTCAAGCGATAGCCGTGTCACCGCGGATGACATCTCCGGCTATCGCGCCAAGCTCGCCGTTGTTCGACGCGGGCGCGGTGCGATAGCCGGTTCCTTCAGATGAATCATGGGCTCTGGAATGACAGTTCCGACCGTCGATGCCGCAACTCCGCCGAAGCTGGCAGTTGAGAACATTCAGAAGACGTTCTTTAAATCCGTGAAGGACGATGTCGTCGGCATTCCGGTTCTCAACGGCGTCAGCCTTTCGGTATCGCAAGGCGAATTCGTTTCGGTGATCGGACCGAGCGGCTGCGGCAAGTCCACCTTGCTGCGGATCATCGACGGATTGATCCAGCCGGAAGGCGGACGCGTCCTGGTGGATGGCCGGATCGTTAGCGGACCGGGCTCGGACCGCGCTGTCGTGTTCCAATATTTCGGGCTTTATCCATGGCGCTCGGTTCTGCGCAATGTGGAGTTCGGTCTGGAGCTCAAAGGCGTTCCGGCCAAGGAACGGCAGGAAATCGCACTGGAGAACATCGCGCAGGTCGGTCTGCGCGGCTTCGAGAATCACTATCCGCATGAATTGAGCGGCGGCATGCGGCAACGCGTCGGATTTGCGCGCGCGCTGTCGCTCGATCCGCAGATCATTCTGATGGATGAGCCGTTCAGTTCGGTCGACGAGCAGACCCGTGAGTTGCTCCAGGAACAGCTTCTGGAACTATGGAGTGCCACCCGAAAAACCATCCTGTTTATCACCCACAGCATCGACGAAGCGGTCTACATGGCCAATCGGGTGGTGGTGATGGGAGCACGGCCGGGGCGGATCGTCGAGGAGATCACGGTCGATTTGCCGCATCCGCGGACAAGTGAAGTGCGGGCGTTGCCGCGCTTCGGTGAAATTCGCGCCCATGCCTGGGAAATTCTCAAGAAGGGCATTCGCGAATCCGCCGAGCTGAATGCCGCCGCATGACAGCCATCGACGACATTGCGTTGCAGGCCGAGCGGGCCAGGATTCGGCGGACGAAGATCGACCGCGTGTTGATCGTCGTGTGCACGTTCATCGGCTTTCTCGCGGTGTGGGAAATCGCCGGCCGTTTGAGTAATCCGTTGTTCTTTGCCCCGGTATCGGACGTCGTGCGGGAGTTCTGGCTGTCCCTCCTGGACCCGCGCGGACGGCTTTTGAACGGGTTGGTAGAGACACTGTCGGTGCTGGTGCCGGGTTTCGTGATCGCATCGGTCCTTGGGGTGGCGCTCGGGGTGCTGATGGGACGCAGTAACCTCGGCTTCCAGATTCTCGACCCCTATGTGACGATCTTCTACAACACACCGCGCGTCGCGCTGATTCCTCTGCTGCTGCTCTGGATCGGTGTCGGTGATCCGTTGAAGATCGTGATCGTTATTCTGGCGGCGATTTTTCCGGTGTCCGTCAACACCATGGTCGGCATTCGCGATGTCAGCGCGCAGTTTACCGAACCCGCGCGTTCGATGAACGCCACCGAAAGCCAACTGCTGCGAAAAGTGATCCTGCCCGCAACCTTTCCGTATGTCGTGGCCGGCATAAAGCTCGGTCTCGGACGCGCCCTCACGACGGTCATTGTCGCGGAGTTTTTCGTTTCCGTGTCAGGGCTCGGCGGCATTCTGCAGGCGACATCGAGTTCGTATCAGATGGCCAAGATGTTTGCGCCGGTCATTATCCTGGCGGCCATGGGAGTCGCGATCGACGGATTGCTGACCTACCTGGAGCGTAGCGTGCTGCGACGGTACAGATCCTGAAATGACAACGTCCCTGGCCCATGCTGCCGCCCGTGAAGCCGCCGCGCGACGCTACGTCAAGCGGCGCAACCTCGCCATTCGGACCGGTTCGATCGCGCTGCTGTTTTTGGCGTGGGAGATCGGAGGCATGTTCACGCCGCGGATCTTTCTGGCCCCGTTCCACGACACGGTGTTGGCGTTCTGGAAGCTCACCAAAGACGGAACGTTGCTGACCGCTACGGCGAATTCGCTCTCGGTGCTGCTGGCCGGCTTAGCGATCTCGGTTGTGTTTGGCGCGTTGCTCGGCCTTCTGATGGGAAGATATCTGCGGTTCAACTGGATGATCGGGCCGTACGTCAATGGCCTCTACGCCACGCCGACCGTCGCGTTGCTGCCGGTTCTTTCGCTGTGGCTCGGGCTCTATGCTGGTCCAAAGATTGCCATCGTCGTGTTGCTGGCGATCTTTCCGATCATCAAGAACACTTATGCGGGCGTTATCACGGTCGGACAGGAGTTGCTGGAGCCGGCAGTGTCCATGCGCGCGTCGGAATTCCAGATTGCGCGTCTGGTCATCGCTCCGGCCATTATTCCATTTGTCATGGCCGGCCTTCGGCTGTCGGTCGGCAGAGGCATTGTCGGCCTGGTGGTCGGCGAGTTCTTCACCGCACAAACCGGCCTTGGAGGCCTGTTGGTGCGGTATGCCAGCAGCTTTCGAACCGCGGAAATGTTCGTTCCCATCATCGTCTTGGTTGCCGCGGGCTACGGCTTGACGTCGCTCGTCGTTCTGCTCCAGCAGCGCCTTGCGCCCTGGAAAGAGACCGAACGCGATCAAGGCCTTTAGCTGAATATCGATTCTGGAACATCGCACATGCCGCATGAAGTCGTTTTCCTATCCGATCAAGACGTCAGCGGCATGTTCACCATGGCCGATGCGATGGTGGCGGTGGAGGACGATTTCAAGCGTCAGGGGGTTCCGGAAAGTATGATCTACGGTGTGCCGCTCAGCTACGTGACGGAAGATCGAAAGCTTGGATACCGCTCCAGGATCAAATCCGCCATCATTCGAGATCTGCCAGTGGCCGGGGTGCGGGTTACCGGATTCAACATTGACCAGAATGGCGTCGGCACAGGCGGCGAGCGTGCGGCGACCCGGTACATCATCCTGAGCGATCCTGTGACCTCGTCGCCGATCGCGATCATCGATGAACACTCGAGCTTCTCGAAACGTACCGGTGCGTCGGTGTGCGTTGCGGCCAAATATCTGGCCCGGCCGGAGTCCGCCACGGTCGGCATCATCGGCGTCGGCAATGTGGGGCAGGCGGCGTTGCAGGGCTTGCACGCGCTGTTCAATATTAGCGACGTGAAGGCGACTTCGCTGCGGCCCCAGAGCCGGGAAAAATTCGCCCATGAGATGAGCCATACGCTCGGATTGCGGGTCAGAGCGGTCGACAGCTATGAAGAGGCCTGTCGCGGCGCCGATATCATCGTGGTCGGGACGTCGTCGCCCGAGCCATTCCTGCACTATGACTGGCTTGAGGAAGGCGTTTTTCTCGCGGTTGTCGGCGAGCACGAGGCGATGAACGACGTGTATGTCAAATGCGATCGTTTTTTCGTCGACTACAATCCGGCGAGCGAAAAGCATCCGGCCCATATCCAGCATGCGGTCGATGCCGGAGCTATCGGCACGGAAGACATCACCGGTCAGCTCTGGGAAGTGATCGCGGGCCGGAAGCCCGGCCGCCGTAACGCCAAGGAGAAAGTTCTCGTGGCATCGGTCGGCCTCACGACGCAGGATATTTCTATCGCCTATCAGCTCTATATGCGGGCCAAGGCCGAGGGGCTGGGGATGCGGTTGCCGTTCTAGCCGATGCCTAAAGGCCAAGACAGAGGCATAGGCGAATAATCGGCTCGTAGCCAATTCATGGCGAGCCGAATTGAATCATGGCGCGGCCTCCGGGCGGCGCAAGACCAAGCGAGGGTAATTGCATGTATGGCTGGCGCGGGCGGATCGGAATGATGCTGCCTTACGACAATGCGGTCATTGAGCCGGAATTCGCCCGCACGCTGCCGCCCGGCGTGTCCGCGCATGTGGTGCGCACGACCAAAACGGATCGCATCGAACTGGCCGAGGAATCGTTGCTGCTGGCGCCGGCCATGAAGCATCTGCGGCCGAACATCGCGCTGTATTGCTGCAACGCCAGCAGCTTCATTCAGGGCCGGACGTGGCACGATGCGTTCCTCGAGCGGTTCCAGGCGGCGGTCGGCGTTCCGACCGAAAGCGCCAACTCGGCCATGTCCAAGCTGATGGCTCACCGCGGCGTTAAACGGGTTGCCGTGGTGTCGCCCTATCCGCAATGGCTGCTTGAACCGCTGGCGAAGTTCGTGACGGATTCCGGGTTCGAGGTCGTGAACATTGTCGGTCTTGGCCTGGAGCCGCCCGACATCAACGCGCTCGGCCCGGAGCAGTCCTACCGGTTCGCCAAGGAAGCGGACGTGCCGGAAGCCGACGGCGTTCTCATCGTGGCAACTAACTTTCGCACTCTCGAAATTCTCGGGCATCTCGAGCAGGAACTGCGCAAGCCGGTGATTTCCTCGAACCAGGCGCTGATGTGGATGGCGCATCAGATGCTCGGCATACCGCAAGGCGCGACCGAATGGGGCGACTCCCGCTTCGCCTGGCCCGTCGCGGGCCATTGAATGCCTGGATACCGGGTCGGAGGTTTTGGAATGGCAACGAAGATTTCGGCGGGCGCGGTGGTTTCTGCCAACGACCGGATGGACGTCTGGCAACCCGGCTATGTGATCGTCCGCGACGGGCAGATTGCCGAGGCCGGGCCGGGGGCTGGACCGGATGGCGACTTCGCCGAGCATATCGACGCTCCGTCACATATCGTCATGCCCGGTCTGGTGAATGCCCATGGGCACTCGCCGTCCAATTTGCTCAAAGGCACCTGGTCGCGTCTGCCACTCGAGATCTGGCGGCAATACATCAGGGCCGGTTGGCGAGAATATTCCGACGAGGCGATCTATGTCAGCGCTCAGCTTGGCGTGATCGAGATGCTTCGCACCGGCTGCACCAGCGTGATGGATCATTTCTACACCGGGTCGCCCAGTCCCCATATGGGCGCCATGAACGCGGTCGCCGCGATGGCGGATGCCGGCATGCGCGGCGGATTGGCCCTGACCCTGTCCGACCGGCAGTACGAGACAACGGTCGGCATCGACGCGCAAAATCTGTCCAAGGGCGCGCGCGAGGAAATCGAGCGCATTTCCCGGCTGGAAGGCGCCGAATCGCTGGATGATTTCATCGAGTTTGCGCAGGAGGTCCGCCACCGCACACATTTAGTGACGCCGATAGTCGGACCTTCGGCGCCGCACCGCTGCACCGAGCAGCAGCTGGTTCGCTGCCTGGAGGTCGCGGCCGATCTCGACACCATGATCCATATGCATGTGTGCGAAACCAAGGCGCAGTTCATGCAGGGCCAGGCGCTGTTCGGCACCTCGCCGGTGGCCTACCTCGACAAGATCGGTGTCCTGACCGATCGGCTGTCCATGGCGCACTGCGTCTGGCTGACCGATGACGACATTGAAAGGGTCGCGGCCCGCGGCACCATCGTGGTGCACAACCCGGCGAGCAATGGAAAGCTCGGCAGCGGACGCATGCGCTTTGACGACATGCTCAAGCGGGGCGTGCGGCTGGGTCTGGCCACGGATGGATCCGGCAGCAACGACACGCAAAACATGTTCGAGGCGTTGCGGATCGCCGGCATCTGGCACAATCGCAGCGACCGGGACTATCGCGATTGGCCGGCTCCGCAGGATGTCCTGCGGGCGGCGACCTCGGGCAGCGCACATGCGCTTGGCTTGGGCCGCAAGGCCGGCGTCATCGAGGCCGGGCGTCTGGCCGACCTAGTGATGCTGACGATGGATTCATACCATTTCGTGCCGCTGAACAACGTCATCAACCAGCTTGTTTACTGCGAAAACGGCGTGTCCGTGACCGACGTCATGATCGACGGAGTCTGGGTGTTGCGCGAGGGCAAATTGAAGACGATTGACGAGGCCAGGGTCTATTCGCGCGCGCGTGCGCTACGGGCGGAGATGGAGGGGCGCCTGAACGAGCAATTTCGCCAGACCGCTGAGATCGAACCGGCCCTGCGCGAGCAATATCTCAAGGCCGCCGCGACGCCCTGGTCCGAGCAGGGTTAGGCGCGCCTTTTATGTCCCGCCGAGATCGCCCATAACGACCACGATCCGGGCGGGCCGGCCGTCGCCCTTGGAAACCCGGCCGGGCGCCGGGCGGAGTCGTCTTGGCGGTATACTCGGTGCCGCAATGGTGGCATCAATGCCGCCACTCGACCGGATGATGTGGTTCAAGGAGACTGGGATTGGAGCGGAAAGGCGCCGCACGGCAAAAGGTGGTCGAAGAGCACACCACGGCCGTACGCATCGTGGATGCGCTCAAGCGGGATCTCATCAACGGAACACTGGCGCCCGACACGCTGATCGTGGAGTCGCAGATCGGTGCGCGTTTCGGCGTGAGCAAGACGCCCGCCCGAGAGGCCCTGTTACGGTTGAGCGAAATGGGCTTCGTCACGGTAATTCCCGGCAAGGGCTATACCGTAACCAAGCTGTCCTGGCAGCAGATCAAGGACCTGTTTGAGGTCAGGCTGCTGTTGGAATGCTCGGCGGTGGAACTTGCCGTGGCGCGGGCTTCCCCGGCCGATCTCGAAGAGCTCAAAGCGGCGGCCGTACTGCCGCGCCGGCCTTCGGTCGAGAGCCTCCTGGACGCCAATCTCAGATTTCACCGGACGATCTGGAAAGCCACGCGCAATGGCCGTCTGGTACAGATGGTGTCGGACGTGATGGACGATCTGATGCGGGCCATGCACACCGCAATGCTGTCGGAAGACATCCATGAGATGGCCAAACAGCATCTGGAATTGACCACGCTGATTGCCAAAAAAAAGACCGTCGAGGCCCGTGCTGCGATGGCCGAGCACGTCGATGCTACGCGCCGCCGGCTCCTAGACCTTTGACCCGACAGCCCGTCCGATACGGCGCAGACCTTCGGTCAGCCGCTCGTCCTCGATGGTGAAGGCCACCCGGACCATGCGACTCGTGCTTGGCCCGAACGTGTCGCCCGGAACGACCGCTACGCCTTGCTCGATGAGAAGCTTGCGGGCGAATTCCAGCGCGGTGGCATGGCCGTTGCCGAGCTTGACCAGCCCGTAAAATGCGCCGCGCGGTTGACCGGCGACCATCCCGGTCGGGCCGAGTTCATGCATGAAGATGTCACGCCGGCGCTGAAACAGCAGGCGTCCCGCCTCAACGGAATCCTGAGGGCCGGCCAGCGCGGCCTCGGCGGCGACCTGGGATGGCGTCGGCGCGCAGGACACCACCGGCTCTTGTAGCTTTTCCGCGATGGCGACAGCGCGAGCGGGGCAGATCAGCCAGCCGAGCCGCCAGCCGGTCATCGCATAGGACTTCGACACGCCGGAAATAATGAAGAGGCGATCTTCCGGCGTATGTTCCAGAAACGATTCATGCCGGGCGCCGTCGAAGACGACATCTTCGTAGATCTCATCGCTGATCAAATAAATGCCGGTCTGAGCCGCGATGGCGCCGATACGGCGCACGACCTCGAGGGGGAATACCGCCCCTGTCGGATTTCCCGGCGAGTTGATCAGGATGGCTTTGGTCTTCGGACCGATCCGGCGCAGGAGATCGTCCGGATCGGGAATGAAACCGTCGCTCTCCGGCAGCGGATAACGAACCGGAACGCCGCCCGCCATGATCACGATGGATTCATAATTGGGCCAGCCCGGATCCGGAATGAGGACCTCGTCGCCGGTATCGACCACCGTCATGAGCGCGGTGAACAACGCCCCTATCGCGCCGACCGTGACGATCGCACGCTCCGGAGCCACCGGCGTGCCGCGCCTCGCGGCGCGCGCCGCGATGGCGGCTCGTAAACTAGGACGGCCGGCATTGCCGGTGTAGCGCGTGGCGCCAGCACGAACGGCCTCGAAGGCACTTTCGATGATATGGCTGGGCGTACCGAAATCCGGCTCTCCGACTTCGAGATGGATCACATCGTTGCGGCCCGCGGCCAGTGCCATGATTTCCCGAATGGCCGAGCGGGGCATCAGGTCGGCGCGCTTAGACAGCGGAAGCGGGGCAGGGGTGCGTGTCATTTGATCCGGACTTGCCCACGAATTGTCATGCGGTCGCTTTGCTTAGATATCGATTGTGTAAAGGGTTTCGCAGCCGGTCGAGAGCTTGCGGGCACCGGTTTCGGTGATCACGACATCCTCTTCGACCATGATGAAGTGGCCGTCGCGTACGAAACGGGGCTCCGGCGTGAACAGCATCCCGGGCACCAATTCGGTATCGTCGACCACATTGAGCGACGGGGACTCCTGATGCTCCAGCCCCAGACCATGCCCGATCCGCTTCGATCCCTGCAGACGGGGATAGCCCAGGCGTTCGATCTCTCGATTGAACACAGCCGCAACGTCCTGGCAGCGCCGGCCCGGCTTCATGGCGTCGACGACAGCGTTGAACACGACCATAATCTGCTCGTGGCTCTGCTTGAAGAAGTCGCTAGGCGGTCCGAAGGTCGCGAGCCGGGTGAAGTCGGCCTTGTAGCCGCGATAGGAGCCGCCGAGATCGCAGAAGAACAGATCGCCTTTGCGGTATGTGAAGTCCGGCCCGTATCCCAGCACATCCAGCAAAATGAAGCCGGGCGTCACGGGGTCCGAGCCGGCATCCACCAGCGCCTGGATGCAGATACGCTCGGCCTGCGGAACCGTCATGCCCGGATAGACCCGGCGCCGGATCAACTCCCAGGCAACCTCGGTGATCTTGCACGCTTGTTCAATTCGCTCGATCTCGTTTGCCGATTTGACCTGCCGGCAGCGCATCAGCAACGTCGAAGCATCGACGAACTGCGCCCGCGGCAGCGCGGCGCGAATCGCATCGAACTCCAGGAACGTCATCCAGAGACGCTGGTTGTCGCCGAGTTCGCAGCCGATCTTTCCCGCTTCCAGACCGAGATCCTTGAAGGTTTCGACGACGAGGGAAACCGGGAAGGGGACGTCCACATAGCCGCGAACGTCTTCTACCCATGTCTCGTCGCGCACCAGCTGTGCTTCGAGCCCATAGACCATCATGACGGGCTTTCCCTTCTTTGGGATAAGGGCCGTCATGGGGCGTTGCTTGTTGTTGAATTGAATCGTCTGGTTGCCGGTGAAATAGCGATAGTTCGTGCGCTCGGTGACGAAGATGGCGTCGAAGCCGCTCTTCTCCATCATGGCCTGCGCGCGCTGCCAGCGGCCTTCGAACTCTTCCCTGGGAAAGTCCTTCATCGGATCGCTCCTTTGCCGGCTCGCGAGAAATTCCGCCCAGGGCAGCAAGCCGACCTGTATCCGAGGTATATATCGCCAAGATATCACTGGTCGGTTCGATGTCAATGTCGCGAACCGGCAGCGACCAAGGATGAATGCGTCAACGCCGCCGTGGCGTCAGACGCCTAATGCGCGCGCGTCGCTCTCGGATCATCGATGCGAACAGGACTGCAAAACCGCCGGCACGTTATGAACACGATAGCTTGGGAAACGATAGTCTTGCCGCTGCATTTGAGGTCGCTGACTTTGATCGTCTCTTCACGAAGCGCGGCGCCACCTCGGGGGCCAAGCGCAGGTATGACCGGCGCCGCGATGGAGCTGAAGACCGGCGCGCCGCTTTATCTGGCCCGGACTTCCTTGCCGGCGAAAGAGCTTACCCGCCTGCGTGGTTTCAAATTGATTCTTGGTATGCCGGTCGAGGCCTTCGTGAAAGCCGACCGCACCGTGATGTCATGCTTGATCAAGCCGCTCAGCGATCAGATCGCAAAGGCGTTCCGCAAACGGTAGAGCCTGTATCTTGTTCCGTGGACGGAACACGCGACTCCAGACGGGTCTCGGCGCCGATTGCGGAACTTTTATCTAAGATTGGTCCAATAGGAATAAACAACCGATAATTGCATCTCTCGGAAGTGCGATTAATCTCGCGGCCAAGAACAGCACGCCATGGTGGGAGGCACACCAATGGCTGGGGGGCTTACCGAGACAGATCGTTGCGATGAGCGCGCGCGTTGTCGCGTGCCGGTGCGTCGAAATTCATCACACCGGCTAGTCCGTATCTTGCCGCGCCTGCGGATGCGCGCGCTCGGTATGTCGATGGGGTGCCTGCTTGCGCTTATCGGCGGAATGCCATCGATAGCCCAGTCTGACGCGATCGACACGGGCAAGCCGCCTTCGGCCGATGAAATTGCCAAACTCGAGCCGGAACGCTGCGAAATCGCTTCATCCAATTTCCGTGCGGCTACCGCGGCGCTTCCGTTCCTGGTCGGCTCGGCAAGCCGCGACATGAAGATCGAGCAGATCGCGCTGATCGATCAATATAAAGAATCCAACCGACGCAAGGTCTGGATCGTACGCGTGCCCGCCGCGTTCATCAGCAATCGCACCTGCGACGCCGGCCGCCAAAACTGGACGGGTGAAGGCGACAGCCTGAGCATTGGACAGCACTATCAACTGTCTCTCGTCGTGCTGCCGGATCGCGTGGTGCCGCTGACGCGCGCCAGCGATGAAGAGAAGAAAGCCGGCGTTCAGGTCACCGTCGATTTGCGCAATAGCGTGCGCGACCCAGCCTTTCGTCATGGCGTCTACCATAAGAGCAGCAACGTAGTCGGACGCGTCGGCACTAAAGGTTCGCCGCGCTGTCGCGACGTGCCGAGCGATATTCCGGGCTTGGTCAAGTTCAAACGGATTGATCCGAATATCCGTCACGCCAATGACTGTGAGGGCAGTTTTACCAAAGGCGTCTATGCCAACAAGCTCGGCGACCTGACCTACGACTTTGTCATGTTCTGCGCCGTAAACTGCCGTGCAAGGCGCGACTTCGCCGGCTGGGATGTCGAATATTCCTATCACCACACGAAGTTGGCTGAGTGGCAACGGCTGCATGGGCAGCTAGACGAATTCCTGAAGCAGCACACGGTCCACTTGGACAAGGATGTTTAAAGGTGCGCCAGTATGACCGTGCGACCGAGCTACGCGTTGCCGGCCAAGGTCGGATGCCGCGCAGTCCGCAATTTAGAGTTCTGGTTATGGCGTCGAGCTTGATTTTGTCCAGTTGCGGCTCCGAGCCGCGCATTAATGGCGACGCGATAGCAAAAGATTTGATGCGTAACTCGCAGGGCGGATCTCAAAGCGTCGGTCTGAGAACATTTGGCGACAAAGTATGCCTTTCTCCGGAAGGAGCATCTGCTCGATTTATCGCAGAAAGTCAGTTCAACGGATTCCGTGTCGAATTTGAAGAGAGCGATAAGAGCCAGGGGCTGTGGTTCTTTATTGTGGGCAATGAAAAGTCAGACCGTCAAGATATTCGCGATTGATCAACGCACGTTGAAATGGCCGATTTCTGCGGACGAGCCGCTATACAAAAATGTGGCCTGTCCAACATCTCTTAGGGTCAAGCATGGGGCGGGAACGCCGGAAATAAGCATGTAAAACGGTTGGGTGGCTGTCATGGATATCTTAGATTTCGTCGCCGTATTTCGTGAAGCCGCTGCGCGACCAGGTCGCCAAGGCGTTCTGGGAACGATGACGCAACTGCAGTCTACGGCGATACTTTTCAAGAGCCTTGTCAGAATGTCATTTCTCAGCGCTGGCGAGGCCGCTGAGTGTTGTTCAGTTTCAACGCATAGTGCGGCGATCGATTGAGAAAGTCGATCCGCGACCGGGGCATCCGCGTCTGCCGGGGACGAGGAAGCTCTGATGTCGGTCATGTCCGCTCCTACTTGATGACAGCGCCGCCTGACGCGGTGCCTCCTGGCTAGCTATTCCTGCTGGGCATTGCTGCTCTTGGCGGCTTGCGGAGAATTCGCCGTTCTTGCGGTATCGCCGGTCGAAGGGCGGGCCTGACGCGGCAGGCGATGCACGGATCGGGGCAAGCTCATGAAAGGCGCCGCAATGCGCACCAAGCCGCCGGACAAGTCCCTCAGTATATTGGTCATGAGCGGTGGTCCGGGCGGGCGCGCGTGCTCCGCACGGGTACTTCCGTCAATCGGAGGTCAGCACATGAAACGGATCATCAACAGGGCCGCGCGGCAGCGGCATTGGCTGCAAGCCCTCTCTGTGCGGGCTCATCCTGGGCCGCGCCGCGAGCGGCACATCAACGGGAATGGCCTGCCGTACCAGGTTCCGTATCCATGTGCCTATCCGCCCGGAGCGGATGATTCGGGCGCCGAGCGCTCCGGCCCCTTGGTGGTCCGCTGCCGTGAGCGGCGCTAGCCGCATCAACCGGAGTCTTGATCATGTTCACCCCGTTGGCTTCGCTGGCCGTCGCCGCCACCCTGCTGCTGCCCGTGTCCGACGACATTCCCAACTTCAATGTGGAGCCGACTTGCCGCGGCGCGGCGACATCGGGCGACGGCCAGAATGTGACGCTTCAGCGGTGCTTGCAGGAAGAGCAGGACGCCCGGAAGGAACTCCAGTCCGACTGGACGAAGTATCCGGCGCGGTTTCAGCGCGAATGCGTGGTCGCCGCATCCTCCGGCGCCGACCCGAGTTATGTCGAGTTGCTCGAGTGCCTGATCATGCGCCGCGACGCTGCCGAGATGAAGAAGTAGCACCTCAACGACTTTGAATAGCGAGCCGTGGCGGACGGGTAGGTGACCTCCCGCCCGGATACGAGTTGCTCCCCGGGCAACTGGGCGACAGGAATGTCGATAGAGCTGCCGATCAAGGACGCGAGCAGCAGCGGCGCGGCGCGGGAGCTCAGGCCCAGGCGCATATAGGCGTTTCGCAGGATGCCCAGCTGGATCAGCGCGAACAGGACGATGAAGCCGGCGACCAGAACGGTGAAGGATGTCGTGCTCAAGGGAAGGTAGTGCAGCAGCCGCAGGTCGTCTGGAGTCACGGCGCCTCCGTATGCGTCTGTCGGACAAAATCCAAAAAAAATGCGGCCGGCTCCTTGAGGAGGGGCATTGGACAGAGCCGGCCGCTGGAGTGTCCGGTTCTGGGAGGAACACCGGATGCACCTAATCTATGCCGCACCGCCGTTGAATGATTGCTGGATGTTGCTCGAAGTATGCCGAACTTGTGCTGATCGCTTACGACGATGACGAGTTTCAATCCGAGTGGAGGTGCATGGCCGTCCAGGTTCGCAACTTCACCGGCAAGGTCGTCGGAGCGCTCGGTATTTCAAGTGCGACATTCCCGGCGTGTCTTGGCCGCGCCGCGTTGCAGGCAACCCGACGAGCCTGATCAAACGCGACGCAAATCGTCACCTTGTCGGCTTTCTCACGCGATCATCAGCGCTCCGCTTTACACCGGCTGTGTTGATGACGAGCGAAACTTCGCTAAACCGGGCCCCAATAAACCGAGATGTTCGCGCTTCTGGGTTCCGCTGATTGCTCTGTTTTGTGATCTTCGTCAGAACGAGATCTGTCAGCTCGTGGTGTCGGATGTCCGCACCAGGCCCTACACGCCCAAGACCAACGGCAAGGCTGAGAGGTTCATCCAGACCGCGCTGCGGGAGTGGGCCTACACCAAGGCTTACACTCACTCCGATGGCCGAACCGCAGAGCTGCCAATCTGGCTCCATCGCTATAACTGGCATCGGCCACATGGTAGCTTGAAAGCCAGAACACCCATCAGCAGACTCGGCCTCCCAGAGGACAACCTGTTGAGGCTCCACAGCTAGAGCATGATCCGGAAAAGGGGATACCGTTTTCCGAAAAGATCATGCTCAAACAAAAGACTAGAGCGCGATGGCGTGTCAACTCAAGCGCATCGCGCTCTAAAGGCTCAGCCGTGCGTCAGGCAATGCGCCTTGATGGCCGGCGCAGCCTCCGGGCCGGCGATAAAGCTCAGATAGGACTTGGCGGCCTTGGCGTCGCCCGCGGCCGCGCCGATGCTGCCGATGAAGATGATCGGGCGCTGAAATTCCTTCGGATATTCGAGGAAGGCCGTGCCCTTCACGCATTTGATCTCGTGCTCGGCCTGCACTGCCATGTCGGCCTCGCCGGTGACGACTTTTTCCGCGTGGAAGCCGTTGCCGCGGTTGGGCACGAGCTTCGGCTTCATTTCGTCCTTGATGCCGAGCTGGTCGAGCACGCTCATCAGATGAACGCCGCTGATGCCGCCATTCGTCGGATCGGTGATCAGGATGGTCTTGGCGGTAAGAAAGGTCTTCTTCAGCCCCTCGGCCGTCGATACATCCGGCTGCGGTCCATCGGCCTTCACGCCGAGACCGAAATTGACGCGGATGAGCGGCGCCTGCTCGGAGGTGATCTTGCCGGCCTTGTCGAATTCGTCGGACGTGGTCTTCGGCACCATGATGACGTCGAAGTTCTCGCCGGCGAGCACGCGTTTCCGGATTTCGCCGGTTTCCGCCACGGTGATGACGAGCTTGTTGCCGCTTTCCGCTTCGTAACGCGCCGCGGTCTCTTTGATGACCTCGCGCATGCCGTTGGCGCTGATCACCTTGACCTCGCCGGCGGTCGCTGCCGACAGGCAGATTGCCGCGACCGCGATGCCGGTGAGCATGGCCGATAGTATCTTTGTCGATGCGTTCATCATGGACGAGTCCCCTTGTCCGTCAAAGAACCGGGCGAGCGTGTCCGGCCTATGGCTCAACCCTGAAGGCGGTCCTGCAGCCAGTCGGCGGCAAAGTCGATGCCGACCTGCCGGTTGTCGACATGGGCGTGCTCCGCGCCACCTTCTTCGGTTGAGAAGATCTTGATGCTCTTGTCCTTGCTGCCGACGGCGTCATAGAGCTTTTGCGCGTTCTCGACCGGGACGACGCGGTCATTGCCACCATGCGTCACCAGGAACGGACACACCATTTCCTTGGCGACGTCCTTCAGGGTGAACTGCTTCGCGATCTCGATGCCTTCTTCCTGGGTCTCGGCGCCGACGACCCAGCGGAACTGGAAGTTCGATTGCGCGACCTTGGTCGGCGCGTTCAGGTTCTGCAGGCGGATCTTCTCCTGCCAGGCGGCCAGATCCCAATGCAGCGCCGACAGCGCGACGCAGGCGGCGAAGCGATGATCGCGGGCGGCAATGCGCGATGAATAATAGCCCCCAAAGCTGTAACCGAAGGAGACAATGCGCTTGGCATCGACATCGGGCCTTGCGGCCAGATAGTCGAAGGCGGCGCCGCCGGGCACTTCGTAATCGTACCGGCTCGGCATGTCGCGCATGCGGCGCGTCTCGCCCATGCCGGGGCCGTCCAGCGCCAGCGAGTTGAAGCCGCGCCGGGCGAATTCGCGCGCCGCGAAGAAGATGCTCATCTCCTTGGCATTGTCCATGCCGTTGACGATGACGATGGTCGGCGCCGGCTTGCCGTTGGTGCCTTCCGCGCGCATGAACAGTGCCGGCAGCGTCGTGCCCTGATAAGGCACTTCGACGAATTCGATGGTGGGCTCGCCGAGGCGAATGCCGGCATGCCAGCACTTGTAGGCAATGGCGCTCTGCGCGCGCTTTTCCGGGCCGGGATACATAAAGCGCTCGGCGTTGTAGTGATAGATGCCGGCGCGCAGGAAATAATTGGCGGCGGTCAGCTTATGGCCCTTGGCGAGCGCCGCTTCCGCGCGGTCTTCGATCATGACGCCCATGCGGCGCCATTCTTCCGGCCATGCATTTTCCTCGCCCCAGCGCGGTCGCAGCCGTTCGCAGACGCGATCGATCTCTTCCAGCGCGACGACGCCGTAGGGTGCCATGCCCTTGATGATCAAGGTGGCATTTGACCATAGAAAATTGTCGCCGAAGTGATCGATCCAGGGGCCGCGGTTCATTCCGTACTTCCTTGTTGCGTCATTGCTGGACGTTGAAAGGCCGAAGCGCGAACGGCTTCGGCCTTTGCGTCGATGGGGCTAGACTCTGATCCGATCAAGTTGAATCGGATCAGAGTCTCGCTTGTGGTTGGAGCATGATCTTTTCCGAAAACCGGTTCCCACTTTTCGGGATCATGCTCTAGGTGCAGGCGAGGGCGCGTGGCCCTATCGCGACGTTTTCGGCTGCGATGCCGTGAACGCCTTCCAGTTCGCGATTTCGGTTTTCAGTTTCGCCTCGAGCTGCGGCCCGGCCATGAATTGCGGGCTGATGTCGAGGGTGAGCAGCCGTTCCTTGATGTCGGGCCTGTTGATGACGGTCTTGATGGCGTTTTCCAGCCGAATCCTGACGTTTTCCGGCAGGCCCTTGGGGCCGAACACGCCGTACCAGAATTCCAATTCGGCATCGGCATGCTTGATGCCGGCTTCGCTGAGCGTCGGCACATCGGGCAGGGCGGGCGAACGCTCTTTGCCGGTGACGGCGAAGGCCTTGATGATCTTCTGCTCGACCAGAGGCTTGGCAACCTGCGTCGAGGCCATGATGATATCGCTCTGACCGGCGATGATGGCCGCGATCGCCGGGCCGCCGCCACGGAACGGGACATCGACCGCCTTGATCTGCGCGCCCTGCTTGACGACATCCCAAACCATCTGGGCGACCGATCCGGTGCCGGCGGAGGCGTAGTTCAGTTTGTCCGGGTTCGCCTTCGACAGCTTGATCAGGTCGGCCACCGAATTGGCTTCGACGTGCTTGGCCACAGCCAGCGCCAGCGGCGAATGCGCGGCCAGCGCCACGCCGGACATCTGGGTAACCGGGTCGAACGGGTCGGAAGCGGCTTCCGGCAGCGCTGGACGCATCGAGAGCGCATTCTCGGCCATCATCAGCGTGTAGCCGTCGGGCTGCGCATTCGCGACGGTCTTCCAAGCGATCAGGCCGCTCGCGCCGGCGATATTCTCGATATAGACGGTCTGTTTGAGTTCTTGCGTGAGCGATGCGCTGAGCAGGCGTCCGACGACATCCGTCGCCCCGCCCGGCGCAAAACCGACAATCAGGCGGATCGGCCGCGTGGGAAACTCGTCGGCCGCGTGGGCCGTGCCGAGCAGAGGAGCCAAGCATAGAGCCGCGGCGAGTAGCCGTACACGTGATCTCATTGTTCCTCCCGGGCGGCGCTCTCGTTGCGGCACATCCCTCAACACGAGAGAGCCGCCGATCCGATGCGACCTTTATCGTTGGTCTCAGGTCATGTGCCTGACTGTCGCCAGTATTTTTGTGTCAATGTAGAATGTCAACTGACTATATGAGATGATCTGCTCTGCGCATGCAACGCCGCCGCTTTTGTCGACGGTTGAGACGTGTTGTTCAGATTGAACTGTTCGTTCGTGCGGTGGTGCACCATCGAAACCCAATAGAAACAGCCTCGCGCCGTGCGGCACGGTGCGCCAACACATCTTCGATGCCCTGTCGATCGTTATGTGGGTTGACATGCGATCGCGCGAGAGCGGATACGAAGAAACAGAAGCGCTTCCAACTTGAACGAAGGGCGACGGGCGCGCATGTGCGAAGACTGCGAAACCGAGACGATGTACGAGAACTATGCGCAGAAGCGGGCGCGGATCGCGGCCTATTGGCGGCCGGCGCGGCACGACATGTATGCGGCGACCGTCGTTAAGCCGAAGCCGGACAGCGCCGACGCGAAAAAAGAAAAACGCGCCTAGGCTTTAGCCGGGCGCGCTTCTCATTTGGCCGTAAGTCTAAGGCTCAGCCGGTATACTCGACGATGTGCATGCCGGCACCCCAGCGATCGATCAAATACAGACGACCGTGCTCGTCTGTGCCGACGTCGTTCGACTGGATCGCCGCCTGGCCCTCGGGTGTTTCCGGCACGTAGTAGCCAACTTCCTTCGGCCGCAGCGGATCGCTGACATCGACCGCGCGCAGGCCAGCGTTGAAGTAGGTCAGGAATACCAGATTGGCCCACGGACCTTCGTCGGGAATATGCTCGAGGATGTTATGCGCGCCGAAGCGGCCGCCCCGGTTGAAGTACTTCTCGCGGTCGGGGAAGAAGTTAGAGACCGGGATCGGATTGGTCTCGTCGCGGATATCGACGATCCACATGAACTGCGCATCCCAATAGTTCTGCTTCGCGCGGGCCTCATCTGTGACGACCAGATAGGGCTTGTTGCCGATCGGCCAAGCCGTATGCGTGCCGCCAGGAAACGGCGGCGACCAGCAGACGTGACCGACCAGGTCCATGTTGCGCAGGTCGGTGCAGTCGATCACCGCGACGCCGCCGCCCCAGAACGCGGCATACATCCGGTTGCCGCGGATCACCGGCGGTCCGTGCAGCGTGCAGGTGTTATCAGCCGGCATCGGATCGTTGCCAAGCGCGGCATCCTGCGTCTTTTGCCAGGGCAGGCCCCAGATGCTGACGATCTCCGGCTTCAGCGGATCGCGCAGGTCGAGCGTCCAGATCACGCGCTTGTGCCAGCCTTCGGCGTCGCACGGCAGCAACGCGAGATTGCGCTCCTTGTCGATGCCGAATCGATGTGGGCCGCTGCCCGGCATGTCATAGAAGCCGACCTGCTTCGGCTCGCGCGGATTGCGGATGTCGAAGATATAAAGGCCGCCGCGACCGTCTTTGCCCTTGTCGCCGGCCAGTTTCTCGGAGTTCACATAGAGCAGATCATCGCCGACCAGACGCAGCTTGTGGCAATGCACGCCGGCCGGCGCGCGAAATTCAGCGACCTTGTGCGGCTTGCGCGGATCCGACACGTCATGAACGGTGAAGCCTTCCGGCGCGTTGAAGCTTGAACCGCCGACAGAGCCGACATAGGCATAGCCGTTCTTCACTTCGACCAGGCTGCCGCCACCGAAAGCGGCCGACGGATCGTGGCCGAGCAGGCGAAAGTTCTTGGCTTCCTCGCGATAGCGTTCGGTCATGTTCTTTTGCCTCGGTCTGTTCTCGTCGGGAAAATGATCCCACGATGCGGCATTGTCAAACGAGAACTCATATTGTAATACTCCGGCTCCTTCGGGGTGGGCACGCGCTTGGTGGGAACGGCGCACGCTGGCCTCTCCAAGGGCCTGCAATTCGGGCTTATCAGCCGCAATAAGAAATGGAAGTGGCTGACGCATGCAGGCCATACCGATGCTGATCAATGGCGCCTGGGTGGAGGCCGAGCGTACCTACGACGTCATCGACCCGTATCGGCATGAGCCGGTCTGGCGCGCGCCGAATTCCACCGCTGCCGAGCTTGAAAAAGCGATTTCCGCCGCGGTCGCGGCCAAATCCACCATCGCCAATATGCCCGGTTATGAGCGCGCGGCGCTGCTGCGGCGCGTCGGTGTGTTGCTGCGGGAGCGGGTAGACGTCATCGCCGAGGCGATGGCGCCTGAGACCGGCAAAGCGATCCGTGACGCACGCGCCGTGCGCACCGGCGGCATATCGTCAACGGTCTCTCGACCTGGCGCACCGATCAGCTTCCCTATGGCGGGATCAAGGACAGTGGCATCGGCCGCGAAGGTCCGCATTACGCCATCCGCGAAATGACGGATGAGCGGCTCGTCGTCTTCAACACGTAACGGCTTGCGCCGACGCCCTTCCAGGAGATTGAATTCATGTCCAACAAGCTCAATGGCGCTCAGGTCATTGTCGATTACCTGGTTCAGGAGAAGGTTCCTTACGCCTTCGGACTGTGCGGCCACGGCAACATCCAGTTCATCGACGCGCTGCGCGAGCGCTCTTCCGACATCAAGACCATCTCGACACGTCATGAGAGCGTCTGCGGCTTCATGGCTGACGTGTATTATCGCGTGTCGGGCAAGCCGACCGCGACGTTTACATCGTGCGGTCCGGGCTCGGCCAACTTGCCGATTGCGCTGGCGACGGCCTATCTCGACTCGGTGCCGTTTCTGGCCGTGACCGGCAACGTGCCGACCAGCCAGTTCAATCGCGGCGCCTTCCAGGAAATGTATCGCCAAAATCAGGCGGACTTTCCCTCGACCGTGCGCAGTATCTGCAAGCGGGTGTTCCAGCCAACGCGCGGCGAAATGGTGCCGCTCGCCGTGCGGCAGGCATGGAAGACGATGGTGACCGGCCGTCCGGGTCCGGTCGTGCTCGACGTGCCGTTCGATGTGTTCCTCGAAGAGGCTGCCGAAGAGGCGCCGAAGCCGTCTGAATGGACGGCGAATATTTCGAGCCGCTGCGGTGCCGATCCCGAAGGCGTCATCAAGGCCGTCGATATGCTGCTGAATGCCGACCGGCCGGTGATGCTGGTCGGGCAGGCGATCCGTCACGGCGGTGCCGCGCCCGAACTGCTGGCGCTTGCCGAGCGATTGCAGATTCCGGTCGCCGCCTCGATGAGCGGTCTCGGCGTGATCGACACGCATCATCCGCTGGCGCTCGGGATGGTGGCGCGCGGCGGGCACTATCAGGCCAACCACGCGACGCGGCAGGCCGACGTGCTGCTCTCACTGGGCGCGCGTTTCGACGACCGCACGTCCAGTTCCTGGATCCCGGGATACTCATTCACCATTCCGCCGACGCGGCTCATTCACGTCGATATCGATCCCGATGAAATCGGCCGCAACTATCCGGTTGCGCTCGGCCTGATGGCCGATCTGCGCACCTTCTTGCGTCAGGTCTTGGCTGAACTCGACCGCCGCAAGGACATCGACAAGAAGCTCGACGCGCGCAAGAAGTGGCTCGCCCAGATCGACGGTTATCGCCAGGAGTGGGACAAGCTCGTGGCACCGGGCTTCACCGACGATACGCAGCCGATCAATCCGCAGCGCGCGGCCTTCGAGATCGATCGCGGCCTGCCGGAGGATGCGATCCTGGTCAGCGATATCGGCGTGCATCACAATTGGCTGCTCGGCTATTGCAAGCCGCGCCGTCCGGACTCGCTCATCAGCTGCATGGGCTTTGGCGCGATGGGCTTCGGCGTTGCCGGCGTGCTCGGTGCGAAGTTCGCCGCGCCCGACCGGCCGTGCGTCTCGGTCTGCGGTGACGGCGCCTTCCTGATGCATGCCAACGTGCTTGCTACGGCGAAGGAATACAACCTGCCGGTCGTCTGGGTGGTGTGGAATAACTATGCCTATGCGTCGATCCGCGGCCTGCAGCGCGGCTATCTCGATGGCCGCGAACTGGCGACCGACTTTCACGATCCGCTCACCGGAGAACGGTACAACCCCGACTTCGCCGCAATGGCGCGCTCGGCCGGCGTCGAAGGGGTGCGCGTTGATCGCGCCGCCGATCTTGCGGAAGCGGTCCGCAGGGGTATCGCGGCCAACAAGCCATACCTGATTGACGTAGATATCGCGGCTGATATCAATCCGGCCGGCGCCGGTGTTTGGGAGCTGCCCGGTCTCGGCGTCAGCAAGCCGAGTATCGGCACGCGCTATATTCCGGAGTGATGGCGGGAGATCTCCTTCGTGAGCGAAGCTGCATTTTTTGACAAGAACTACGACGTTCTTGTGGTCGGCGGTGGCAACGCGGCGCTATGCGCCGCGATTGCGGCGCGTCGCGACGGCGCGTCGGTGCTGGTGCTCGAAGGTGCGCCGAAATTCTATCGCGGCGGCAACACCCGGCACACCCGCAACA
>JAQGJU010000120.1 GCA_028290465.1 Xanthobacteraceae bacterium | reverse complement strand
ACTGGATGTCGACCTCGAGCGACGGCTCGGTGAACGGGAAGAACGACGGCCGGAAGCGCATCTTCACATTGTCGACCTCGAAGAACGCCTTGCAGAATTCTTCCAGGATCCATTTCAGGTGGCCGAGATGCGCGCCCTTGTCGATCACCAGGCCCTCGACCTGATGGAACATCGGCGTGTGGGTCTGGTCGGAATCGCTGCGATAGGTGCGGCCGGGGATGATGACGCGGATCGGCGGCTTCTGCGCCAGCATGGTTCGGATCTGCACGGGCGACGTATGCGTGCGCAGCAGCATGCGCGAGCCGTCCGGCTTCGGATTGAAATAGAACGTGTCGTGCATCTCCCGGGCCGGATGGCCTTCCGGGAAATTCAGCTTGGTGAAGTTGTAGTCGTCGGTCTCGATGTCCGGACCGTCGGCAACCGCGAAGCCCATCGTGGCGAAGATCGCCGTGAGCTCGTCGATCACTTGGCTGATCGGATGCACGCGGCCGGTTTCGGATGGCGGATCGCGCAGCGGTAGCGTGACGTCCACGGTTTCGGTGGCCAGTCGCGCATCGAGCACGGCGGCCTTGAGCGCCTCGCGCCGGTTGGTGATGGCCGCGGTGGCGCGGTCCTTCAAGCCGTTGATCAGCGGACCCTGCGCCTTGCGCTCGTCCGGCGTCATGGTGCCGAGGGTCTTGAGCAGGCCCGATATCGAGCCGCTCTTGCCAAGCGCGCCGACGCGTACGGCTTCGAGAGCAGCCTCGTCGTTGGCGGCCGTGACCGCCCCCAGGATGTCGTGCTCAAGCTGCGAAATGTCGGACATGGATATCCCCGAACGTGAGGAGCCCAAACGGCTACCCCATCTTCGCCATGCCCGGCACTGTGTCGGGCATCTACGTCTTACACCAAGCAAGACGTGGATGGCCGGGACAAGCCCGGCCATGACACATGGGTGACGTAAACGTCGGAAAGGACGTCAGCGATCAGGCCGCTTTGTCGAGCGCGGCCTTCACCTTGGTGACGATCGCTTCGAACGCCGCCGGTTCGCTGATCGCGAGTTCGGACAGCACCTTGCGGTCGATCGTGACCTCGGCGCGGCCGAGGCCGTCGATAAAGCGGCTGTAGGTGATGCCGTACACGCGGACGGCGGCGTTGAGCCGCTGGATCCACAGCGCCCGGAAGGTGCGCTTCTTCCGCTTGCGGTCGCGGTAGGCGTACTGGTTCGCCTTCTCGACCGCCTGCTTGGCGATCCGGATGGTGTTCTTGCGGCGGCCATAGAAGCCCTTGGCGGCCTTGAGAACCTTTTTATGCTTGGCGTGAGCCGTTACGCCGCGTTTGACGCGAGCCATGGTTGATCTCCGAAAAAATAAGACAGAAGGGGATGTTCAGGACGCGGCCGCGCGAGGCGGCCGAGTGGACGGCTCAGCGTTGGTTCGGAAGGAAGTACTTCTTCACGTTGTCGCCGTCGGTCTTGAACAGCACCCGCGTGCCGCGAAGGTTGCGGATCTGCTTATTGGTACGCTTGATCATGCCGTGACGTTTGCCGGCGTGGGCGGCCATCACCTTACCGGTGCCGGTAACTTTAAAGCGCTTTTTAGCGCCCGACTTGGTCTTCAGCTTGGGCATTTTGCTCTCCTGTTTCCGGCGCGGCGACAGGCGAGAACGCCCGGCCAACCGGTGATTTGCTCGATATGAGCGTGCTGAATGAGCACTTCACACTGCCACGGCAGCCCTAACGGCCGGGCGGTGAGAGGGCGGGGTTATGGCAGACCTGCCGGCCGGTGGCAAATAAAGTCTGCCACGGCCGCGCATTTTCGGGCGGGGCCCATATCCGATCTCCGGATGCCCCTTCCTGGCCAAACTCGAAAAGTCATTTGACGGTAAGATAGTAGGTGCGGCGCCCAACGGGCGCGGCACCTGAACGGTTATTTTGGCGCCAGCACCATGATCATCTGCCGGCCTTCGAACTTGGCGTCCGATTCGACCTTGGCGATGGCGGCGGTGTCCTCCCGCACGCGGTCGAGCAACTGGGTGCCGAGCTCCTGATGGGCCATTTCGCGGCCGCGGAAGCGCAGGGTCACCTTGACCTTGTCGCCGTCCTCGAAGAACCGCTGCATGGCGCGCATCTTCACTTGATAGTCGTGGTCGTCGATCATCGGCCGGAGTTTGATCTCCTTGATCTCGACGACTTTCTGCTTCTTGCGGGCCTCGGCGGCCTTTTTCTGCGCCTGGAATTTGTGCTTGCCGTAGTCCAGCATCTTGCAGACCGGCGGCACAGAATTAGGGGCGATTTCGACAAGGTCGAGCCCGGCCGCCAAGGACATCTCCAGGGCGGCTTGGATTTCTACGACACCGACATTGGTGCCGGTCTGGTCGATCAACTGGACCTCGCGCGAGCGGATCTCTTCGTTGACGCGCGGACCGTCCTTCTGGGCGGGCTGCGGAGCTCTCATGGGGCGACGAATGGCTGGTCTCTCCTCTAGCTGTTAAAACGAACGATCCGCGGGGGGTTGAGTGCGTTTATTCGGGTGCGTCTAGCCGCCGACAATACCCGGCAAATGATGAATGCCGAATATCCGCCCGAAAAACGCTTCGCGGAAGCCGGAAAGATCGGGATAAACCGCGCATAAGTCAACGAGCATGCGCGTAACTCATCGATCTTTTGAACATTTGGGCGGAAAAGTGGGTGCGCCACTCGCGTCCAGGTCTGTGTCGGACCCTGATGCAAGGAAGCGGTCGCGGGTTGCGCGGGTCGTCGAGGCGGCATCGTGCGGAGCACGTCATGCTGCGCGGTAAGATATTGAAATCAACATGCTTTCCGCCGGTCGGCGATGTCCGCATAGAGCCGCAGGGCGGTGTCTGAGACGGTCGCGGCGTTGAAATGGCTCAGCACCCAGGCCCGGCCCCGGCGGCCGATCTGGGCTCGCACCGGCTCCGGCATCGTGAACAGCCGGATCAGCGCCGCCGCGAGCGCGGCATCGTCGCCCGCCGCCACCCGTAATCCGGTCATGAGGTCGTCGGCCACGGCCGGCGGCGACAGCACCACGTCCGGTCCGGCGCCGAGTTCCGACACCACGACCGGCCGCGCCATCGCCTGGGCTTCCAGGATCGCGCGCTGTAACCCCTCAGCCTGAATCGCGGCCGACACCGCGACGGTGGCCGCCGCATAGGCGGCTGGCAGGTCGTCAAGCGCGCCGACCAGACGGACCACATCGGTGGTATCGCTGGCCAGCACGAGATCCCACAACTCGCCGGCGTAGCGGGTGCCGCCTTGATCTTCGCCGGCAAACACGCACATGAAATCGGTCAGGCCGAGATCCTTCAGCCGCCGCGCGGCCAGCACCATCAGATGGTGGCCCTTGCGCCGCGTCATGCGGCCGACGACCAAGATGACCTTGGTGTCGGGGCCGACGCCCCAGTGGCGCCGCACCGCGTCGATGCGCGCGGAATCGATCGCCGCCGGATCGAACGCCAGGCAATCGACGCTGGTCGGCACCACGACGATGCGCTCCCATGGCGTGCCGTAACGCTGGTGGACCAGCTCGGCGAGCTGATCGCTGACCGCGATCACGCGGTCGCCGCGCGCCATCACGCTGTTGTACAGCCGCTTCAGCGTGTTCTGCTCGCGAAAGCCCTTGTACCATGACGTGACGAACGCGATGCCGGTCAGCCGCGCCGCCAGATACGCGCTCCAGGCCGGGGCGCGGCTATGCGCATGAATCACATCGCAACGCCGCTCGCGCGCCAGCCGGCGCAGCATGAACGCATTGCGCATCATCACGATCGGATTTTTGCTGGCGACATCGGCCGAAATGAATTCGCCGCCGCTGGCCGCGATCTCGGCTTCCAATCGTCCGCCGCGCGACACCACGATCGGATGATGGCCGGCACGCGCCAGGATGCCCACCAGTTCGGCGACGCCGGCGTCGGCGGCGCCTGCCTCCAGGCTCGGTATCACCATCATCACGGTCAGCGGGCGCACGGGTGACGTCGCTTCGGAGCGGAGCATCAGGTCGGTCTGCGGCTCCGGCGTGCGCCGGACGGTGGACGTCGACAAAGGCACAAACTAACCCCGGATTCGACCGGTCATCGACATCGACGGCCGGAACGCTCGATAGGTGCTGCCGAGCAACGACAATGGCCCGGTGCAGTCTGAAGATAGAGTCTCTGAATCTTGGCGAAGGATCGAAGCGGGACGAACCGCGATCATGTGTCGCGCGCCAGCAGCGACGTATAGACGCCGCGATGGGCCACCGCAATGCTGCGCGGGGAAAACATGAACTCGGCGAACTGCCGCGCGCGGGCGCAAGTGCCCTGATAGACGGTATCTTCGAGCGCCAAGGCGACCCCGATGGCGCGCGCCAAATCCTGCGGATCGCCGGGCCGCGTCAGCCATCCGGTGCGCAATTCCTCCGATACGCGCGGTGGTACCACCACGTTCTCCTGCAACACCCCGACCGCCGAAGCGATGACCGGGCGTCCCATCGCCTGTGCCTGCGCGACGCGGCGCCCGAACATCGGCGCCTCGACGGCTGGCGCCACCACGAGATCGGCGGCCGCGAACGCCGCCGGCATGTCGTTGCACTGGCCGATCTGCACCACCAGTCCGTCGATACCGTGCGCGATGCACCGCGCCGCGACCTCGCGGGCATGCGGATCCTTGGTGTCGCCGATCAGCACGAACACCGCGTCATGCAGCCCTGTCTGGGCCAGCAGGCGCACCGCGTCGGTGAGCACCATCTGGCCGTTCCACGGCGCGATCGGCCCCGGCACCAGCACGACCCGTTCGCCCGACCGTACGCCCCAGGCGTGCCGCAAGGCTGCGGTACGTTCCGGCGACACGGTCGCCGGGTCGAAGGTCGCGGTATCGATGGCGGACGGGATGATGACGAGGCGGTCGCGCGGAATGCCGTAGCGCTTGGCGAACTGCGCGCCGCTGTCGGCCGACGACGCGATGACGCGGTCGCCCTGCGCCATGGCGCGCAGATGCAGCGAGCGCAAGCCGCGCGGCGACGCGTCAGTGTCCGGAACATTGGTCACCAGCCAGGCCGGCAACCGGACGGTGGCGATCAGCGCGCTCCAGGCCGCGCCGGCGCTGCGCGCGTGCACCACGTCGACGCGTTCGCGGCCGATGATCTCTTCCAGCACGCCGGCATTGCGGCGGATCTTGAGCGGATTGGCGGCCGCGTCGGGCAGCGCCAGGTATTCGCCGCCGAAGCTCTGGAGTTCCTCGACCAGCGGCCCGCCATCGGCGGCCACGAGGGCGCGCGCGCCGGCCTGTAACAGCGCATAGGCGACATTGACCGTGGTGCGGCCGGCCGAATCGTCGCGCAGCGCCGGCACGATCTGCAAGATCGTGGCGCCGGCCAATGTACGCGGCCGCAATTCGTCCGGTTCAGCACTCATCGTCAATTCGTACTTGCATTGACGGGCTTCTTGCGGCGAAACATCGGCAATGTCACGGCCCGCGACGAGAAATTCCGCCATGAATGACGATGATCTCAAATTCCTGTCGGTCGGCGCCGGTCCCGACGCACGCAATATCGCGGTGCGGGCGCGCGAAGGCGCCGCGCCCGGGCTGCTGTGGCTCGGCGGCTTCAAGTCGGACATGAAGGGCACTAAAGCCGCGGCGCTCGACAGTTGGGCGGCCAGCCATCGGCGGGGCTTCGTCCGTTTCGACTATTCGGGCCACGGCGAATCCAGCGGCGACTTTGCGCACGGCACCATCGGGCGCTGGCTGGAGGAAAGCCTCGCGGTATTCACGCAAATCTGCCGTGGACCGCAGATCCTGGTCGGGTCGTCGATGGGCGGCTGGATGGCGCTGCTGCTGGTGCGCGAGTTGCGCCGGCGTGCGGCAACGGGCGCATCGTTGCCGGCGACGGTCGCCGGGCTGGTGCTGATCGCGCCGGCGGTGGATTTCACCGAAGAACTGATGTGGAAGCGTTTCCCGCCGGACATCAAGCGCGCGATCGAACAGACCGGGGCCTGGGAACGGCCGTCGCTATATGGCGATGAGCCCTATCTGATCACCAAGGGGTTGATCGAAGAGGGCCGCAACCATCTGCTGCTCGGCGACATGATCGAGACCGGTTGCCCGGTACGCGTCCTGCAAGGCGTGCAGGATCCCGACGTGCCGTGGAATCACGCCATGGAACTGGTGTCGCGCTTCGCGCGCGACGACGTGGTGATGACGCTGGTCAAGGACGGCGACCATCGGCTGTCGCGGCCTGAGGACGTCGAGCGTCTGATCGCGGCGGTGGGTGAATTTTCAGGACCGTGATGGCTCCTCGAAGCCGTCTTCGCGCAGCGCAT
>JAQGJU010000110.1 GCA_028290465.1 Xanthobacteraceae bacterium | reverse complement strand
GGCTGTGCGACTGCATCACCGTCCTGGCCCGCGGCGAGGTGCTGGCCGAGGGCGACTATGCTTCCGTCAGCCGCAATCCCGATGTGCAGGCCGCCTATCTCGGCACCGACCCCGCTGCGGTCGGCGTGCCGGAGAGCGCATTGCATGTCTGAACCGATGCTCAAGGTCGAACAGCTCGAAGCCTGGTACGGCGAGAGCCATGTGCTGCACGGCGTCGGCCTCGAAATCGCGGAGGGCGAGGTCGTCACGCTGCTCGGCCGCAATGGCGCCGGCAAGACCACGACGTTGAAGTCGATCATGGGCATCGTCGGGCGCCGCGCCGGCTCCGTGACATTCGAGGGCAAGGAAACCATCACGCGCACCTCCGATGCGATCGCGCGCGCCGGTATCGCGCTCTGCCCGGAGGAACGCGGCATCTTTGCCAGCCTGGACGTCGAGGAAAACTTGCTGCTGCCGCCGCAGGTGCGGCCGGGCGGCCTTTCAGTCGAACAGATCTTCGAGCTGTTCCCCAATTTGCGCGAGCGGCTGCACAGCCAGGGGACGAAACTATCCGGCGGTGAACAGCAGATGCTGGCGATCGGCCGCATCCTGCGCACCGGCGCGCGGCTGCTGCTGCTCGACGAACCGACCGAGGGCCTTGCGCCGGTCATCATCCAGCAGATCGGCAAGACCATCCGCATGCTCAAGACGCGGGGCTTTACCATTCTGCTGGTCGAACAGAACTTCCGTTTCGCTCAGACCGTCGCCGACCGCTATTACGTGATGGAGCATGGGCGTATCATCGACCACATGGCCAATGCCGACATCGAGGCCAATGTGGGCAAGCTGCACGAATATCTCGGGGTCTGACGCGCGTGCGACAGATCGTGAAGCAAAAGACCCGGCATTGGGCGTCTCGCAAAGTTTGACTGTCACAAAGGGAGAGAAGCAATGAAAAGAATGCTTGGATTGACGGCGCTCGCAACGATACTTGCGTGCAGCACCGCCATCGCGCAGCAGGTCACCGTCAAGATCGGCGTGCTGACCGACATGTCGAGCCTTTACACGGATCTCGCCGGCGCCGGCTCGGTCGCGGCCGCCAAGATGGCGATCGCCGACTTCACCAAGGACAATCCGAACGTCAAGGTCGAGTTGATCAGCAGCGATCATCAGAACAAGCCCGACATCGGCTCCGGCGTCGCCAGCCAGTGGTTCGATGTCGATAAGGTGGACATGATCATCGACACGCCGAATTCCGGCGTCGCGCTCGCGGTCAGCCAAGTCACGACCACGAAGAACAAGGTATTCGTCGTGTCCGGTGCCGCCGCGTCGGACCTGACCGGCTCGAAGTGCAATGCGAACACCGTGCACTGGACCTATGACACCTGGATGCTGGCCAATGGCACCGGCAAGGCCATGGTCAAGACTGGTGGCGATACCTGGTTCTTCCTGACGGCCGACTATGCGTTCGGCCAGGCGTTGGAACGCGACACGTCGGCGGTGGTCGAAAAGAATGGCGGCAAGGTGCTCGGCAAGGTTCGGCATCCGCTCAATACCAATGACTTCTCGTCGTTCCTGCTGCAGGCGCAGGCTTCCAAGGCCAAGGTCATCGGCCTCGCCAATGCGGGCGGCGACACCATCAACGCGATCAAGGCCGGCGCCGAATTCGGCATCGTTGCGGGCGGGCAGAAGTTCGCCGGACTTCTGGTGTTCGCCAGCGACGTCAATGCGCTTGGCCTGCAGACCGCGCAGGGCCTGACGCTGACCGAAACCTGGTACTGGGACGCCAACGACGCCAACCGCGCCTGGACCAAGCGCTGGCAGACGGAGCGCCCGGGCAAATTCCCGACCATGGTGCAGGCCGGCGTCTATTCCGGCACGCTGCATTACCTCAAGGCGGTCGCTGCGGTGAAGAGCGCCGCCGACGGCAAGGAGGTGGTCGCCAAGATGAAAGAACTGCCGACCGACGATGCGCTGTTCGGCAAGGGTGTCGTGCGGGCCGATGGCCGCAAGACTCATGACGCCTTCCTGTTCGAAGTGAAGAAGCCGGCCGAGTCCAAGCACCCGGGCGATTTCTACAATCTGCTCGCGACCATTCCGGCGGAGGAGGCTTTCCGTCCGATCGCCGACGGCAATTGCCCGTTGGTGAAAGGCTGATCAGTTTCGCCGCGCCGACAAAAGACGTACGACCAAATCCCTGACCGCTTAGTGACCGCTAGGTGGTCAGGGAATTTATCAAAGCAACATTCATCGCATGGGCAAAGTCGTGTGGCGGATGGTTCGTTAAGCTGTCTCGTGACTGTGCTGCTGTCCGTTTGATTGCAACGCAAAGCGGAACTGATTTTTTTGAGGCTTGCCACTACGCTGTTGGGGAGCAATACATGGGATTTCGTGGTGGTTTCCGTCTAAGGCTGGCCCTCGCAATTCTACTTTTCGCGGGGTGTTTTTCCGTGCCCGCGCTCGCAGAAAGGCGCGTCGCACTGGTCGTTGGCAACGGCGCTTATAAGAATGCAGCGCGGTTGCCAAATCCCAAGAACGACGCCGAGGACGTGGCGGCGGCGCTCAAGCGTGGCGGTTTTGAAACGATCGTCGGTCTCGATCTTGATAAGGCCGGCATGGACGACGCCACCGCTCGCTTTGCCCGTGCGGCGCGAGAGGCTGATGTCGCGATCTTCTACTACAGCGGTCACGCCATGCAATTTTCCGGCGTCAATTATCTGATGCCAGTCGACGCCAGGCTTACTGACGAGACGGACCTACGCCGCATGGTGCGGGTCGACGACATCGTTGCTGACGTACAGCAGGCCAAGAATTTGCGTATCATGGTGCTTGATTCCTGTCGCGACAACCCGCTGGCCGAAGAGTTGAAACGATCGATCGGCCGCACCCGCGCGGCGGCTGTATCGCGCGGGCTTGCCAAGATCGACTCGCCACAGGGTATGATCGTCGCCTATTCGACCCAATCCGGTCGCACTGCCGAGGACGGTACGGGGCGCAACAGTCCCTATACCACGGCGTTCCTCAAACACATCGAGGCCACGGACGAGATCGGCACGGTGTTCCGGCGCGTGAGTGCCGATGTTTACGAAGGCACCAAGCGCACGCAGCTTCCCGAGCTATCGCTATCGTTTATCGGCGAGTTCTATCTACGGGGCCGGCCCACGCCGACGATTGCGGCGCCGTCGCCTGTGCCGACACCCGTCAACGAAGCAGCGAGTGCCTGGAGCGTGATCCAGAACACCACGAGCCAAGCCGTATTGGAAGACTTCATCCGGCAGTTCGGCGGGACTATCTATGGCAGCCTGGCTCGCGCGCGGCTTGATGAATTGAAGAAGAGTCTGGTCGCAGTGGCCGCGCCGGTAGCTCCGGCCGTGCCGCCACAGCTTGCGCAGCCCGCGAAATCGGCTCCACCCGTTCAGCAGGCTGTTGTCGCTCCTCCAACGCGGCCGTCCGCGCCATCCGCCGACGCTCCCAAGCCTGCGGTAGGAGTTTTCCCGGCATCAAGGACCGTGAAGATCGGCGTGCTCAGCGACATGTCGAGCCTGTACGCCGACCTCGGCGGACCTGGCTCGACCGCTGCGGCCAAGTTGGCGATCGCCGACTTTGCCCAGACCAATCCCGAGATCAAGGTCGAGTTGCTCAGTAGCGACCACCAGAATAAGCCCGACATCGGTTCCAATATCGCCAGTCAATGGTTCGACGTGGACAAGGTCGACATGATCGTTGACACGCCGAATTCCGGCGTCGCGCTCGCGGTCAGCCAGGTCACGACCACGAAGAACAAAGTTTTCATTGTCTCCGGCGCCGCTTCGTCCGATCTGACCGGACCGCGCTGCAATGCCAATACCGTGCACTGGACCTATGATACCTGGATGCTGGCTAACAGCACCGCTAAGGCGGTGGTCAAGACCGGTGGCAATAGCTGGTTCTTCTTGACCGCCGACTATGCATTCGGCCATGCGCTGGAGCGCGACACCGCCGCCGTGGTCGAAAAGAACGGCGGCAAGGTGCTCAACAAAGTGCGCCATCCGCTCAACACGAGCGACTTCTCGTCGTTCCTGCTGCAGGCGCAGGCCTCTAAGGCCAAGGTCATCGGCCTGGCCAATGCTGGGGGTGACACCCTCAATTCGATCAAACAGGCGGCGGAGTTCGGGATCGTCAAGGGCGGGCAGAGCCTCGCCGGTCTTCTTATCTTCGCCAGCGACGTCAACGCGCTTGGGCTTGCCACCGCGCAGGGATTGGTGCTGACCGAGAGTTGGTACTGGGACGCCAATGACGCTAACAGAGCCTGGACCAAGCGCTGGCAGACGGAACGTCCGGGCAAGTTCCCGAACATGGTGCAGGCCGGCGTCTATGCCGGTACGCTGCACTATCTGAAGTCGGTCGCTGCGCTCATGAGCGCCACCGACGGCAAGGCCGTGGTCGCCAAGATGAAGGAAACGCCGACCGACGATCCGCTGTTCGGAAAGGGTACGGTGCGCGCCGACGGCCGCAAGACTCATGATGTGTTCCTGTTCGAGGTGAAGAAGCCTAGCGAATCCAAGTATCCCGGCGACCTTTACAAGCTGCGCGCGACGATCCCGGCGAGCGAAGCTTTTCGTCCGTTGGCCGAGGGCAACTGCCCGCTGGCCAGGGGCTGACGCTTCTCAAGATGAGCACTTCGGATTAGCATCGCATGTTCGAAATCTTCGGCATTCCCTCAAACGCATTGTTCAGTCAGCTCCTGATCGGGCTGATCAACGGTTCGTTCTATGCGCTGTTGAGCCTGGGACTCGCCGTGATCTTCGGCATGCTCAACATCATCAATTTCAGCCACGGCGCGCAGTACATGATGGGCGCCTTCGTGGCCTATCTGCTGCTGCAATATTCCGGGCTGAATTACTGGTGGGCGTTGATCGTCGCGCCGATCCTGGTCGGCCTCACGGGCGTGCTGATCGAGCGGCTGCTGCTGCAATGGCTGTACAAGCTCGACCATCTGTATGGGTTGCTGCTGACCTTCGGCCTCGCGCTGATTATCGAAGGCGTGTTCCGCAACTATTTCGGCGCCTCCGGGCTGCCCTATCAGGTACCGGACGCGCTGCGCGGCGGCACCAATCTGGGCTTCATGTTCCTGCCGAACTATCGCGCCTGGGTGATCTTCATTTCGCTGGTGGTGTGCTTTGGCACCTGGTTCGTGATCGAGCGCACCAAGCTCGGCTCGAATCTGCGCGCTGCGACCGAGAACCCGACTCTGGTGCGCGCCTTCGGCATCAATGTGCCGCGCATGATCACGCTGACCTACGGTTTTGGCGTCGCGCTCGCGGCACTGGCCGGCGTGATGGCGGCGCCGATCTACAACGTATCGCCGCAGATGGGCGCCGACCTGATCATCGTGGTGTTTGCCGTGGTGGTGATCGGCGGCATGGGCTCGATCATGGGCGCGATCGTCACCGGCTTCGGACTGGGTGTGGTCGAGGGGCTGACCAAGGTGTTCTTCCCGGAGGCTTCCAACACCGTGATCTTCGTCATCATGGCGATCGTGCTTCTGATCCGGCCCGCCGGCCTGTTCGGACGGGGAACCTGACATGAGCCAGGCCACAGAAACCTTGACGGCGCCGGTGAGCCAATCCGGCTCGCGCAGCCAGAGCTATGCGTTCGCGTTGCTGCTGCTGTTGATGGTGCTGGCGCCGTTCGTCGCCTATCCAGTTTTCGTGATGAAGGTGCTGTGCTTCGCACTGTTTGCCTGCGCCTTCAATCTGCTGATCGGCTATGTCGGCCTGTTGTCGTTCGGCCATGCGCTGTTCTTCGGCTGGGCCAGTTACGCGACCGCGCATGCCGCCAAGGTGTGGGGACTGACGCCGGAGTTGGCCATCCTGTTCGGCGGGTTGGTTGCGGGCGGGCTTGGGCTTGTGACCGGCCTGTTGGCGATCCGCCGCCAAGGCATCTATTTCGCGATGATTACGCTGGCGCTGGCGCAGATGATGTTCTTCTTTGCCCTGCAGGCGCCGTTCACGCATGGTGAAGACGGTATCCAGGCGGTGCCGCGCGGACGCCTGTTCGGCATTGTCGATCTCAGCGGCGACATGGCGATGTACGCGCTGGTGCTGGCGATCTTTGTCGGCTGCTTCCTGCTGATCTCGCGCATCATTCATTCGCCGTTCGGCGAGGTGCTCAAGGCGATCCGCGAAAACGAAACACGCGCCATCTCGCTCGGCTACCGGACCGAGCGCTACAAACTGGTCGCGTTCGTGTTGTCGGCCACGCTGGCCGGCATTGCCGGCGGCACCAAGGCGCTGGTGTTCGGACTGGCTTCGCTGACCGATGTGCATTGGACGATGTCGGGCGAGGTGGTGCTGATGGTGCTGGTCGGCGGTCTCGGCACCGTATTCGGGCCGGTGGTCGGCGCCTTTGTGATCATCGCGATGCAGAACTATCTCGCCGGCTTCGGCCAGTGGGTGACGGTGATCCAGGGCGTGATCTTCGTGGTCTGCGTGATCGCGTTCCGCCGTGGCGTCATCGGCGAGCTCGCCAACCTGCTGCGCATACGCCTGTAAGGTTTCTGGCCTTAATACAGCCGGTCTCTGTTGTTAGAGGCTATACTCCAAGCCTCCGCGGCCGGTACCCCCGTATTTTTACCATTGTCGAATCGCCGCAATCGCTGGAGGATATTACCGATGATTCGCGTAATGCGTTTTCGAGCGAAACGCACTCTAGCGCGGGCCGAGGGAGCTAATGTCGAAGCGGGTACAACCAGGGCCGTTCGACAGCCTTTCGCACCGCTGGCACGCGCTCGCGGAGCGGCGCCGGGCGCATTTCGTCGAAATGTATGACTCGGGCCGGTGGAAGCATTACTACACCGAAGAGCAGTTTGTCATCGAGATGCGTGAGGCGATCAAAGCCGCAGAGGGCTGGGAGCGGATCGCCAAGCGCGCTCCTAACGTGATCGCAGCCGATGCGATGGTGAACACCGTGGCGCAGGCGGCGGCCAAAGCCTCCGACGCACCGATGGACGGTGCGATCGGAAGACTCTCGACTTTTCGAGGATAAAGGCGCTTCATTCAGCCATCGGCGGTCCCCGAACGATGGCTTTCGACACCTCACGCATCGATCATGCCGTGACAAAGTCGCGGACAGCGATTTGCCAGTTCCGAAATGGGAACGGCACGCTTGGATGTGCTCAAATCCAAATCGGTTGGCGCGACAGAGCGATTTCTGACGGCAGCATGCAAAGGCGTAGCGATGTGGACTCCCTGGCAGCGTCAAGACAGCAATGCCGTCAATATGACGCTGACCTTTCCCAATGAGAGCCGCAGCTATGATGCGACGCGCGTTGCGGTCCGCTTCTGGGGCTATGACCGTTCCATGGAGAACACGTTCTATGTGAGCGCCGATGCGCTCAAACGCATTCAGCCGAACCTTCAACCCGACGAGGCCGGTCTGCTGCGCGCCTTCGACAACAATCTCGATCTTATTCGTGCGACGGCGGCCAAAGTCTATGCCGGCGGCCGAAAAGGCTCCTACGATCTGAACGTCGCCAATTTTTGATGGTCCGATTGTGCTCCTGGCGCGTTGTCAGTCGGCCGGGACACTAGTCGGAGTGAATGCATGCGCGCGAACAGAATGGCGATGGTGGTGATCTGGCTGATCGCCGGCACTGGGGCCGCCGTCGCCGTGGACGACGCGGAGCAGATCAAGCGCGGCGAGGCGCTGATACAGAGCAACTGCGCGTCGTGCCATGCGTTCGGCCTTAGTGATGTCAGCCAGCACAAATCCGCGCCGCCATTCCGGACACTGTCGCGCAATTATGAGATCGAGGCGCTTGAGGAGGCGCTCGCCGAGGGCATCATGTCGGGCCATCCGGACATGCCGGAATTCAAATTCGAACCGCCCGACGTCGGCGCTATCATCGCCTTTCTGAAATCGATCCAGGTCCGCTAAGGCCGTGCACAACAAAGCGCCCCCGGTTGTGGCCGGGGGCGTTTTGCGTCGTGGGACGTCACTTGATCAGGCAGCTTCGCTGCGTGCCCGAACATCCACCAGGGTCTGCTCGCGGACGAACGCGCCGTTCTCCCAGACGAGGTCGAGCGCGTCGCTCCACCCGGCGCTTGTCGGTCGGTTTCCGCCGACCGCGATGGTGCGATAGTCGCCGGCCTCGTTACGCTGGAGCATCAACCGGCCGGCCTTGGAACGCTTGCCCGAATCGGTGATCGGATTCTTGCTCACGTCGATCCACTGGCCGTTCACCTTCACGGCCGAGCATTTGAGCGCGAACTTCTGCGTGTCGCGGTTCAACTGCTGCAACAGGCCGCCGCCCATGCCGAAGGCAAGGTTCTCGGCGCTGAAGCCATCGGCGATAATCCGCTCGAGGATCGCCGCGATGCTGGTCGGATTGATGCCGTCGCCCTGGATCACCCGGACATGCTTGAGCACCTTGAAGCCTTTGCCGTTCACGGTGGACCCGAAGGTCTCGTCGAGCAGCCGTAAGGTTTCGGCGACGATCTCGACCGGATCGCCGGAGTCCGGCCGCACCACCAGGGTCGCGCCGCTGGCGATCACTTCGCCGCGCAGGGTGCCGCCCCAGATATTGCGCACCGCATTGAAGTGATCGTAGCTGTCGGAGACGACGGACAGCAACGCGCCCGGCTTGCCGAACTGCGTGAGCATATTGCGATAGGCATCGGTCTCCCGGGCCGCGCCCCAACTGGTAATGGTGCTGTGCTCGGCGGCCGGGATGGAAAACGCCGCCATCGGCTCATGATACCAGGCGCGGCCGGCCAATATCCCCGACAGCGTATCGCTGCCGCGGAAGTTCACCAGATGGGCGAGGCCGCCCAACGCCGCCGACTGCTGGCTGGAGACGCCGCGTGCGCCGAAGTCATGCAGTTTGAATGGCAGTTCGGCGGCGGCGTTGTCGCTGGTGCGTTCCAGCGCGGCACGAATGATCTGCTTCACATGCCAACTGATCGTCGCCACCGTGACCGGGTACCAGACCCGCAGCAGCAGTGTTTCGAGATAGGACGGCAGCCAGAAGCATTCCGGGTCGGTGTTCTCGATCGTCATCAGGGCCTGATGGGTCGGAACCACCGTGCCTTCCGGCACCGCGCGGATCCGAACGGGCAGGCGGCCGTTATGCACGTCGACGATCCGGCGCCAGCCGGCTTCGTTGAACGGCTCGCCATGCGCGGCCAGGAAGTCGCGCGCCTCGTCGACCATGGCGTGCGTGACCGGCTTGCCGAGTTCGGCCTTCAGGATCGCCTGAAGGCCGAAGAACACCGTGCGGTCATAACGGCCGCCACGGCTCTCGACATAGAAGAACGCGCCCTGCGTGCCAGGCGGGTATTGCAGCCAGTGGCTGGCCTTGTAGCTGTCGGTGTTGAGGATCAGATTGTCGAACATCGCGGAAGTTCCTTCCTGCGGCTAGAGCGTTTTCAAGCGAAGTGGGAACCGGTTCGCATGAAGAAAACGCGTCTATTCAAAGTGACCGTGCCGTCTATCGGCACGGGTAGCGTGTCAGTGGTTTATCAAATCCCACCGACGAAGTGTTCGAGGATATGGAAATGATCCTCGAAGAACTGTTCTTCCATCAGCATGGCTTCGCTGACAGGGGTCCAGCGGACCTTGTCCGCATCGTCCGCAGCGCGGACGCGCGGCAGTTCGCCGGCCGGGAAGTTGAAATGAAAGGCGTGCGTTATCGTGCGGCCGCGCAGCGAACGCTCCGGATGGTCGAACACCTGACGGGCCTTGATCGAGCCGCGCAGTACTGCCGGCGGCACTTTCAGGCGGGTCTCTTCGTTCAATTCGCGGATCGCGGCCGCCAGCACGGTCTCGTTCTGGTTCACGAAGCCGCCGGGCAGGGCCCACAACCCGCGCCCAGGCTCGGCGCGCCGCCGCACCAGCAGCACATGGCCGGAGTGGACGACGACGGCGTCGGCGGTCACGAAGGTCGGCGGATAGGGCGCCGCCGCCCAGGATTGCCGGTAGGTCTGGATGAACGCCTGCTCGCGCGCCAACTGGCCATAGGCCGGCGACGAGGCGCGGAATGCTTCCAGCATGCCGAACACCGGCGCCGGCACGTTGGCCTTCACCATCAGCAGCGCGCCTTCGTCGCCTGAAAACAGCCAGGTCCGCAACTCTGTCGCGGACAGCACCTCGGTGTGCTGCACGTCGACCAGCGGCCATTGCGGGAAGGCGGCCAGATAGGTGCCGGTGGCGCCGTCCTTGTCGCGGCCGATCAGGCCGACCGTTGCCTTTTCGGAAGCGCCGTCATTGGCCAAGGCTTCGTTGACCAGGCCTTGGACTTCGCTGACCCACAGCGTGTCGTTGTACAGATGGTCGCGGAGCGGTCGGACGATCAGGCGATCCGCGTCACTGCCGGCGGCTTCGCGGATCATCACCGCGCGTTCGCTGGCGTTAAACGGATTGCGGATGGTGCGGGGCTGACCGGCGCTGCCGGTCAGGACGATGACCTTGTCGGCGATGCGAAGCGCGTGCTTCAGGACCGACTGGTGGCCGTTATGGAACGGCTGGAAGCGTCCGATCAGGACGAGATAGTCGAAGCGCATGAGAATCCCTCACGCCGTATGAAGTGAGCAGTCTACCCGCTCATTCAGTTATGCTAACTATGAGCATAACTGAATGTCAAGCCCGATTTCTGCGCGGGCGGTTCATTTCATCCGGCCATGGTCTATGATCGTGGTGCCTGCCTATCCCGCCTCCGTCCTCCCCAACACCAGGTGATCCATGGCTTCCACGCTGTTCTCGCCGATCCGTATCGGCGATCTCGAACTTGCCAATCGCATCGTGGTGTCGCCGATGTGCCAGTACAGCGCCGTCGATGGCTGCGCGACCGATTGGCATCTCGCGCATCTGGGCATGCTGGCGAATTCCGGCGCGGCGCTGATGGTCGTCGAGGCGACGGCGGTGACGCGCTCGGGACGCATCACCCATGGCTGCCTCGGCCTGTACTCCGACGCCTGCGAGGACGCCCTGGCCAGGGTGTTGGCGCATTGCCGCCGGGCCGGCACCGCCAAGCTCGGCATCCAGCTCGGTCATGCCGGGCGCAAGGCTTCGTCGCATGCCCCCTGGGATGGTGGCCTCGGTCTGAAGGATGGCGAAGACCCGTGGGAAACCATCGCCCCGTCAGCGCTGCCGTTTGGCCCGGCGTGGCCGGCGCCGCGCGAAGCGACCGAGGCCGACATGGCGCATGTCCGCGATGGCTTCGTTCAGGCCGCGCAACGCGCGGTGCGGCTCGGTTTCGATGCGATCGAGCTGCATGTCGCGCACGGCTATCTGCTGCATAGTTTCATCTCGCCGATCTCGAACCGGCGCACGGATGCTTTTGGTGGCGCGCTGGAGAACCGGCTGCGTTTCCCGCTCGACGCCGTGAAGGCGGTGCGCGCGGTGGTGCCGGCCGGTACGTCACTCGGCGCCCGCATCACCGGTAACGATTGGGAGGAGGGCGGGCTTACGGCCGACGACGCGGTGGTGGTCGCAAAGGCGTTCAAGGCCGCCGGGCTCGACTATGTCGACGTGTCGTCGGGCGGCATCAAGTCCGACACCCGCAATCCGACCACGCCCGGTTACAACGTGCCGCTTGCCGCACAGGTGAAGCGCGATTCCGGCATCGCGACCCGCACCGTCGGCCTGATCAGCATGCCGGAACAGGCCGAGGCGATCGTTTCCGAAGGAAACGCCGACATGGTGGCGCTGGCCAGGGCCATGCTCGACCATCCGCATTGGGGCTGGCACGCCGCGCGGGTGCTCGGCGCCGAAGTGGCGCGGCCCCGGCAATATTTGCGGGCCGCCCCGAAGATGTGGCCGGGTGCCAGCGCGGCGCGCTAACAAGTCGCGCGTTAATTCGCGTCGGATCTGTCGAGCGCATTTACGTCAGCATTAAACTGTCGCACGACATCACGGAAAACCGTATCCGGTTTTCCAGCAGCACGCTGTTATCTTGTCGCATTATTCTTTGGTCGTATTGTCGGCGTGAACCGACATTCATTTCGCCTTTAAAAATGCTCCCGCGCGGCCTTCCGCCGCACCGCAACAGTGGGCCGCCTGCCCACAATCGGGTGCGATCCGTCGCCGGCGGTGAACCAATTGGTTTGGCTGCCAACCTTTTTTTGCTATAGGGTGAGCGCGGTCCCGATCCCTGTCGCGACCCAGCCCTCCGTCATTCCGGCACGCGCTATTAGCCACGAGCTACCAGCCATGCAGGGTTAACGGGGAAACCATAAGACAGGATCGGAATCGACGGCGGCGCGCTGCCGCGGTTATGTCTGGAGAGCCCGTTCTCGATCCGCCAATTCCAGTCGACCGCAATGGCATCGCGCCTTTTAATAAAGGCGCCGCCGGCGCCACAAAGCTCAACAAGCGGCAAGCGCCGGTGGGTCCGGCGCATTGCCCGATACGACGCCATAGGAGGGCGAGGGAAATGACTGGGACGCTATTGAAAATTGCATCATTGCGAATCGTAGCGGTGGGTGCCGTCGCCATGGCGATCGGTTGGGCCGGCATGGCATCGGCGCAGGAGCCGACCTCGATCAAGATCGGCTGGTCGATTTCCAAGACCGGACCGTTCGCGGCCGGCGCCAGCGTGACCACGCTGCCGAATTATCAGGTCTGGGTGAAGGACGTGAACGATGCCGGCGGCATCATGCTCAAGTCCATCGGCAAGAAGCTGCCGATCGAAGTCGTCGAATATGACGACCGCAGCAATTCCGAAGAGATGATCAAGGCGGTCGAGCGTTTGGCGACGCAGGACAAGGTCGACTTCATCCTGCCGCCGTGGAGCACGGGCCTCAATCTCGCGGCCGCGCCGGTGTTCAATCGTCTCGGCTATCCGCACCTCGCGGTGACGGCCAACACCAACCGCGCGGATGAACTCACCAAGCGCTGGCCCAATTTGACGTTCTGGCTCGGTCAGCCGGTGGAGATCGTCGACGGCCTCGTCGAACTGCTGACCAAGCTGCGCACCGACGGCAAGATCGGCCAGAACATCGCCATGGTCAGCGTCGCCGACCAGTTCGGCATCGAGCAGTCGACCGCGGCCCGCGACGGCCTGAAGAAGGCCGGCTTCAATCTCGTCTACGACAAGTCGTATCCGTTCGGCAGCCAGGACATGCAGCCGGTGCTCAAGGACGCGCAGGCGACGAATCCCGACAGCTTCATCGCCTTCAGCTATCCGCCGGATACGTTCGCGCTGACCGACACCGCCAAGGTGCTCGGCTTCAATCCGAAGGTGTTCTATGTCGGCGTCGGCACGGCATTCCCGATGTACAAGGGAAAGTTCGCGGCGGGCGCCGAAGGCGTGATGGGCATCGGCGGTTCGAATGCCGACCTGCCGGGCGTCAAGAACTACATCCAGCATCACAAGGCGATCATCGGCCGTGAGCCGGACCGCTGGGCCAGCCCGATCACCTATGCCAGCCTTCAGGTGTTGCAGCAGGCGATCGAGCGCGTCGGCAAGATCGATCGCGCCGCGATTATCAAGGAGATCAACGAAGGCTCGTTCGAGACGATCATCGGCCCGGTGAAGCTCAAGAACGGCCAGTACAAGGAAGTCTGGGCGGTGGGCCAGTGGCAGGGCAACGACTTCTATGCCATCGCGCCGTTCAAGCAGGCGGGCGCCCGTGCGCCGATCGTGCCGAAGCCGGCCTGGCAGTAAACCACAAAGGCGGCCTGTGCTTCGGAAGAGGCACAGGCCGTCGGCCTTTCTAGCGACTGAACTCGATCTTTACCGCGAGTAGCTACCGTATTTCTGCCACTCGCGCTGTAATGCGTAACCGCGACGAGGACCATGACGCTCTATTCCGATATTCTGCTGTCCGGTCTGGTACTCGGCGGCATGTATGCGCTGACCGCGCTCGGGCTGACGCTGCAATACGGCGTCGCCCGCATCATGAACCTGTCTTATGGTGAATTCCTGGTAGCGGCCTCGTTCGGCGCGCTGTTCCTGTATACCGGCGCCAGCGTCAATCCGATCGTCGGCCTGCTGCTCGTGGTGCCACTGTCGTTCGGCGCGCACTGGCTGCTCTACCAGATTGTCCTGACGCCGCTGGTGCGGCGCGCCAAACACCAGGGCATGCTGGAAGTCGACAGCATCCTGGCGACCTTCGGTGTGCTGTTCGTAGTGCAGGGCGTGATGCTGGTGCTGTTCGGCGGCCAGCTCTACAGCTACACCTATCTGTCGATACCGATCTCGGTGCTCGGCTCGACGCTCGCGGTCAACCGGCTGCTGGCGCTGGCGTTCGCGCTGATCATCGGCGGCGCGCTGTATCTGTTCCTAACTCGCACCCGCAGCGGCACGGCGCTGCGCGCCATCGCGGTCAATCCGACGGCCGCGCAACTGTCCGGCATCGACATCCGTGCGGCATCCGCACTCGCCTTCGCGGCTGGCGGCGCCATCGTGGGCGCGGCCGGCGTGCTGATCAGCATGTTCCTGACCTTCAGCGCCGCGTCGGGCGTCGGCTTCACCATGAAGGCGCTGATCGTCGTCATTATGGGCGGCGTCGGCAGCATGGCGGGCGCGCTGGTCGCCGGCCTGATGCTGGGCATCGCCGAGACGGCGGTGTCACGGCTGATCGATCCGGGCCTGACCATCGCGGTGACCTATGCGTTGTTCCTGGCGGCGCTGCTGTGGCGTCCGACCGGCCTGTTCGGGAGACCCGCGCGTTGATGTTGCGTGCTGTTGCGTATGGCGTGATCGGAATTGCGGTCGTTGGAGCGCTGGCCGTGATTCCGGTCGTCGCGAGCGGCTATGAAATCGCGCTCGGCATCAGCCTGTTGTACTTCACCATCCTGGCGACCGCCTGGGCGCTGTTTTCCGGCCCGACCCATTACATCTCGCTGGCCACCGCGGCGTTCTTCGGCATCGGCGCCTATACGACGGCGGTGCTCGGCGAAGTGCTGCCCTGGCCGCTGCTGATGCTGTCGGCGGCCGCGATCGGCATCGTCATCGCGCTGTTCGTCGGACTGTCGACGCTGCGGCTGTCCGGCATCTATTTCGTCATCTTCACCTTCGGACTCGCCGAACTGATCCGCCAACTCGTGACCTATTACGAGGTCAACATTCACCGCTCGGTCGGCCGCTACATTTTCACGGGGTCGACGCAAGCCGGCATCTACTGGCAACTGCTCGGGCTCGGCGTGCTGCTGGCGATCGTCGGTTGGCTGATCACGCATTCCCGGCTCGGCCTGGCGCTGCGCGTCATTGGTGAAGACGAGACGGTGGCCAAGCATGTCGGCATCGACACCACCAAGGCCAAGCTGGCGCTGTTCGCCATCGCGTCGGCCTTCATGGCCGTGACCGGCGCCATCATGGCGCCGCGCTGGACCTATATAGATCCGGCGATCTCGTTCAATCCGGTGATCTCGTTCGAAGTCGTCATCATGGCGCTGTTCGGCGGTGCCGGAAAACTGTACGGGCCGCTACTCGGCGCGGTGCCGCTGGTGCTGCTGTTCGATTTCCTGACGGCGAAGTTCCCGAACTACTTCAGCATCTTTCTGGGCCTGACCTTCATCGTCATCGTGTACTTCCTGCCGCGCGGCGTGGTCGGCCTGCTTGAGCAGAGCTTGGCGCGGCTGCGCAGCGGCGCCGGGCCGCGCCCGCACTATATGTCCGAGGGCGGCGAGGCGCTGATCGGAAGGCTGTGGTCGCGGCCGAAACGTCGCGCCGTGCTGAAGGCCTCACCCGATACGGTGCCGGCGATCGAGGCGAAACATCTCCGCAAAGCCTTTGGCGGTCTGGTCGCGGTCGACGATATTGGTTTCACGATCAAGCGTGGCGAGATCCTCGGCCTGATCGGCCCGAACGGCTCCGGCAAGACCACGGTGCTCAATCTGATTTCCGGCGCGCTCAAGCCGGATGCCGGCGAGTTGATCCTCAACGGCACGCCGATCACACACTTGCCGCCGCATCGCATCGCGCAGCTCGGCGTCGCTCGCACCTTCCAACTGGTCCGCGTATTGGGTTCGCTGACCTGCGTCGAGAACGTCATCGCCGGTCTGGCGTTCCGCGCGCCGCCGCTATGGGGCGAGGCGGCCGAGCGCGCCGCGCGTACATTGCTCGTTCGTGTCGGCCTCGGCGACAAGACAGATATGCCGGCCGATCAACTCACCTATATCGATCAGAAGCGGCTGGAACTGGCGCGCGCGCTGGCGCTCGAGCCCGATCTGCTGCTGCTCGACGAATGGCTGGCCGGTCTCAACCCGTCGGAACTCCAGGACGGCATCGCGCTGGTCAAAATGTTGCGCGACGAAGGCCTTACGATTGTGATCGTCGAGCATGTGATGGATGCCATCCGGTCGCTTTGCGACCGTTGCGTGGTGATGAATACCGGGCGCAAAATCGCCGAGGGGACGCCGGCCACGGTGTTGGCCGACCGCGAGGTGGTGCGCGCCTATCTGGGAGACTCCGATGCTTAACGTCGCCAAGCTGTCGGCCGTGTACGGCAAGCACCGGGCGCTGTCGGAGGTCGATCTATCGGTCGATCGCGGCGAGATCGTCGTAATCCTGGGCGCCAACGGCGCCGGCAAGACCACGCTGCTCAAGGTGATCGGCGGCCTGTTGGCGCCGCTGCCCGGCGCCACCGTGGCGCTCGACGGCCGCGATCTCGCGGCGAAGTCGCCGCACGCCATCGTCGAAGCCGGTATCGCGCTGGTGCCGGAAGGCCGCGGCATCTTCGGCGCGCTGACGGTGCGCGAAAACCTGACGCTCGGCGCCTATCCAAAGCGGGCGAGGGCCAAGGAATCCGCCAATCTCGACCTGATCCTGGACATGTTCCCACGCTTGCGCGAGCGCATGAAGCAGGCGGTCCGCACCATGAGCGGCGGCGAGCAGCAGATGGTCGCGATCGGCCGCGCGCTGATGACCTCGCCGGACATTTTGTTGCTGGACGAACCCTCGCTCGGCCTGTCGCCCATCATGTGCGGCGAACTGTTTGGCGTACTGCGCCGGGTGCGCGATGCCGGCGTCGGCGTGCTGCTGGTCGAGCAGAACGCTAAGCAGAGCTTGAATATCGCCGACCGGGGTTATCTGATCGAAACCGGGCGGATCGTCGGGCAGGGCCCGGCGGCCGCGCTGAAGAACGATCCGGCGGTGCAGCGGGCTTATTTGGGCGGCGCCGCGCCGGCGGTTTTGCCGCGCGATCTGCCAGTCGTTGCCGTGGCACCGCTTCCGGCGGTCGCCGAGGTCATCGAGCTGTGGCCCGGACGCGGCAAAGTCGAACCTGTGCCTGAACTCGAGAAGGAGACGCCCGTGTCTTTCGAGGAAAAGCCCACCGAGCCACATGAAGCGGCCGATGCGCGCCCGCGTAACATGGCGGCGCGCCTGTGGACGGACGCGCGGCCGAGCGAGACAGCGGCGATCGAACCGAATGTGACGGAGCCGGAGCCGCAGGATCTCATTGCCATCGTGCCCACGGATACGCCCAACATACAACCGCACGTCGAATCCCAAAATGTGGCGCCGACCTTGGCTCCGGCAAAGGCTATAGGCGGCGAAATGCCGCCGATGGCCGATGTTTCAGCGCCCGAAAGCCCGGTATCCGATAGTCCGCCGGACATTGCGGCGGAAACCGCCTCAATTCCTAACGCCCAAACGTCAGGCGTTTCCCCGGCGGATTCATCTTCTTCCGAGACGGCCTTTGCGCCGGTCGTCGCACACAGCGATAATGCACCCCAAGGTGCCGACTACAGGGCGAAGGAGACCACCATGCTGCATGTCAACCTCATGATCGGTGACCGTAACGTGTCGGCGGCCGATGGCCGCACGTTCGAGCGGTTCGATCCGATGACCGGCGAGATCGCTTCGCTGGCGGCGGCGGCGACCATTACGGATGCGGTGGCGGCGGCCGATGCGGCGGCGGCGGCGTTCCCGGCCTGGGCGGCGCTTGGGCCCGGCGAGCGGCGCGCCAAGCTGGTGGCGGCGGCCGAGGTGCTGGAATCCCGCGCCGACGATTTCGCCGAGACCATGATGTCCGAGATCGGTGCGACCGCGCCGTGGGGACACTTCAACGTACATCTCGCGGCCGGCATGCTGCGCGAGGCTGCATCGCTGACCACGCAGATCAAGGGCGAGACCATCCCGAGCGACAAGCCGGGCAGCTTCGCGATGAGCATTCGCCAGCCGGTCGGCGTCGTGCTCGGCATCGCGCCGTGGAACGCGCCGGTGATCCTTGGTGTGCGCGCTATCGCGACGCCGCTGGCCTGCGGCAACACCGTCATTCTGAAAGCTTCCGAAATGTGCCCGGCGACGCACCGGCTGATCGGTACGGCGCTGCGCGATTCCGGCCTGCCGAACGGTGTCGTCAACGTCGTCACCAATGCGCCGGCCGATGCCGGCAAGGTGGTCGAAACTTTGATCGCGCATCCGGCGGTGCGCCGGGTGAACTTTACGGGCTCGACGCGGGTCGGGCGCATCGTCGCGGAGACCGCGGCGCGCTATCTCAAGCCGGTGCTGCTTGAGCTGGGCGGCAAGGCGCCGCTGGTGATCCTGGACGATGCCGACATTGATGAAGCCGTGAAGGCGGCGGCGTTCGGCGCCTTCGCCAACCAGGGCCAGATCTGCATGTCGACCGAGCGCATCGTGATCGACGAGAAGGTCGCCGACGAATTTCTAGAGAAGTTTACCGCCAAGGCAAAGTCGTTGCCGTTCGGCGATCCGCGCACCGGCAAGGTGGTGCTCGGCTCGCTGGTCAACAAGGAAGCCGCGCTGCACGTTCGTAGCCTGATCGACGACGCACTCGCGCTTGGCGGTCGTTTGGTCACCGGCGGCGACGTCGACGGCACCGTGATGCCGGCCAGCATCGTCGATGGCGTGACGCCGCAGATGCGGCTGTATAGCGAAGAGTCCTTCGGTCCGGTCGTGTCGATCATCCGGGTCAACGGTACCGAGCGCGCCATCGAGGTCGCCAACGATACCGAATACGGCCTATCGGCCGCGGTGTTCGGCCGCGACATCGCGCGGGCGCTGGAAGTTGCCAAACGCATCCAGTCCGGCATCTGCCACATCAATGCGCCGACGGTGCATGACGAGGCCCAGATGCCGTTCGGCGGCACCAAGTCGTCGGGCTATGGACGGTTCGGCGGCCTCGCGGCGATCGACGAGTTCACCGAACTGCGCTGGATCACCATCCAGACCGGCCCGCATCATTATCCGTTCTGAGCTTGCTTGAGCCGCGCCTTCGGGCGCGGCGGCTTGGCCTCTTCGTCCGGAGTGGGCTCACCATGACGATTGTCAGGTAGACGTGGACCCACTCGTCTTCGCGGCTGTGCTGTGCGCCGCCGCCTGCCATGCGGGCTGGAACGCGGCCGTCAAGGGAAGCCTCGATCCGCTGCGCGGCACGGTACTGACCGCCATCGGGGCGGCAATTGTCGCGCTCCTTTTCATGCCTTTCGTCGGCCTGCCGGCGCCGGCCTCGTGGTCGTATATCGCGGCTTCGATCCTCGTCCACGTCGTCTACTTCGCGGCGCTGATCGAGAGCTATCGCACCGGCGACATGGGGCAGGTCTATCCGATCGCGCGCGGCTCGGCGCCGCTGCTGACGGCCGGCGCGACCACGCTGATCGTCGGCGAACAACTTGGATGGCTGGGCTGGATCGGGATCGAGCTATTGGCGGGCGGCGTGCTGCTGCTGTCGATGCGCGGCGGGCGCGATCTGGCGCGTCTCGACAAACGTTCGGTCGGCTTCGCGCTGCTGACCGCGGTCACGATTTGCGCCTATTCGCTGGTCGACGGCATCGGTGCGCGGCTATCCGGCAACGCCAATGCCTATACGGTGTGGATGTTCGTCGGCAATGGCATTGGCATGGCGCTATACGCGTTGGCGCGCGGGCAGGGCGTCGGCGTGGCTACGATCATGCACCATTGGCGGATCGGGTTTGGTGGCGGCGGCTTGCAGCTGTTTTCGTACGGCATCGCCATCTGGGCTATGACGGTGGCGCCGATCGCCATTGTGGCGGCACTGCGCGAGACCAGCGTGCTGTTCGGCGCCGCGATCGCCGTGATCTGGCTGAAGGAGCCGCTGCGGCCCACGCGCCTTGTGGCGGCGTTGGTCATCGTGACCGGGCTGGTGCTGATCCGGTTGTCATGACGGCGGCAGCAAATCGTCGAAGCCATCGGCGTGAAGCCGCGCCAGATCCTCCGGCACATCGACGTCCCATAATCGCGCCGGCTCGCGCCACGACAGGCCGAGCCGGGCGAGGCGACGACGGGTCTCGGCCATTACCGTGGCTGTGCTCCACATCACGTCCGCGAACAGCGCCGGGGTCGGGCAGCGCGTGCCGATCAGCGCGTAGCCGCCGTCTTCGGCCGGAATGATGACCGCATCGATGCCGTCGTGCAGCGTTTCCGCACAGGCCTGAAGGTGGAGCGGGGTCAGGGCCGGGCAATCGGTGCCGATCACCAAGACAGGACCGTCCTGCATCGCGGCCAGCATGCGTGCGCCGAGATCGCCATCGGGCTGGCGCTTGAGCACAATTTGGTGCGTGGCAGCGAGCGCCTGGAACGACGCATGGGCATCATCGGGCGCCGCCCACAGCGTTACTTGGCCGAGACCGGCCGCGCAGGCGGTCGCGACCGCGCGCGCGACGAGGCGTCGCTGTAACTCCGCCGCGCCGTCGGGTCCGAGCGCCCGGATCAGCCGCGTCTTGGCAAAGCCCGGCACCGGCGCCTTGGCCAGGATGGCGATGTCAGGTGCGGGGCCGATAGCCATATTGTTTCGCCAGTTCCGCCGGGTCGGCGCCGAGCCAATAGGCCAGCCGCAGCCGCCACATCAGCATGATGGTCCGCGCGACGCCATGGCGTTCCCAACGGCGGCCGGATGTCGTGACGCGCGCGCGCAGGCACAGCGGCCGTCCAAGTCGTTTCAGGCGCTTGGACAGTGCGATGTCTTCCATCAGCGGCAGGTCGGGAAATCCGCCGACGTTCTGGAACGCTTCGCGCGAAACGAACACCGCCTGATCGCCGGTCGCGATGCCGGTGAGCCGCGAGCGCGTATTCATCATAGCGGCGATCACCGGCAGCAGAAAATGTGTGCCGTCGATCCGCACGTCGAAACGGCCCCACGCGTGGCCAGATTGCTTCAGGCCCTGCGCGATCAATGTGCCGGCGTCGGGCGGGAGTTGCGTGTCGACGTGCAGGAACAGCAGCATGTCGCCGGTGGCCACGGCGGCACCGGCGTTCATCTGCGCGGCCCGGCCGCGCGGCGCGACGACGACTTGATCGGCAAGGGGGCGCGCCAGCGTGACGGTGTCGTCCTGGCTGCCGCCATCGGCGACGATCAGTTCGGCGCCGCGTTCGCGCAGCGGCGCCAGCGCGGCAAGCGACGCCGCGATGCCGTCCGCTTCATTGAGCACCGGCACGATGACGGACAGGCGCGCCATATTATGACGCTCGCGAAGCGGTCGCGGGCAGATAATTAGGGCCGTTGACGATGCGCCCGTAATAGGAGCAGTGCGCCGGAGAGCCGTCCGGCCAGCGCGCGAGGAAGCGGTTGAGAAATGCCGCGTGATCGTACGGTACCGCGAGTGCGTCGATATGCACGCCGTCGCGGTGCAGCCCGTACAGTGGTGCATGTGGGGAGGGTGTGGTGCCGATCCGCGTGATCAGTCCGGCGCGGCTGTCGGAGAAGTTCGGCATGCCGGCGGCGCCGCTATTGACGACCGTGAGGCGGCCGGCCGCCAGCGCTAAATCGCGCAGCGCCGCGAAACAGGTGTGCGTCGACGCGAATACGTCAACGTTGGATTGTCGCCGGATCGTTTCGAGCGTTCCACTTGCCCGTGGATCGTCGAGCGCGTCCTGCGCGAAACCCCAGCCGGCCAACGCGCCAGCATCTCCATGCACGATGCCGATCCGCAGCGCGCCGACGTGGGCGACGAGATGCATCGGCAGCGCTGCGAGACGCGATTGTTGCGTAGGTATCGTGGCCGCGACACCGCGCAGTTCACTCAGAATGGCGTTGGAGCGTTCGACCGTCCCGTCATCCACCGTGGCCGGATAGGCACAGCCGCAGCCGGCGCCAATATCGGCCGCGCGGGCGATTTCGCTTTCGACATTGCCGCGTAGCGCATGATGCCGGGCGACCCGGCTGTCGATCGCCGCGAACCAGGTGGGCTGGGCGTCGAACCAATGGAAGTCGCCGTTGAACACGATGATCGGCGGCGCCGGTTCGCGCGCGGCCAGATCTTCGATCACATCCAGCGCGTCGAGATTGCCGTACAGCCCGCCGACCACATATAGCGTTTCGGCGGTGAGGTCGGGCGCGCGGTCGAACACGGACGGCGCATAGGCATAGTCGGCCGGACAGACGCGGCCGGCGCTTGCCGCCGTGACGCTGGGCCGGTCCAGCATGGGATTATTCCGCCGCGTCTTTGAGCGCGCCGCCGCAGCTCGAGCCTTGGCCGGCGGTGCAGCCGAAGCAATGACCGGCAACCCGGATCGGGCTGCCGGTCAGATCGACCTCGATCAGATCGGCGAGATGCGGGCGCGCGCTCTTCATGTGCGGCAGCGGCAGGTCGAGCATCTGGTTGAAGTCGCAGTCGTAGACGTAGCCCTGCCAGTCGACCGAGATCAGATTGCGGCACATCACGCCGTCGAGATTGTCGTCGCGGTGCGACTCCTGCAACAGCCGCAGATAGGGCGCGAACTGTTGCTTCGAGATGAGCATCGAGCCGAAGCGTTGGATCGGCATGTTGGCCAGCGTGTACAGCTTGTTGAAGACGACGCCATGCTGTTCGCCGAGCACACGCTTGTAGTCGGCTTCCAGCGTCTGCTGCGGCGGCGGCAGCGACGGGCCTTGCGGATTGTACACAAGGTTCAACACGAGATCCGAGCCGTTGCGGCCATAGCCGCGCGCGTTCAGGGCCTGCAAGCCTCGGATCGAGGCGTCGAACACGCCCTTGCCGCGCTGCTGATCGACATTGTCGACCGAATAACAGGGCAGCGACGCGACGATCTCGACCTGCTGGCCGGCGAGAAAATCCGCGAGATCTTCGTGGCCCGGCACTTCCATAATGGTCAGGTTACAGCGGTCCATCACCCGCACGCCGATGTCGCGCGCGGCGGTGACCAGCCGGCGGAAGTGCGGATTGAGTTCCGGCGCGCCGCCGGTGATGTCGAGCGTCGTAATGCGGCGTCGTTCCAGGAATGCCAGCACCGTGTCGATCACCGCGCCGGACATTTCCTCGGTGCGGTTCGGCCCGGCCGCGACATGGCAATGCACGCAGGATTGGTTGCAGCGGTAGCCGACATTGATCTGCAACGTGTCGAGCGCCGCGCGGCGCAGCGGCGGAAACGCGATCTTCTCAAGCAGCGGCAGAGTCGGATGCATGGCTCACGGTGCGGTCGTGGACGCTGTAGGTCAAGTACGCCCGGCGCAGGACCGATGTTACGGCATGCGGCAACACATCGGCGTGACCATAGGGCGTGACGCAGGTGCTATCGTCCGAACACCGTCGCGCTGCCGCCGAGCCATTCGGGCAGGCCGATGCGGCCGAAGCCCGGCAGCTTGAGCGCCGGATGACGGATGTCGAGGCCGGCGACGAGGCTCAGCACATTGATCTCGATGCCTTCGACCCAGCCGAGCTTGAAGCCCAGCAGGCCGTAGAGGTTCACTTCGATTCCGGTGCGGCTGTCGGTCAGCCCGGCGTAAAAGCCTTCGCGGAAATCGCGGCCGATCGCGTTCGGCGCCGTCGTCGCGCCGATTTCGGGTACCGCGCGCAGCACCGCCGCCACGAACGTGTTGCTGTTCGGGCCGGGCCACAGCCGGTAGTCGCCGGAATGGCTGAACCGATAATCCTTGATCGCGGCTTCCATCTTCGGAATCAGCGCGGCGGCCTCGGCGCCTTCGATGTCGGCGATCACGACGGGGCGGTCGCCGAACCAGCGGCCGTCCGGTGCCCAGCCGTTGACCCGAACCGGGTTGCCCCAGCCAACTACGTCATAGCGGCTCCAGGACTTGGCGTTCTCGCGCTTGAGCACGATCCAAGTATGCAGCGCGACGGCGCCCTTCAGGCCGCCGGTGCGGCCGGCCAGCACCAGCACGCGGGCCGGTTTGGACTGCGCGGCCGGCGGCAGCGCGCCGATGCTCGACCAGTCGGCCTGGCTCCAGCGCATCGGCCGGCCGTCGAACGGAATCAAGGCGGCGCGGGTCAGAAGTGGCAGCAAAAACAGCAGGCAGAATATCAGCATGATACGGCGGCGACGCGGCTTGCGCCGCACGCTATCCTTGGGATTGGTGGGAACGGGAGCTTCGACGGTGGCATCCATGAATGTCTGATGTAGGAAGTGTTTCGGTCCAAACTAGAGCGCGTCCAGCAATGAGCGATTCGGTCTTGGTAGAAGTATGGCGCGGCGCCCAGGTTGAAAGTCGGCATCGTGGCGCGGTCTGCGTCGTTGATGCCGATGGCGGCCTGGTGTTTTCGCGTGGCGACGTGCTCCGGCCGGTGTTTCCGCGTTCCGCCGTGAAGGCGCTGCAGTCGCTGGTGCTGGTCGAGAGCGGCGCGGCGGATGGTTTCACCGAACAGGAACTGGCGCTGGCTTGCGCCTCACATGGCGGCGAGCCGGGTCATATCGCGGTCGTCGAAAAGATACTGGCGCGGGGCAGATTTGACGTGACGGCGCTTGCGTGCGGCGCGCATTGGCCGATGAACCAGACAGCCGGGCAGGCGCTGGCGCGCGCCGGTGGCATGCCGTCGGCGCTGCACAACAATTGTTCGGGCAAGCATGCCGGGTTTCTGTGCGCGGCCTGCGCGCTTGGCGCTAAGCCGGAGTTCTACGCTGAGGCCGACCATCCGGTGCAGCGCGCCGTGAAGGCGGTGCTGGAGGATCTGGGTGGCGCGCCGATCCCGGACGCGCACCGCGCCACCGATGGCTGTTCCATCCCGACATATGCGATGCCCTTGACCGATCTCGCCCGCGCCATGGCGAGGCTCGGTAGTGGGCAGGGGCTCGGCCCGGCGCGCCGCAAGGCGGCGGCCCGGCTGCTGGCGGCCTGCATGGCCGAGCCGTGGTTCACGGCCGGCACCGGCCGGTTCTGCACCGAGGTCATGATTGCGCTGGCCGGCGCGGCCTATGTGAAGACCGGCGCCGAGGGCGTTTACGCCGCCGCGGTTCCGGCGCTCGGCCTCGGCATCGCGGTCAAGGCTGACGATGGCGCCGGCCGCGCCGCCGAAGTGATCCTGGCCGCGACGTTGAGCCGGTTGCTGCCGGCGCATGGCGAGACGTTGCGGCGCTTCGCCAATCCGGTGCTGCGCAACTGGAACGGCATCGAGGTCGGCGCGTTGCGGCCGGGCGAGGAGTTGGCCTAACCCAAGGCCGTCAGCCAGCGCTGTACGATCGCCAGATCCTGCGGCGTCAGGTTATGGCCGGCCGGAAGCATTTCGCTGGTCAACACCGCGCCGGCGATCTTGAGCGTCTGCGCGAGGCGTTCCCGCTGCTCGGCCGGCACCATCGGGTCGGCGGCGCCGGACAGCATCAGCACTGGTGTGCCGGGGAGGCGCTTGGGCTCCGGTGTATCGAACGGCAGCGCCGCCCGCATCAGCACCGCGCCGCTCAGGGCGCCGGGATGGCGCAGCAGCGTCGACCAGGCGACGTTGGCGCCGTTGGAAAAGCCGACCGCGACCGGCGCTTCGATGCCATAGGCGGCCCGCGCCTTCTGGATGAAGACGGCGAGGTCGTCCGACCGCCGGTTGAGGTCCTCGACATCGAACACCCCCTCGGAAATCCGCCGGAAGAACCGCGGCATGCCGTTTTCGCTGACTTGGCCGCGCGGCGACAGCAAGGCGGCGCCCGGCGCCATGCGCTGGCCCAGCGGGATCAGGTCGTTCTCGTCGCCCCCTGTACCGTGCAGCAAAATCAATGGTTTACGGCCGGACGTTGTCGCCGGGAGGAAGCGGTGGATGAAGCCGAGGTCCGGCGCAGGCGTCTTGGCACTCATGGAGAGACTCGCTGATCAAAATGTCGTTATGGATCATACACAATAATGATGGTGTGTAAGTAAAAATACGTACGGGGCGCGACAGCTGCCGCGCCCCGTACGAACAGACGACGAATGCGTGCCGGTAGCAGTTCGATCACTTCGGCTGCGGCACGATCCGGATATAGGGGCGCGGCGACTTCCAGCCATCCGGGAACGCCTTTTTGGCGTCCTCCTCCGATACCGAGCCGGCGATGATCACATCCTCGCCCTGTTTCCACTGCGCCGGGGTCGCGACCTTGTGCTTGGCGGTGAGCTGCAGCGAGTCGATTACGCGCAGCACCTCGTCGAAGTTGCGCCCGGTCGACATTGGATAGACCAGGATCAGCTTGATCTTCTTGTCCGGTCCGATGACGAACACGTTGCGTACGGTGGCGTTGTCATTGGCGGTGCGCCCGTCCGACGATCCGGCGGTCGCGGCCGGCAGCATGCCGTAGGCCTTGGAGATCGAGAGATCCGTGTCGCCGATCATCGGATAATTCGGCGCAGTGCCCTGGGTCTCGGCGATGTCGATCGACCATTTGGCGTGATTCTCAACCGGGTCGACCGACAGGCCGATGATCTTGGTGTTGCGCTTGTCGAACTCCGGTTTGATCTTGGCCATGTAGCCGAGCTCGGTGGTGCAGACCGGGGTGAAGTCCTTTGGGTGCGAGAACAGCACCGCCCAGGAATCGCCGATCCAGTCATGGAATCGGATTTTGCCTTGAGTCGTGTTGGCCTCGAAATCGGGGGCCGTATCGTTCAGCGAGAGCGCCATAATGAGTCTCCAAAATGGTAGGATTCGCCGTAGTAAATGCGCGGCGATAGGCCGCCCGACCAATATATGTCGCAGGCGGCGTATGGCCAGAGAGTGCCCGTAAAAGCTGAATTTCATTCGCCGAACTCCGCCCGCCCGCAATAACCTGCTGCGCCCGAGCCTGCCGACGGTAAAACCTTTCCCCCCGCCGGCCGGCCACCGGCGGTTGCGTGGCGTTTCGCCACCCCGTTGCCCTTGGAATGCCACGACGGGGTCGCGCCCCCGCCCAGGTGAAAGTTCAGGGTGAAAGTCTGGATTCGAACCTCGGCCGGGCGAGACGCGACCAATTGCCAGAAGGGCAGCAAGCGTCCGTTCACCAGGACGCGCTAATCACGCGCCGCCCGACCCGAACAGCCCGCCTCGTTAACGGCGCGGGAACCGGCCCGGCTCAAATATCCGGGTAGAGAACAAAAGGAATGTTACGATGACCGTCTCGGTCGAAACCGCCGCCGATTTCCACGCTCTGGTCGCCGCCATCGAGCAGTCGCCGATTGTCGTTCCGGAAATGGCCGTCACGGCGTTGTCCCTGGTGCGCGACGGCGTGCTGACCGGCGAGGGCCCGACCGTTGCCGGCCGCCGCCACTTCTCCCGTACGCTCGACGCGATCGACGCCGCCAATTGCGGCCGTATCCTGATGGCCGCCGGTGGCGCCACGGGCGGTCCGGTGACGCGCGAAGAAGCCGAGATGTTGATGTCGATCGACGCCGCCGCGCATGAGCGCGAAGATCAGGTGTTCGACGACCTGTTCGTCAAGGCCGTCACCCATCATGTGCTGGCCGCGACCGGCCGTCCGGTGCCGCCGCGTCCGGTGGCGCTGTCCGCCGACACGCCGCTGTCGAGTTGGGCCGGCGAACCGCGTGCCCACGATGTCGACCACGAAATTCTGGAATGGATCATGTCGCATGTGCGCGGATCGCGGCGTCTCAGCCGTTCGCTGATGAGCATTGCGGCGCTGGTTATCGGCACCCCGATCGTGCAGTCGCTGTCCGGCGTGGTCGATTTCGCCGCCTGATCTGCCGGTTGCGTTGGAATGCACAAGGCCGCCCAAATGGGCGGCCTTGTCGTTTGGCCTAAGACGCCGTCTGTTGCGGCAGATGCCCGGCGTGGCGCGGCTGATACACCCGGAATGTATTTCGCCCGGCGCTCTTGGCCACGTACAGCGCCTCGTCAGCGTGGCTCACCAACTCTTCCGCCGTCGATCCATCCTCGGAACGGAATGCGATGCCGATCGAAGCCCCCATCGGCACCGCTTCGCTGTCGATCTCGAACGGCATGCCGAGAACCCGCACCAGCCGCTCGCCCAACGCCAGAACGATGCTCGGGTCGTCAAGGAACGGCACGATAATGGCGAATTCGTCGCCGCCGATGCGCGCGACGGTGTCGATCGATCGAACGACGGATTTCATTCGCTGCGCAGCCTCGGCCAAAAACCGATCGCCGCCGGCGTGGCCACATCGATCGTTCACCTGCTTGAAGTGGTCGAGATCGACATAGAGCACGGCAAGGCCACGCCGTGAGGTGTTGGCCGCGACGATGGCTTCGTCGAGATGTTCCCGGAACGCGATGCGATTGTCCAGCCGCGTAAGATCGTCGTGATGCGCCAGGTAGTGAGTCCGCTCTTCCATTGTCTTGCGCTGGGTGATGTCGGTATAGGTGCGCACCACGCCCCCGTCGGCCAACGGCACGCTCCGCATTTCGAGAACGCGTCCGTCCGGCCGCCGCAGTTCGGTTGTGTGCTGGCGGTCAACGATGGTGCGGGCACGGACGAAGTCCTCGAACGTGCCTATGCCCTCCCTGGAACGATTGATCCGCCATTGATAATCGAGCACATCGACAAATAGCGGGTGCGAGGCCATGAAGGCCTGCGGCAGTTGGAGCAATTCCATTGCCTGCTTGTTGCAGACCACCACCTTGCCCGTGGCGTCGACCATCAACAGGCCCTGATCCATCGTCTCCAGCGTGGTTTCGAGCTCGCTGGTTTTTTCCTCGAGATGGGCTTCGCTGGATTTCAACTGCTGCGATAGATGAACGAGTTCGTCATTCTGGTGGGTCAGCGACGCTTCGGATTGCTTCAGCGTGAAAAATTGAGTGTGCACCAGGCGCATCAGGAAGATCGTGTAGAGGAAGACCATCAATGACCCGCCGAGGATGATCGCTGCCTGTCGGCGCCACGTGGCCAGCGCCGCCGCTTCGGTCACCCCAACGTTCAGCACCAGCGGATAGTCTCGCACCACCTGCACCCGGACCATACGCGACAGGTTGTCGAAAATGCCGGGGGATACGAAGCCCCCGCCGCCATTGGCGACCTGCTGATGCCACGGCGAGTCGGCCGGAATTTTTTGTCCCGCCCGAGCGGTAAGGTCTGGATGACGCACCAGAATGGTGCCATCGCGCCGCGCCAACAGGAACGATTCCTGGCGCGACAGATTGATCGAGCGGTAGATGTCCTCGAAGTAGCGAAGCTGAACGCCGCCGATGATCACACCGAGAAATTCGCCCCGAACCGAGGTGAGGCGACGTGCGACATAGAGCGTCCAGATGCCGGTTGTTCGGTTCTGCGACGGTTGACTGATGAAGGTCTGGGAATCCTTAGTTTCATTGAAATGCCGGTAAAAGTCGCGATCGGCGAGGCTCAGTTTCGGTACCGGCCATTGGCGCGAGCTGTTGACCAGCGTGCCGGCGGCGCCGATCAGAGCGATCGAGTCGACGTGCGTCAGGCGCGCCGAGCGATCCTTCAAGAGTTGATGGATCGTCTCGCTGCCGAGCGTGCGCCAGAAATCGGCCAGGCTTTCCAAGTCGTATTTTTCGAGACCGTCCTGAAGATCGCGCAACACCATGTCGATCGTTTGCACCGAACGCGCGGTTTGTTCGGCCAATACCAGGGCCAAGTTCGCATTGTCGCGCCGCGCCTCGTCCAACGCGTCGGTGCGCAATTGCCACACGACGAAAGCGACGAGCAGGCCGCCGCCCAACAACAGCGCGGTCCCGGCGAAGAACAGCAAGGGCATGCGCGACTGGGTCGCCCCGCGCGGATAACGCCACAGTGCCAGCGGTCGACGCCACATCCAACCCATCCCCCTGGATATCGGGATCGGCTTTCGAAACTGTGAAAGGGCACCCGGATAAGGCGAAGACCGGATGCCAGGCCTTGTGGCCGCGCGGGTGCTTGGTGGCACCACTGACGGGCTTATGGCGGGTAGCGGCCTATGACGGGTCGGGCGCCTTGCGGCTGTCATTGAGGGGCAGGTTGTTGTGCGGCAAGTCGTTGTGGGGCAAGTCTTTGGGCGGCTCTTTGGGCGGCGGGTCTTTGGCCGCTAAACCATTGAGAGGGAAGTCCTTAACGGTCACGGGCCGTGGTTCGTACACGACATTGGTGTGACTGTTGACATCGGCCATTTCGGCCAAGCGAAGGTAACGTTGGGCCAAGCATTCACATTCAGCCCGAACGGTCAAATCCGTAGCCAAGCGCGCCCGGGCACTCATTTCCGCAGCTTTAATGCGGTACCGATCTACAGGATCCATCTAACCGATCTGTGTCTTTTGACATAAGCGAACGTCATAGGTCGAAATTCGTTCCCGGAACCAGAAATTAAAATTAGCTGGGAACCCCATTACCCGCCCGCCGGGAACCGGAACATTCAATCAGCGAATATGCCACTCTACGCGAGCTCAAGTCGAAGCTTCTGCCCGACCGCCTTTGCCGCGCTTTGCAGGGTTTGCTTCAACTGCCATGCGATCACCCGCTTGACGGCAATTGCCTTGGCAGTCTCAGTGGAGGAAGTCCTCAAGTGAGGAACCCAGGTTAGGGTGCCTTGTCTTAGTCATTGTGGCCTCGTTTCCAATTTCGGATCTATTTCGGCTTCTCCTTGTTCTTCCTGTAAGTCTCCTGCCTTTTGCGAGCATTCTTAAGTTCGCTTTCGGGTGTGGAATCAGGCGAGCTGCCCGCTTTGACGGAAGACTGCTCCTGACTTCGTACAGCCCATCGCCGAGCGGGCGGCAGAGTGGCACGATATCCAGAAGTTTGGCGCTCGGCGCGGAAACGATAAGCGCCATACTGTCCTCCTGATTGACTTTTCGCTGCGCCGCCGCAAAGTTCAATGGCCGGTGGGGCGGGGGCCTTTCTACATGTTCAAGCGCATCCTGATCGCTAATCGCGGCGAGATCGCCTGCCGGATCATCAAGACCGCGCGCCGCATGGGCATCAAGACCGTGGCGGTCTATTCCGATGCCGACAAGGACGCGCTGCATGTCGAGATGGCCGACACCGCGGTCCATATCGGTCCGTCCCCGGCCGCCGAGAGCTATCTGCTGATCGACAAGATCGTCGCGGCTGCCCGTGACTCAGGCGCCGAGGCCGTGCATCCGGGCTACGGCTTTCTGTCGGAGCGCGAAGCCTTCCCGGTGGCGCTGGCGGAGGCCGGCATCGTATTCATCGGGCCGAACCGCGGCGCCATCGCGGCGATGGGCGACAAGATCGAGAGCAAGAAGGCCGCGGCCGCCGCCAATGTGTCGACCGTGCCCGGCCATCTCGGCGAAATCGCCGACGAGAAGCACGCCGTAAAGATTGCCGACGAGATCGGCTATCCGGTGATGATCAAGGCCTCGGCCGGCGGTGGCGGCAAGGGCATGCGCATCGCCTATTCCCAATCCGAAGTCGCCGAAGGCTTCGCGCGCTCGCGCTCGGAGGCGAAGTCCTCGTTCGGCGACGACCGGATGTTCATCGAGAAATTCATCGTCGACCCGCGCCACATCGAAATCCAGGTGCTGGGCGACAAGCATGGCAACGTGATCTATCTCGGCGAGCGCGAATGCTCGATCCAGCGCCGCAACCAGAAGGTCGTCGAGGAAGCGCCGTCGCCGTTGCTCGACGAGGCGACGCGCCGCCGGATGGGCGAGCAGGCGGTCGCGCTTGCCAAGGCGGTCGGCTACGATTCCGCCGGCACCGTCGAATTCGTCGCCGGCCAGGACAAGAGCTTCTTTTTCCTGGAAATGAACACCCGGCTGCAGGTCGAGCATCCGGTCACCGAGCTGATCACCGGCGTCGATCTGGTCGAGGAGATGATCCGTTCGGCCGCCGGCGAAAAGCTGCGGCTGACCCAGGCCGACGTGAAGCTGAACGGCTGGGCGGTCGAGAGCCGCGTTTATGCCGAGGACCCGACCCGTAACTTTTTGCCGTCGACCGGACGGCTGATCCGCTACCGGCCGCCGGCCGAGAGCGTGACCGACGGCGTCACGGTGCGCAACGACACCGGTGTATTCGAGGGCGGCGAGATCTCGATCTTCTACGATCCGATGATCGCCAAGCTGGTGACGCATGCGCCGACCCGCCTCGCAGCCATCGAGGCGCAGGCCGATGCGCTCGACCGTTTCGGCATCGAGGGCATCCGCCACAACATCCCGTTCCTGTCGGCCCTGATGCAGCATCCGCGCTGGCAGGCCGGCAAGCTGTCTACCGGCTTCATCGCCGAGGAGTTTCCCGACGGATTTCACGCGCCGGCCGCCGAAGGCGAGACCGCCCGGGTGATGGCCGCCGTCGCGGCGGCGATCGATCATGTGCTGGGCGAGCGCAAACGGCAGATTTCCGGCCAGATGGGCGGCCGCGCTGTCATCCGCGAGCGCCGCCGATCCGTCGTGTTGGGCGAGCGCGAGATCGTGCTCGACGTTCAACGCGAGGGCGACGCGGTCGCGGTGCGGTTCGTGTCCAGCGGCGGCGAGGGCCGGGCGCGGCAACTGACCTCGGACTGGAAGCCCGGCGATCCGCTGTGGTCGGGCGATGTCGATGGCTTTGCGGTCGCCGTGCAGGTGAGGCCAGTCCGCAACGGCTTCGACCTGGCGTATCGCGGCACGCAGGCGAAGGCTTTCGTCTACACGGCCAGCGAATCCGCCTATGCGCGCCTGATGCCGGTGAAAGTGGCGGCCGATACCAGCAAAAAACTGCTCTGTCCGATGCCCGGACTGGTGCGCTCCATCGACGTCGCGCTCGGCCAGGAAGTCAAAGCCGGCGAGACGCTGGCGGTGGTCGAGGCGATGAAGATGGAGAACGTGCTGCGCGCCGAGCGCGACGGCACCGTCAAGGCGATCCACGCCAAGCCGGGCGACAGCCTAGCGGTCGACGCGGTGATCCTGGAGTTTGCCTGACGAGCGGCGTTGGCCACGGCCGTGGAGTATTGAAGTCGTTGGGGGAAGCCGGATGTTTCTGCTGCCGCATCTGCTGCGTCGCTTCGTGCATAAAGGCCGTCTGACCGTCATCGGACATGCCGGCGATCGTCATACGTTTGGCTCCGGTGCCGACGGGCCCGACGTCACCATCCGGTTGATGGATGCGAAGGTCGAGCGCCAGCTCTTTCTCAATCCGGAACTCGCGACCGCGGAAGCCTATATGGATGGCCGGCTGGAGTTCGAAAACGGCAGCACGGTCTACGACCTGCTGATGCTGTTTTCAGTGAACCGCCGCGGGCTGGCCGCGCATCCGCTGCAGCAGGCGCTGCGCAAGGTGTGGAAGGTGCTGCGGACCCGGCATCAGAACAATCCGACGGCCAAGTCGGCGAGCAACGTAAAACACCATTACGACATCTCGACACCGTTCTATCGGTTGTGGCTGGACGGGCCGCTGAATTATTCCTGCGCGTATTTCACCGACCCGGATCAGTCGCTGGAGCAGGCCCAGATCGAAAAGAACCGGCATATCGCAGCCAAGCTGAAGTTAGAGCCCGGCATGCATGTCGCCGAAATCGGCTCGGGCTGGGGCTTCCTGGCAGTGTATCTGGCCAAGACCTTCGGCGTACAGGTCACGTCGGTGACGTTGTCGTCCGAGCAGATCATCGTCGCCCGCGAGCGCGCCGAACGCGAAGGCGTCGCGCATCTGGTCACCTTCATTGAGCAGGACTACCGCGAACTTCCGGGCAGCTATGACCGCGTCGTCTCGGTCGGCATGTTCGAACATGTCGGCGTCGCGTATTTCGACGCGTATTTTCAGACCATCAAGCGTCTGCTGAAGCCGGGCGGCTTCGCGCTGGTGCATTCCATCGGCCGCATGGCGCCGCCCGGCACGACCGCGCCGTTCATTCGCAAATACATCTTTCCGGGCGGTTACGTGCCGGCGCTTTCCGAGGTGTTCGCCTCGACGGAGCGTACCGGCCTGTGGGTGGCCGACTGCGAAGTGCTGCGCATGCATTACTACTGGACCATACGGCAGTGGCGGCTTCGCTTCGCCGCTCAGCGCGCCCAGGTCGTGGCGATGATGGACGAGCGTTTCGCGCGGATGTGGGAGTTCTATCTGAGCGCGGTGGAACTTGGCTTCCTGCACGGCTCCAACATGGTATTTCATCTGCTGCTGTCGGAGCGGCGCGATGACGTGCCGGTGATCCGCGATTACGTCACCGACGCCGACCGGGAACTTCGCGCACGGCCGGATGCGTGGCTTTCCGGGGCCGGCACTCCGTCCTGATGACCTGTTGATATTCAACCGTACCGATGCGCCGCCGGAACATGCCGGCCGATCGGGCGTTCCGCTCCTTGGGGGACCGCCAAGGAGGCCATCGTGAACTTGCCGCCGCAGGTGCAGTCTCATCAGCCGGGGCGCGAAGCCGAGATAAGGCCGGCGCCCGATTACATGCCGAAGTTCCCCGGTGTCGGCCGGCTCAAGGACAAGGTGGCGCTGATTACCGGGGGCGACAGCGGCATCGGACGGGCGGTCGCGGTCGCGATGGCGCGCGAGGGCGCCCGGATCAGCATCGTATATCTCGACGAGCACAAGGACGCCAACCTGACCCGCGATCTGGTCCGCCAGGAAGGCAGCGAAGCCATCGTGCTGTCCGGCGACGCCGGCGATGAAGCGTTCTGCCGGGCGGCGGTCGACGAGACCATGATGCAATTCGGCCGGCTCGACATTCTGGTGAACAACGCGGCCGAACAGCATGAGACCGACGACATCACGCAGATCGACGCCGGTCAGATCGAGCGCACGTTTCGCACCAACATCTTCAGTTTCTTCTTCATGGCCAAATATGCGCTACGCCATATCGGGCCGGGCGGCAGCATTATCAACACGGCCTCGATCACCGCGTTTCGCGGTCACAAAAAGCTGCTCGATTACGCCGCCACCAAGGGCGCCATTGTGGCGTTCACGCGTTCGCTGGCGCAAGTGCTGGTCGACAAGGACATCCGGGTCAACGCGGTGGCGCCCGGGCCGATCTGGACGCCGCTCATTCCGGCTTCGTTCGACGCCGAAGAGGTCGCGCAATTCGGCGACAACGCGCCTATGAAGCGGCCGGGCCAGCCCAACGAGGTGGCGCCTTGTTATGTCTTTTTGGCGAGCTCCGAGGCGTCCTACATCAGCGGACAGGTGCTGCATCCGAACGGCGGTACTGTGCTCGGGGTGTGAATCTGCCTGTGCATGTTTGGTCGGAACCAGCCGGACGGCTCATCGTTGCCTTAGACAGGTCCAGTGCAGGGAGGTCATCATGGCAGCACCGAAACGAGATCCGATTGCCGAACGTGTCGTCCCCGAAACCCCGGACACGGTGCCGCGCCGCGACGACGCGCCAGCAACCGTACCGCCTGACTCATTGCCGCCGATGGTCGAGCAGAGTTCGGCCGACGGCGGTGTCGCTCAGCACCCTGTCCACGATGACGACCTCGAAGATCTCGATCCCGAAGATTACGAGGCCGAGATCGACGAATTGGAACAGACCGGCGGCCTGCGGCCCGATTGAGGGTTGGCATTTTAGGTTGGCGTTGCTTGGTCCCATGTTTCTGTTAATCGGACGGTATGGGCCTGCACTTCGCCTATGGGTCGAACATGGATCGTGCCGGCATGGCGGCGCGATGTACGGGCGCGCGCGCCGTCGGACCGGCGACGCTTAAAGGCTGGCGCTTTCTAATCAACCAGGATGGCTATGCGACGGTCACGCGGTCCGCGGGCGGGATCGTGCATGGCGTGCTGTGGCGCCTGACGGCACGCGACCGCGCCGCGCTGGATGCCTATGAGAGCCTCGGCAGCGGTCTCTATACGGTGCGGACGCTGCCGGTGCGGGCAGGAGCCCGGTGTGTTCCGGCGCTGGTCTATCTCGGCCGCTCGCGCGTGCCGGGGCCGGCGCGGCCGGGCTATCTCGACGCTGTGCTGCGGGCGGCGCGGGAGTGGGAGCTGCCGGAGACGTATATCCGCGCCATCGCCCGGAGCGCCGCATTTCGCGAAACCCGGAGCATCGGATGAGCACGACCGGCCAAGTCTATGTGAATGCTCACATTCGCGGCCGGGTGCAGGGCGTCGGCTACCGGGCCTGGACCGAGGCGACCGCGCTGGAGCGCGGCCTTGAAGGCTGGGTGCGCAATCGGCGCGACGGCGCGGTCGAGGCTTTATTCGCTGGATCGTCGTCGGTTGTCGCCGCGATGGTCGAGGCCTGCCGCCACGGACCACCCGGCGCCCGCGTCGATGCCGTGGAGGAGATCGCGGCGCGGGCCGACCTGTTGGCGATGCGCCGGCCCGGCGAGCTGTTCTCGGTGCTGGGGACGGTCTGAAGTTAGACAGTCGTCTCGGCCGCCATGGCCAGCTCCGGCGGATCGCCGGCGACGTTCTCGGCCGGTCCGAGCAGCGCCTCGAATTCCTGGCGCAGCGCAATGTCCAGATCATACAGGCCGACCGGGTGGCCGAGGTCGACCAGGCTGGTGACGCCATAGCGCTGCTCGGATACGCCGCACGGTACGATGCCGGAAAAATGCGTCAGGTCCGGTTCGACATTGATGGCGATGCCGTGCAGCGTCACCCAATGCCGGATCCGGATGCCGATGGCGGCGATCTTGTCCTCATGGCCGTCGCCCTTGTCGGGCCGGCGGACCCAGACGCCAATCCGGTCGTCGCGCCGCTCGCCCCGTATGTTGAAAGCGGCGAGGGTGCGGATGATCCATTCTTCCAGCGTCGCCACGAAGCGCCGCACATCCGGGGCGCGCCGCTTCAGGTCGAGCATCACATAGGCGACCCGCTGGCCGGGCCCATGATAGGTGAACTGGCCGCCGCGCCCGGACTGATGCACCGGGAAGCGGGCCGCCATCAAGTCGCCGGGCTGGGCGCTGGTGCCGGCCGTGTATAGAGGGGGGTGTTCGAGCAGCCAGACCAGCTCGGGCGCGTTGCCCCGCGCGATGGCGGTGCTGCGGGCCTGCATCGTGGCCACGGCCGACTCATAGGGCACGAATCCCTCGCTCACCCGCCATTCGGCGGGTGGTGAGCCCGCCGCCGGTACGAGAAAACCTAGATCGTTACGTTCGTTAACCACCCCGTAACCATAGCGTGATGACTTCATGGTGTCTCAGGGCTGCCGGTCCATTGTGGCGCGTCGCACCCTGATTTCTGTTCGATGGCCTCAATTTGCAATGCCCCCATGTTGGCAAGGACCGGTTCCCAGGTGCCCACTCTCGATAACGTTTCGCTCGATATCACCGTCGTGCTCGGCACGACCTCCATGCCGGTTCATCAGGTGCTACGGCTTGGCCGCGGCGCCATCATCGAACTCGATGCCTCCGAGGAAGACGAGGTCACGATTCTGGCCAACAACCTGCCGGTCGCGAAGGGCAATGTCGTGGTCAACGGCAACCGAATCGCGGTCGAGATCAAGGAATGGCTGCCCCGGCGGGTCTGATGGGTAAGGCAGCGGTGCCGCGGCCTGTTACCCAGCCTGATCCGGCGCATTGCGCCGGAAAAGGCTTCGGTGGCCGGCCACTTGTCCCCCCCGGAACGATTTGTTACATCGACCCGTCGCCGACCCCGGCTACTTGGCGCGGGGCAATCCTAAATGCGGTCATGGCGGAATTGGTAGACGCGCTGCCTTGAGGTGGCAGTGGGGCAACCCGTGGAGGTTCGAGTCCTCTTGACCGCACCAGGATGTCATCCGGTGCTCCGCTTGGGCTCAATCCAGGTGGAGCACGGGTGCCTGAGACAGGGGCGATAATTCGCCAGCCTCGCTCAGAACTTGTCGAAGATCGCGGCCATGTACTTGCGGGCGCCTTCCAGTTCCGGGCCGACCACCACGAACAGCGCAATCGTCTTGTCGGTGATGCAGCGGATCTGCGCGGTAAAGTCGCCCTGTTCGCCGAACACCGACTGCCCGACCACCTCATAGTTCTTGGTCAGCCCGGCTTCCTTCATCAGCATTTCGGCACGCGCCACGCATTCCGCCTGCGGCGCCGTGACGGTGACCCAGTTCGTCGTCATGGCCGGCGCCGGCTTGGCGTCGCAGACCTGGGCGCGCATGCCGCACGACTTACCGCCGCCCTTGCGGCATTCCTCGACCGCCGCCTCGGTGGCCGCTTCCTTGGTGGCCCGGCTGGCCCAGCCCCAGGCGCCGCAGCTACGCCGGTTGTCGATGGCGAAGGCCGCGCAATTGCCGCTGAGCGTCACCACGACTTTGCATTTCTTGCCACGGTTGCCGGTGCACTCGGACATCGCGCGGTCGCGCGCCCCAGCCTCGGTGTCGTAGTTGAAGGCATAGCCGTAGGCGCCGCAATTGCCGATGGCGAGCGCGCCTTCGGCCCGCGCGCTTTCGACTGCGCCGAACCACAATCCGCTCATCAGGGCGAGGGGCAGCGCGAAGGCGCGGACGGACAGCATGACGGCCTGCCGGATGGAATTCTGGGAGCGGAAGGGGTGAAGGGTACGCATGGTTCAGAACTTGTCGAACAGTTCGCGCATGCGGCGCTTGGATTCGTCGAGGGTCGGGCCGGCGACCACGAACATCACCACGCCTTTGTCGGCGATGCAGCGCACCACGGCCGTATAGGCGTCGATCTGGCCGAACACCGATTGGCCGACGATCTCGAAATTACGGCTGAGGCCGGCGTCGCGCATCACCCGTTCGGCGCGGCGCAGACACTCGGTCTGTTCGAGCGTGGTGGCGGTCCAGTTGGTTGACATGCTTGGACCAGCCAACGCGGCCGTCATGGCACCCGCGACGCTGACGAGCGCGACCACGGCACCCGCACATGTCGCGCCCGTAGATGCCGACCTGATCATCGATCACGCCCCCTGTCCCCACAGTCCGCCCAAGCGTTGCAAAGTCTAGCAACGGATGAGCCGGCCGCCAACTACCCATCGGGAAGCGCGTGCGTTTGCTGGGGATGGCGTAGCCGCGTCAGGGCATCAGCGAATGGCGCGGGCGGACTTCCGGCACCGGCCACTGGCCGGGCGCGCCGGGGATGCGCAGGGCAGGGTTGATCCGCTGCGGTACCCGCAGGGTCGCGGGCGCCGCCTGTTGGGTGCTATCGGTCGCCATCGCGGCCTTCATCGGCGCCGGCGTCGGCGACGTCAGCACGGCCTTTTCGACATCGGGTACGCCGAGATTGCGCAGTCCGGGCACCGGCAGGGTCGCGGCTGGCAGGTCGTGCGTCTGGGCAGCCGACCTGGGCCAGGTCTGCAGCGGCGGTAGCGGGATTTCACCGCGACGCATGCGGGCGCGTGCCGGCGGAATGTAAACCGGGCCGGCCTCCGCAAACGCCGGATCGACACCGAAACTGTTGGGATTGGGCGCGGGCAACAGCACGCCAGGCCGCAGGTCGACCGTCTGAGGCGTCGGCCAGGTCAGCTTCGCCGTGCGCGCCTCGGCCTGCACGCCGCCGCGCAGCAGCCATTGTTCGGGCAGTGTCGCGGTCTTCGGCAGGTTCGGCGTCGCCGCGACGACGTGAACGATCTTATAACCTCGCGCCTTCAATTCCTTGAGCAGCTCCGGCAGCATCAGCGCGGTGGCCGGCTGGATGTCGTGCAGCAGCAGGATGCCTTTGCCCTTGGCCTCGAGCCGCTCCAGCGCGCGCTTCATCACTTCGGGGCCGCCGATATGCCGCCAATCATCGGCCGGAAAGTCGGCGCTCCAGGTCATGATGTTGCGGTCGGACAGATATTTCTCGACCGCGTTGGCGCGGGCGAGGCCCGGGATGCGGAAGAACGGCGCCACTTGTCCGATGTCGCCGAGCGCGGTGTTGGTCGACGCGATGCCGGCTTCGACCTCGGTCTGGATCGCAGCCTCACCCATGCGGGCGAAGGTGAATGGATGATTTTGGCTGTGGGTGCCGACGCTGTGGCCGGCCGCATAGATGCGCCGTACCGTCTCGGGATAGGCCTTGGCCATGCGGCCGACGATGAAATAAGTCGCCTTCACGCATTCCGCATTCAGGGTCTCAAGCACGCGATTGCTGTAGGGCGGCAGCGGGCCGTCATCGAATGTGATGACCACCTCTTTGTCGTTGAGCGGCAGGGTCTCGCGATACTGCATGGTGCCGAGCAACTGATGCTCGGCGGGGTCGATCACCAGGGTGCGGCTGGTGCCGAGCGCGTCCGGATTGCCCGGGCAGTTCGCAGCGGCGGCAACAGAACTACCCAGCGCCGGCACGGCCAGCGCACACACCACGGCAATAGCGAAGCGCATGCAATCATTCCCCGCAGCTACCGTCATCAAATCGGGGCGGTAGCCGCTTCCCGTCAGACAACGCTTGTACGTACGACCCTAGGGAGAAGCAATTTAAGACGATGTTAATGCTGAGCGGTTTCCACAGAGCTTTCTTGCTCCCATGGGTTGTGCTCGGCGCCTAGGGACGCACTCCTTATGGCGTTAGTCGGGGCGAAACGAAGGCGGGTTCACTGAGGCGGGGAGAATACGGGCGAGGGTGTTGCCGGAGAGACACGATCCGCCCGCGGCTGTCAGTGGGCTTGAGCCGGCACGATGTGCACCACCGAATAACCGCCGCGTTTCAGCGCCCGCAGGAAGGCCGGGATCATGGCGGCGGTCTGGGTCTTGGTGTCGTGAAACAGCACGATGCCGCCGCCGGCCGCTTCCAGGCGTCCGAGCACGAGCTGTAGCTGCTGGTCCGGGGTCATCGGATTCCAATCGCTGGCCCAGAAGTCCGTGCCGAACACCGCGACGCCGCGCTGCTTCAGGTGGTCGAGCAGGGCCGGGGTCGAGGCAAAGCCCGGAAACCGGAAGAACGGCGTGCGCGGCTTGGCACCACCGTGGCCATACAACGCGGTATCCACGGCCGTGAAGCCACGATCAATCTCGGTTTCGGCCGCGGCCGGCATCATCAGATTGAGCAGCGGATGCACATTGGTATGGTGGCCGACGGTGTGGCCCTCGGCCAGAATGCGCCGGGCCAGCGCCGGGTGGTCGGCCGCCATGCGCCCGACCAGGAAGAAGGTCGCCAGCACGCATTCGCGTTTCAGCGCCTCAAGAACCGCAGCGGTGGTGGCTGGCCACGGGCCGTCGTCGAACGTCAGCACCACTTCCTTGGGCGCGAGCGGCAGCGTGCGCGGAAAGCTCTTGCGTCCGACCGGCGCGGTAGTGGCCGGATCGACCGTGAGAATGCGCGCGGTGCCGAGCGTGTCGGGCTGGCCCGGGCAGGGCGTCGCGAATGCCGGATTCCATGACAGGCTGACGACGGTCAGAGCGAGGCCAAACTTTCGCAGCAAGGGATGTCCTTCAACGCGCGGATCAAGCGGGTTCAGCCGAAGCAGACCCGGTGCGTTCGCGCAAGCAAAACCCAAGAGCCAAACCAACATTAAAAACCATTTGGCTGTGCGGCCATGGTTTAATTGCCAGGGCGGAATGCCGGGCGTAGAACGCACCCGGCGCCTTGCGCCACGCTCCCACTTCTCCACCACCGTCCAGGATCCCCGGCATGCTTGACGAGGACGTGAAGCCGTCCGCCGCCCCGGCGCTGGAACTGCATGATGCGCAGGGCCGCGTGCGCGCGGACTTCGTCGAGGCCGTCTCCGAAGCCGTCGAGCGCGGCGATTTGGCGGCGCTGCGCGATCTCGTCGAAGATCTGCATCAGTCCGATATGGGCGCGCTGATCGAGGCGTTGGACCATGACCTGCGGGCCCGTTTTGTCGAACTGCTGGGCGCCGAATTCGACTTCACGGCGCTGACCGAAGTCGACGACACGGTCCGCGACGAGATACTCGAGGAGCTGCCGTCGGCCACTGTCGCGCAGGGCGTGCGCGATCTCGATTCCGACGACGCGGTGGCGATCCTTCAGGACCTGGACAAGCAGGACCAGGACGAAATTCTCGACCATCTGCCGGCCAGCGAGCGGCTCGCGCTGGCCCGCAGTCTGGACTACCCGGAAAACTCCGCCGGCCGGCGGATGCAGACCGACTATATCGCGGTGCCGCCGGTCTGGACCGTCGGCCATGCCATCGACTACATGCGCGAAACCGAGGATCTGCCGGAGCGCTTCTACGAAATCTATGTGATCGACGCCGAACTGCGCCTGCTCGGCGCGGTCGCGCTGGACCGGCTGCTGCGCACCAAGCGGCCAGTGCCGATCCTCGACCTGCTGGACGAGGAGCATTGGAGCGTCCACGCCACCGACGACCAGGAAGAGGTCGCCCGGCTGTTCGAGCGCTACGATCTGGTGTCGGTGCCGGTGGTCGATGCCGACGGCCGGCTGGTCGGCGTGATCACCATCGACGACATCGTCGACGTCATCGAGGAGGAGGCCGACGAAGACCTCAAGGCGCTCGGTGGCGTGAAGGGCGACGAAGAACTGTCGGACTCTTTCTGGGTCATCGCCAAGGGCCGCTTCAATTGGCTGTTGATTAATCTCGCCACCGCGTTCCTGGCGTCCTCGGTGCTCGGCGCGTTCGAAGGCCAATTGCAGCAGATGGTGGCGCTCGCGGTGCTGGCGCCGATCGTGGCGAGCCAGGGCGGCAATGCGGCGACCCAGACCATGACGGTCGCGGTGCGCGCGCTCGCCACCCGCGAACTCGGCGTCAGCAATGCTTGGCGCGTCGTGCGGCGCGAATTCTTGGCCGGCTTGGTCAACGGCCTCGCTTTCGCGGTCATTGCCGGTTTGGCCGCGGCGGTCTGGTTTCGGACCGCGGATATCGGGCTGGTGATCGGTCTGGCGATGATCTGCAATCTAGTGGCCGGCGCGCTTGGGGGTATTTTAATACCCCTGGCCTTGTCCCGGCTGAAGGCCGATCCGGCCGTATCGTCCGGTGTTTTCGTCACCACCGTGACCGACGTCGTTGGTTTCTTTGCCTTTTTGGGGATTGCGACGCTCTGGTTCCATTTGCGCTAATCGGTCGAACCGCATGACCGGTCGTTAACCGGTCGAACGCTATCTTTCGTTACCGCAGATGTGGAAAGGCCGTTTGGCCGGTGGGCGCGTACGTATGAAAACCGCCGCAGATGGACAGCGGAACGGGTCCGATGGCCGCGCGTCCTCCGGCGCCCCGCGGCCCGTGACCGCCACGACATCCGCGACGCCGCCGGCTGCCATGCCGCCGCGTCGACGTACGCTCGCGTTTCACGTCACGATGCTGATCGCGCTGCTGCTGGTGGCGGCCACGCTGGCCGGCGCCAGCTTCGGCTATCTGTACGCGGCGCATTACGATGAACTGCAAGAAGCCGGCCGCCGTCAGGCTTTGCTGGCCGCAGTGGATGAGTATCGTGCTGCATTCGACGCGGGACCCGAAGTCGATCCCCGACTGGCGCGAGTGCTGGAGCGCACCTCCGGCCTGAAGGATTTGAAGTTCGAGCCTGAGCCCGAGCCGTCCGACAAAGGTCGCGTGCTGCAATCCGTCAGCGACGCCAACGGCCGCATCGTCGGCTGGTTCAGTTGGGACGCCGACCGGCCGATGACCGAAATGATGCAGCGGCTGTCGCCATTGCTGGCCGGCTTTGCGCTGTGTTTCATCGCCTTCGCGTTGATGGCGCTGCGCCAGATGCGCTCCTCGGCGGTCGAACTGGCCGACTCCGAAGCCGAGACCTATCGGTTCGCACGCGAGGATCTGCTGACCGGCCTGCCCAACAACCGGCGCATGCTGGAACTGCTCGAGATCGAACTCGCGACGCGCAAGCAGACCAAGGTGCTGAGTTTTGCCTTCCTCGATCTGGAGGGCTTCAAGGACATCAACAACGCCATCGGCCGCGAAGGCGCCGATACCGTGCTGGCGGAACTCGCCGTCCGGCTGCAGGCCGCGATGCCCGAGGGCAGCCTGATCGGCCGGTTCGGCGGCGACGAGTTCGCGGTTGCGTTCACGTCGGACGATGCCGATACGGCGGTGCGCACGTTGCGCGCGGCGGTCGGAGCGGTGTCGCGGCCGATCTGGATGGATCAGATGATCCTGATCGGCATCAGCGCCGGCGTCGCTCAGATACCGCGCGACGCCAAGACGTCCGAGGAGTTGATGCGCCGCGCCGATCTGGCGCTGCTGGCGTCGAAGCGCAAGGGCCGCGGCCTGGTGATGCGCTTCGAGCCGGAACTGGAAAGCGAGATCGAGGACCGCAATTTCGTCTGCCGCGAACTCAAGCGGGCGATCTCCGAACAGACCTTGCAAGTGCACTACCAGCCGATCGTCGCCGCTGCCGGCTCACGTATCGTCGGCGTCGAAGCGTTGCTGCGCTGGACCCATCCTGTCCGCGGTTCGATCCCGCCGACCGTGTTCGTCGAGGTCGCGGAGCAGAACGGTCTGATGGAAGAACTCGGCGCCTTCGTGCTGCGGCAGGCGCTGACCGATTCCATGCGCTGGCCCGATCTGTTCATCTGCGTTAATCTCTCGCCGATCCAGGTGCGCGACCGCACCTTCGTACAGACGCTCTCGAACATACTGGGCGAGACCGGCGTCGATCCGGCCCGCGTGGTGCTGGAAATCACCGAAGGCGTGCTGATCCAGAGCCCGGACGATGCGCGCGACCGGCTGCAGAAGATGCGGGCGCTCGGCGTGCGCATCGCGCTCGACGATTTCGGCTCCGGCTATTCGAGCCTCGGTTATCTGCAGAAATTCCCGATCGACAAGCTCAAGATCGACAAGAGCTTTGTCGACCCGCTCGGGCGCTCGTCCAATGCCGGTGTGATCATCCAGGCCATCGTCGCGCTCGGCCGCGCGCTGAACCTCAGCGTGCTGGTCGAAGGCGTCGAGACCGAGGAGCAGCGCGTGCTGCTGCGCTTGGCCGGCTGCGACGAGATGCAGGGCTTCCTGTTCGCGCGCCCGGCGCCGCGCGAGGCGATCGACCGGCTGCTGATCGACGTCAAGGCCGCGAGGGCGACCGGCTGAGCCGCGTCTACCTCTCAACAACTTTAGAATGAGCCCATCGCTTAAGGCTGCGATCGAGGTATGATCCCCGTGCCCGTGCCGGGCGAGGGGAGCTGCCATGATCGCCAATGCCTGGGCGGGATTCGATTTCGGGCTCGGCGAAGATGTCGACATGCTGCGCGCCTCGGTGGCGCGCTTCGCGCAGGACCGCATCGCGCCGCGCGCCGACGAGATCGACCGCAATAACGCGTTTCCGCGCGATCTGTGGCCCGAGCTCGGCGCGCTCGGCCTGCTCGGCGTTACGGTCGAGGAGGAGTTCGGCGGCTCCGGTCAGGGTTATCTGGCGCATTGCGTCGCGATGGAAGAGGTGTCGCGCGCCTCGGCTTCGATCGGCCTGTCCTACGGTGCGCATTCCAATCTCTGCGTCAACCAGATCGGCCGCAACGGCTCCGATGCGCAGAAGCGCAAATATCTGCCGAAGCTGATTTCCGGTCAGCATGTCGGCGCGTTGGCGATGTCGGAGCCGAATGCCGGCTCCGACGTGGTGTCGATGCGCACCCATGCCGAGCGCAAGGGCGACCGTTATATCCTCAACGGTTCGAAGATGTGGATCACCAACGGCCCGGTGGCCGATACCCTGGTGGTCTATGCCAAGACCGACCGCACCGCCGGGGCGCGCGGCATCACGGCGTTTCTGATCGAAAAGAACTTCAAGGGCTTTGCGCCGGCGCAGAAGCTCGACAAGCTCGGCATGCGGGGCTCCGACACCAGCGAACTGGTGTTCACCGACTGCGAGGTGCCGGCCGAGAACGTGCTGGGCGCGATCGGCAACGGCGTCAACGTATTGATGTCGGGATTGGACTACGAGCGCGTGGTGCTGGCCGGCGGGCCGCTCGGTATCATGCAGGCCTGCATGGATTTGGTGGTGCCCTATGTGCATGACCGCCAGCAATTCGGTCAGGCGATCGGGCGCTTTCAACTGGTGCAGGCCAAGCTGGCCGACATGTATGTGACGATGAACGCCGCGAAGTCCTACGTCTATGCGGTCGCCAAAGCCTGCGACGAAGGCCGCACCACCCGCGAGGACGCGGCCGGCTCTATTCTGTTCGCGGCCGAGAAGGCGACCTGGATGGCGCTCGAAGCCATCCAGTGCCTCGGCGGCAATGGCTACATCAACGATTTTCCGGCCGGACGCTTGCTTCGCGATGCTAAACTTTACGAGATCGGTGCCGGCACGTCGGAGATCCGGCGCATGCTGATCGGCCGCGAGATTTTCGAAAAGACGAGATAACCGTCAACGCGTCGAATACGGACACACCAGGAGGCCACTATGCCGATGACACGCCGGGGTATGCTGCGCGGAATGGCCCGTCTGGGCGGCGCCGGAGCGGTCTATGAAACGCTGGCGGCGTGGGATTTCCTCAAGCCGCCGCCCGCCATGGCCGCCAGCCTCGCGTTGCCGCGCGAATCCGGCCAGGGCAAGACCGTCGCGATCCTGGGTGCCGGTGTCTCCGGCCTGTGCACGGCGTATGAGCTCGACCGCGCCGGCTACACCTGCATCATCCTGGAACCGACGCGGCGGGCGGGCGGGCGCAGTCTCACGTTGCGGCGCGGCGACCGCTTCCAGGAGATGGGGCACGACGCGCAGGAATGCACCTTCGACGACGGCCAATACCTGAACGCCGGCCCGGGCCGCATCCCGCACCACCATGTCCATGTCATCGATTACTGCCGGCGCTTCAACGTGGCGCTGGAGCCGTACATCTTCGCCAGCCGCGCCAACCTCATTCGTTCGGGCACGCCGGAGGCCGGCAAGACCCGCCCGGTGCGCGAGGCGTATCACAGCCTGCAGGGCCACGTCGCCGAACTGCTGGACAAGTGCTCGCGCCGTCCCGAACTCGAATTGCCGATCGGCAAGGACGATCTTGAAAAGCTGCAAGAGATGCTGGTGCAGTTCGGCGATCTCAGCCCGGCCGACCGGTCCAGCAAGAACACCGCGTATTCCTACAAGAACCAGCACGCGCGCGCCGGCTATGAGCGGCCGCCCGGTGTCGCCGATCCGGGCAAGCCGCTGAGCCCGCTCAAGCTCGAAGAGATCCTGCGCTCCAATGTGTGGGACGACTGGCTGTTCCGCGACGGCGAGGTCTATTGGCAGACCTCGCTGATGCAGCCGACCGGCGGCATGGACATGTTCTTCAAGGGCTTCCTGCGCCAGCCTTTGTCGCGCCAGCTCGGTACGCTGGAAGGGCTGATTCGCTACGGCGCCAAGGCCACCGAGATCGACGTGCAGGGCGACCGGGTTCGGATCAACTATGTAGATTCTGGAACACCCCGCACGCTCGACGCCGACTACTGCGTGTCGACGATCCCGATGTCGATCTTCCGCAACATGAAGACCAATCTTCCCGCGCCGTTCATGGAGGCGGCCAAGAAGCTGCCCATCATGGCAGCCGGCAAGGTCGGCTGGCAGGCGCCGCGGTTCTGGGAAATCGACGCCAACATCTATGGCGGCATCTCGTGGACCAGCGAGACCATCGATCAGATCTGGTATCCGTCGTCGGGATATCTCAGCGCCACGGGCGTTTTGACCGGCGCCTATATGCGGGGCGACGCGGCGGTCGAGTTCAACAAACGGCCCGTCGCCGATCGGCTGCGGATCGCGCGCCAGCAGGGCGAGCGGCTGCATCCCGGATACACCCAGCATGTCCAGCACGGCCTCGCGATCGGCTGGAACAATATGGAATTCCAGCAGGGCGGCTGGGCCGATGAGGACGCCGGGGACTTCGGCCCCAACGTGCAGGTGCTGGCGCAGCCGCAGGGGCGCTTCATCGTGGCCGGCGACCACATCACGTTCTGGAGCGGCTGGCAGGAAGGCGCGCTGCTGGCGGCCTGGCACGCCGTCGCGGCCATCGACAAGCAGGTGCGGCCGGCCGGCGGCGGATAGGCGCTGTTCCGAACCTCGAACGGCCGGTGAACCAAAGCGCGGGTACGCCGCACCAATGGCGGACCGATTTCGCGGCTGTGAGAGAAATGATGCCTATTCGCGAGTGTCTTCGAGGCGTGGCGTCTGTCGCCATGCTGACCCTGCTGACGTTGGCGCCCGCCACCGCCCAGGAGCCAGGCGACCCCAAGTCGGCCGACGCGCCGGCGATCCGTACCTGCGTGACCGAGAAGACGCCCGCCAAGGGCAAGCCAAACCCGTGCGTCGAGACGATCGCCAAGACCTGCATGATCGAAGTCGGCAACGACTACGACGGCACGCAGCGCGATTGCTACCGGCGTGGCGCGCAGGCCTGGGACGTCATTCTGAACGAGGAATACGGGCGGCTGCGGGAGGGATTGGATTCCGCGCGGTTCAATGTGCTGCGCAACCAGCAGCGCGCCTGGCTAAAGAAAAAGACCGCGAAGTGCGACGGCATCTACGCCCAATTCCAGGGCACCATGGCGTATCCGATGATGGCTTTCTGCGAGAACCGGGAAACCGCGCTGCGGGCGCTGGTGCTGATGAGCCATTCGACCAAGAAGGTACGCTGAGCCGCTGGCCGAGTCGGAGCCTTAACCTCGCATTGACCATGTGGGGTTACCCTTACGGGGCTGACGTTCCCTGGAGTGTTGCCATGCTGCGCGTGCGCCTGAAGGCCGATGGACGGATTGTCGAGATTCTCCCCGACGGCAGCGAGCGGGCCTTGCCGCCCAATCCCGCCACGCCGCAACGTGGGCAGGCCGACACCGCGATCAATGCCCGGCGGATTCGCGGTGCCACCAGGCTGTCGCAGACCGCTTTCGCCTCACGTCTTGGGGTACCGGTCGAGACGGTGCGCAACTGGGAGCAGGGCAAGCGCGCGCCGCGCGGCCCGGCCCGGGCGCTCTTGAAGATCATCGATCAGGCGCCCGACACGGCCTTCCTGCTGCTCGAGACCGGCGTCGCCTGAGCCCACTCAGTCTTCTCTCCATTGCGACTGGAAACCGCGCGCCCGGCAGGGCAGGATGCGGCGCGGTCGGCTGACAACAAGTCGGGCCGAGGAGAGAACATGCATGCAAGTCGTTGAAAGTAAGGGCGTCCGTATTCCGGCCATCGGCCTCGGCACGATGCGGCTGAAGGACGAGACCTGCGCTCGAATCGTCTCGGAAGCGCTGAAGCAGGGCTATCGCCACCTCGACACGGCACAGATGTATGGCAATGAGCGCGAGGTCGGAGAAGGCTTGAAAGCTTCTGGCATTCCGCGTGAACAAGTCTTCGTAACCACCAAGGTATGGTGGGACAAATTCGCGCCGGGTGATCTTGAGAATTCGGTTGAAGAGAGCCTTGCCAAACTCGGTCTGTCTTCTGTCGACCTACTGTTATTGCACTGGCCGAATCCAAAAATCCCTTACGTAGATACACTCAATGCGCTGGCGAAGGTCAAGCGCGCTGGTTTGACCAAGCATGTCGGCGTTGCCAACAACACCGTCGCGCTGTTGGCCGAGGCCGTGAAGCTGTCGCCGGAGCCGCTGGTCAACAACCAGATCGAAGTGCATCCGCTGCTCGATCAGAAGAAGATCCTGGCGGCCTGCGCGCAGCACGGTGTGTCGGTCACGGCCTATTGCCCGATCGGGCGCGGCAAGATCGACAACGCGACGCTGGACCGCATCGGTGCCAAGCACGCCAAGACCGGCGCGCAGGTATCGCTGCGCTGGCTGGTGCAGCAGGGCCTGATCGTGATCCCGGGTACTTCCAAGGAGGAGCGCCTGACAGAGAATGCCGCAATCTTCGACTTCACGCTGTCGGACGCCGAGATGGCCGAGATCGGCACGCTGGCGCAGCCGGACGGACGCATTGTGTCGCCACCCTTCGCACCGAAATGGGACGTTTGAACATGGAATACGTTGAAAGCCACGGCGCCAAAATTCCCGCGATCGGGCTCGGCACCATGACGCTGAAAGATGCCGTCTGCGTCGAGGCGGTGCAGACCGCGCTCAAGCTCGGCTACACCCATCTCGACACCGCCGAACGCTATGGCAACGAGGCGGCGGTCGGCGAAGGCTTGGCCGGCTCGGGCATGCGGCGCGACGATGTGTTCGTCACCACCAAGGTCTATTGGGAACAACTCGCGGCGGCGGATTTCGCTCGCGGCGTCGACGAGAGCCTTAAGAAGCTGCGGCTGTCGTCCGTCGACCTGCTGCTGATCCACTGGAACAATCCGCAGGTGCCGCTCAAGGAGTCGATCGGTGCGCTGTGCAAGGCCAAGCGGGACGGGCTGACCCGGCATATCGGGGTCGCGAACTTTCCGGCGGCATTGCTCGATGAAGCCGTGAGCGTCGCGTCGGAGCCTTTGGTCGCCAATCAGATCGAGGTGCATCCGTATCTCGATCAGGCCAAAGTGGTGGCCGCCTGCCGCCGTCACGGCATTTCGGTGACGGCCTATTGCCCGGCGGCGCGCGGCAAGATCCTCGGCGATGCCGTGCTGGAGCGGATCGGTGCGGCGCACGGCAAGAGCGTCACCCAGATCGCGCTGCGCTGGCTGATCCAGCAGGGCATGGTGCCGATTCCGCGCACCGCCAATCCGGCGCACCTGAAAGCCAATCTGGACGTCTTCGACTTTACGCTGACGGATGCGCAGATGAAGGAAATTTCCGGCCTGACGCGGCCGGACGGGCGGGTGGTCAACCCGCCGCATTCGCCGGTGTGGGATAGCTAGGTTTTTACCTGGTCGCATTTCCCGGCGAACCGATTTTACTTCGCCGGGAAATGCTCCAACGCAGGAGAGATCCATGCACGTCGTCGAAGCCAAGGGAGCGCGCATTCCACTGGTCGGTCTCGGCACCTGGGATGTGCGCGGCCGGGTCTGCGCCCGCATTGTCGAGCAGGCGCTGCGGCTCGGTTATCGCCACATCGATACCGCGCAGATGTACGAGAACGAACGCGAGGTCGGGGAGGGGCTACGGGCTTCCGGAATCAAGCGCAATGAGATCTTCGTCACCACCAAGATCTGGCCGACGCATTTCGCGCCGCGCGAGCTTGAACGCGCGGCCAAGGAACGCCTCATCCATTTGCGGCTGACCGAGGTCGATCTGCTGCTGCTGCACTGGCCCAATCCGCAGATTCCGCTTGAGGAGACGCTCGGCGCCTTGTGCAAGATGAAGACAATGGGGCTGGCCCGCCATATCGGCGTGTCAAACTTCAACGTCAAATTGCTCCAGGAAGCCATGGCGATCTCGACCGAGCCGCTGGTGTGCAATCAGTTCGAATGCCACCCGTTTCTGAATCAGTCGAAACTGATCGCCGCGACCCGCGAAGCCGGCATGGCGGTCGTGGCCTACAGCCCGATCGCGCGCGGCAAGGCCAAGGGCGACGAAGTGCTGACGCGGATCGGCAAGGCCTATGGCAAGAGCGCCGCGCAGGTCTGCCTGCGCTATCTGGTGCAGCAGAACATCGTGGTGATCCCGCGCACCAGCAAGGTCGAGCGGCTGGCGGAAAACATCGAGCTGTTCGACTTCGCACTGTCCGAGGCTGAGATGGCCGAGATCGCCGCGCTGGCGAAAGCCGACTCAAGGGTGGTGGATTACGCGTTCTCCGGCACGCCGCAGTGGGACTGAGCGTCCCATTCCAGCGTTGCGCGCTGCAGTCAGATGCGCGATACGAGCATATCTGACGCAACTCGCGGACGCTTCGTGCCCCTTGATCCCAGCCCAGACACCGCGCTCGTGCTGTTCTCCGGCGGGCAGGATTCGACCGTGTGCCTCGCCTGGGCGCTCGATCGTTTTGTCCGCGTCGAGACCGTCGGATTTGCCTATGGCCAGCGCCACGCGGTAGAGCTGACGCAGCGGCCGGTGATCCGCGAACGGATCGCGGCGCTTCGCCCGGAATGGGCCGCGCGCCTTCGCGACGACCACATGATCGCGCTCGATGCGCTCGGCGCGATGTCCGATACCGCCCTGACCCGCGACGCCGAGATTAGGTTTGCCGAAACCGGCCTGCCGACCACTTTCGTGCCCGGGCGCAACCTGATTTTCCTGACCTTCGCGGCCGCGCTGGCGTATCGGCGAGGCGCCCGGCACCTGATCGCCGGCATGTGCGAGACCGACTATTCGGGCTATCCGGACTGCCGCGACGACACCGTCAAAGCCATGCAGGTCGCGCTGTCGCTCGGCATGGACCGCCGCGTCGTAGTCCATACCCCGCTGATGTGGATCGATAAGGCCGCGACCTTTGCGATGGCCGATGAAATCGGCGGTCATTCTCTGGTCGAATTGCTGGTCGAGGACACCCACACCTGCTATCTCGGCGACCGCGAACACCGGCACGAATGGGGCTATGGCTGCGGGGAGTGCCCGGCATGCCGGCTACGGGCTGACGGCTGGACCAAATGGCAAGAACAACAAGCGTAAAATGAGCAAACTGATGAACCTTGAGACACGGCGTTGGGTTGAGGGCGTTATTTTTCTCATCCTGTTTTGCCTGACCATTCCGGCCGCGAACTGGATGCTCGGACATGTCGGCACCGTCTGCCCGCCGAATGGGCCGTGCCTGATCCCGGTGGCGCCGGGACTTATGGCGCCCTCCGGCGTGCTGATGATCGGGGCGGCGCTGGTGCTGCGCGATCTGGTGCAGCGCCGGCTCGGGGTGGCGATGTCGGCCGCCGCGATTTTGATCGGTGCCGGGCTCTCCGGCCTGTTCGCGCCGCTGTCGTTGGTGATCGCGTCGGCCGCCGCCTTCCTGCTGTCCGAAGCGGTCGATCTCGCGGTCTACACACCGCTGGCGCGGCGCCGGCTGATGACGGCGGTGCTGCTGTCGAGCCTCGTCGGCCTCGTGGTGGATTCCATCGTGTTCCTGTGGCTGGCCTTCGGCTCGCTGGATTTCCTGGCCGGGCAGGTGGTCGGCAAGGCCCTGATGGTGCTGCTGGCGCTGCCGCTGGTTGCGTGGCTGCGCCGGCGCGACGAACGATTGGGTATGATGCCGGCGTGAACGCCAGATTGATATGATGCCTGCTTGAACGCCGGTGCGGTACGATACCGGCATAAATTTATAGGGTTGGTTTCAAAACAAGGATGTTGCCCCGATGAGCGACGCCTACGCCCGCCTGCGCCATGTGACGACCGCCACCATCACCACGATGCTGCTCAAGAAGGGCATCCGCAAATGCTGGCTGAGCGGTACCAAGCCGCTCGGCAAGCCGGGCGAGCGGTTGATCGGTCCGGCCTTCACCATGCGCTTCGTGCCCGCGCGCGAAGATCTCGCGACGCCGGCAAGCTGGGGCAATCCGATCTCGACGCGGGCCGCCATAGAGGCGATGCCGGAAGGCTGCATCGCGGTCGCCGACGCCATGGGCATCGACAGCGCCGGCATCTTCGGCGACATCCTGGTGATGCGCATGAAGATGCGCGGCGTCACCGCATTGGTCACCGATGGCGTGGTGCGCGACAAGGTCGGCGTGCTCAAGACCGAACTGCCGGTGTGGTGCAACGGCGCGGCGGCGCCCGCGTCCGTTAACGGCCTCACCTTCGTGGGCTGGCAGGAGCCGATCGGATGCGGCGGCTGCGCCATTTTCCCGGGCGACCTGATCGTCGCCGACGACGATGGCGCGGTCGTGGTCCCGCAGGACTTGATCGAATTCGTGCTGGCCGAAGGCGAGGAGCACGAACGCTACGAGACCTGGGTGGTCAGCGAAGTCGAACGCGGCGTGCCGCTGCCCGGCCTCTATCCGGCCAATGACGAAGCCAAGGCGCGTTACGAGGCGTGGAAGAAAAAGGGCTAAGTCCTCTTGTTTTTTTCGCTGTCCAAAATCCTCGGCTTCTTCGCGCTGCCGTCCAACCTGATCATCACGCTCGGCATCGTCGGCGCGCTGCTGCTGCGAACGCGCTATGTCCGTGCCGGCTGGCGGATGGTGATCGGCAGCCTGATCGCATTGTCGATCGCCGGTTTCTCGCCGCTCGGCAATGCGCTGGTGCTGGGCCTGGAGGATCGTTTCCCGGCCTGGGATAGCTCGCGTGGTACGCCCGATGGGATCGTCGTCTTGGGCGGCGCCGTGACGCCGGACGTGTCGGCGGCGCGCGGCACGCCGGCGCTGAACGAGGCTGCCGAACGGATGACCGCGGCGGTCGAACTGGCGCGCCGCTATCCGCAGGCGCGGATTTTGTTCACAGGCGGCAGCGGCAGCCTAGTCCGGCCGGAATTCGGCGAGGCCGAACACGCGCTGCGCCTGTTTGAAGCGCTCGGCATCGCGCGCGACCGCGTGCTGATCGAGGACCGCGCCCGCAACACGTTCGAAAACGCGGTGTTCAGCAAGGCAGTGGCCGCGCCGAAACCCGGCGAGCGCTGGCTGCTGGTCACGTCGGCCTATCACATGCCGCGCTCGGTCGGCGTGTTCCGCCAAGCCGGCTTTGCGGTCGAACCGCATCCGGTCGACTGGCGCACCGTGGGGCGTGGCGATCTGTACATGCCGTTCGGCTCGCTGACCGGCGGTCTCGCCCGGCTCGACGTCGGTCTGAAGGAATATGTCGGGCTGCTGGCCTACTGGGTGACCGGCAAGTCTTCCGAACTGCTGCCGGGACCTTCGACGACTTCACCCTCCGCCGACAACGCCAACCGGTAGATGCCCTTGAACGCCGTCGGGTCGACCGGCTTGCCCTTGCGCAGAATGACCAGCCGGCCCTCCGCGGCCAGCCGGACCGCTACCTGACGGATCGGCTGCATCAGCGGTCCCCAGCCGTCCGGATGCGGGCCGCCGAGCGCGCGAGCAACCTCGGTCGGATCGAGCGCCTTGCCGGCGCTGCGCTCCGCCAGCAGCCGCAGCAGCGTCGCTTCGATGGCCGCCGGGCTCGTTGCTTCCACGTCTACCATCATTTCCGCCATTTCCGCCGATTTCATCCGCTGTCCCGCGTCGCCTTTTACCAATCGTTCACCATATCGTCGTGAAATGTCGTGGAGATTCTGAACGCCTTTGAATGGGAAATGCTCGGCGGTATCTTGATGCCGTAGGGTCCGAGGGAGAGTTTCCGATGACCGACATTCCGTCTGCCTTCTCCACGATCAATGCCGGGTTTGCCTTTCCACAGGCCTCGACCGATGCCGATCTGGAGGCCGCTGCGCCGCCGTCGCGCGCCGCCGAATGGGCCGAGACCGTCGCCACGCTGATGCTGACCACGATGGCAGTGGTCGTGGTGTCCAGCCTCGCGGTGCTGTTAGGCCTCGCCTGAGTTCGGCGCGCCAGCTTTATTTGAGCATGATCTTTTCCGAAAACCGGTTCCCACCCCGGGTCAAGTCCGGGGGCAGGCTTGTTCGGGATCATGCTCTACGGCTCCTGCACGGCGCGGCGTGAGTCGGACGCGAATTGGCGCTGCCACATCACGACCGTGACGGCGAGGGTCGACACCATGAACGGCACCGGCCCGAGAAACCAGCCGAGATAACCGAGCGCGAAGAAGAACGCGCGCTGCCCGTGGTTGAAATGCCGGCCGGCGGATGCGCATAGCCTGCCGGCCCGCGCGGCGTGCGATTTGGCTTCGGGCGTATCCTTTTCGCTCTGGTCCGGCGTGGCGCCGACCATGATGGCCAGATAGTTGAACAGCCGGTACGCCCAGGCGAATTTAAAGAACGCATAGACGAAGATGATCGCCAGTCCGATCACCTTGATCTCCCATTGCTCCCGCGTGGTCTGAATGCCGATCGGCAGCGTCGCTATCACGTTCAGCACTTCGTCGGTCGCGCGCAGTACGGTCAGCACCGCGCCGAGGGCGATCAGCGAGGTCGAGGCGAAAAACGCCGTGCCGTTCTGCAGCGAACCGACGATCTGGGTATCGACCATGCGCTGCTCGCGCCCCAGCATGCGGCTCATCCAGACGTCGCGATAGCCGTTCATCAGCGCATTGAGGCTGCTTTTGCGGCTCTGGCTCCATTCGACCATCAGCGCATAGACACCCCAGGTGGCGATGAACAGGCCAAGGGCGACAAGGTCCAGAACAGGCAGGATGTTCGTCGGCAAAAAATTCATGGGCGACAGTTCATGGGCGACCAGTCATAGCGACTCTGGGCCGGCATGCTGCACTGTGGAGGCGTTCGGAGCAAATGGCGACCGCCGGCAGCCGATCTATTGGGCGCGCTGATCGGAACGATCAACACATTTCACTTGCCGGACCGCCCTTCGGCCCGCGATGCTGGGCAAGGTCGAACGTTAGGAATGATCCATGGGTCTACATCTCGTCATCGGCAACAAGAACTATTCGTCGTGGTCGATGCGGCCGTGGATCGCCATGAAGATCGCCGGCATTCCGTTCGAGGAGACGGTGATCCCGCTGTACCAGCCAGGCAGCGCGGAGCGCGTCTTGTCGTACTCGCCGGCCGGCAAGGTGCCGGTGCTGATTGACGACGGAGTGCACATCTGGGAATCGCTGGCCATTCTGGAATATCTCGCGGAGAAATTTCCGGATGCCAAACTGTGGCCGGCGGACAAGATCGCACGCGCCCATGCCCGCGTGGTCGCAAATGAGATGCATGGCGGCTTCCAGGCGCTGCGGCGGCATTTGCCGATGAACCTGTGGCGCCCGCCCAAGGCCCATGCGCTGCCGGACGACGTCGTCGCGCAGGCGGCGCGGATCGATGCGCTGTGGGCCGATTGCCGGGCACGGTTCGGCACAGGCGGTCCGTTCCTTTTCGGTGCGTTCGGGGCCGCTGATGCGATGTACGCACCCGTGGTGGCGCGCCTGCACAGCTATGCGGTGCCGGTCGGCGAGGGTGCCAAGACCTATATGCGGGCCGTGATGGATCTGCCGGCATGGCAGGAATGGGCTGCGGCTGGGCTGCGCGAATCCTGGGTGATGCAGGGCAACGAGGTCGACTGGCCGGAGGTGCGGCGCCTTCCCGCACCTCAATAAAAAGGGGCCCGGCATCGCCGGGCCCCTTCGGTCGTTAAACCCTTTCAGTCTTTAAAGTGTCGTCTATTACTTGCCGCGCAACGTATCCTTAAGACCGCCGATCGCGTTCTGAACCTTCCCGGCTGTCTTATCGGCCTTGCCTTCGGCTTCCAGCTTGGCGTCGCCCGTCAGTTTGCCGGCGACTTCCTTGACGCTGCCCTTGGCCTGTTCGGCCGAGCCCTTGATCCGATCCTTGTCCATGTTCGCCTCGGTTCTGTCGGTTGGATAAACGTTCCTCCGACAATGTTTTACTGGGCAGAACGTTCCGCGATGACGGATCTGTCATCCAAAAGTGCGCAGGCGAAGTCGAGCAGCAAGGGGCGCTGATAGTCGATGATTTTGTTGAGCGCGGCCGCATATGGAAAATAGGCGACCCGGTCGATTTCGGGAAAGCGCTGCATCTGGCCGGAGCGCGGCGGCCATTCCAGTTCGAAGACGTTGCTGGCAAATCCGGTGAGATCGAAATCGGCCTGGAACGCGAAAGCGTGAACGGTCTTGCCGCTCTTTTGCTTGACGGGCGACAGCGGAATGAATGGACCCTTGGCCACAAAGCCGGTCTCCTCGGTAAACTCGCGCTGCGCGGTTTCAAGCAAATCGCTGGCCGGTCCGGCGGTCGTGCCTTTGGGGATCGACCAGGCGCCGTAGTCTCTGCTCGACCAATACGGGCCGCCCGGATGGCCGAGCAGCACTTCCAGTCCTTCACGGCGACGAAAGGCGATCAGCCCCGCACTGACCTCGGATCTACGTGACATCGAATTCCCTTGAGAACCTGCAACCTTACAACCTGGGCACTAAACAGGGCGGCGACTCGGCATTTGGTGCACCCGCTGACTTTCATAAACCGATCCGACGATCCGGTCATCGATTCTGAAACCGTTGATTGTCCATAAGCGCAACCAATCGGCGATCAACACGTTGTTCCCAGGGAGGCGGTTCGCCATTTGGCGGGCTGCGAAGTCGTGCGCCTTTTGAAAGATCCATTGACCCCAATGATGTTTCATCCCGGCGAGAATGTGTGGCGGATCGAGCGCGCGGCCCGCGCCACGGTTCTGATCGACGGCGCGGCCTATTTCGGCGCGGTACGCCAGGCTTTGCTCAAGGCCCGGCACACCGTCCTGATCGCCGGTTGGGACATCCACAGCCGGACCCGGCTGGTCGGCGAAAGCGGCACCGCCGACGATGGCTATCCGGAGATCTTCGTCGACTTCCTGACCGCGCTATGCGCCGAGCGGCCTCGGCTGGAAATCAGATTGTTGCTGTGGGATTTTTCGCTGCTCTACGCGACCGAGCGCGATGCCTTTCCGACCTACACGCTGCGCTGGAATACGCCGCCGCGCATCCGCCTGTGTATGGATGACGCGGTGCCGATCGGGTCGTCGCAGCACCAGAAGCTGGTGATCGTCGACGACGCGGTCGCGTTCAGCGGCGGCCTGGACATCACCATTCGGCGCTGGGACACCAGCGCACATCGATTGCACGATCCACAACGTGTCGATCCGGCCGGCAAGCCCTATGCGCCGTTTCATGACGTGCAGATGGTGGTGGACGGCGCGGCGGCCCGCGCGCTGTCGCATCTGTTGCGCGAACGCTGGGCGTGTGCCGCGCTGGAGCGGCTGCCGGCGCCCGTCGCGCAAGGCGATGCTCAACCAGATCCTTGGCCGGACGGCGTCGTTCCGGATTTTACCGATGTCGATATCGGAATTTCCCGTACCCAGCCGCGCTACGAAGAGCAGGTCCAGATCGACGAGGTCGAGCGCTTGTTTCTGGACATGATCGACCGCGCCGAGCGGACGATCTACATCGAAAACCAATACCTGACCTCGGTGAAGATCGCCGAACGGCTGGCGCAGCGGCTGCGCGACAAGCCGCAACTGGAAGCGTTGATCATCACCCCGAAGCGGCCGGACTCCTGGCTCGAAGTCCACAGCATGGTGATGGGGCGGATTCGTTTTACCCAAATCTTGGAACAAGCCGCGCCGGGCCGCGTACGCCTGATGTATCCGGAAGTATCGGACGGCCAACAACACGCCGCCACCATGATTCACGCCAAGGTCATGGTCATCGATGACTGCGTGCTGCGGATCGGCTCCGCCAATCTGAACAACCGCTCGATGGGCACCGACACCGAATGCGATCTGACGGTCGATGCCGGCAACGAAGCGGAGCGAGAGCGCATTGTTCACGTCCGCAATACCCTGCTGGGCGATCATTGCGGCGCCACCGCGGATGAAGTGGCCGCCGAACTGGTTGACCGGCCGCTGCTGCAGGTCGCGATGCAACTGAGCCGCAACGGCCATCGTCTGTGCCCGGTCGAGGACGGGGCTCCGGATAATTTCGAGATCACGCGTTACATCAATGGCGTTGCCGATCCGGAGCGGCCGATCGGGGCCGAGGAGTTCGTCAGCAATATGCTAGGGGGCTATATTCCAAGCCGCCATGCGGCGACCGTGTTGCGGCTGGTCGCGGTTGGCGCGCTGGTGCTGATGCTGGCGCTGGTATGGCACTTCGTGCCGTTGGCGCAGCCGGGCGCCGTGGGCGAACTGTTCGAAGCGCTGGCGCAAAGCCGTTGGGCGCCCTTCGCCGTGGTGGCCGCCTTTGTGATCGGCGGCCTGGTATGTTTCCCGCTGACCGTGCTGATCGCCGCGACCGCGGCGGCGTTCGGGCCGTGGTTCGGTTTTGCCTATGCGTCGGTCGGCGCCTTGACAAGCGCGGTGGTGGTCTACGGTGTCGGCGCCGCCATCGGCAAACGCACGCTGCGCGATATTCTCGGGCCCCGGCTGAACCGGGTGCGCCAACGCGTGGCGAAACGCGGCGTGCTGGCAATCGTGGCGGTGCGGCTGCTGCCGATTGCGCCGTACTCCATTGTGAATCTTGTCGCCGGCGCCAGCGGCATTTCGTTGATCGACTTCGTCGCTGGCACGCTGATCGGTCTGGCGCCCGGCATGCTGGTGATCTCGGCGCTCGGCCATCAGCTCGCCCGTATCCTGATCGCGCCGACCGCTACCGATCTCGCTTTGCTGGCGGCCGCCGTCATCGGCTGGATCGGTTTGTCGGTCGGCGCCCAGATGGTGATGTCGAAATATTGGGGCCGCAAGCGGTGAACCGGATCCTGACGCGAGAATCGGAGTCGAGCGTCCGCATTATGACGTGGAATATTCATGGCGCGCTTGGGCGCAATTCGCGCTTCGACTTGCATCGCGTCGTCGAACTGATCCGGCGCTGGAATCCCGACATCGTCGCTTTGCAGGAGGTCGACTCGCGCCGGGCTTTCGCGGGCGGCGAAAACCCGTTCGAGTTTCTGCAGCATGCGGTCGGCAGCTATGGCATCGGCGCAAAGTCGATCACCACGCAGGACGGCGATTACGGCCAGATGCTGATAACGCGCTGGCCGATCGCGACGCAGGAAATTCGCGATATTTCGTTCCCAGAACATGAGCCGCGCCGCGCCATCCGGGCCGATGTGATGACGCCCGGCGGGCCGCTGAATGTCGTGGCGACCCATCTGGGGCTCAGCGTGCACGAACGCCGCCGGCAGGCGCAAATTCTACTGGAGTTGGCCGGTGAAGCGTCCGTGCCGACCGTGATGGTCGGCGATTTCAACGATTGGTTCTGGCCGGGCTCGGTGCGCTCGGTGCTCAAGCGCTCGCTGCCGGACGATACGAACTTCCGTACGTTTCCGTCGATGTTTCCGCTGCTGCGGCTGGATCGAATTTTTTGTCGACCGCGCGGCGCGCTGCTGCGAAGTTTCGTCGATCCGGAGGCGCTGGCGATCTCCGATCATCTGCCGGTCATTGCTGATGTGACGACGCCGACGGGTGTTGAGTCTCATAGGCTTGTGTCGAACGAAGCCGTCGCCAAACACGCGTAGCGTGCGCGCTCTGCTGGCCCGGCCACCCAGATGCAAGAGAGGCGGCCTTGCGACCGCCTCTCTGCATTTAAACCTAGCTGCGTACGATTACTTCGCGCCCGCCGGGGTCTTGCCGTCGTTGACCTTGCTGCCGGTCTCGGCCTTGGCCGGGTTGATAGCCTTGGCATTGGCCGCGGCCGCCGAGTCGGTCTGGCTCGAAGCGCCGGCCGCCTGCGGATTCGACTTGGCGTCGTTGACGGTGCTGCCCGTCTCGGCACGAGCCGGATTCTGCATCTTCTTATCCGTAGCCGACTGGGAATTCATCTGGCTGCTAGGTGCGCCGGACTGCGGGTTGGCCTTGCCATCATTGACCTTGTCGCCCGTGTTGGCCTTGGCCGGCTCATTGCTCATGCCCTGAGCGGAAGCGAGCGAAGCGCCGGCGATGAGAGCGGTGGCCGCAATGGTGGTCATCAAAATCTTGCGCATGTAGCGTCTCCTCTGTTGTTCCGAAGGCTCCGTGGGGACGAATTAGTTCCGGGAGGGAATTAACATGACGCGCCCCGCGACGATGATCGCCGCTCGGTCGAAACAACAACGCGAAACCACACGCGGAGTTCCTAAAATAGCAGAATGGTAATTCCAAACCCGGGTCAACTCAAAATGATCGTGGAACTTGAGAATTAAAATGCGAATCGTTCGCCTTGAATTACCAGAAAAATATACTGCCGGCCGCGTCACGGCCGCCGATAGTGTAAACAGAACGAGGGCGGCCTTAGGCCGCCCTCTGAATTGTCATCGATAACCGAGGCTTTTCGATCAGGCCGACAGCACCGCGACGATTTCCATCGTATTCGGCTCGACCACGACGATCTCATCGCCGACGATGAAGTAGAGGAAGCCGCGCCATTGCGGATAAACCTCGACGACCGTCGTCGGCAGGGTGACGGCGCGGACCGTCTTCGGCACCCGAGTGCCCACCGAGATCTGGAAATCCACCTTGGAGACGCGCGGCGCATTGCTCTGCTGCAACACCGTCGTGCGGATCTTGGTGCGCTGCTCGGTGCTGAGCGACACCGTGGTCTTAGAGCTGGTGCTGCTCTTGGTGTCGGTCGCGCTCTTGGTGTCCGTTGTGCTCTTGCTGTCCGTCGCGCTCTTGTTGGGCGAATTGCTCGGCGCGGTCTGCGCGTTGGTCTTGGCCGGCGTATTCGTGTCCTTGGTCTCGGCGGCACTCTTGGCCTTGGTGTCGGCGTCGGGCTTAGCCTGCGCGTTGGACTTTGGCGCGGCCTTATCGGGCACCGCCTTATCCGTCGCGCCGGAATCCTTCGCGGCCGGCGCGTCCGATTTCATCTGGGCGCCGCCTTTGGGCTCGGCTTCCGGCTTCGTGCTTTGAGCGGATGCGATGCCGGCTGAGGCAAAGAGAGCGGCGGCAGCGACTGTCGTCAGCAATGTCTTGCGCATGTGTGTCTCCCTGAATGGCCCCCGGTTCGCCGGAACAATCGGCTACGCGGGCAACGCGGAGCCCCATTGCAGGTTCCGCATATATGCAAATAAAGCCCGCCATTCGTTGACTTCTGAATGGTCGTTCAGATTGCCTTGAATGATCGTTCACTTTACGCCAGCAGCGCGCCATAGTGGGCTCGGAATACGGGGAGGGCGGCGTGAGCGTGATCGCATCGACAATCGATACGGATTCGGCGGAGTTTCGGGCCAATGGCGCCGCGATGGCCACTTTGGTCGACGAATTGCAGGCGCGCCGTGCGCAAGCCGCGGAAGGTGGACCGGCCCGCGCGCGCGAACGTCATGT
>JAQGJU010000089.1 GCA_028290465.1 Xanthobacteraceae bacterium | reverse complement strand
ATCGAGTCGACCGCGATCCGCTCGATCACGCCCGCATTGTCACTGCGCATGAAGGCCGCCACGGTGACGTCGTGCGATGCGTCAGGAAAATAATATGCCGCCATCACGCTGCCCGGCCCTTCGCCGCTGTGTCCGATACATTCGCCACCTTTGACGCCCGGAATCATCACGCCGAGGCCGTATCCGGCCGACAGCCAGGGCCGCCCTTCGAGCGGCACGTCGAGCGCGCGGCCCTTGCACATCATGCCGAGCAGGATCGGCGGCAGCAGACCTTTGGTCATCAGGCCGTGCAGGACCATCGCGGCGCTCTTGGGCGGCCCGATCAGCAGACCGTGCGACACCCAGCCCGGATGATAGCGGCTGTCGTCCCACGCACCGCCCTTCAGGTCTTCCGGACGTTCGGCGACGCGGACATCCTCGATACCCAGCGGCCCGAACACCGTCGCGCGAAGCGCGGCGTCCAGAGTCATGCCGGTGACATTCTCGATCAGGCGGCGCACCAGCATGTAACCGACATTCGAATAGGCCCAGCCGTCGCCCGGCGCGAACAGCAGATCCTCATGCCGGATACGGGTGAGAAATTCGTCGTCGGTCCATGGCATCGCACGGGCCGCGACCGCCGCGTGATACGCCGGCAGGCCGCCGTAGTCGCGCAGACCGCTGGTGTGCTGCAACAGATGGCGCAGCGTAAAGGACCGACCCGTCAGTGGCGTGTCCAGCGTCAGGCGCCGCTCGGCGACGAGCCGCAAGGCGCAGGCCGCCAGACAAGTCTTGGTGAAGCTCCACCACGGCACCGCGCCGGCGGCGGTGTCGCCCGTGAGCGCGCCGTCCGGTCCGCAGGTCACGACGAATGGGGCTGGGTGCTCCATCTAATACCCGGTCGTTTGTTACACCTTGGCCTTCGCGATGCGCTCGGCCGCCTTGTCGCCGAACTTCAGCGCATCGACGGTGACCATCGGCGGCCGGCCCCGCGCCAGCGCCTTGTGAAAGTCGCCCTTCGACACCGGGCCGACTTCGGCGATGATGCGCCATGTATCCCCGCCATCGCGGCTCTCGAACACCTGTCCGTCGCTGTCGGCGGCATACAGCGCATAGCCGCCATCGAAGGCTTCCAGCGTCAGGCCGCCGAAGATCGCGCGCTGGCCGTCCGGCAGGCCGCCGAGCAGCCGCTCCCAGGTCTTTCCGCCGTCGCGGCTGCGGGCGATCTTGGTGCGGGCGCGGCCAAGCGCGTACCAGTGCGGCGGCCAGCCGACCGCACCGGCCATGAACAGCAGGTCCGGATCGTCCGGGTGCATCACCAGCGGGTCCGGGTAGTCGATGCCGGGCGGGTTAAGTCCGCGCTGCCAGGTCTGTCCGCGATCCTCGCTGGCCATGGTGCCGGCCAGCCCGTTGGCGATGATGATGCGGCCGGGCCGCGCCGGATGCACCAGAATGCGATGCAGGTCGCAGTCGCGCGGGTCCGGGTCGACGGGCAGCGCCGTGAAGGTCGCGCCTTCGTCTTCCGAGACCAGCAGCGCACCGACCTCGATGCCGACCAGCAACCGCGTGCCGTCGACCACGATATCCTTCACATGGCCCTGATGCGGCGGCGGCGGAAAAAACCAATGTTCGACGCCCGGCACCTGACGCAACGCCGGCAGATCGCGCCACGTCTCGCCGCCGTCCTGGCTGACGAACAGATGCGCCGGCAGCGTGCCTGCATATAGACACTCGCGTCCGTTGAGCATGCCGGCCCGCACCGACCAGACATCGAATACGGTCAGGCCGTTATTGATCCAGCGCCAGGTTTGACCTTCGTCGTCGGAGCGCGAGACGCCCTGCCCGTGCGTGCCGGCGATCAGCGCGCCGTTCGCCAGCCTTGTGACGGCCGCGACGGCGCAGCCCTGCAGCGCCCGGTGCGCCAACGTCCACTCGCCGCTGTCGGCCCGCCGCAGCAGAAACATGCCGTCCGCGGTGCCGATCACCAGCCGGTCGGATGGCTGGTCCTGGCGCAGCATGTTGTCGCCGCTCGACGACAGTAAAATAGGTCCCACCCCGCCCGCTCCGTGCATTTCCATTCCTCAGATTATCCTTGGCAACGATCGATGTGGTGTCTCCGCGTCGAACGCAAGTGGTTGCTATACTAGCCGCCGCGCGCCAGCCATTTGCCGATCCGCGCCACCGCTTCGTGCATCTCGGCCGCCGAGCCGGCATAGCAGAACCGCAGGAAATGCCGGCCGTCGACCGGATCGAAATCGACGCCCGGCGTCGCCGCGACATGGGTCTCTTCCAGCATGCGCTTGGCGAAGTCGAGGCTGTCGTTGGAGAACTTCGAGACATCCGCATACAGATAGAACGCGCCGTCGACCGGCAGGAATTTATCGAGCCCGGCTTTCGGCAGACCTTCGGTCAGAATGCGGCGGTTCTCTTCATAGCCATGCTTGACCCGCTCCATCTCGTCGCGACCATCGAACGCGGCCTCGGCCGCGATCTGGGCAATCGTGGGCACCGAGATGGCGAGGTTCTGCTGCAACCGCTCGACCGAACGCACCAAGGTGGGCGGCACCACCATCCAGCCGACCCGCCAGCCGGTCATGCAGAAATATTTCGAGAACGAATTGATCACCACCGCGTCGTCCGAGAACCGCAACGCGGTCTCGGCCGGAAACGCGTAATCGAGGCCGTGATAGATCTCGTCCGAGATGAAACGGATGCCCTCGGCCCGCGCCACGCGCATCAGGTCGCCGAGTGCCGCCGCATCCATCATGGTGCCGGTCGGATTGGCCGGGCTCGCGACCAGGACGCCGGCCAGCGGCTTGTCGCGATGCGCCGCGAGCAGCGCCTCGCCGGTCATCGCATAGCGGGTCGCGGCCCGGGTCTCGATCAGCACCGGCTCGCAGCCGAGCGCGGTCAGGATGTGCCGGTAGGGCGGGTAGCCCGGGATGGCGACCGCCACCCGGTCGCCCGGCTCGAACATCGACAGAAATGCCAAAATAAACCCGCCCGACGACCCGGTGGTGACCACCACCCTGTCGGGGTCGAGATCGACCCGGTAGGTGTCCGCATAGTGCCGGGCAATCCTGGCCCGTAGCGACGGGATGCCGAGCGCCGCCGTATAGCCGAGCCGGCCGTGAACCAAGGCGGCCTGGGCGGCCCGGAGCGCGGTAGCGGGCGCCGGAGCCGCCGGCTGGCCGACCTCCATGTGGACCACCGTGCCGCCAGCCGCCTCGATTCGCGCCGCCGCCGCCATCACGTCCATCACCATGAAGGGCGGCACGTCGCCCCGTGCTGACGGCACGAGTCCGGCCTGTAGATGTCGCTGCATAGTCTGCCGGTTCCCTGAATGCGGCGCCCCGCCGCGCTATTGCCGCATTCGGCTTGTTCGGTGGCTAAACTGCGCGGCCGGGGCAGCCGCGCGGACACGGGACAATGGACTCGGGACGATGGCGCGTTCGTGACCGGGCGCCCGGGGGCGAATATTGACCGGGTCGATAGCCACACCTAGTTTGCGCCGTATTGCGGCGCACCAAGCGCCTGAGGCGAGATGACGACTTCCGTGACATCTAGCAAGGCGCGGCACCGCCCGCCAGAGTCGCGGCGGAGTTTCGCCCGCCGCGCCCTCACGCTGCTCAGCGTGGCCGCCTTGCTGGTCCAAAACGCGCCCGCGCAGGCGCAAGGCAAGCTGCCGGTGATCCGCGACGCGGAAATCGAACAGTTGATGCGCGACTACACGCGGCCGATCCTCAAGGTCGCGAACCTCGCCCAGCAGAACATCCAGGTCGTGCTGATCAACGACCGGTCGTTCAACGCCTTCGTGGCCGACGGCCGCCGCATCTTCGTCAATACCGGCGCACTGGTCGACTCCAAGGCACCGAATGAGATCATCGGCGTGCTGGCGCACGAGACCGGCCACATCGCCGGCGGCCATCTGTCGCGGATGCGCGAACAACTCGCCAAGGCGCAGACCCAGATGATCATCGCAATGTTGCTCGGCGCCGCCGCGATGGGCGCCGCCATCGCGTCGAAATCTGACAGCGCCGGGGGGATCGGCGCGGCAGCGTTGTCGGCGCCGCAGGCGGCGATCCAACGCTCGCTGCTGTCCTACCAGCGCGCCCATGAGGAACAGGCCGACCGCGCCGCGGTCAAATTCCTGGCCGCGACCGGCCAGTCGCCCAAAGGCATGTACGAAACGTTTAAGCGTCTGGCCGATCAACTCCTGTTCATGTCGAAATATGTCGACCCGTACATGCAGTCGCACCCGATGCCGAGCGAACGCGTCGAGGCGCTGGGAGTGCTGGCCAAAAGCTCACCCTATTGGGATCAGAAGGATCCGCCCGAACTGCAACTGCGGCATGATCTCGCGCGCGCCAAGCTGGCCGGCTTCATGGAAGGCGCCGACACCGTGCAGCGGCGCTATCCGGCCGGCGACGCCAGCCTGCCGGCGCGCTATGCCCGCGCCATCTCGGCCTATCGCTTCGGCGACCTGCGCACCGCCATCGCGCAGATCGACGCGCTGATCCAGGCCCAGCCCGGCAACCCGTATTTCCACGAGGTCAAGGGTCAGGCGCTGCTCGAGGGCGGCCGGGCCAACGAGGCGATCACGCCGCTCCGCCAGGCCGTGAAGCTGTCGAACAACGCGCCGCTGATCGAAATCCTGCTGGCCCAGGCCATGGTCGGCAGCGGCAATGCCGCCTATGCCGAGGAGGCCGTCACCATGCTGAGCGCCGCGGTGATCCGCGAGCCGGATTCGCCGGAAGCCTATTCGTATCTGGCGCGCGCGTATGGCAAGAAGGGCGACTTGGCGCAGGCGGATCTCGCCTCGGCGCAAGCTTCGCTCGCCCGGGGCGACATCAAGACCGCGCGCGAGCTCGCGGCGCGCGCCCGAATCCGTTTCCCGCTCGGCTCGCCCGGTTGGGTGAAGTCCGAGGACATCGTCGGCATCAAACTGCCGGAAACAACGTTTCAACGCCGATAGCAAGGAACTCGCTATGAACACGCGCCTGCGCTCGCTTACCCTCGCCGCCGGCCTGATGCTGTCGGCCGCCATCGCCGTGCCGGCCGCGCACCAAGCCTTTGCGCAAAGCGTCTCGCCCGAACAGCGCAGCGAGATCGAAAAGATCATCAAGGAATATCTGATCAAGAATCCCGAGGTGCTGCAGGAAGCGCTCGGCGAACTGGAAAAGAAGCAGGCGGCGACCGAGGCCGAAAAGCATCGCGACGGCGTCAAGCAGCATGCCGAAGCGCTGTTCAATTCGCCGCGCCATGTCGTAGTCGGCAATCCGCAGGGCGATGTCACCATGGTCGAGTTCTTCGACTACAATTGCGGCTACTGCAAAAAAGCCATGGCCGACATGCTCGACATGATGAAGGCCGATCCGAAGCTGCGCGTCGTGCTCAAGGAATTCCCGGTGCTCGGCCAGGGTTCGGTGGAAGCCGCCCGGGTCGCGGTCGCCGTGCGCATGCAGGACAAGACCGGCAAGAAGTATCTCGACTTCCACCAGAAGCTGCTGGGCATTCGCGGCCAAGCCAATCAGGCCGCCGCGATGACGGCCGCCAAGGATGCCGGCCTCGACATGGCGAAGCTGGAAAAAGATCTGGCCAGCCCCGAGGTCAAGACCAGCCTGGAGGAATCCTACAAGCTCGCCGAGGCGCTCGGCCTCAACGGCACGCCGAGCTATGTGATCGGCACCGATGTGGTGGTCGGCGCGGTCGGCCTGCCCGGCCTGAAGGAAAAGGTCAGCCAAGCGCGCTGCGGCAAGGCGACCTGCTGAGCCACGTCGTCATTCACTGACTTAGAGCGCGTTCAGCAAAAGTGGACATCGTTTTGCGGAAAAGCGATCAAGCATGCGCAGATCGCGTAAACTTACCTGCGTACGCGCTCTAACATAAACATATTACATTGACGCGTTTTCTTCAGGCGAACCGGTTTCCACTTCGCTTGAAAACGCTCTAGCGGCGCGGGGCCGACACCCCGCGTCAGCCATTTCTGTCCACTTTTGATTCGCGTCATGCGCGCGCACGTCGGGAACTCGGCGTGTTGGCACGGGAACTCCCCGTACGTTGGCGCGTTGGGTCGATAGGCTGCGGCGGTCAACGCCACGGCACTTGGTTTTGTGCGTCCAAACAGATTCGGGGGAACGCCATGACCGATCCAAAAGCCTATTCGATCGGCATCGAGGAAGAATACTTCCTGTTCGACGTCCGCACCCGCCGCGCCATCACGCGCGCCAACAAGCGTTTTCTGACCGATATCCGCAAACGCCTGGGTAACCGCGTGACCACCGAGATGCTGCAATTGCAGATCGAGGCGGTGACGCCGCCCTGCACCAGCCTGCCGCAGGCCCGCGACTATCTCGCCTCGTACCGTCAGGCGCTCGCCGAGGAAGCCGGCAACAATGGCCTCGGCCTCGCCGCGATGGGCACGTTTCCGCTCGCGTTCTGGCTCGAGCAGAAGCAGACGCAGAAGCCGCGCTACGACGCCATCATGGACGATTTGCAGATGCTCGGCGCGCGCAACATGCTGTGCGGCATGCACGTCCATGTGGCGGTCGAACATATCGATCGCCGGGTCGACCTGATGATGCGGCTGGTGCCGTATCTGCCGCTGCTATTGGCGCTGAGCACGTCGTCGCCGTTCTGGCAGGGCCACAATACCGGTCTCCATGGATACCGACTCGCCGCCTATGACGAGTTGCCGCGCACCGGCCTGCCCGAGCTGTTCCGCACCAACGAAGACTACGAGGACTATATCGGCGCCCTGGTGCGGGCCGGCATCATTCCGGACGCCAGCCACATCTGGTGGGCGATCCGGCCGTCGTTGAAATATCCGACCATCGAATTGCGGGTCGCTGACAGTTGCACCCGGATCGACGACGCCATCGGCATCGCGGCGCTATTCCGCTGCCTGGTGCGGGCGCTGGAGCGCGAGCCCGGCCGCAATGCCGATTTCGACCGCGTCGGGCGGGCGATCACGGCCGAGAACAAGTGGCATGCGCAGCGTTACGGCATTCACGCCACGCTGGTGGAGCCGTTCCGCCGCGAGGCCATCGGGGTCGCGGCTTGGCTGGACGAGATACTGGATCAGGTCGCCGACGACATCGATGCGCTTGATTGCATCGTCGAACTCGACCATTTGCGCGAGGTGGCCCGCGCCGGCAGCAGCGCCGACGAGCAAATCCGGGTCTATGACACCGCCCGGGCCGGCGGCCGGCAGCGCCTGACGGCGCTCAAGGACGTGGTCGACTGGGCGGCCCGGACCACCATGAATGTGGTTAACGCCGGAACACGGGAACCGGGCACCGCCGATCGGGCTTCCCCTGCCCGTCCGGGCCACCTATAACCGCCTCGCTCGGTCGGCCGACCCCGGGACGGTAACGCCGTGTCCGAGCCCCGTTTTTCATTCGGCGGCCCTCCATCGGCGTTTCATGGCGAAAACCATCTACGTGCTCAACGGCCCGAATTTGAACCTGCTCGGCATCCGCGAGCCGGCAACCTATGGGTCGGCAACTCTGGCCGACGCCGAGGCCCTGGCCCGGGCTGCCGCCGACAAGGCCGGCCTCGCCGTCGAATTCCGCCAGTCGAATCACGAGGGCGTATTGATCGATTGGATCCACGAGGCCCGCGCCGGCAAGGCTGCCGGTCTGGTGATCAATCCGGGCGGCTACACCCACACCTCGATCGCCCTGCTCGACGCGATTCTGGCCTCGGACATGCCGACCGTCGAAGTTCACGTTTCCAACATCCATGCGCGCGAAAGCTTTCGTGGCCATTCCTATGTGTCGAAGGGCGCCAAGGCCGTGATCTGCGGCTTCGGCATCCAAGGCTATGCGCTTGCGGTCACCGGCCTTGCGGCGTTGATCGAAGCGCCGCGGAAGGCCTGAACATGGCGCGCCCGCCCAAAAGTACTGACACGAGTACCAATATGCCGAAATCGAAAACTGAATTCGACCAAGAGTTGATCCGCGATCTGGCCAAGCTGCTGGACGAGACCGGGCTGACCGAGATCGAGATCGATCAGGGCGGCATCCGCGTCCGGGTCGCCCGCCAGGCCGCCGCCATCAACGTGCCGGTCGGGCCGGCCCGGGCCGCGCCGGCCGCTGTGGCCGAAGCGGCCGCGATTGCGGCTGCCGCCGATCCGGCCAAGCATCCGGGCGCCGTCACGTCGCCGATGGTCGGCACCGGCTACATGTCGCCGGAGCCCGGCAAACGGCCGTTCGTCGAGGTCGGCAGCAAGGTGCGGGCCGGCGAGACGCTGATGATCATCGAAGCGATGAAGACCATGAACCAGATCCCGGCGCCGCGCGCCGGCACCGTCATCCAGATCCTGATCGAGGACGGCCAGCCGGTCGAATACGGCGAGCCGCTGATGATCATCGAGTAGAGGCAATAGCGAGTAGTGAGTAGCGAATAGCGAATAGTGTAGAGCCTACTATTCGCTATTCGCTATTCGCCATTCGCTTCTGAACGGCAGCAATGTTCGATAAAATTCTGATCGCAAATCGTGGCGAGATCGCCCTGCGGGTGCTGCGCGCCTGCAAGGAGCTCGGCATCGCCACGGTCGCCGTGCATTCGACGGCGGATGCCGACGCGATGCATGTCCGGCTCGCCGACGAGAGCGTGTGCATCGGTCCGCCGCCGGCGCGCGATTCCTATCTCAACGTCCCGGCCCTGCTCGCGGCCTGCGAGATCACCGGCGCCGACGCGGTGCATCCGGGCTATGGCTTCCTGTCCGAGAATGCCCGCTTCGCCGAGATCCTGAGCGACCACAACTTGGCATTCATCGGACCGAAGGCCGAGCACATCCGGCTGATGGGCGACAAGATCGAAGCCAAGCGTACCGCGAAGCGCCTCGGCATTCCGTGCGTGCCGGGCTCGGAGGGCGGCATCACCGACGACGCCGAAGCGTTCGCCGTCGCCCGGGACATCGGCTATCCGGTGCTGGTCAAGGCGGCGGCCGGCGGCGGCGGCCGCGGCATGAAGGTCGCGTTGACCGAGGCCGATCTGAGCGAAGCGCTGTCGAACGCGCGCACCGAGGCCAAGGCGGCATTCGGCGACGACTCGGTGTATCTCGAAAAATATCTGCAGAAGCCACGTCACATCGAAATTCAGGTGCTCGGTGACGGCAAGGGCCGCGCCATTCATCTCGGCGAGCGCGACTGTTCGCTGCAACGCCGGCACCAGAAAGTCTTCGAAGAGACCCCCTCGCCGGCGCTCAACTCCGCCGGCCGCGACGCCATCGGCGAGACCGTCGCCAAGGCGATGCGCGACATGAGCTATCTCGGCGTCGGCACCGTCGAATTCCTGTTCGAGGACGGCGAATTCTATTTCATCGAGATGAACACCCGCATTCAGGTCGAGCATCCGATCACCGAGATGACCACGGACATCGACCTGATCCTGGAACAGATCCGGGTCGCGGCCGGCAATGACCTGACGCTGACGCAGGACGACATCAAATTTCACGGCCACTCGATCGAGTGCCGCATCAATGCCGAGAACCCGGTGTCGTTCCGGCCGTCGCCCGGCAAGATCCTGCACTATCATCCGCCCGGCGGACTTGGCGTGCGGGTCGATTCCGCCGTCTATCAGGGCTACACGATCCCGCCCTATTACGACTCGATGGTCGGCAAGCTGATCGTGCACGGCAAGACCCGGCCGGAATGCCTGATGCGGCTGCGCCGGGCGCTCGACGAGATCGTGGTCGACGGTATCGAGACGACTCTGCCGCTATTTCGCGCTCTGATCCGCGAGCAGGATATCATCAACGGCGACTACCATATCCACTGGCTGGAGCAGTTCCTGGCCGGCGGCGGCATGGACCCTGAACCTTCTAAATAATTTCCGCCGTCCAGACGGAACCGGAGCGCGCTGCGGCTTCGCAGGGAGATCGAGGCCATCGGCAACAAGACCAGCGTCTCGCCGACGGCGAAGTTACAGCTTAGCTCCGGCCGGTACGTCACGATGGGGGGCGATCAATTGCAGCAGCAGGCTGGCGACGCGTTCGCATTGATAGGGCTTCGGGACAAACACGCCGTCTTTCACCGCGCGCGCCCCATCGATCGCGCTCCAGCGGCCGGACGCATACACGACCGAGAGATCCGGCCTCATCTCGCGCGCCTGTTGGGCCAGATTCCAGCCATCGAGCTCCCCCGGGAGATTAATGTCGGTGAACAGTGCATCGATGGTATCGTCGTCGCGCAGCAGTCGCAACGCGTCCTCACCGTTAGTGGCGAAGCGGACATCGAATCCTTCCTCGGACAACCATTCGACGGTCGCCAAGCCGATCAGAGCTTCGTCTTCGACGATCAGCACGCCGGGGCGGAACGACGTACCAGATTCATGTTGTCGCATCTGCATGTCCAGCTCGTCGTTCGCGGCGGTTGATCTGACAATCGGGCTCGACCGGGTGTCGTGGGTTAACGCGCTAACGGCAGTTTGGATTTAAAATTTCAATTATTTATGATCGATATCGCTACCGATCCGTTAAGCGTGAACGGCCGCAATTTTGGAACAATATCCCGTCAAGCTGATTCCATGACCCGCCACGGCAATGCCAACGTCGAAATCACCCCGGAAGTGCTGCTCAAGGCCTATGCCTGCGGCATCTTTCCGATGGCCGAGAGTGCCGACGATCAGGCGCTGTACTGGATCGAACCGGAAGAGCGCGGCATCCTGCCGCTCGACCAGTTCCATGTACCGTCACGCCTTGCCCGCACCGTGCGCTCGGACCGGTTCAGCGTCACCGTCGACCGGGATTTCGAGGGGGTGCTGGATGGCTGCGCGGCGCCGCAGCCGGGGCGGACCCGCACCTGGATCAACGCGCGCATCCGCAACCTGTACAGCGCGCTGTACGAGCGCGGCGCCTGCCACAGCGTCGAGGTCTACCAGGACGGTATATTGGCCGGCGGGCTTTACGGCGTCAGCCTCGGCCGCAGTTTTTTCGGTGAGAGCATGTTCCATGTGGTCCGCGACGCCTCAAAGGTCGCGCTGGTGCATCTCGTGGCGCGGCTCAGGGCCGGCGGCTACCATCTGCTCGATACCCAGTTCATCACCTCGCACCTTGCCTCGTTCGGCGCCATCGAAGTGTCGCGGCAGCAATATCATCGTATGCTGGATGCGGCGCTGGTCGGCGAAGCCGACTTCATGGCGCTCGGCGGCGGCGGCCCGGTACCGGGCGTCGAGGCGCTGGCGCACGCCCTCGGCCCGTCTCCGCGTTTCTAAGGTTCTCCCAAGCCACTGGCCGGCCCTTTGGCCGAAAATCGAACCTTGGGCGCCGCAAGACCGACTAATCGACCGAATGGCCCCTCCGGGGAATAGCGGTTCGCTGTTCTCACATCTCTGGCGGACAGCAGAAAACGGACTCCCATGCCGAACGTGATCGAACACACCGCCACCTTGCCACGCGAGATATCCGACGCCTCCGTCAGCATGCGCGCCGGGTTTTGGCGAAGGGCATTCGCTTTCTCTATTGACACTCTCATCGTGTCCGTCGTGCTCCAACTCATGGTCGTCTTTTTGTTTTTCGCGACGTCCGGCCGTGTGCAGATTCTTGGCGATCTCAGCTACACGAGTTGCTCGGTGCTCAAGAGCGTGCACAACGGATTGGTACCGCCGCCGCCGGCCGGCGTGAATTACGCGCGCGAATGCAACGTCACGTTCTTCGGCGCGCCGACAGCGAAAATTTTGCAGGTCGGGCAAACCAAAGTGGCGACGACAGCGAAGGACGCAGCGGCCACGACGACCGCATCGAAAGCCGACATCCTGAAAACCTACATGCTCGATCGGGACGGCCGGCCGGTCGACGGGATATTGCTCGATTGGTTCGCCGGGCTGGTGCTGATCGTATATCTCGTCGCGATGGAGACGCGCAGCGGCGCGACGCTCGGCAGCCGCGCGATGGGAATACGCGTGATCGACGCGGCAGCTCCGGCCGGCTCGGGTGTGCCGCTGCGCAAGATCGCGCTGCGCTACGGAGCCATGCTGATCGGCTGCCTGCCGATCGTCGCCGTCCTGCTGGTCTATTTCGGGCTATATGCCGCGCCGGACGCGCTGTCGACATGGCTGGTCCAACTGGGCCGGCAAGACGCGCTGTTCGACGAACTGAAATCAAACGCCCTGCAATGGCAGCCATTCCTGTCGTCCTACTTGGTCGACCTGCCCGGCATGTTGCTTCGCGACAGCGCCGTGGCGCTGGGTAATATCGAATGGCTGTTCGATATCGCCGCCTTGGCGCTGAAGGGATGGATCATTTTTCTTATCGTTCAGATCGTCCGCAGGCGCGCTCCGGTCTACGACAGCATCGCCGGCACGAGCGTCGTCAGAACGTGATGTTCAGCGGCGCGGTCCGCCCGGCTGCTGCAAGGTGTTGGACGGAGGCGGCAACGTGTTGCCGGGCGGCGGCAAGGTCTGCCCGGCCGGCGGTCGCTGCTGGCTGGTGCGCGGCGTTTGCTGACGCGGCGGCGGCTTGGGCTTGGCTTCCGGCTCGACCGGATTGCTGGCCGCGACGGCCGGGGTCGGCTCTTTGCAGTCGGTCAGCCACACGTCGTAGATCGGGTGCTCGACCGCATGCAGGCCGGGGCTCGAGGCGAACATCCAGCCGGTGAAGATGCGGCGCACCTCGCCCTGCAGCGTCACCTCGTCGACCTCGACGAAAGCATCCGTATTCGTGTTCTCGGTCGGCGGGCGCGTATAGCAGGCACGCGGCGTGAGCTGCAGCGCACCGAACTGCACGGTCTCGCCGATCGCGACGTCGAAGCTGGTGATGCGCCCGGTGATCTTGTCGAGGCCGGCGAAAAC
>JAQGJU010000055.1 GCA_028290465.1 Xanthobacteraceae bacterium | reverse complement strand
GTCGCTGGTCAACATCTTCCTGGCCAGCTCGATGTTGCAGTTCGTCATCTCGGTGGTCGGCGTACTGGTATTCGCGGGCCTCACCGCCTACGACACCCAGCAGATCAAGGAAATGTACGACGTCAACGACGACGGCACCGTCGCCGGCCGCAAGGCCGTGATCGGTGCGCTGCGGCTGTATCTCGATTTCCTCAACATGTTCCTGATGCTGCTGCAGCTGTTTGGCGACCGCCGCTAAACTCATCGCATCGGACTTTAACTGAGCAAGCGCCCCGGCCGAAAGGTCGGGGCGTTTTGCGTTGGCAAGCGCGATTGTGGTTCGTTTCGTGCTGCACCCTCGCTTGGGCTGAGCGACAGCTCCCCGCCTAGCAGAAAGTTAGCGAACAAGCTTCAGCGACTTGTCGATGGCGCCGAGCACGCGTTCCAATTCGGGGCCGCGGCGCACGATCAGACCGGTCGCCGAGATCACGCTGAACGCGCCCTGCTTGCGGGCGAGTTTCGGATTTTTCTCGATGCGATATAGCGGCGCTTCGGAAGCGCGGCGGAATATCGAGAACACCGCCCGGTCCTTCAAAAAGTCGATGGCGTAGTCGCGCCATTCACCGGCTGCCACCATGCGGCCGTACAGGCCGAAGATGCGGTTGAGTTCATGCCGGCTGAACGTCACCCGGCTGCTGGCGGCGGGAGCCGGCATCGCGGCCACGCCGCCGCGGTGCCGGCTCGGTTCGGCATCGCCGAAGGTCATGCGGCGCCCTCCTTCTCGTGTGGGTGTCATGATCGCGCGCGCAGTCGCTCCGGGCAAGAGCACTTTGCGGCGGGCGCCGGAGGGCCACGATACCGCCTTGCCGCATCGCCGTACCGCGCCATCACGCGTTCGTTAAGTCAATCTTAATCCGGCCAAAATTCAGCCGCGCAGGCGCCAAGCTGGATGGAGAAATTGTTGACGTTGCCTCAGGGCCCGGTTCGTTTCGCGCTCCGGATTCCTCAGCCCCCCAGCCCCCCGGGGTTCGGACGGACCGGGCCTGTTCGCGACGGTTCAATCCCCCAAACGATCTTAGAGGTCGGCTTCGCGCCGGCCTCTTTTTCGTTTCGGGTTGAATCAGATTTCATTTCGGTTGGATCTTGCCGGATCAGTAGGCGACCGGGAGTGCCGCGAGCGCCGCGCCGAAGATCGCGCCCGGCCTGTCGGTCGCGCCGCCCTGCACGATGACGGCGGCCGCGTCGATGTCGCCGGTCTTGAACTGCGCCACCGGCATACTCCAGCTTCCGGCCTTGCCGTCCCAATCGCCGAGCTTGAGCCAGTTGCGCACCACGTTGTGGTAGACGACGGTATGACCGCGATTTTCGCCCTTGGCGATCTCGACCGGCACATGGCGCGAGATCGCGCAAAGCCAGACCTCGCCGGACGCATGAACGCCGGCCTCGGCCGCAATATTCACATTCAGCGTACCGCCGGACACCATGACCTTGACCGGCACCGACATCGCGGTGCCATCCTGGCTGCTCACGATGGCGCGCTCGATCGCCGCCTTGTCGCTGCCGAGCGCGTGCACGCGGCCATTCACCACCATCTGAGGTGTGTAAATCTGGCGGTCACCGCGCGCGCGCGCATAGCCACGCTGACGCGCGCTGTGCTTCGGGCTGGCCAGCGTGTCCTTCCAGCCGAGATAATCCCAATAGTCGATCGGTACGCTGAGCGCGATCACCGACGGATCCCTCGTCAGTTCGCCGACCAGCCGATCGGCGGCCGGACACGACGAGCATCCCTGGCTGGTGAACAGTTCGAGCACGGCGCGCGGCTCACCGGCGGCGGCCGGCGATCCGGCAACGAGCGAGCCGATGGCGCTGGTAATGACAAAAGCCGCGAATGCAAGAAGTTGGCGTGAACGGAAATGGCCATGGAAGCAGCCAAGGATCTCGCGGGGGCGAGTTTTCATGTCGAACTCCGCCTTCCCCATCCCCACGCTGGCCTTGCATCGCATCGACCGGCGGACAAAACCATAGCGAGGACAATCATCACCTGCCACTCACTTCAAGGTGAGGGTGCGCGCCTGTCAACTCAGATTGCTGAATCCGTCGCCCGTGCATGTGACGACTTACTCACTGTATCAAACATATGATTGGGATACCAACTGGTTAGGCACTTGGCCGCAAAAATGGGACCGCAAAAGTGGCCATTGTAAAATTCCAGAGCAAGTCCCGAAACGCATCATGCGCGGGACAAGTCCCGCGCATGACGATCTTTCGGAGACGATCAGCACTTACGCCGCGAGATGGCGCAGCACGTATTGCAGAATGCCGCCGTTCTTGAAGTATTCGAGTTCGTCCAGCGTATCGATACGGCAGATCAGCGGCACCCGGCTCAGCTTGCCGTCCGACGCCACGATTTCGGCGACCAGCTTCTGGCGCGCCTTCAGATCGCCATGCAGGCCGCGGATCGTGACCTGTTCGTCGCCCTTCAGGCCGAGCGACTGCCACGACGTGCCTTCCTCGAACACCAGCGGCATCACGCCCATGCCGATCAGGTTGGAACGATGGATGCGCTCGAACGACTGCGTCACCACCGCCCGCACGCCGAGCAGGTTGACGCCCTTGGCGGCCCAGTCGCGCGACGAACCGGTGCCGTATTCCTTGCCGGCGAACACCACGGTCGGCACGTTGTCCTGGCGATACCGCATCGCGGCTTCGAAGATCGACATCTTCTCGCCGGACGGCTGATGAACGGTCACGCCGCCTTCGACGCCCGGCACCATCTGGTTTTTGATCCGGATGTTGCCGAAGGTGCCGCGCATCATCACTTCGTGATTGCCGCGCCGCGTGCCGTACTGGTTGAAGTCCAGCGGCTTGACCTTGTGCTGCACCAGATACTTGCCGGCCGGCGAGTCGATCTTGATCGAACCGGCCGGTGAGATGTGGTCAGTGGTGATCGAGTCGAGGAACAGGCCGAGCACCCGCGCATCGATGATGTCTTCCAGCGCCTTCGGCTTGGTCGGCATGCCTTCGAAGTAGGGCGGGTTCTGCACATAGGTCGAGTTGCGGTCCCAATCATAGGTCAGACCGCCCGACACCTTGATCTTGCGCCAGTTGGCATCGCCCTTGAACACGTCGGCGTACTTCTTGGCGAAGACCTGCTTGGTGACATACTTGCGGATCACCTTGTTGATCTCGTCGGTGGTCGGCCAGATGTCCTTCAGGTAGATCTTCTTGCCCTTGGCGTCGACGCCGAGCGGGTCCTTGGCGACATCGACCTGCATCGAACCGGCGATCGCGTAAGCCACCACCAGCGGCGGCGAGGCCAGATAATTCGCCCGCACGTCGGCGTTGACGCGGCCTTCGAAGTTACGATTGCCGGACAGCACGGCGGCGGCGACCAGATTGCCGTCGGCGATCGCCTTGGAAATCTCCGGCGCCAGCGGCCCCGAATTGCCGATGCAGGTGGTGCAGCCGAAGCCGACCAGATTGAAGCCGAGCTTGTCGAGATCCTTCTGCAGGCCGGAATTCGCCAGATATTCGGCGACCACCTGCGAGCCGGGCGCCAGCGACGTCTTCACCCACGGCTTGGCCTTGAGGCCGAGCTTGGCGGCCTTGCGGGCCAGAAGACCTGCCGCGACCATCACGCTCGGATTCGACGTGTTGGTGCAGGACGTGATCGCCGCGATCACCACATCGCCATGACCGAGATCGTGCTTGCGGCCTTCGACCGGCACACGCTTGGCGAGCTCAGAGCCCTGGTTGAACTCCTTGTCCATCGAGCCGGCGAAGCCGACCTTGACGTCGCGCAGCGGCACGCGGTCCTGCGGACGCTTCGGACCGGCAAGCGACGGCACGACCGAGCCGAGATCCAGCTTGAGGATGTCGGTGAACACCGGGTCCGGCGTGGTCTTGGTGCGGAACATGCCCTGCGCCTTGGCATAGGCCTGCACCAGCGCGATGCGGTCGGCCTTGCGGCCGGTATCCTTGAGGAACTTCAGCGTGTCGTCATCGACCGGGAAGAAGCCGCAGGTGGCGCCGTATTCCGGCGCCATGTTGCCGATCGTCGCACGGTCGGCAATCGACAGGCTGGCAAGGCCGGGGCCGAAGAACTCGACGAACTTGCCGACCACGCCGCGCGCGCAGCATCTGGGTCACGGTCAGCACCAGGTCGGTCGCGGTCACGCCTTCCTTCAGCTTGCCGGTCATGCGGAAGCCGATCACCTCGGGCAGCGTCATCGAATAGGGCTGACCGAGCATCGCGGCCTCAGCCTCGATGCCGCCGACGCCCCAGCCGAGCACCGACAGGCCGTTGACCATGGTGGTGTGCGAATCGGTGCCGACCAGCGTGTCCGGATAGGCCACCTCGGCGGTGACCTCCTTGCCGTCGATCTTCACCTTGTCCTTGCAGGTCCACACCGTCTGCGACAGGTATTCGAGATTGACCTGATGGCAGATGCCGGTGCCGGGCGGCACCACGCGGAAATTCTCGAACGAGCGCTGCGACCATTTCAGGAACTGGTAGCGCTCCTGGTTCTGCTTGTATTCCTCGTCGACGTTCTTCTTGAACGCGCTGTTGCTGCCGAAGAAATTGATGATTACCGAATGGTCGATCACGAGGTCGACCGGGACCAGCGGATTGATCTTCTTCGGATCGCCGCCGAGCATCTTCATCGCGTCGCGCATCGCCGCGAGATCGACCACCGCCGGTACGCCGGTGAAATCCTGCATCAGCACGCGGGCCGGCCGGAACGCGATATCGCGCTCGGAGGTCTTAGTCTTCAGCCATTGCGCGACGCCAAGGATGTCTTCCTTGGTGACGGTACGCCCGTCCTCGCTGCGCAGCAGGTTCTCGAGGATCACTTTCATCGAGAACGGCAGCCGGGAAATTCCCTTCAGGCCGTTCTTTTCAGCGATGGGCAGGCTGTAATAGGCGTAGGTCTTGCTGCCGACCTTGAGAGTCTTGCAGCACTTAAAGCTATCGATCGCGCTCATGGTGGCTCATGTCCCATGCAACCGGTCGACGACGGGGCTGTTCGGCAGCAAGATATTGCCGTAACTGAGCTTTCGTCATCGAAACGGGGTTCCGGCGGTGGTATCCGGAGGGTAAAACTGCCCTCGGCTTATAAGATGTTTTTTTGCATCGCGCCATAAAAACTAGGGCCGTCAACAGGATGCGTGCCGTCTCAGGGTTATTCTCAGGTTTAGAAAGCGGTCCCGGCAACCTTGCCGCGCCGCAGGGGCGGCATTGATGCGGCTTTCCGGGGAGAGGCTGGCCTGTATCCGTGGCGGGCGGGAGATCTTCGCCGGCCTGGATTTCGCCGCCCCGGGCGGATCGGCCCTGCTGGTGACCGGCCGCAACGGTGCCGGCAAGTCCTCGCTGCTGCGCATGATCGCCGGGCTGATCCGCATCGCGGACGGCCGGCTGGCGTTCGACGGCGGCACCCCGGACGCGACCGTCGCCGAGCAGGCGCATTATCTCGGCCACCAGGACGCACTGAAGCCGGCGCTTACCGTGTTGGAAAACCTGACATTCTGGGCGCGCTATCTGGGATCCGGCACCGACCCCGCCGCACCGGCGCTGGACGCGGTCGGGCTCGGGGCGCTGGGCGACCTGCCGGCCGCCTATCTGTCGGCGGGGCAGCGGCGCCGGCTGTCGATCGCGCGGCTGATCGCGGTGCCGCGGCCGATCTGGCTGCTGGATGAGCCGACCTCGGCGCTCGACAGCGCCGGACAGGCGATGCTGGCCGACCTGATGCGCGGCCATCTTGTGGGCGGCGGCCTAATTCTCGCGGCGACGCATGCGCCGATCGGCCTCGATACCGCGCCGGAGCTGCGGATGGACCAAGCTGCGTCGCCACCCCTACAGCCGGAAGCCGACCGATGACCGCGCTTTCCGCGTTGTTCATGCGCGACCTGCGGCTGGCCTGGCGTCATGGCGGCGGCGCCCTGATGGGCGTCCTTTTCTTTTTGATCGTGGTGACGCTGATTCCCTTCGCGGTCGGCCCGGATCTGGCGCTGCTGCAGCGGATCGGGCCGGCGATGCTGTGGATCGGCGCGCTGCTGGCCAGTCTGCTCGGCCTCGACCGGCTGTTCGCGGTCGACCACGAGGACGGTTCGCTCGACGTCATCCTGATGGGACAGGCGCCGCTCGAACTCACGGTATTGACCAAGGGGCTGGCCCATTGGCTGACCACCGGAGTGCCGCTGGTCATCGCCGCACCGCTGCTCGGCCTGTTGCTCAACCTGGACATCACGGCGACGGCCGCCGTGGCGCTGACGCTGCTGGCCGGTACCCCGGCCCTGACATTCATCGGCCTTATTGGGGCGGCACTTTCGGTGGCCTTGCGACGCGGCGGCCTGCTGCTCGCGGTGCTGGTGATGCCGTTGACCGTTCCGGTGCTGATCTTCGGCGTGTCGGCCTCGAATGCCGCCGTCAGCGGCCCGGTGCCGTTCGGTGTGCCATTGACGATTCTCTGCGCCTTGTCGCTGATGAGCTTGGTGATCGGTCCGTTCGCGGCCGCCGCGGCGCTGCGGCAGGATATGGAGTGAGCAGCATGTGGAAGGTAATACTGTGGTGAACACGGTCGACCCCGCATTGCCCGATGGCCGCTCCACCCCTATGAAGCGGCCGATGAGCCTGCTCGATTACGCCAACCCGTCCCGATTCCTGAGCTTCGCCGACCGCGTCATCCCATGGCTGACCGGCCTGACGGCGCTCGTCTTCGCGTTCGGGCTCAGTCAGGCGTTGTTCGTGGCGCCGGACGACTATCAGCAGGGCGCCACCGTCAAGATCATGTTTCTGCATGTGCCGTCCGCCTGGCTGGCGATGTTCGGCTGGACGCTGATGAGCATCGCGGCGCTCGGCACCCTGGTCTGGCGCCATCCGCTGGCCGACGTCGCGGCCAAGACCGTCGCCCCGATCGGCGCCGGTTTCACGCTGCTGTGCCTGATCACCGGCTCGCTGTGGGGCCGGCCGATGTGGGGCACCTATTGGGTGTGGGATGCGCGGCTGACCTCTTTCTTCGTCCTGTTCCTGATGTATCTCGGCGTCATCGCGCTGTGGCGCACCGTCGAGGAGCCGGCGCGGGCGGCGCGCGCCGCCGCCATCCTGACCCTGGTCGGCGCCGTCAACCTGCCGATCATCAAATACTCGGTCGACTGGTGGAACACGCTGCACCAGCCCGCCTCGGTGATGCGGCTGGGCAAGCCGGCGATCGACTCGGCGATCCTGACGCCGCTGATGATCATGACGCTCGCCTTCACGCTGTTGTTCGTGACGCTGCATTTCGCCGCGATGCGCAACGAAATCCTGCGCCGGCGCGTGCGCACCATGCTGTTGATGAAGGCCGGCCGGGCCCCGGGAAATTAACCAGATGAATCTCGGACCGCACGCATTCTACATTGTCGGCTCCTACGCAGCGGCGGCGCTGATCGTCGTCGCGATGCTGATGTGGGTTGCGCTCGACTATCGGCGGCAATTGCGCATGCTGGCCGAACTCGATGCGCAGGGCGTCACGCGGCGTTCCGAGCGCGCCGCCGGAGACGTGGCGTGAGCGACACCATCCAGCCAGATGCCACGCCACGGAGCGGCACCACACGACGACTTCTCGTGTTCGCGCCGCTCGTGGTCTTTCTGGCGCTCGCCGCGTTATTTTTCTTTCGGCTCAGCGCCGGCGATCCCTCGAAACTGCCATCCGCGCTGATCGGCCGGCCGGCCCCCGCGCTCGACCTGCCGCCGGTCGAAGGCCTCACCGAAAACGGCCAGCCGGTGCCGGGCCTCTCGGCGGTTGGCTTCAACGGCGCGGTCACGCTGGTCAACATCTGGGCGTCGTGGTGCGTGCCGTGCCACGACGAGGCGCCGCTGCTCACGAAGCTGGCCGAGGACAAACGGTTCAAGATCGTCGGCATCAATCAAAAGGATAAGCCGGAAAACGCCCGACGTTTTCTCGGCCGCTACGGCAATCCATTCAGTGCGGTCGGCGCCGACACCAACGGCCGCGCCGCCATCGAGTGGGGCGGCTATGGCGTGCCGGAAACTTTCGTGGTCGGGCGCGACGGCCGCATCGCCTTCAAGCTGGTCGGGCCGATCACCACGGAAAATTTCGAGACGGTGCTCAAGCCGCAGCTCGAAAAGGCGCTGGCCGCTGGCGGATAAATCTTCACCCCACGGCCTTGTTCCGGCCTGAATGCGGGCCGCCAATCTCCCGGTTATTGCAAACCTGGGAGATCACCATGCGAATGATTCGTGCGTTGCTGGTTGCTTGCGCTCTTGCCGTTACGGCCGCCGCCGCGCCGGTGCTGTCGGGTCCCGCGCTGGCGCAGACTGCGACCCTGATCGACATCAATTCGGCCGCCAAGCCCGATCTGGAAGCGCTGAAAGGCGTCGGCCCGGCACGCGCCGATGCGATCATCAAAGGCCGGCCCTACAAGGGCAAGGACGAACTCGTGCAAAAGAAGATCGTTCCGGAAAATGTCTACAAGGACATCAAGGACAAGATCATCGCCAAGCAGTAGTCCTAGTTTTCGTTTTCAGAGTTGTATTGCTTTTTGGCGTCAGCGGACCTCCGCTGACTCCGTTTGCTTGTCGGCATCGTATTTCTGCAGCAGCGGAATTTGCAGCGCGCCGAACAGCATGGTCAGCGGGATCACGCCGAACAGCTTGAAGCTGACCCAGAAGTCCGTGCTCTGGGTGCGCCACACGATTTCATTGAGCACCGCCAGCACCAGGAAGAACAGCGCCCAGCGCAGCGTCAGCTTGCGCCAGCCTTCGTCGGTCAGGTTGAACACCGTGTCGAACAGCGCACTCAGCAAGGGTTTACGAAGCACCAGACCGCCAAGCAGAATCCCGCCGAACAGCACATAGATGATGGTCGGCTTCAGCTTAATGAACATGTCATTCTGCAACACCAGTGTCAGCGTGCCGAACACCACGACCACGATGGCGGTGACGATCGGCATCACGGGCAAATGCCGGGTCAGCACATAGGACACGATCAGCGCGGCCAGCACCGCCACCATGAAGACGCCGGTCGCCACGAAAATGCCGGCGCGCTCACCGGCCAGTTCCGCCGCCGGCATGAACGGCGCCAGCAGCGGCGCGAACAGCGCCGGACGCGAATTGGCGACAAAGAACAGCACCAGCGGCCCAATATCGAGGGCCAGCTTGAGCAGTGGATTGAGGGCGGGCTTTTTCTCGGTCGTGCGCTGTGTGGTCATGGGCGCTGTTTAGCGTCCGGACGGCGGCTTGTCACCGTTCGGCCTTGTTACGATTTAGCCATCTATGCCGGCGATAGCGCGGGCAAAGTCTTTAGCCGTAAACGGCTCCAGGTCGTCGACACCCTCGCCGACCCCGACAAAATGCACCGGCAGGCCGAATTTGGCCGCGATCGCCACCAGGATGCCGCCGCGCGCGGTACCGTCCAGCTTGGTCATCACCAGGCCGGTCACGCCCGCGATGCGCGTGAAGACCTCGACCTGCGACAGCGCGTTCTGGCCCACTGTGGCGTCCAGTACCAGCAACACCGCGTGCGGAGCGGAGGGCTCAACCTTCTTGATGACCCGCACCACCTTGGTCAGCTCATCCATCAGTTCGGCGCGGTTTTGCAGCCGGCCGGCGGTATCGATCAACAGAACATCAGTCCCCTGCGCCTTGGCGGCCTGAACCGCGTCGAAGGCGAGGCCAGCCGAATCGCTGCCGGCTTCGCGCGCGATCACCGGCGCGCCGACGCGCTGCCCCCAAATCTTCAGCTGTTCGATGGCGGCGGCCCGGAATGTATCGCCGGCCGCCAGCATCACGGCGCGGCCCTCGGCGCGCAGTTTCGAGGCCAGCTTGCCGATGGTGGTGGTCTTGCCGGAACCGTTGACGCCGACCACCAGCACGACGAACGGCTTATCGGTGCCGATCTCCAGCGGCTTCGCCACCGGCGCCATTACCTTCTCGACCTCGGCCGCGACCACCGCCTTGACCTCGTCCGAGCTGATCGCCTTGTCGTAGCGGTCCTTGCCGACCGCCGCGGCGATGCGATGCGCGACGTCGACACCGAGGTCGGCGCGGATCAGCACCTCCTCGATTTCGTCGAGCATCGCGGCATCGAGCTTGCGCTTCGAGACCAGATCGGTGAGCGCGCCGCCGATGCTCGCGGATGTCCGCGCGAGACCGCCCTTGAGCCGCTGCCACCAGTTCCGCTTATCGTCCGGTTTGTCGTTCATCTGGCGCCCGTGATAGCGGTTTCGGCATGACACCGGAAGAGATGCTTTCCCGCCTGCTGTACCGCGACGGCCTGATGCTGGTCATCGACAAGCCGGTCGGTCTGCCCGTGCACCGTGGCCCGAAGGGCGGCGACAGTCTGGAGGACCATTTCGGCGCGCTGCGCTTTGGCTTGCCGCGCGCGCCCGCGCTGGCGCACCGGCTCGACCGCGACACCTCCGGCTGCCTGGTGCTGGGCCGCCACCGCAAGGCGCTGGCCGGGCTCGGCAAACTGTTCAAGAACGGCCGGATCGGCAAGACCTATTGGGCGGTGGTCGAGGGCGGCCCGACGGAGGACGAAGGGCGGATCTATATCCCGCTCGGCCGGCGCGACGAAACCAAAGGCTGGTGGATGAAGCCCGATCCGGAAGGCCTGCCGTCCGAGACGCTGTGGAAAGTGATGGGGCGCACCGCCGGCCTGACTTGGCTCGCCCTTGAGCCCGTCACCGGCCGCACCCATCAGTTGCGGGTGCATTGCGCCGAGATGGGTTGGCCGATTGTCGGCGACAATATCTATGGCACTGGAGCGCGCGATGGCGGTCCGACACTGCATCTGCAATCGCGGCAGATCGTCGTGCCAATTTCCAAGAACAAGGATCCGGTGCAGGTCACCGCACCGGTGCCGCCGCATATGCGCGAACGTTTGATGACGTGCGGCTGGAACGGCGAGGAAGTGCCGAACCCGCATATGCAGGCCGACATGGAGCGCGCCGCCGCTCACTCCGAACAGCGCCGATAGCCGGTCATCGACCACGCCACCGGGTCGATATGCACCAGCAGCTCCGAGCGCTCTTCGGTCTTTTCCAACAGCCCGAGAATCAATTCGCTTTGGCTGGTCTGGCCTTCACCCGTGCAGCGCAGCTTCAGCCGATAGGCGTCGTCGCCGGATTTCGCGATCCGCCGCTTCGACAGGATCACGCATTCGCTGGCGTAGTAGCTGAGCTTCTTGTCGGTGATGGTCAGGAACAGGTCTGACGGGCCGGATCCCGGCTCGCAGGCCTTCGGCGCATCCAAGGCCCACTTGCCGACGAACGGCCATTTGGTCTGCGCGAAAGCTGACGTGCCGGATAACAATGACGCACTCACCACGAGCACGCCGACAATCCGGCCAGCCTTTGCGACGGTAATCAATGTGGCGCTCAATAGAGCTGCGCCTGCACCCGCTCGGGCAGTTCGCGGTCATAGGCTTCGCCGCCCAATCGGCCTTTGCTGAGTTCGGCAACGATCGTGCCGGTGCTCGGCAGGCTCTTGCGGTCGACCATTTGCGCCGGGTCCCATAATTTCGAGCGCACCATCGCCTTCGAGCAATGGAAGTAGATGCTCTCGATATGCACGATCATCACGCAGACCGGATTCTTGCCGTTCATCGCGAAGCTGGCCAGCAGTTCGGGATCGATCGAAATGTCGGCGCGGCCGTTGACCCGCAGCGTTTCGCCGACGCCCGGAATCAGGAACAGCAGCGCGATGCGCGGATCACGCACGATATTGTGGAACGTGTCGACCCTGTTGTTGCCGCGCCGATCCGGGATAGCCAGCGTTCTGTCATCCAGGATGCGGATGAATCCGGCCGGATCACCCTTCGGCGAACAATCGAGGCCTTCAGGTCCGCTGGTCGCGATGGCTACGAACCGCGCCGCTTCGATCAGCGCGCGGTAGCCATCATTGATGTGGTCGATTTCCTTGATCACGGAAGCACCGCCCGGTGTGCCGTACAGCGCCTCCAGCGCTTCGACGGTGGTCACGAGATGATCGCCGGTGCTCATCGTTCGCTCCTTTGTGTTCAGGCCGCCAATAGGTGGCGGCCATCGTGACCTGCCACGGTGAGATTCAACAGCAATCCAGGCTCCGGCCTCAAAGGCAGGCGCACGGTGGTGAATTGTTCGGTGCGGCCGATGCCGCCGCGCTCGGTAAGTACCATACGGTCCGCGCCGACCTCGCCGTCGAGATGACGGCGCAGCGCGGCTTCGCCCCTGTGGCGCAGCCGCTTGGCTCGCTCCTTTACGACATCGCCCGGGATCAAAGGCATGCGGGCGGCCGGCGTGCCGGGCCGCGCCGAGAACGGAAACACATGCAGATGCGTCAACCCGCAGGCATCGACGAGATCGAGCGAGCGCGCGAACATGTCGTCGGTCTCGGTCGGAAATCCGGCGATGATGTCGGCGCCGAAGACCATGTCAGGCCGCAGCCGGCGCACCTGATCGCAAAACGCAATCGCATCTTGGCGCGAATGCCGGCGCTTCATGCGCTTCAGGATCATGTCGTCGCCGGCCTGCAATGACAGATGCAGATGCGGCATCAGCCTGGCGTCGTCGGCCAGCACGTCCAAGAGATCGCGATCGGCTTCGACCGAATCGATCGACGACAGCCGCAGCCGCGTGAGATCCGGCACATGCTTCAGGATCTGCTTGACCAGCATGCCAAGCTTGGGCTCGCCCGGCAGGTTGACGCCGTAGCTGGTGATGTCGACACCGGTCAGCACCACTTCGCGATAGCCGTTGGCGACCAGCCGGCGAATCTGCGTGACCACCTCGCCCATCGGCACCGAGCGCGAATTGCCGCGGCCATACGGGATGATGCAGAACGTGCAGCGATGGTCGCAGCCGTTCTGGATCTGCACGAAAGCGCGGGTCTGGCCGTCCAGTCCGTCGATCAGGTGCATTGCGGTCTCTCGCACCGCCATGATGTCGTTGACGACGATCTTTTCTTCGGTGTCGACGCCGAACATCGGCGCACGATCGAACGTGGCGCTCGTGTCAGCCCAGGCCGACACCTGCATCTTGACGTCATTGCCGATCACGCGATCGACCTCGGGCATCTGGGCGAAGGTCTGCGGTTCGGTCTGCGCCGCGCAGCCTGTAACCACGATGCGTGCGTCAGGACGTTCGCGCTTCAGCCGCCGGATGGTCTGGCGCGCCTGGCGCACCGCTTCATTGGTGACCGCGCAGGTGTTGATCACCACGGTGTCGGTCAGGCCGGCGTTTTGCGCAGCGCTTCGAATGACTTCGGATTCGTAGGTATTGAGCCGGCAGCCGAAGGTGACGAGGTCGATGGTCATCGGCGCCTCATGCGGCGCCGGCGGCGGAAAACAACGCCGGATCGAACCTGCCCTCGAACTCGAATGCGACCGGCCCGGTCATCAGCACATGGTCGTCGCGCTCGCGCCATTCGATCTCGAGGTCGCCGCCCGGCAGCGTGATCGTCACCTTGCGGTCGACCTTGCGCAGCCGCGCCGCTGCGACCGCCGTCGCGCACGCTGCCGATCCACAGGCCTGCGTCAGGCCAACACCGCGCTCCCAGGTGCGGATCACGATGTGCTGGCGCGAACGGACGTCCGCCAGCGTGATGTTGGCGCGCTCCGGAAACATCGGATGGTTTTCCAGCAGCGGACCGAAGCGGCCGAGATCGTAGGCGTTCACGTCGTCGACCCAGAAGACCGCGTGCGGGTTGCCCATGCTGACCACCGACGGCGAATGCAGGATCGGCTGGTCGATCGGCCCGATTTGAAGCTCAATAGCCCGGGTGTCCTGGAACGGCTCGGACAGCGGAATCTCGTTCCAGGCAAAGCGCGGCGGGCCCATGTCGACGGTGGAAAACAGCGGCCGCGCGTCCTTCCAGGAATTCAGAATGCCGGCCGGCGTCTCAAAGGTGAGCGCCGGCTTGCCGGTCTCCTTGAACATCAATTCGGCGACGCAGCGCATGCCGTTGCCGCAGGCGCCGGCTTCGGACCCGTCATTGTTGTAGATGCGCACGAAGGCGTCGGTGCCAGGGGTCCGCGGCGCATGCAGCACCATCATCTGGTCGTAGGGCGCCCCTTCCGGTTGCGCCGCAGCGCGGGCTTCATCCGCGCCAACCCGCGCGGTCTGCCGGCGCAGATCGACCACCACGATCTCGTTGCCGAGGCCGTTCATCTTGACGAAGGGCTGGTTGGCGAGCGTGGCCAAAATGGCTCCGTGAAATGAGGGCTCCAAGGGACCGGGGTTTATATGGCGAAACGGCTGCGATTGGCCAGAGGCCCTCCGCGCAGGCCAGCCCCAACGCATCTGCCTATTCGGGGTGCAAAAATCCGCGCGTTACGGAACCGCCGTTTGGTTTGGGCGTTTCTGAATGCGCTCACGCGCCATGTCGAGGATGCGGCCCGTCCGCATGGCGGCATGTCTCCGACACATTGATGATTGCGACGGAAAAATTGCCGTCTGCAAGGCGGCGAAGCCTGCTTCGCCGCCAAGTGGATACGCACGCTTGACCATAACACCCGGCGCCAAGCGCCCGAGGAGAACGCCATGACTGACACTTTGACACCAACTTATAGAACCGCGCCCGGCATCGCGGCTGACGAGTCGCACGACTCGGCGGCGGCGTGGTCCGCCATCATCGCGGGTGCGCTGGCATCGATCGCGATGACGCTTATTCTGCTGGCATTTGCGACCGGACTTGGGCTCGCGGTGGTTTCGCCATGGGCCGACTCCGGCGTCTCCGCCACCACGTTCAAGTGGGGCAGCGGAGCTCTGATGTTGCTCCTTGCCGTGATGTCGTCCGCCGTCGGCGGCTATGTGGCCGGCCGGCTGCGCACCAAATGGACCGGCGTGCATACCGACGAAATCTATTTCCGTGACACCGTGCATGGCTTTCTGGCCTGGGCGCTCGCGACCGTGGTTGGTGTCGTGCTGTTGGCCTCGGCGGCGTCCACCATTGTCGGCGGTGCGGCGTCTGGCGCCGGTCAAGCCGCTGGTCAAGCCGCCGGCGCTGCGGCGCGGAACGCCGGTCCGATGGACGGCTATATCGACACGTTGCTGCGTTCCGATCCGGCTGCCAATCGCAACCCGGCCGATCCGGCCGCATCGCGCGCCGAACTGACCCGGTTGCTGACGAAGCCCCTGCGCACCGGTGAAATCACTGCTGCCGACCGCACTTACGCGGCGCAGATGATCGCCGCCCGTACTGGCATCCCGCAGGCCGAGGCCGAAGCCCGCATCACGCAAGTGATCAACCAGGCCAAGGAAGCCGCCGACGCCGCCCGCAAGGCCGCGCTGAAATTCTCCCTGTGGCTGGCGGCCACACTGCTGGCCGGCGCGTTCGCGGCCAGTCTCGCGGCCACCGAAGGCGGCGGTCTGCGCGACGGCACTTGGAAATATCGTCGCGGTTCTTAAACCCATCCTGCAAAACCACACCGAAAGGAAACATATCATGGGCCGTTCTATTCTCCTCTGGATGGTCGGCGTGCCGATCCCGATCATCATCCTGATCGCGCTGTTCGCGCGCTAAACTAGCCCGCTACCAATCGTGCTCTTGGGGCGCCCGGACCGACCGTCCTGGCGCCCCGATTGCGTTCCGGGTAGGCATACGTACGTGTGGGTAGGCATCGGCGCATCGCGATCCCATATGACGGCTAGAACCAACATGAAACGGACCGACAGATGCTGGATGCACTGAAGAATTTTTTTGCGGAATTGACCGACGCGCCGGCGCCGGAACGGTTCGCCGCCAATGACTACCGGCTGGCAGCAGCGGCGCTGCTGATCCATGCGGCCGCGATCGACGGCTCCATCTCGCAGGTCGAGCGCGACAAGCTGCACGCCGTCATCGCGCAGCGCTTCAATCTGGACGATGACGCGACGAACGAACTGATCGACAAGGCGACCGAAGCCGAAAACGACGCGATCGATTTGTACCGCTTCACCAGGCTACTCAACCGCACGCTCGACGAAGCCGGGCGGCAGCGCATGATCGAGATGATGTGGCAGGTCACTTTCGCGGATGGCCATGTCACCGAATTCGAGGATAATCTGATCTGGCGCGCCGCCGATCTGCTCGGCGTGACGTCGCGCCAGCGCGTGGAAATGCGCGCGCAGGTCGCCGAGGCAGAAGCCAAGACCGAGAAGACCGACAGTTAAATTCAGCGCATGATCCCGAAAGTTGGGAATCGGTTTTCGGAAAAGATCATGCTCAAATGAAAAGCGCGATCGCGCATCGCAGGGGGATTATTGATGGCTGCGTCGCGTCCCGTGACGCTGATCACCGGCGCCTCGGCCGGCATCGGCGCCGAACTCGCCCGGGTGTTCGCGGCCAATGGCCATACGCTGGTGCTGGCGGCCCGGCGCGAAGACCGCCTGCAGGCGCTGGCCGACGAGATCGCGGCGACCGGCCGGTCTCGGCCGCTGGTGCTGCGGGTCGACCTGCAACGGCCGGAAGCCGCCGCCGACATCGGGGCGGCGCTGGCCGCTCAGGATCTTGAGCCGCAATATGTCGTCAACAATGCCGGTTTTGGTCTGTCCGGACCGGCCGCAGAGATCGACCGCACCGAACAGCTCGACATGATCGATCTCAACGTGCGGGCGCTGACCGACCTGTCGCTGGCCTTTGTCGACAGCCTCACGCGGCACCACGGCGGCATTCTCAACGTGGCATCGGTGGCGGCATTTCTGCCGGGACCGCGCATGGCGGTGTACTACGCCAGCAAGGCCTATGTGCTGTCGTTCAGCGAAGCGCTGCATCACGAGTTGAAATCGCGCGGCGTGCGGGTCACGACGCTGTGTCCGGGACCGGTGAAAACGGAATTCCAGGCCCGGGCCGGCGCCGCCGAAGGCCAGGCCGCCAGCGTGCTGTCGCAGCCCGCCATCAAGGTGGCGCAGGACGGCTATGTCGGCCTGATGCGCGGGCGGCGGGTGGTGGTTCCGGGCTGGGGCAACAAACTGGTGACGGCGCTGATTCCGTTCGTACCGCGCTCGCTGCTGTTCCGTGTCGTCGATGCCCGGCAGGGCCGGCGCCGCTCGCCCGGCACATAACGGGTCCGCGTTACGACGTCTGTGAAATCGCCCGCGAACCGGTTAGGACTGCGGGACAACTTGCTCTGTCGCGAGTCACTCTCCGGTCGTCATGAAGCTGCCGATTCTGATCGTGCTGCACCAGGAAACGTCGTCGCCGGGCCGTGTCGGCAATGCGCTGCGACTGCTCGGCTATTCGCTCGACATCCGCCGCCCGCGATTCGGCGATCCATTGCCCGACACCATGGAGGGCCATGCCGGCGCCGCGATCTTCGGCGGCCCGATGAGCGCCAACGACGCCGACGACTTCGTCCGGCGCGAGATCGACTGGCTGGCAGTGCCTGTCCGCGAACAGGCGCCGTTCCTCGGCATCTGCCTCGGCGCACAGATGCTGGCACGCCAGCTCGGCACCCGCGTCTATAGCCATCCGGAAGGCCATGCCGAGGTCGGCTATTACCCGATCCGCCCGACGCCGGCCGGCTTGGCGATGTGCGGCTCCTGGCCCGACCAAGTCTACCAATGGCATCGCGAAGGCTTCGACCTGCCGGACGGGGCGGAACTGTTGGCCGAGGGCGACAGCTTTCCGGTGCAGGCCTTCAGCTATGGCGGGGCGGCCTATGCGCTGCAATTCCACCCGGAAGTCACCCACGCGATGATGCATCGCTGGACGGTACGCGGCCATGAGCGGACGCTTCAGCCCGGCGCCCGGCCGCGCGCGGCGCATTTCGCCGACCGCGCCGCCTATGACTACGCCAATCAGGCGTGGCTGGCCGATTTCCTGAAATGCTGGCTGCGCCAAGACCATCGCGAAGAATAAACAAAAACTCAGCGCCTGACCGCGAACACCTCGACCTCGACCTTTGCGCCGAGCGCCAGTCCGTTGGCCCCGAAAGCGCTGCGTGCCGGCGCGCCGTCCGGAAAGAATTCCAGATAGACCGCATTGAAGCGCGGCCAGTCGGCCATGTCGGCCAGCATCACCTGGACCCGCACCACGTCGGCCAGCGATCCGCCATGGGCTTCGAGCGTCCGGGCCACATTGGCGAAAGTCTGACGGGCCTCCGCCTCGATGCCGCCGGGCACCAGTTCAAGAACGCCGGGCCGGATGCCGATCTGGCCGGACAGCAGAACGAGATTGCCGATCTGCACGCCGTCCGGAAAGGGCAGGCCGGCCGGCAGCACCGCATCGGAACGCAACACCTTCGGGGCGTCGGTCATGGGCGTTCTCTGTCCTTAATCGCGCGCGGCGTCGCGTCGTCGAACCGATCGGCGTGCAGCAGTCCCGGAAATAGCCGCGTCCAGGCCAGCACGACCAGCAAGGTGCCGATGCCGCCGATCGCCACCGAGGCGGTCGCACCAAACCAATGCGCCAGCAGTCCGGATTCGAATTCGCCGAGCTGGTTCGAGGTGCCGACGAACAGCGAATTCACCGCGTAGACCCGTCCGCGCATTTCGTCCGGCGTCTGCAACTGCACCAGCGTTTGCCGGATCACCACGCTGACATTGTCCGAGGCGCCCAGCACGACGAGCGCGGCCAGCGACAATTCGAATGAGGTCGACAGGCCAAACACCACGGTGGCGAGGCCGAACATCGCGACCGCGATATACATCTTGCGGCCGACATGCCGCCCCACCGGCCAGCGCATCAGCGCCAGCGACATGCTGAGCGCGCCGAAAGCCGGCGCCGCCCGCATCAGGCCCAGACCAAAGGGACCGATCGCGAACACGTCCTTGGCGAAGATCGGCAGCAGCGCGGTCGCGCCGCCCAGCAACACCGCGAACATGTCGAGCGCGCAGGCGCCGAGCACCAGCGGATGTCGGCGGATGAAGTCGAGGCCGCCGAACAGCACGTTCAGGCTGAACGGTTCGCGCTTGCCGGGAGCGCGCAGGAATGGAATCAGCGCAACCAGCACGCCGGCCGTGACGAACAGCGTCGCGCACGCGCCATAGACCAGCAGCGGATTGATCGCGTAGAGCACGCCGCCGAGCGCCGGGCCGAGGATCGTGGCGGTCTGCACCGCCGACGACGATCCCGCGATCGCGCGCGGCAGCACGGCCGCCGGCACCAGGCCCGGCAGCAGCGTCTGGACGCTCGGGTGCTCGAAAGAGCGGGCGCCCCCGATTACGAACACCATCGCCAGGATCAGTCCCGGCGTGATCCAGCCGGCAAAGGTCGCGACCGCCAGCGTCGCGGTCGCGAGACCTTCGACGCCATGCGCGATCCAGGCCACGGTCCGCCGGTCATAACGGTCGGCGAAATGGCCGGCGACCAGCACCAGCGCGAAGGCCGGCACGAACTGCACCAGCCCGACCAGACCGAGGTCGAAGGCGCTGTTGGTCAGTTCGTACATCTGCCAGCCGACCGCCACCGCCTGCATCTGCAGGGCGATCGCAGCGGAGACGCGGGCGGCCCAGTACAGCAGGAACGCCCGGTGGCGGGTCAGGCGGACACTCGAATCGGAAGGTCGGGGATCGGGCGGAAGCCCGGTAAATTGTTCGGTGGACATGCGCCCGCTCCTCAAGCGGAACCGGCGTACCAGAATCCGATGGCGGATGGGCCATCGGAAACGGTGTTCGGGGGGTTGGTGGAGCCGAGCGGGATCGAACCGCTGACCTCCTCATTGCGAACGAGGCGCTCTCCCAGCTGAGCTACGGCCCCAAACCGACCCGAATATAGCCGAGATCAGAACAGGATGCACGCGAACCGGGGCCCGGACGTGAACGTCACGGTGAGCGCCCGTTGTGTGATCTGCGGCGGATGGGGCCATTTACGGCCAGGAGTCAGGGCTGTCAAGGATCGGCCGTTTGCCATGTCGGCATCCTCGGCTTGTTCCCACGCGGGCGACCCGCTAGGTTCGCCCCAACCCTGCGAGTGTGAACGCGACCATGAAATCGATCCTCGACGTTATCCTGCTGATCCTTCAGATCTATGTCTGGCTGCTGATCGCCTCGGCGATCCTGTCCTGGCTGGTCGCTTTCAACGTGGTCAACACCCGGAATCAGGTGGTCGCGACTATCGGTGAGTTCCTGTTCCGGATTACCGAGCCGGTGCTGCGGCCGATCCGGTCGGTGATTCCGACCCTCGGCGGCATCGATGTGTCGCCGGTGATCCTGATCCTGATCATCTTCTTCCTTCAGAACGTGATCGTCCGCTACATCTATCCCAACGTCTTCTGACGCCGTGTGAGCGTGCGGCCGTGAACGTGCGCCCCTGGTCGGCGACCGCGGGCGGGCTTGTCGTTGCCGTTCGTCTGACGCCGAAGGGCGGGCGCGATGCCGTCGACGGCGTCGAGATCCTGTCGGACGGGCGCAGCGTGTTGAAGGCGCGGGTGCGGGCCGCGCCGACCGACGGCGAGGCCAATACGGCGCTGCTCCGGCTGCTCGCCAAGACGCTTGATGTCGCATCCCGTGACGTGAACTTGACGGCGGGTGCAACCGCCCGCATCAAACGTATTACAATCACTGGCGACGCGGCCACACTGGCGGCGCGGCTGGAACGGGACTGGGGGCAAAAAACGACATGACGGCGATCCTCATCGACGGCAAGGCGATCGCGCAGGATCTGCGCGCCAATATCGCCAAGGCGGCGGCCGACCTGTCCCAACAGCACGGCATCGTGCCGGGCCTGGCCGTCGTGCTGGTCGGTGCCGATCCGGCCAGCGAAGTCTATGTGCGGTCGAAATCGAAGGCCGTCATCGATGCCGGCATGCGGTCGTTCGATCACAAATTGCCGGACACGACATCGCAGGCTGACCTGATCGCGCTGATTGGGCGGCTCAACGCGGACAAGGACGTGCACGGCATTCTGGTGCAATTGCCGCTGCCCGATCATATCGATTCGAGCGTAGTGCTCAACACCATCGATCCCGGCAAGGACGTCGACGGCTTCCATCCGGTCAATGCCGGGCGGCTGGCGACCGGGCAACGCGCGCTGGTGCCGTGCACGCCCTATGCCTGCGTGCTGCTGGCCAAACGCGTCCATGGCTCGCTCGCCGGCCTGAACGCGGTGGTGATCGGGCGCTCCAACATTGTTGGCAAGCCGCTGGCGCAATTGCTGCTCGCCGAAAACGCCACCGTCACCATCGCGCATTCGAAGACCCGCGACCTGCCGGGCGTGTGTCGTCGTGCCGATCTGCTGTTCGCGGCGGTCGGCCGGCCGGAAATGGTGCGCGGCGACTGGATCGCGCCGGGCGCCACCGTGATCGATGTCGGCATCAACCGGGTGCCAGGGGACGCCGGCAAGACCAAACTGGTCGGCGATGTCGCGTTCGCGGAGGCCCGGGAAATCGCGGGCGCGATCACGCCGGTGCCGGGCGGCGTCGGTCCGATGACGATCGCGTGCGTCATTCTCAATACGCTGCGGGCGGCATGCGCCGGCGCGGGCCTGCCGGAGCCGCAGGTCTAGGTCACCGTGCCTGAACCATCGCTATCTTTCAGACGACCAACAAGACCAGGATAGTCGCGGAAGGAACTGTGATGCGCCAAGTGACCCGGCAAGTGATCGCCGTTGCGGCCGGAATCGGGATGGTCGTTCTGCTGGGCGGCGCGCTGCCGGCCATCGCGCAAACCGCATCGCAAGAGATTTCCTTCGTCTATACGAAGTTCGACGCCGAGAAGGGCTGCAAGCACACCCCCGGCCGCGATGTCGAGGATTACGGCTCGTGGCGTTGCGCCGGCCATGACGGAATCATGGTGCTGCTCAGCGGCGGCGATCAGCGCATGACGATGAGCTTCGGCACGACGGCGAAGCAGGCCCAGAAAGAACCCGCCTCCAGCGAAACCTTCCCGGGCTTCAACAGCGTCTATGACGGCACCATCGAGTGGCGGATCGAGAAGCTGGCCAACGGGAAGAAGCGTCCTTTCGCCGCCATCGTGCGCTGGAACACAAGGACCGAGGCCGACGCCGAACGCGAGGACGGCAAGTCGACCGGCCGCACGCTGGTGGTCACCCGGCTCAATCCGGGCGGCGTCTGCCATATCGGCTATGTCGATGCGCGGCAGCCGGGCGCCAACGAGGCCGCCCGCAAGCTGGCCGACGATAAGGCGCGCGGCTTTAAGTGCGGCACCGACGATCCGAATAAGTGAGGCGGCTGGTTAGCTCTTCCCGCCGCTTTTGAGGTTGGCCTGCTCGCGCTCGATGCCTTCCAGGATCAACTGATGCGCGTCGGCGGCGTCGCCCCAACGCACCACCTTGACCCATTTGTTCGGCTCCAGATCCTTGTAGTGCTCGAAGAAGTGTTGAATCTGCTGCAGCGTGATGTCGGGCAGGTCACTATAGGTCTTCACCCGGTCGTAGCGCTGCGTCAGCTTGGACGACGGCACCGCGATAATTTTTTCGTCCTCGCCGGCTTCGTCCTGCATCAACAGCACGCCGACCGGCCGCACACTCATGATCGCGCCCGGCACGATGGCGCGGGTATTGGCGACCAGCACGTCGCACGGATCGCCGTCGCCCGACAGCGTGTGCGGGATGAAACCGTAATTCCCCGGATAGCGCATCGCCGTATACAGGAAGCGATCGACCACCAACGTGCCGGCGGCCTTGTCCATCTCGTATTTGATCGGTTCGCCGCCGACCGGTACCTCGACGATGACATTGACCTCGTGAGGCGGATTTTTTCCGATCGAGACGGCGTCGAGGCGCATGAATGGCTCCTGAGATAGGGATGAGGCCGGCCGGCCGGATTTGAGTCCCGGGGCGACAGGTCACTGCAGCATTAAAGCATGTTTGGGCTTATTGGGGACCCAAGCCGGAACGGTCCCGAGGGCCGGCTTTCGCGGCCCGATATCGGCTATGTGCGATGCGTTATGGGGCGGCGGTGACCAGATGTCACGCCGGCAGGATCACGCCGACCATGCAAACGCGACCTTGTCGAGGGTGCGGCTGCCGAACTTTTCGGACGAGCGCGCTACCGCGCGGCCGCCCAGCGCCTTGTAAAACTCGACCGCGCCATCGTTTTCCGACAGCGCCCAGATCACCAGGCTCTTCATGCCGCTCTGCACCAGATCGCGGCGCGCCGAGGAAAACAGCCGCCGGCCGAAGCCGAGGCCCTGATATTCCGGGCGCAGATACAGTTCGTAGACCTCGCCGTCATAGAACAGGCTGCGGGCGCGGTTGCGGCCGTAATTGGCGTAGCCGGCGATCTGCTCGCCGAACACCATCAGCGAAATCCGGCTGCCTTTGCGGATGGCGCTGTCCCACCAATCCGGACCGCGCCGGGTGATCAGCTTTTCCAGTTCGGTGCCCGGAATGATGCCCTGATAGGCTGCCCGCCAGGCTTCGTCGTGAACAGTCGCCACCGACTCGGCGTCGGACGGCTTGGCGCGGCGGATTTCGATCAGGGTGGTGCTGCTCATGGGCAGATGAAAGCAAGCGCGCGGCCGGCCATCAAGCCCCATGTTAAACAATCGGTTAACGGTGTGGATTACTAGGGTAGTGATTGGCCAGAATCCATTGGACCTAAAGGCAAAGTTGCCGAGAGATAGAAACCCAGGAGAACAGCCTTTCATGAGTTTCAGACCGCGTTTAAGGGCGGCTTCGATCCTGCTGACGCTGGCACTCGGAATCAGTGCGGCGTTCGGCCAGACCGAAAGCTGGTCGCCGGGCCGTGAAAAGGGCCGGCAGTCTGTCTTGATTCCGTCGCCCGATCCGGCGGTCCAGATGCGCACGGAATTGTTCCGGCCGCCGGGCGACGGACCGTTTCCGCTGGTGGTGATCAATCACGGCTCGACCCAGAATGAGATGCAGCGCGCCCGCATGCAGACGCCGGTGTTTCTCGACATCGCGCGGTTCTTTGTGGCACGCGGCTATGCCGTTGCGGTGCCGCAGCGCCCGGGCCATGGCGCGACCGGAGGCCCGTATTTGGAAGGCCAGACCGGCGGCTGCCAGAACGTCGACTATTTCGCCTCCGGCCAGCGCACCGCCGACAGCATCGCGGCGGCGATTGCGTTCATGATCCGCCAGCCGTTCGTGAAGCCGAACGGCGTCATCGTGGTCGGACAATCGGCCGGCGGCTGGGGTGCGCTGGCGCTCGCCAGTCGCAATCCACCCGAGGTGCAGGCTATCGTCAATTTCGCCGGCGGGCGCGGCGGCCGGGTTAAAGACCAGCCGAACAACAATTGCGCGCCGGACCGGCTGGTGGCGGCGGCCGGCCGCTTCGGCGCGACCGCCCGCATTCCCAGCCTGTGGCTATATACCGAGAACGACAGCTATTTCGCGCCGACGCTGTCCTCCCGCCTCGCCGCCGCCTATCGGGACGCCGGCGGCACCGTCGAATTTCGGCTGCTGCCGGCTTTCGGCAATGACGGCCACGACCTCAGCCGGGGCAAAGGCGGCATTGATGTGTGGCGCCCACTTGTGGAACAATTTCTCAGCGAGGAACGGGCACGACCCGCACAGACGCGTGGCCGCCCCCGCGACGACAAAAGAACTGAGTTTCGGTGAAGCCGTCGTCGTCATCACCTGGGGGGATTTTCCAATGAAAGCTATTCTTCTTGGTACGACTCTTGGCGCGGCGCTTCTGACCGGAGCGCTGGCGATGCCGGCAGACGCACAGGAACTCGGTGGGCGTTATCAGGTCGCGGGCAAGAACTTTGACGGCTCGTCCTATTCCGGAACGGCCGAGAGCGCGGTCACCAGTCGCAATACCTGCCGCATCACCTGGATCACCGGCGGGACCACCTCGCAGGGCATCTGCATGCGCAACGGCCCCACTTTCGCGGCCGGGTACCGCATGGGCCAGGCGATCGGCCTGGTGATCTACGAGATGAAGCCCGACGGCTCGCTCGACGGCCTGTGGACGATCGCCGACAGGACCGGGGTCGGCCGCGAACTGCTGATACCGACGCGCTGAGGCGCGACGCGGCGCTCTGACGTGACCGCTGTCGTGGTCACGCGTCCGCCCAGATCGCCGTCAGGCTATCGAAAGACATTGCGCGGCCGGCACCGGCAACATCAATTTTTCGAAAGCTCATGGCCAAACATTGGGCTAGAGTACGGGCATCCCACAGCGCAGCTTGACACAATTGAATCGGAAATGCGCTCTAGGAGCATATTTGCATTTTCGAGAGCGCACCGATCTCCAGGTCGCCGGAAATGCTTGGAGAGATGTCGATGTCCAGCCTTCGCCTCGCGCTGTGCATCGCCGCGGTCGCGGCTTTCGCCAGCCCTGCCCTATGCGCCGCCGCGCATCCGGCCACGCAAACACCCCAACGCTTAGCGCAGGCCCAACCGGTTCCGGCTCAGCCGCCGCAGCCGCAAATCGCCGACCCGTTCGGCGAGGAAGTCACGCTGACGCCGAAGACCATCATCTACTTCAAGGGCAGCGGGAACTGGGATTCCGCCTTCGAGACGCTGATCGACGCCTTCAAGTCGGTGCAGGGCTATATGACCAAGGAAGGCCTGAAGCCGGACGGCCCGTTCATGACGGTCTACACCTCGACCGACGACACCGGGTTCCAGTTCCAGGCCGCGGTGCCGATCGCCGAAGCCCCGAAGAATCCGCCGCGCGGCGACATCGCGGTCGGGACCTCGCAGGCCGGCAAGGCGCTGCGCTTCACCCATCGCGGCCCTTACGATTCGATGGATTCGACCTACGAGGCGATCTCCAACCATTTGGACGAGAAGCGCATCGAGGCGCAGGATCTGTTCATCGAGGAATATGTCACCGATCCACTGACCACACCGGAAGATAAGCTGGTGATCCACGTCCTGGTGCCGATCAAGTAAACATCCGGCGACCTAGACTTTGATCCGATTTAGTTGAATCGGATCAAAGTCTAGCTTCTTGTTTGAGCATGATCTTTTCCGAAAACCGGTTCCCACCCCCGGATCAAGTCCGAGGGCATGCTTTTCGGGATCATGCTTTAAACGGCTTACGCCGGAATTTCCCAAATCTGCCCCGGCTTGAGCACGCGGAAGCGCTCCTCCGGAATGCCGGCCTCGGCCAGCGCAGTTGCCAGAGCCGTCGGCGGCGCGTCGACACCCTCGAATGTCAGTTGAAACGTGCCGTGATGATGCGCCAGCGCCAGTTCGGCGCCGACGTCCGCCAGCGCCTTGACGGCTTCGGCCGGATTCATGTGCATGTCCTGCATGAACCAGCGCGGCTCATAGGCGCCGATCGGCAGAACGGCCAGCCGGAACGGCCCATACCGCTCGCGCGCATCGCGGAAATGATGGCCGGTGCCGTAACCGGAATCGCCGACGTGAAGAATGCGGCCGGCCGGCGTGTCGATCACGAATCCGGCCCACAGCGCCTTGTTGCGATCGAACACGCCGCGCGCCGACCAGTGCCGCACCGGAATCAGGGTCACGGCGATGCCGGGCGCCAGTTCGACCCGCGCGTGCCAGTCATATGCTTGCGCCGCGATGACCGGATCATGGGCGTGCATGATCGTATCGTTGCCGAGCGGCGTGATCACCCGTGGCCGGTCGCGGGCGGCGAGACGCGACAAGGTAGCGACATCGAGATGGTCATAGTGATTATGGCTGACCAGCACATGGTCGATCTTCGGCAGCGCATCGAACGCGACGCCCGGATCGTTGACCCGCTTCGGCCCGACGAAGCCGAACGGCGAGGCGCGCTGCGACCACACCGGATCGATCAGGATATTGAGGCTGGCGGTCTGCAGTAAAAGCGTCGCGTGGCCGACGAAAGAAATGCGCCAGTCCGGTCCCGTCACCCGGGCCGGCGGCTTATCCGCATGCGGGCTCGGCACCCGGTCCGGCCAGCGGTCGGTGTATCGCGAGGTCCAAAAGCGCAGCACATGGCCGAACGGTTTGGGCGGCGAGCCATGCCGATCGACAAAGCGCACGCCGTCGAAATGATCGGACACCGGCCCATCGTAATAGCGCGCCGCGACCGCGCGCGCCGCCCCGCCTCCGCCGAACAGCGCGGCCGTCGCGGCCAGGCCCGCGAACAGACGGCGGCGGGTCAGCTTCATCGCGATGGCGCCATGACGGACGTCGGCGGCAGCGCCACCGCGCTGTCGACGGCGATCGGCTGCCGGGTCTGGAAGTGGCGCAAGATCATGAAACAACCGGCGGCCGCGATCAGATGTTTCAGCGTGTGCCCGCTCATCAGGCCGCCGGCCGAATAGACCAGGACATCGGTGAACTCGAACACTTTAGCGACCCCATACAGACCCGCCGCGATGATCCAGTCTTGCGTCCGCGTGTAGCGCGCCGGCGTAAGCCAGAACAGCAGCGGCAATACCAGGCAGGGAAAGAACTGCACCCAGACATAGGGCCGCAGATCGCCGGTGATCCGCCACAGCACGAGGCTGAGCAGGCCGACCGCCAGCAAGGGCCACAGCAGGATCACGCCGAGTCTCGGACTGACTCGTTCCTCGATGGCGCCGGCCAGGATCGCCATGAACGTGATGGTCATCGGCAGCCGGTCCCAGAACAGCGTGTCGTCGTTGGGCTGCCAGTGATAATAGGCCGAGCCGAGGCCGGTCAGAAGAATTCCGACGAACAACATCGTGGTGCTCAGGCTCGCATGACGGCGGCACAGTCCGGCGATGCCGATCAGCACGAATGGCAAATTGGACATCACGTTCCAGAAGTTCGGCACGCCCAGGCAGGTCGTCTGGTCGGCGAACAGATGATAGGCCGAGTTTTGCGGAATCGGCGGCACGAACAGCAACGCGACAATTGTCAGCGCCCCCGTGCCGAGAAGAATGCCAAGCGGGCGACGCGGATCGAGATTTTTCAATACGCGCAGCATCGTGACCTCATCACCGTCAGGTGAGATATCCTCCCGCCTCAATGAGCGGAATCCAACCGATGATCAAGCGCGTGTCAAATCAACCGTTCGACGCCGCCGGCGGCGGAACCCGGATATTGTCCGGATGCTGCCCTTCCAGAACATCGAGCAACGCGCGTGCCAGATCGGCGCGCCGATAGGGCTTGGCCAGCAGCCGGACGGACGCATCGAGCCGCTTCTGCGTGGCAGCGCTGTCTGGAAAGCCGGACGTGAACAACATCCGCAGGCCCGGCCGCGCCGCGCTGGCCTTGACGGCCAGATCGTGGCCGGTCATGCCGCCCGGCATCACGATGTCGGTGAACAGCAGATCGACCTTACGGCCCTGCGCCAGTTCGGCGAGTGCTGCCGGACCGTTCTCGACCGCGATCGCTTCGTAGCCCAGCGAGCGGATCGACAGAACGACCTGCGTGCGCACCAGCGGATCGTCCTCGACCACCAGAACCGTGACCGGGCCCGGGGCCGGCGGCGGTTCCTCGAGCTTCGGTGCCGGCTCGATCGCGACCGCGACCTGGGTCCGCGGCAACAAGATGGTCAATGTCGTGCCGCTCCCCGGCACGCTGTCCAACTCAACCGTGCCGCCGGACTGCTTGGCAAAGCCGAACACCATACTCAGACCGAGCCCGGAGCCTTTACCCACATCCTTGGTCGTAAAGAACGGATCGAACGCCTTCTCCTTCACGTCGGGCGCCATGCCGGTGCCGGTATCGGACACCCGCAACCTCGCATAAGCGCCTGGCGCCAAGTCGGAGCCCGCCGCCACTGCGGCATCACAATCGATCACGTCGATCGCGACTGTCACTACGCCACCGCCCGGCATCGCATCGCGCGCATTGAGCGCCAGATTGATCAAGGCGCTTTCCACCTGCGCGCGGTCGGCGATCGCGTTGATCGGATTGGTCGGAAGCTCGCAGCGCAATTCGATCGCTTCGCCGAGAACCCGCGCCAGCAGCGGACGCAGCGATCCAACCACCTCGACGAGATTCATCGGCGCCGGTTGCAACGGCTGGCGCCGGGCGAAGGCCAGCAGATGCTGTGTCAGCCGCGCCGCGCGCTCGCTGGCCAGCCGGATCTGCTGAGCCGCGCTATGGCTCTCCGTCCCCGGAGAGCTTTCCGTTTCCAGGAAATCGGCATTGCCGAGGATGACCTGCAGCAGATTGTTGAAGTCGTGGGCGATGCCGCCCGTCATCTGGCCGATCGCTTCCATCTTTTGGGCTTCGTGGGCCCGGGCCTCGGCAATGCTGACCGCCGCCTGGAGCCGACGCTTCTCGGCCACGTCGGTGCCGGTGCCGCGATATCCGATGAAAGTGCCCGCATCGTCGAACACCGGCTTGGCGCTGACCGATACCGACAGAGGCGGACGGTCCGGCACGGCGATCTCGAATTCGAAATCGCGAAACGGCAAGCGGCGCCGCAAGGCCTCCTTGTGCTGCTCGATCGTGGTCTTGCCGAATGTAGAACTGATCAAGTCGGTGCAAGTCCGGCCGAGCACATGGGTGACATCCACCCCGGTCACCTTGGTAAAATTTGGCGATACATAGGTGACTTCAAGGCTCTCGTTGAATTCATAGAACCAGTCGGACGGCGCCTCGGCGAAGTCGCGCAGCCGCTCCTCGCTCTCGCGCAGCCGTTCGGTCTGCCGGTCGAGGACCGCGGTGCGCGCCTTGACCTGATGGCGTAACGACCGAATCCATATCAGCGCCAGCCCCAGCAGAAGCGCCACCGCGAACAGAATGACGGCGACGATCTGCCAGAACGCCTGCCAGGGAAACTCGGCCTGCGCCCTCAGGCTGATCCACTTGTTAAGGATCGCGCGTTTTTCCGCCGGCGTGATCTGCGCCAGGGTCTTTTCAATCACGCTGTCGAGCAGCGGCCAGTCTTTTCGGGTCGCGAATGACAGGCGGGTGAAATATCCGGTCTCGCCGGCGACGCGCAGATTGCTGATGCCGGACCGCTCGATGAAATGGATCGCGATCGGCAGCGCCTCGATCACTGCGTCGGCGGTGCCGAGCGACACCATCTGCAGGCCGGCCGTCAGGTTCGGCACCGGCACGATCTGAATCTCTTTGTGGTCGGTTTCGAGAAACTCCTGCCAGAGATAGCCGGAGACCACCGCGACCTTCTTGCCGTACAGATCTTTCAGGCCGAGATCGCCGGTCGTGTCGTTGCGCACCATGATGACGCCCGGCAGCACCAGATGCGGGCTGGAGAACAGCAGGAACTCGTGGCGCTTCGGCGTATTGGCGGCGGCCGGCAGTAGATCGACCTGACGCGCCCGCGCGGCGTCCAGCACCGCGTCCCAATTTTTCAGATTGACCACGGAAAAGCGGATGTTCAGCTTGGCTTCGAGCAGGTGGACATAGTCGGCCGCGATGCCGCGATAGACGCCTTGCAGGTCGATTTCCTCGACCGGCGGAAATGCCGGATCCGGCGCGATCCTGATCGCATTCTGCTGCTGGACGAAGTTCCATTCTGCTTGATTGAGCCAGGCCGGCTTGTCGGCCGCGATGGCCAGATGGGCCGCCATCAGAGCCGCCAACAGCACGCCCGTCGCCGCCGCGATCCAATGGCGCGCGCGGTGTCCGCGGCAGGCCGCCACGCCAGCCTTCATGGCCAGAACCGCATGAGCGTAACGGAACATACACCTACCTGGGTCGCGGCCCGATGACGGCATGACCGCTGCCGTACAGAGCATGGCGCGTGCGGGCAGACACCGCACAAAGGCCACTAAAAAGGAGGTAACCCAACCTCGCGGCCGGGCGCCAGACTGTCAAATACGTATATACCTTGCAGTCGGACAATCTTACTGAATTAACTCTAAAGTGGAACTTTGGCCGATTTCTTATGCGAGCTAAACACCTGCCCGCTCAGGCCCGTCCGGCTTGTCTTGACTTGATGCCGGCCGGTCCCTAGTTTCCGCGCCAATCTCGCAAGAGACTTGAATGCTGACCCGCCGACCGGTCCGAGAGACCGGAGGCTCCCGCCCGACAGCGCCATGCGCCCTCGGGCGCAAAACTGCTTGGGACCATGTTCGAAAGCCTGTCGGAAAAGCTTGGCGGCATTCTGGACCGCCTGACGCGGCGCGGCGCGCTCTCTGAAGCCGACGTCGATGCGGCGCTGCGCGAGGTGCGGCGCGCACTGCTCGAGGCCGACGTAGCGCTCGAAGTGGTGCACAGCTTCATCGACGAAGTCCGCAAGCACGCGGTCGGCGCCACCGTCATCAAGTCGGTCACGCCCGGCCAGATGGTCGTCAAGATCGTCCACGACCAGTTGATCGCGATGCTGGGCGCCAGCGCCGATCCGATCAATCTCGATGCGCCGGCCCCGGTCGCCGTGATGATGGTCGGCCTGCAAGGCTCCGGTAAGACCACCACCACGGCCAAACTCGCCCGTCGCCTGTCGCAGCAGATGCGCCGCAAGGTGCTGATGGCCTCGCTCGACGTGCGCCGCCCGGCCGCGATGGAGCAGCTCGCGGTGCTCGGCCGGCAGGTCGAGGTCGACACCCTGCCGATCGTCGAAGGTCAGCAGCCGCCGCAGATCGCGCGGCGCGCGTTGGAAGCCGGGCGGCTTGGCGGCTACGACGTGGTGCTGCTCGACACCGCCGGCCGCACCACGCTCGACGACGCCATGATGGCGGAAGCAGCCGAGATCAAGGCCGCCGCCAATCCGCATGAAATCCTGCTGGTCGCCGACAGCCTGACCGGCCAGGACGCCGTTAATTTGGCGCGCGCCTTCGACCAGCGCGTCGGTCTCACCGGCATCGTGCTGACCCGCGTCGACGGCGATGGCCGCGGCGGCGCTGCACTTTCGATGCGCGCCGTCACCGGCAAACCGATCAAGCTGATCGGCACCGGCGAAAAAATGGACGCGCTGGAGGATTTTCATCCGCAGCGCATCGCCGACCGTATCCTCGGCATGGGCGACATCATCTCGCTGGTCGAGAAGGCCGCCGCCACCATCGACGCCGAGCATGCGATGCGGGTCGCCGAGAAGATGCGCAAGGGCGCGTTCGACCTGAGCGATCTGCGCAGCCAGTTGGCCCAGATGCAGAGCATGGGCGGCATGGCCGGCCTGATGGGCATGATGCCTGGCATGGCCAAAATGAAGAGTCAGTTGGCGTCGGCCAATCTCGACGAGCGCGTGCTCAAGCGCCAGATGGCGATCATCGATTCGATGACCCCGAAGGAGCGCCGCGTTCCCGACCTCCTGAAGGCCAGCCGCAAGAAGCGCATCGCGGCCGGCTCCGGCACCAAGCCCGAGGACATCAACCGACTGCTGAAGATGCACCGGCAGATGGCCGACATGATGAAGGCCATGGGCGGCGCCAAGCGCGGCCCGATGGCCGGCCTCGCCCAGATGATGGGTTTCGGCGGCGGCGCGCCGTCGCCGGAAGACATGGCCAAGCTCGCCCAGCAGATGCCGGGCGGTATTCCGGGTTCTCCGCCGGGGACTTTGCCGCCGGGCTTTCCGGGCGCATCCGGTCTGCCGCCGACCATGCCGGGGATGCCGGCGAAATTTCCCGGAATGCCGGGTCTTGGCGGTCGCCCGCCAGGCCTTGGCAGCCTGCCGGGCTTCGGCAAAAAGAAATAACCCAACCGATCACACCAACACGCAAACACACGAACAAGCCAATCCTACGAAAGGAATTAAGATGTCCCTGAAAATCCGCCTCGCCCGCGCCGGCACCAAGAAGCGTCCGGTTTATCACATCGTCATCGCGGACGCCCGCGCGCCGCGCGACGGCCGCTTCATCGAGCGCCTCGGCTTTTTCAATCCGCTGCTGCCGAAGGAAAACACCGAGCGGCTCCGGCTCGACCTCGACAAGGTCAAGACCTGGATGGCCAAGGGCGCGACTCCGACCGATCGCGTGCTGCGCTTCCTCGACGCCGCCGGCGTCGCCAAGCGCGAGCAGCCGAACAACCCGGAACGCGCGCTGCCCCGCAAGGAGCGCAAGGCGATGGCCGAGCAGAAGGCGAAGGACGCCGCCGCTCTGAAGTCGGCCGCCAAGGCCCTCGCGACCGCCAAGGAAAACGAGAAGAAGGCCAAGGCGAAGGCCGACGCCGCCGCGGCGGCCGGCTGAACCTCGGCCGACCTGTCGCGTTGATGCTACAATCCGAGAGTGTCCCGGTCGTCGACCGGGCCACGCTCCACTTCTTGAGCTGAGGGTGACGTGCCAGATCGCATCTGCGTGGCTCAGATCGGCGCACCTCATGGCGTGCGGGGCGAGGTTCGGCTGTGGTCGTTCACAACCGACCCGCTGGCGGTCGCCCGCTATGGCGCGTTGGAGACCGAGGACGGCAAGCGCAGCTTCAAAATCGAAACCGTGCGTGCGGCCAGCGATCATCTCGTGGCGCGACTTACCGGCGTCGCCGACCGCAATGTGGCCGAGACGCTGACCAACCTGCGGCTCTATGTGCCGCGCGAACGCCTGCCGGCGACCGAGGACGATGACACGTTCTATCATGCCGACCTGGTCGGCCTTGCGGTGGTCGACAAGGACAACGCCGACATCGGCATCGTGGTGGCGATCCATAATTTCGGCGCCGGCGAGATCATTGAGATACGGCTGAAGACCGGCGGACTGACCGTCATGCTGCCGTTCTCGATGGCCGTGGTGCCGGTGGTCGACATCGCCAATGGCCGCATCGTGATCGATCCACCGGAAGGCAGCCTCACGACCGGCGAAGCCCGAGACGACACGCCGCCCCAGCGGTCGGACACGACCCGGTAGAGCCTGATCTTGAAAAGCATGCCCTCGGACTTGATCCGAGGGTGGGAACCGGTTTTCGGAAAAGATCATGCTCAAACAAAACAAACACATGTGGCGCGTCAGCGTGCTCACCCTGTTCCCGGACATGTTTCCAGGACCGTTGGGACAAAGTCTGGCCGGCAAGGCTCTCCATGCCGGCCTGTGGGCGCTGGAGCCGACCGATATCCGGGCCCAAGCCACCGACAAGCATCGCTCGGTCGACGACACGCCGGCCGGCGGCGGCCCCGGCATGGTGATGCGGGCGGATGTGCTGGCCCGGGCCATCGACGCCGTGGCGCCGGAAGGCGATCCCCGGCCGCGCCTGCTGATGAGCCCGCGCGGCATGCCGCTCACGCAATCTCGCGTCCAGGCACTGGCCGAAGGCCCCGGCGCCGTCATCCTGTGCGGCCGGTTCGAGGGCGTCGACGAGCGGACCATCGCGGCGCGCGGCCTGACCGAAGTGTCGATCGGGGACTATGTGCTGTCCGGCGGCGAAATCGGCGCCCTGGTGCTGATCGATGCCTGCGTGCGCCTGCTGCCGGGCGTCATGGGCAAGGAGGCCTCCGGCCTGGAGGAAAGCTTCGCGGCCGGGCTGCTGGAATACCCGCATTACACCCGGCCGGCCGAATTCGAGGGCCTGACGATCCCGGAGGTGCTGGTGTCCGGCGACCACGCCAAGGTCGGCCGCTGGCGCCGGGAACAGGCCGAAAAGTTAACACGCGAGCGCCGGCCGGACCTCTGGGCGTCCTATCTGGCAAAGTCCCGAAAACCCGCGCCGGAAGGGTGACAAAGCCCAATCTTTGTCGTAGAAGCTGCGCCGACCCTTTCCAGGACCGGAATAATGCGCGCCCCCGTAGCTGGCGCTGCCGACGGAGACTTCGCCATGAACCTGATCAAGCAGCTCGAAGCCGAGCAGATCACCAAGCTTACCGAAGGCAAGGAAATCCCCGACTTCGCGCCGGGCGATACCGTGATCGTCAATGTGCGCGTCGTCGAAGGCGAGCGCAGCCGCGTGCAGGCCTATGAAGGCGTCTGCATCGCGCGCACGGGCGCCGGCTTCAACCAGAGCTTCACGGTGCGCAAGATTTCGTACGGCGAAGGCGTCGAGCGCGTGTTCCCGCTGTACTCGCCGATGCTCGAGTCGATCAAGATCGTGCGCCGCGGCAAGGTGCGTCGCGCCAAGCTGTATTATCTGCGCGGCCTGCGCGGTAAGTCGGCGCGCATTCTCGAGAAGCAGGACAAGCACGTCGAAGCCGCTGAGTAATTTCGACCTTCGACGTTGAGACTGAATTTGCAAAGGCGCGTCCGAGAGGGCGCGCCTTTCGCATTTCAACAAGCGCGGCACCAGCGCTCGTCCGGCGTCGGCTACCTCAAGACCGCGCTCGACCGCTCGTTCGTCCCGGAATTGTGGGAACTGCGCACCCAGTTGTGAGGTCTTAACCGGCCTCCCATATGAAGACAGCAGTGGTCTGCGGTTGAACGCGTTGTCGGGCCAGTTTGGATTTGCTACAGAATAGCCATGAACGAACGGCGACCCGCAAAGCTGGAATCTCAATGGGCGGCCGGGCCGGCCCGGATTCCCGCACACCCGCCGGCGCGTGCCATCATCCTGGCGGACCGCGAGCGGCTGCCGTGGCGGTTCTTCGGCCGGCTTACGACCGCGATCCTGGCCGGCCTTACCCCCGGCCGCTAAACCGGCCATCCTGTGCCGCGCTTAGAGGCGCCGCGCACCGAACCGATTTCCCCTTCCGTTTCAAGACGAGAACACGCCATGCAGCCGCGCACCCTCTACGACAAGATGTGGGACGACCATCTGGTCGATCAACAGCCTGACGGCACCTGCCTCCTGTATATCGACCGGCATATCGTCCATGAGGTCACCTCGCCGCAAGCCTTCGAAGGCCTGCGCATGACCGGCCGCAAGGTCCACGCGCCGGAGAAGACCCTCGCCGTGGTCGACCACAACGTGCCGACGTCAGACCGCTCCAAGCCCAATCCGGATCCTGAAAGCACGATTCAGATCGAAGCACTGGCCCAGAACGCGCGTGACTTCGGCGTCGAGTATTTCGACGAGTTCGATAAGCGCCAGGGCATCTGCCACATCATCGGCCCGGAGCAGGGCTTCACCCTGCCCGGCACCACCATCGTGTGCGGCGACAGCCACACCGCGACGCATGGCGCATTCGGCGCGCTGGCCTACGGCATCGGCACCTCCGAGGTCGAGCATGTGCTGGCGACGCAGACGCTGATCCAGACCAAGTCGAAGAACATGCGCGCCGTGGTCGACGGCCAGTTGCCGCCGAACGTCACCGCAAAAGACATCATCCTGGCGATCATCGGCGAGATCGGCACCGCCGGCGGCACCGGCTATGCGCTGGAATATGCCGGCGAGGCGATCCGCTCGGTCTCGAAGGAAGTCCGCATGACGATCTGCAACATGTCGGTCGAGGGCGGCGCCAAGGCCGGCTTCATCGCGCCGGACGACAAGACCTATGCGTATCTGAAGGACAAGCCGAAAGCCCCGAAGGGCGCCGCCTGGGACCAGGCGATGCGCTATTGGGAAACCTTGCAAACCGACGAGGGCGCGTTCTTCGACCGCGAAATCCGGCTCGACGCCGCCAAGCTGCCGCCGCTGGTCACCTGGGGCACCAGCCCCGAGCAGGTGATCACGGTCAGCGGCCGGGTGCCGGTGCCGGCCGAGATCCTGGATGAGAGCAAGCGCGCCGCGGCCGTGCGCTCGCTCGAATATATGGGCCTGTCGGGCGGCGAGAAGATCACCGACATCAAGCTCGACCGGATATTCATCGGCTCCTGCACCAATGGCCGCATCGAGGATCTGCGCGAAGTCGCAAAGGTCGTCGCCGGCAAGCAGGTCAATGCCAATCTGAACGCGATGATCGTGCCGGGCTCCGGCTTGGTGAAGGAAATGGCCGAGGCCGAAGGCCTCGACAAGATCTTCAAGGCCGCCGGCTTCGACTGGCGCGAGCCGGGCTGCTCGATGTGCCTCGCCATGAACCCGGACAAGCTGAGCCCTGGCGAGCGTTGCGCCTCGACCTCGAACCGCAATTTCGAAGGCCGCCAGGGCTACAAGGGACGTACGCACCTGGTGTCCCCCGCGATGGCGGCGGCGGCGGCGATCGCCGGCCACTTCGTCGATATTCGTGAGTGGCGCTGAGCGCTAAAACCACCAACCAAAAACAAAAGGCCCGCTTCGGAGCGGGCCTTTTTCTTTTGAGCCTACCAATAGCGCGGCGGCAGGAACGGTTCGTACGGAAACAGCGGCTGGCGCGGCGGCGGCTCGACGTAATAGTGCACCGGTCCCCAGACCGGGCGCGGATAGAACGCATATGTGTGGGTCCGGTACACGCGCCGGACCTTTCGAACCGTCCGCACCTTGCGAACCGGACGACAGTCGCAGACCTGTTTCGGACCGACATCACGCCGGATCGAACCGACCACGTCGCTGACAACGATGCCGGCTGGACCGTGCGCCTGAGCCGTGGCCGGCACGGCCAACACCATCCCGCCGAACAGCGCCGCGACGCACGAGCCCATCAATACGTGACGCATGACCTTCTCCATCGCCGGCACGCACCGAACGCCGACCCGGGATTCGAATGCCGTCAAGGCATCATCGTTCCGAAAATCGGCCAGTGGCTAGTCCGACGGATGGCTTTTTCCGGATTATGCCTAACCGCGCACCCACCAGCAGCGCATCTTCGGCACGATTACGGTACCGCTCGGCCGGTACTCGGTCTCGTACCAGTCCTGGCATTGCCGATAGGCCCGCTGGTCGAGCGGCGCGCGCCGCAGCGGCGTGACCCGCAGCCGCGTTCGCGGCCGCTGCTGCGCCGACACGTCCGACCCGCGGGCGGAAACTCCGGTTCCCGAAGCCGGTTGCTGCGCCCCGGCCGGCACCGCAAAGGCCAGCAGGGCCGTGGCCAGAACCCAGGTTGCCGATCTCGACATGACTTCCCCCGCAACTCACCTTAATGGCCGCACGCTCCCGCATCGGCCCGTTCCGGTCAACTGGAATCAGGAAAACTTGATGCGCCGCGCCGCGAAGATCACCATGCGCAGCAGCAGCAGGCCGTGGCGCCAGCGCTGGATATTGGTCTCGCCGTATTGCCGCGCCTGATAGCGGATCGGGATCTCGACGATCTTCAGGTTGAGCTTGGCGGCGCCGAACAGCAGGTCGAAATCGCCGAACGGATCGAAGTCGCCGAAATACGCGCGGTTCGCCGCGATGCGTTTGTACTGGCTGGTCCAGATCACCTTGGTACCGCACAGGGTGTCGCGGATTTTCTGGCCGAGCAGCCAACTGAACGCGATCGAGAACGCCTTGTTGCCAAGCAGATTGAGGAAGCGCATCGCGTCCTCGTCCATCGGATAGACCAGCCGCACGCCATTGACGAATTCGCCATGGCCGGACACCAGCACGTCGAAGAAGCGCGGCAGGTCCTCGGGCGGCACCGTGATGTCGGCGTCGAGGATCATCAGGATGTCGCCCTTGGCGGCCTCGAAGCCGACCCGCACCGCATCGCCCTTGCCTTTGCCGGGCTGCTTGAGAAGCTTGCAGTTACGTTCGGGATGTTCGGCAATCAGCCGCTGGATGGTCTCGTAGGTGTCGTCGGTCGAATTGCCCTCGACGAAGATGATCTCCGTGCCGCTGCCCATCTCGGGGATGGTCGCGATCAATTGCGCGATGTGGCCGGCTTCGTTGCGGGCCGGCACGATCACCGAAACCGACGGCGCGGCATTCGCGGCCACGACCGGCGCCAGTTCGGGAGCCGGCCGCGCCAGCAGGAAGTTCGTCATCGCGAACCAGCGCGTCGGCGCGATCTTGGCGAACACCTTGTTGGCGATCCGGCTGAGCAGCGGGACCTCCAAGGGCATGACGATTTCGCCCCATTTGCGCAGCGTCTGATAGCCGGACAGTTCAAGCAGATTGTCGAGATCGTGGCTGGTGAACCAGTTTTGCAGCCGCATCGGGGTCGCGACGCCGAAGCGCTGCGCCAACGTAAACGGCGGCTTCCAAAGCTGGCTGAAGAAATTGAACACCAGCCGGGTCGTCGGCCGGCAATGCGGCCGCAGCCGCTGCAGCACCAGTTGCAGGTCCCACAAATCGTTGATGACGTCCGACAGGATGATGAAGTCGAAGGTCTGGCCGCCAAGATCGGCCTCGTGAATATCGCCGACCGAGAACGACAGCCCCGGATGCCGGGTCTTGGCGAGGCCGATCATCTCCGGCGACAGGTCGAGGCCGACGCCGGTCGAAGGCGCGAGCGCGGCCAACAGGTCGCCCCGGCCGCAGCCGATTTCCAGCACCGCCGACCCGGCCGGAATGATCTGCCGGTACACGTCGGTGATGTAGCGCCGGTAATAACCACCCCAGGAGCCAGACGGGCGGGTGGCCACTTGGTCCCAATTGGCGCGGCGGGCCTGCTGATACTCATAGAAACGGGCGTTGAGGCGGTCTGTCATCGAAAGGCCGGGGTGTGGTTTGGGGCGGGTCGCCCCAGAAACGGGTGACCGGCGACGGCGGGATGCCAGGGGAACCCGGCGGTGGAGCGGACCTTGCCCGCGTTCTATGCTGGACGGCAAGCCCGACGCCGCCCATAGGGAAGCGTCCGCCCGTCCTCCTGCCAGAATCGAAGACCCAGATGCAGAACCCGATCTCCGATCCGCTTGCCTGGCGGCCCGTGACGGCACCCACTTTGGCCGATATCGAAGTGATGGCGGCCGAGGCCTACCGCAAGCTGCCGGCCGGGTTCCGCCGGCTGTGCGAGGATCTGGTGATCCGGGTCGAGGACTATGCGGCCGACGACGTGCTGGATTCGATGGGAATCGAGAGCGAATTGGAGCTGATGGGCCTGTTCCAGGGCGTCGGCCTGCCGCAGCGCTCGGTCAGCGATCCGGCCCAGATGCCCAACATGGTATTTCTGTATCGCACCCCGATCCTGCTCTATTGGGCCGAACACGAGGAAACCTTGGGACGGATCGTCACCCACGTCCTGGTCCACGAGATCGGCCACCATTTCGGCCTGTCGGACGACGATATCGAGACCATCGAGGACAGCATACCTTAGGGCATGATCCCGAAAAGCATGCCCTCGGACTTGATCCGTGGGTGGCCGCCGGTTTTCGGATAAGATCATGCCCAAACAAGGCGCGCATGGAAGGTCCGCAGCCCCGGCCCTTTCGCCCGCGTCACATTCGCGGTACACCCCTGGCCAATAATTCCCGAACGACCGGAAGCCCCATGGACAAGTTCACCACTCTCGAAGGCGTCGCCGCCCCGCTGCGGGTCATCAATGTCGATACCGACATGATCATCCCGAAGCAGTACCTCAAGACGATCAAGCGCACCGGGCTCGGCACCGGCCTGTTCTCCGAGCAGCGCTACAAGGACGACGGCAGCGAGAACCCGGACTTCGTGCTGAACAAGCCAGCCTATCGCAAGTCGAAGATCCTGGTCGCGGGCGACAATTTCGGCTGCGGCTCGTCGCGCGAGCACGCGCCCTGGGCGCTGCAGGACTTCGGCATCCGCTGCGTGATCTCGACTTCGTTCGGCGACATCTTCTTCAACAACTGCTTCAAGAACGGCGTGCTGCCGATCCGGGTCTCGCCCGAGGATCTGGAAAAGTTGTTCGAAGATGCCGAGCGCGGCGCCAATGCGACGCTGAGCATCGACCTGGAGAAGCAGGAAATCCGCGGTCCGGACGGCGGCGTCGTCAAGTTCGACATCGATCCGTTCCGCAAGCACTGCATGCTCAACGGCCTCGACGACATCGGCATCACGATGGAGAAGAAGGACCGGATCACGAGCTACGAGGACAAGGTGAAGGAATCGCGCCCCTGGGCGTGACGCTAAGTCTTTAGCCGGCGGCCGCCTGCGACGACTTACATCGCCTTGCGCAATTCGAAGCCCGGCTCGCGCGCCTGCGCCAGCGTCACGCTCTTGCCGGCGCCGAACAGCTTGCGGCAGGCCATGTGATCGGTGGCCTTGTTGACGGAATCGACGCCGATCAGCGCTCCGTCCCGGAAATACAGCACCGCGAATTTGTTTTCGGCCGGATCGCCGGCCGTCACGGTGTCGTCGTAGCCCTGCGTCAGGCCGACGATCTGCAGCTTGACGTCGTACTGATCCGACCAGAACCACGGCACGGCCGCATACGGCTTGGCGTCGCCCATGATGGCGTCGGCCACTGTTTTGCCCTGGTCAATCGCGTTCTGCACCGACTCCAGTCGAACCAGTCCCCGCGCCATCGGATGCGGAAACGCCGCGCAATCGCCGATGGCGTAGATGTCGGGGTCCTGCGTGCGCAGCAGCGCGTCGACCACGATGCCGCGGTCGCACGTCAAGCCGGCCTCCTTGGCCAACTCCTCGTTGGGCAGGATGCCGATGCCGACCACCACGAGATCGGCCGGCAGCACCGTGCCGTCGGCGCAGCGAACCGCGTTGAGCTTTTCGCCATCGCCTTCAATCGCCGTCACGGCGGTGCCGAGCCGCACGTCGACGCCACGACCGCGATGCAGGTCGAGGTAGTATGAGGACAGCACCGGCGACACGACCCGCGCCATCAGGCGCTCCATCGCCTCCAGCACCACCACCTCGCGGCCGAGCGTCCGCGCCACGGCGGCGCATTCGAGCCCGATAAAGCCGCCGCCGATCACCACGACGTTAGTGGCGGTTTTCATCAGCGGCTTGAGCGTCATCGCATCGGCCAATGTGCGAACATAGACCACGCCGGCCAGTGTCGCGCCCGGCACCGGCAACGGCCGCACCCGCGCACCGGTCGCCAGCACCAGACTGTCATAGGGCACGCGTTCACGGTCCGCGAGCACGACGGCTTTGGCCGTTCGGTCGATCGCCGTGACGTGCGATGAGATGCGGACGGCGACGTCGTTCTGAACGTAGAACTCGGCCGGACGCAGCAGCATCGAGCTCTCGCTCGCCTCGCCCTTGATGTAGCCCTTGGACAGTGGCGGACGCTGATAGGGCAACGCCGGCTCTTCGCCCAGGATCACCACTGATCCATCGAACTTCTTGCCGCGCAGGGAAGCCGCGACCTGGAAGCCGGCCTGCCCGGCTCCGACGATAACGACGCGTTGCGATGTCATCCGTGCGCCGCGATGGCCTGCGCGATCGCGACTGTGCGCTGCGCGATATCGGCATGCATGCGCTCGACCATGCGGCCGTCCATCGACACCACGCCTTTGCCCTGGTTCTCCGGCAGTTCGAACGCCGCGATGATTTTCTGCGCCTGCGCGATTTCGGCCTCGCTCGGCGAAAACGCGGTGTTGCACGGTCCGATCTGGTTCGGGTGGATCAGCGTCTTGCCGTCGAAACCCATGTCGCGGGCCGCGGCGCATTCCTGCGCGAAGCCTTCGGCGTCCGACAGATCGTTGTAGACGCCATCCAGGATAGCAAGGCCATAGGCCCGCGCCGCCGCCACGCAGGTCATCAGCCACGGCACCATATTGGCGCGGCCGGGCACGAGGCGGGCGCCCGTGTCCTTGGCCAGATCGTTGGTGCCCATCACGAAGCCGGCCAGCCGGGTCTCGCTGTCGGTCGCGGCGCCGGCGATCTCGCGCGCATTGAGCATCGCCAGCGGCGTTTCCATCATCGCCCAGACCCGGATGGCGTGGTCGGCGCCGATATCGACCAGGCGATCGGCGATGGCCTGCAGATGCGCCGGCGACGACACCTTCGGCAGCAGCACGCCATCGGGCTTGGCTTTGCCGATGGCGTTCAGATCGTCGATCCACCACGGCGTGTCGAGGCCGTTGATGCGCACGATGACTTCGCGCGAGCCGAAGCCGCCAGCCGCGACGGCGGCCGCCACCTGATCGCGGGCGGTCTCCTTGGCGTCGGGCGCGACCGCGTCCTCAAGGTCGAGAATCAAGGCGTCGGCCGGGAGGGTCTTGGCCTTTTCCAGCGCCCGGGCGTTGGAGCCCGGCATATACAGCACGCTGCGGCGCGGTCGGATGGTCATGCGTCGATCTCCAGAGCGGCGGTTCCGGCCGGCCGCCAAATCTAGGGCATGATCCCGAAAAGTGGAAACCGGTTTTCGGAAAAGACCGTGCCCCGGCCAAGAATCTACTGGCACAGAGTGCCACTAGCGACCGAAGACTGAGGAGATTAACGCGCGCCGCGCGATGAGGCGGTCTTGGCCAGCGCGGAGCTGTTGACCCGGTAGAGTTGGAAGCGCTCGCCGTCCTGCACCAGCGTCAGGTTTTCCGGATCGGGGTTCGGGGCCTCGTCCTCGGTGAACAGCACATAGACGTAGTCGAACCGGTTCTGCCAATTGTGCCAGAACGCCGGCATGTTGTCGGCCGGCCGGTCGGCCGCGACGATCAACTGGGCGACCGAGGGCGGCGTGCCGTCATCGGTATCGACGAAGTCGTGGAACTCGGGCCGCACATGCAGCACCTGCTTGCCGTCCACGGTGAACGCCGTGGTCACCAGGGCCGAGCGCTCGATCATCGCGATGCAGGCGGCATGGACAAAACCAAGATCCTTCACGTCGTCGCCGGACGCCCGGTCGGCATACGCGACCATGATCTTGGAGCCCTTCTTGATCCGCTTGATCGACGCGCGGAATTCGGTGGTGCCGGCCGACAGATTGGACCAGGTGGCGTCGATCTCGATCAGCCGGACCCCGAGCAGGATCAGCAGAACGGCGATGAATCCGCGGCGGACGATCTGATGGCGCAGCTTCAAATCGATGCAGGCGATCAGCATGAAGGCGAGCGCGATCGGCAACCGCTGGTCCGCGAGATATGTCGAGAACAGTACGCGCGGCAGGATCAGATAAACGAGGCCGCCGACCGCCAGCATGAACCAGCAGAACGGATGCACGCGCATCAGGCCGCGCCGCACCGCCCAGACACCGGCCGTGACCACGATGCCGATCATCGCGAAAGCCACGATGTCGGAATAGACCGTAAAAACGAACATCAGGCCGTCGATCTTGCCGCGCTGCTGCCAGTCGTTCTCGGCCGCGAGCCGCATCGTCGGGCTCGCCAGCAGCAGCGGAATGACCGGAATGAACGGCAGGCCAGTCGCGCAGAAATCGATCAGCCGCCGGGCCAGCGGCTGGTCGCGATGGATCCACATGCGCCGCAGTTCGAATGCCAGCAGCGCGATGCCATATACGCCGAGCACGAACAGATGGCAGAAGAACAGCGCGATGCCGAACAGCGCCGAGACGATCAGACGCAACGGCCAGGGACGCTCGCGCAGCCACACCCACGCGGCCATTGCCCACAGCGCGAGCCCGATGCCGAACATGTAGTTCATCACGCCGATCAGGAAGACATAATTGTACAGCAGCGGGAACGCGATCAGGGGCACAGCCGACCAGCGGCCGAACAGCGCCCGGTTCAGCGCCAGCGTTCCCGACATGATGTTGACGAAGATCAGGACGGTGAAAATCTGCCCGGCCAGGTAGATGTTCACGAACCGGCCGATCACCGGCACGATCAGGTCCATCGCCAGGTTCGGAACGATCTGCCAGTTCACCTGATAGAACCGCGCCAGTAGCGGGTCGCGCTCCAGCGCCGCGATGACGTGCATGCGCGACAGGTGATTGACGTAATCCGATAGCGGCGGCAGCGGATGGGTCCAGACCGGAATCGAGGTCAGCAGCGTCAGCACGAAGAACAGCACGGCGATCTGCACGCCCGTCAATTCGGACGTGCGCCGGCGCGGTTCGGCTGTCTGGATCGCAACGCTCGTCATCAGATGCGGTCGTCCCCGAGTGGCCCGGCTTCCCCCAGGGATTGGCCACCTGTTCTCACAAGCGGCGCACTAGGCCCTGTTCGATCTGAATGGAGGATGAATAAGGCCTTCACCAAATTTTCGCATTTCAGCCCAATTGATTGATTCCTCAAGGAATACAACCGTTCGATTGAGCATCGGGTTCGGGGGCGCGTAATATCTCCTGGCGGCGGTGAAGCATGCAATAAAAAGGGCGGCCCCAGGCCGCCCTTTTACGCTTAGCTGCGATGTGAAATTACGCTGCCTTCTGCTTCGCCTGGATCAGCTTGCGGTTGATCAGGCATTCGGCGATCTGGATGGCGTTGAGGGCCGCGCCCTTGCGCAGGTTGTCCGACACGCACCACAGCACCAGACCGTTGTCGACGGTCGGGTCGGTGCGGATGCGGCTGACATAGGTCGCGTCCTCACCGGCCGCCTCGTACGGCGTCACGTAGCCGCCGGGCTCATGCTTGTCGATCACCAGGATGCCCGGCGACACGCGCAGCAGATTGCGCGCCTCATCGACCGAGATCGGATTCTCGAACTCGATATTGACCGCCTCGGAATGGCCGATGAACACCGGCACCCGCACGCAGGTCGCGGTCAGCTTGATCTTCGGGTCGAGAATTTTCTTGGTCTCGACCATCATCTTCCATTCTTCCTTGGTGTAGCCGTCCTCCATGAACACGTCGATCTCGGGGATGACGTTGAAGGCGATACGCTTCGGGAACTTCTTGGACACGACCTCACCGACGGTGAAGACCGCCTTGGTCTGCGAGAACAGTTCGTCCATCGCGTCCTTGCCGGCGCCGGACACCGACTGATAGGTCGACACCACGACGCGCGTGATCGTCGCCGCGTCGTGCAACGGCTTCAGCGCCACGACAAGCTGCGCCGTCGAGCAGTTCGGATTGGCGATGATGCCCTTCTTGCGGAAGCCCGCGACGGCGTCGGCATTGACCTCGGGCACCACCAGCGGCACGTCCGGGTCATAGCGCCAGCACGACGAATTATCGATCACCACCGCGCCGGCGGCGGCGATCTTCGGCGACCATTCCTTGGATACCGTGGAGCCGGCCGACATCAGGCAGATATCGACGTCGGAGAAGTCGTAATGCTCCAGCGTTTTGCACTTCAAGGTCTTGTCCCCATAGGAGACTTCGACCCCCATGCTGCGGCGGGACGCCAGCGGGACCACCTCATCGGCGGGGAAAGCCCGCTCGGCCAGGATGTTGAGCATTTCGCGGCCCACATTGCCCGTGGCGCCGACGATTGCGACCTTGAAACCCATCATTGTTCTCCGAACATCGCCCGCGCGCCCGCCCAGAGGGCCGCGGAGGTGCCGCTTCTATGTCAAAAACCTAGATAATTCAACGCCGGAGCAAGCCCCTTTGCCATGACATTTCCTGAACTTTCGCAGCAACAGATATGATCTGCCGGGCCTGTGCGATAGAGCGACCTACCACTGCGCGGCTACGACTCTGTAACGCCGCGTGTGCCGGTGCTGCGCGTGCGGGACTTCCGTAATGGTGACGGAACTATCCGATCCTTGCGCGTCTTGTACAAGCACACCACATTCCGGTCACACCCTTGTCCGGGTCGCGCGAAGCACGCTACAGTCCAAGGCTGAGATCTAAGACTGACCGCAACCCACGAGGCCATGATGCGTCCGCTGCTGATCGCCGCCCTTGCCGCCACCGCCCTGTTGGCCTTTTCGGCCGCCGGACCGGCCGATGCCGCCAGCAAGGCGCAGGAATTCTCCGCCCAGAAGCGTCAGGTGTCGAAGCAGCGCCCGACCACCCGCGTCATCGTGCGGCGCCGCAGCTTCCTGAACGCCGGCACTGAAGTGAAGCCGGGCGAGCGCAAGTTCACCGACTATGTGTATGGGCCGAACTATTCGCCGACCTCGGTGATCGACAACACGCCGGCCGGCGGCATTCGCTCGCCGCTGCCGGACAACTTCAGCCTGCCGGGCTGGTCGCGGTTCTGAACTGCTTCGGTTCACAATTTCCAAACGGCCGGGCCTCTGCCCGGCCGTTTTCTTTTGAGGCTCTCAGTCGACCTTGAGCTGTCGCGGGTGGATGAGCACAAATGTCCGGTCCAGCACGCCCCATCGATATAGAATTATTTTCTATATACTGGCTATAAAACGCCATCATGTGGCATATATTTCTTTACACAACACATTTTTAGAATATAACTTCCAGATCTCGGGCGAGAAAACAACCCGATTTCATTGACCCCTTGGGTCGCGCTGACCATCCTTCTTTGCATCGATGAAGACGACGTCACGTCCACGAGCAGCGCCCGAGAGGCCCTGCCGACGGCGCGGCGATGCATCAGCAAAGGGACAATCACGATGGCCACGACGCGACGCGATGACGAAATCCGCATCTCTCCCAATCCGGCGGTGTTCGACCTACCGATTCTGGTCGGCATCGACGAAGGACTGTTCGAGAAGCACGGCGTTCATCTGACCTACAGCGCGCAATATTCGGACCGGCAGAACAATCCGAATGAGCCGGACGTGCTCAAGCGCCTGAAGGAATCGCTGTTCGTCGAAGGCAAGGCCGACGCCTACAATGTCTGCGAATGGGGCGGCATCGACCGCATCGAACGCGGCACCGAAAAGGCCAAGATCGCGGCGCTGCGCCCCGCCGTCGCCCATCAGGCGATCATCAGCTTCGACGACAAGTATCAAGTGCCGCGCGATCTCGCCGACGTCGAAATCGGCATCAACGACTTCACCGGCTCGCACTACACCACGCTGCAATTGCTCGAGGGCGCGCTCGGCCGCGAACACGTCAAGCTCGTGCATGTCGGCGAACCGGGCCACCGCTACGAACAGGCCAAGACCGGCAAGATCGCGGCCGTCACCGTGATGGAGCCGTTCATCACGCTGGCCCTCAAGGAAGGCGCGCATATCATCGCGTCGACCTCGTATCGCGGCGCCGAGATCATCAATCCGGATCTGCCCGAAGCCGTGCGCAAGGGTTATTTCGCGGCGATCGACGAGGCCGTCGGCCTGATCCAGAAAAACTTCGAGCGCTACGCGCACCACATCACCAAGGTGACGAAAGGCCGTCTCGCTCCGAGCGAACTCGGTCTGCAGTTCATCCACTACGTACAGGTCGAGCGTTACGCCGAACAGAAGTTCGACGCGGCCTATGAGTGGATGAAGTCGCGAGACTTCTCGCACGGCCGGAACCAGCACAACTCGCTGGTGATCGGCTGATCATGCTTCAGACCAGGCGTTCGTTCCTGGCCACGGCGGCGCTCGCATCTGCGGGCGCCGTCATCGGCCTTCCGGCCAGTCCCGCCTTGGCCGCGAATACGGCTGTGCGCATGTCGGCGCCCGGACCCGGCACCGCCGGTGCGATCTGGAAGCCGCTGATCGAATCCGGCATCGTCAAGATCCCGCCCGAACTCGATCTGTCGTGGATTCAAGGCAATCCGGGCCAAGTGCAGTTGCAGCTCACGGCTGGCGCGGTCGATGTCAGCGCCTATGGGGCACTCGGCGTCGCCGAAATCGCGCCGCGTGGCAGCGACATCGTGATCTTTGCCCCCTCGACCAACAACCACGGCCGCTGGATCGTACGCGGCGACAGCTCGTTCAAGACGCCGCGCGACTTGATCGGCAAGAAGATCGCGACCCAGCCGGAAAGCAGCGACACCTATCGTCAGGCGCGGCTCGCCGGACTGCTGCACGGCTTCGATCTGAAGAAGGATTTCGAAGTTATCTTCGGACCACCGACCTCCAACCTCGCACTGTTTTCGCGCGGCGATGTCGATGCCGTCATCACGATTGAGCCGACCGCGACACGGCTGATCGCCGGCGGTGCCCGCGAGATCGCCAAAGTCGGCGACCTGTGGCACGCCGCCACCAACGATCCGGCGCCGCTGCTGCTGATCGGTTACGCCGGCCGGCGCGACTGGGTCGAGCAGAACCGCGTCGCGGTCGATGCACTGCGTGAAGTGCTGATCGATCTCAATCGCAAGATCAAGGCGAAGCCGGAACTGATCGCCCAGCAGCACAAGGCCTATGGCATTCCGGACAATGAGCGTGCCGCCATCGACCTGCTGCCGAGCCGCATGGCGGATCTGTACGCGGTCGATTGGAACCAAGCTGTCTTCGCCAATCTCGACCGGCAGATATCGGAATCCGTCAAAGCCGGCATCCTGCCGGCTGTACCGACCAAGCCGGTATACCTGGCGGCACTCGCGGGCGCCGGCCAATGAGCGTGCTGACCCACAGCGAAACTAAACTTCAGCCCCGAGCGGCGGCGGTGCCGCGCCCGTGGCTGCGCGACACGCTGATCGCCACGCTGCCGCCGTTGCTATTCTGCGTGCTGCTGGCGATCGGCTGGGAGGCGATGGCGCGCTACCGGTCGAGCCCACTGCTGCCGGGCCTGACGGATATCTGGCTGGAACTGAAAGACATCGCGGTCAGCGGCGATGCGGTCACGCAAATCGGCATTACGCTTCAGCGGATCTTTCTCGGCTTCATCGTGGCATATGCCATCGCCATCGCGATCGGCCTCGCGTCGGCGCGCAGCCGCATCGCCAAGACCTTTTTCGAGCCGGCGCTGGTGCTCGGCCTCACGGTGCCGGGCCTCGTTTGGGCGCTGCTCTGCGTGATCTGGTTCGGCCTGAGTCTGCAAGCGTCAGTGTTCGCCATCGCGCTCGGCATCGCGCCCGCTTTGGCGCTGAGCATCACGCAGGGCCTCAGCGCGGTGGACGCGCAACTGATCGAGGCCGCGCATGTGTTCCGGCTGTCACGGCGCGCGATGCTGCGGCATCTGTGGCTGCCGGCCATCATGCCGTATCTGCTGAGCGGCGCGCGGCTCGGATTCTCGCTCGCCTGGAAGGTCGTGGTGCTGGTCGAGATTTTCGGCCTGTCCAGCGGCGTCGGCTACCGGCTAAACTCAGCCTTCAGTTCGCAAAACGTCGCCGCAATGCTGGCCTGGACGCTGGCCTTCACGATGATGATGGCGTTCATCGAATACGGCATCATGCAATCAATCGAGCGGCGCGTGACGCGCTGGAAACGGGTGGCCCGGGTATGAGCGCCGTCATTCAATTCCGTCACGTCGACAAATCCTATTTGCGGCGCAATTCCAGCACACCCGAAACCGTACTGAAGCATTTTTCGCTGGAGGTCGCGCGCGGCGAACTGGTCGCGGTGGTCGGCCCGTCCGGCATCGGCAAGACCACGCTGTTGCATCTCGCGGCCGGCCTCGAAGCGCCGGATGCCGGCACTGTCACTCTCGGCGCCGGAACGCGGCCATCGCGGCTCGGCATGGTGTTCCAGCAGCCGCGGCTGTTCGAATGGCGCAGCGTCGGCCAGAACATCGACCTCGCGGCGGACGCGGCCGGCGTCGATCCGGCGCTCGGACGAAAGTTGTTGGCGGAAGTCGAACTCGGCAATTACGCCGATGCGTTTCCGCTGTCGCTGTCCGGCGGCCAGCGCCAGCGCGTCGCACTGGCCCGCGCCTTCGCGGTCGACCCGGATGTCATTCTGCTGGACGAGCCGTTCAGCGCGCTCGATGAACTGACCGCGCGGCGGCTGCGCGCGCTGTTGCAGCGGCTCTGGGCCAACGCTTCGCCGACGGGACTATTGGTGACGCACAACACGCTGGAGGCCGCGTTCCTGGCCGACCGGGTGATCGTGCTCGGCGGACCGCCGGTCCGCATCGAGCGCATCATCGAGATCGACCGGCCGCGCCCACGCGCCACCGAGGACTCATACTTCTTCGACGTCCACCGCGAAATCCTGGGGACGCTGGAGGCGGCGGCCTAAGCCGTCACCTCTAGGTCGTATCTCGGCTTAGCCTTTCAGCTTCTCAAGCTCGGCGATCACGGCGTCGCCCATCTGGCTGGTGCCGACCACCGTCGTGCCTTCCGACTTGATGTCGGCGGTGCGCAGGCCCTTGGCCAGCGTCGCCGCGATCGCGGCGTCGATCATGTCGGCCTCCCGGCCCATGTCGAAAGAGTAACGCAGCGCCATGCCGAACGACGCGATCATGGCGATCGGATTGGCGAGGCCCTTGCCGGCGATGTCGGGCGCCGAGCCGTGCACCGGCTCATACAGCGCCTTGCGCCGCTTGGTCTTCGGATCGGCTTCGCCGAGCGAGGCCGAGGCCAGCATGCCGAGCGAACCGGTCAGCATGGCGGCGACGTCCGACAGAATGTCGCCGAACAGATTGTCGGTGACGATGACGTCGAACTGCTTCGGGGTCCGGACCAATTGCATGGCACCGGCATCGGCCAGCATGTGCTCGAGCTGCACATCCTTGAACTCGCGCGCGTGCAACTGCGTGACGACTTCGTTCCACAGCACGCCGGACTTCATCACGTTGCGCTTTTCCATCGACGTCACCTTGTTGCGACGCTTGCGCGCCAGCTCGAAGGCGACCCGCGAAATGCGCTCGATTTCATAGGTGTCGTAAACCTGGGTATCGACGGCGCGCTTCTGGCCATTGCCGAGATCGGTGATGGTCTTCGGTTCGCCGAAATACACGCCGCCGGTCAGTTCGCGCAAAATCATGATGTCGAGGCCCTCGACCAGTTCGCGCTTGAGCGACGAGGCGTCGGCCAGGGCCGGATAGGTCACGGCCGGGCGCAGGTTGGCGTACAGCGCCAGATCCTTGCGCAGACGCAGCAGGCCCGCTTCGGGACGCGCGTCATACGGCACCTTGTCCCATTTCGGCCCGCCGACCGCGCCGAAGATCACCGCGTCGGCCGCGTCGGCCTTTGCCATGGTCTCGTCGGTGATCGCCTTGCCGGTTGCGTCGAACGCGGCGCCGCCGACCAGCCCTTCTTCGGTCTCGAAGCGGCCCATGCCGTTTTTGTTCATCCAGGCGATCAGCTTGGTGACCTCGGCCATCACTTCGGGGCCGATGCCGTCGCCGGGCAGCAGGAGGAGCTTGTGGGTCGCCATGGAGTTTGCCTCGCCTTGCAGGTTTCTTTGGAGCCGCGCGGGCGGATTGCTAATGGGCGGAGGGGCCGTTGGCAAGGCACCCATTTGCGCCCGGCCCGCACGAATCCGCACACCTCCGCACATGCATCGCCCACCCGGGCGGTTTCCTGCCGAACAAACCTGAATGTCACGCTCGATCCGCCCGGCCTTCGCGCGCGAAAAAGGGGAGACGTTCAAGCCGGGAGCTGACCAGCCATGCGTATTCTCATTATCAATCCACCGCACCCGTCGATCGGCAGCCGCATCCCGCGCGAGCAGTTGCCGCCGCTGGGCCTGCTTTGCATCGGCGGCCCGCTGATCGACGACGGTCACGATGTGCGGCTGCTCGACGCCGAATTCGGCCCCATGCCGCTCGCCGAGATTGTCCAGGGCGCCGTAGCGATCAAGCCCGAGGCCATTCTGCTCGGCCATTCCGGCTCAACATCGGGCCATCCGATTGTCGCAGAACTCACCCGTAGGCTGCGGGCCGCGATACCCGATGCATGGATCATTTATGGCGGGGTGTTTCCGACCTATCACTGGCGCGAAGTGCTGGCGCAGGAGCCGCAGATTGACGCCATCGTACGGGGCGAGGGAGAGGAAACCGCGCCACGGCTGATCCGGGCGCTCGAATCCCGGCAACCGCTCCTCGCCATCCGTGGCATCGCATTCCGCCATGACGGCGTCGCGGTGGGCACGCCGCCCGCGCCGGTCATCGCCGATCTGGACTCGTTCCGCATCGGCTGGGAACTGATCGACCATCGGCGCTACAGCTATTGGGGCAACAAGCGCGCGGTGGTGGTGCAGTTCTCGCGGGGCTGTCCGCATCTCTGTAACTATTGCGGCCAGCGCGGCTTCTGGACGCGCTGGCGGCACCGCGACCCGAAGAAACTGGCGGCCGAAATCGCGTGGCTGCACCGCGTCCACGGCGTCGAAGTGATCAACTTCGCCGACGAAAACCCCTCCGCCTCACGCAAGGCCTGGAAGGCGTTTCTCGAAGCGTTGATCGCCGAGAACGTCAACCTGACCCTCGTCGGCTCGACCCGTGCCGACGACATCGTGCGCGATGCCGATATTTTGCACCTCTACAAGAAAGCCGGGTGCGAACGATTCCTGATGGGAATGGAGAACACCGACAAGGCGACGCTCGATCTCATCCGCAAGGGCGGCAGCACCACCAAGGATCGCGAAGCCATCCGCCTACTGCGCCAGCATGGCATCCTGTCGATGGCGACGTGGGTGGTCGGCTTCGAGGAGGAAACCAACCGCGACCTGTGGCGCGGGCTGCGGCAGCTATTGTCGTACGATCCGGACCAGATTCAGACGCTGTATGTGACGCCGCATCGCTGGACGCCGTTCTTCCGTATCGCGACGGAGCGGCGTGTGATCCAGACCGACCAACGCTACTGGGACTACAAGCATCAGGTGCTGGCCACCCGGCACATGGCGCCGTGGCGCCTGCTGCTGTGGGTGAAATGCATCGAGGCCATCGTGCAATTGCGGCCGAAGGCGCTGTGGCGCGTACTCTTCCACCGCGACCCCAAGCTCCGCCATGCCATGCGCTGGTACACCCGCATGGGCCGGCGGGTCTGGCCGTTCGAAATCATGAGCTTCCTGTTTCGGGAACGCCGGCTGGCGGACGGGCCCACGCTCGCAGCGTTCTGGGGCGCGCCACAGGACGCCGAAGAGGAAGCGCTGGCCTCCAAGCAGAAGGAGCGATCGATCGCCGCGTTCGACGCCGAGGCAACGCCAAATGCCGCGGAACAAGCAGCCTAAGACCGGGGGGCGCTTACCCCGGCAGGAACATCGCGAATGGCTCGTCGATGATCCGCTGGACGATTTCGCGATACGCCGCGTAGCACGGCTGACCGGCCGAAATCCGGCCATAGACCGCGTCCGGCATCGCGCGCGCCGGGATAAAGGCGATCGGCGCCGCGATCGGGGTCAGTTGCGAGCCCCGCCCGGCCAGCAGCGTGGTCAGGATGCCGTACATTTCGCCCGTGATGGTCGGGCGCGAGACGGTGATCAGCCGGTATTGGCCGTGGCGGTTGGTCACCAGATAGATATGGCCGGACTGGTTCGGCATCGACACGTCGCCGAACTGCGTGAACGCCGCGTCCAGCCGTTCGGTCTCGCGGAACGTCAGGCATGGCGTCGCGGCGTCCCAGGCGAACTCGGTCACATAGGCATAGCTAGCCCCCTTGTCGCCGAACGACGGCCGCAGCGTCAGAAAGCGGCCCTCCATCCAGGCCACCGCGCGCCGCGAATAGGCGCCGTGGCTGTCGGGCGCGACGTCGGCGCCCGCGGGAGCCGGGCTCGGCGCATGGCCGTTGCCGGAGCGCAGCGACACGCCGAGCGCCTCCTCCAGCCGCACCGTGGTCGCGAGCGTGAACGGCCGGCGGCCGCCCAGTGCCTTTTCCAGGGTCGACATGCTGATCTTGGCCTGTTCGGCCAGATGCTGGCGGGAAATCCGGCGCCGCGCCAACTCCTCACGCACCGTCGCGGCAACCACCCGGCTCTGCTCGGTCGAAAGCTGCCTGTCGGAATCCAGCATCAAGTCCCCCTCTGGCCGTTTGAGGCTCGGCACAACGCCGCACATCACCGTACCAGCCCGCCGTCCGCGTACGCATTCCGGCGCGGCCCGGCCGAACAATCCAGATCATCACGCTCCCGCTTTGACGCCGCCGACCGCACAAATGGTTCAGGCGGATGGATTTTCTGGGAGCGACTGACATGAACGCAAGCGTTGGAATCTTACCCTCGGGACAGCCCCAAGGCGTCCGCACCGGTCGGCCATTGCGGCGAACCGCGACGGCAATTGTCTTGGCAATTGCGGCTTTTTTCGCAAATTCGCCCGGCGCAAGGGCCCAGGCCACAGCGCAGGCATCTGAGCCGCAAGTATTCACCCATCCGGGCGAAGCACGGGCCGGCTCGCTGCTGCTGAAAAACGGCAACGAGCGCTACACCGACGCGCCTCGGCTCGGCACCGACATCGACCTGACAGTAAGCGGCCCGACGGTCCGGGCCCGCGTCACCCAGGTGTTCCACAATCCGACCAAGGAGTGGGTCGAGGCGGTTTACGTCTATCCGCTGCCCGAAGGCGGCGCCGTCGATACGCTGAAAATGATCGTCGGCGACCGCATCGTGGTCGGCGAGATCAAGGAACGTCAGCAGGCGCGCGTGCTGTACGAGCAGGCCAAGCAGGCCGGCCAGAAGGCCGCGCTCACCGAGCAGGAGCGGCCGAACATCTTCACCAATTCGGTCGCCAATATCGGGCCCGGCGAGACCGTGCTGGTGCAGCTCGAATACCAGGAGCCGGTACGCCAGTCGGGCGACCAGTTCTCGTTGCGCGTGCCGCTGGTGGTGGCGCCGCGCTTTAATCCGGCCCCCATCGTGCAGAATGTCGACCTGCCCGCCGACGGCAGCGGCTGGAGCCAGGGTGCCGATCCGGTGCCGGACCGCGACCGCATCACGCCGAAGGTGCTGGACCCGGCCGTGAACGCACCGACCAATCCGGTGAGCATTTCGGTGCGTCTGCAGGCCGGCTTTCCGCTTGGCGAGGTGAAGAGCCATCACCATGCGGTCCAGACGGAATCTCCGGCCGACGACGTCCGCGTGCTCAAACTGGCCGAAGGGCCGGTGCCGGCCGACCGCGATTTCGAACTGACCTGGAAGCCGGCCGCCGCCAAGGCGCCGTCCGTCGGCCTGTTCCGCGAGCGCGTCGGCGATGCCGACTATCTCCTGGCCTTCGTCACACCGCCGGCCGTCGAGCCGACCGAAAAGCCGTCGCCGCGCGAAGTCGTGTTCGTCATCGACAATTCAGGCTCGATGGGCGGCACCTCGATGGCGCAGGCCAAGGCCAGTCTCATCTACGCGCTTGGCCGCTTGAAGCCGTCGGATCGCTTCAACGTGATCCGGTTCGACGACACCATGGACGTGATGTTTCCGGTGACGGTGCCGGCCGACCCGCAGAACATCGGGCAGGCCAAAGGCTTCGTCGGCGCGCTGCAGGCGCGCGGCGGCACCGTGATGGTGCCGCCCATGAAGGCGGCGCTGACCGACCGGCGCGATGCCGAACCGGCCTTCGTGCGCCAAGTCGTATTCCTGACCGATGGCGCGATCGGCAACGAACAGCAACTGTTCGACACCATCACCGACATGCGCGGCCGTTCCCGCGTGTTCATGGTCGGCATCGGTTCGGCGCCGAACACCTATCTAATGACCCGCGCGGCCGAACTCGGGCGCGGCACCTTCACGCATATCAGCTCGACCGAACAGGTCGAGGAGCGCATGCGCGGCCTGTTCGACAAGCTGGAAAACCCGGTGGTGACCGGCCTCACGGCGAAGTTCTCCGCCGCGCAGGCCGACATCACGCCGTCCGCGATGCCGGACATCTACCGCGGTGAGCCACTGGTGCTGGCCGGCAAGCTCGATCAGCTCGCGGGCGACATCGAGATCAAGGGGCATATCGGTGATCGGCCCTGGACCATCACGCTGCCGGTCGCGAAAGCGGCCGAAGGCAAGGGTCTGTCGAAGCTGTGGGCGCGGCGCAAGATCGCCGACGCCGAAGTCGCCCGCACGTTGCGGCAAGACTCCGGCGACGCGGCCGACAAGAAGATCCTGGCGCTCGCGCTGGAGCATCAGTTGGTCACGCGGCTGACCAGCCTGCTGGCGGTCGACAAGACGCCGTCGCGTCCGCAAGGCGAACGTCTCAAGCTGGCCGAACTGCCGCTCAACCTGCCGGCCGGTTGGGAGTTCGACAAAGTGTTCGGCGATCGGCCCACGCAGGAACTGCCGATGGAACGTCGCGCCAATGGTTCGCAGATAGACACCACCGCGCGCCGTCTCGCCGACGCGTCGGCGCCGGCCAGGCCGATGCCCGGCGCGCAGGTCGCGATGGCGGCCGCGCCGCAAGGCGGGGTGACACTGCCGAAGACCGCGACCGACGCCGAACTGCGGATGGTCAGCGGTCTCGCGCTGCTGCTGTTGAGCCTGCTGCTGTTCGTATTCGGCCGGCGCCGGACGATCACGGCTTAAGACTTACGAAAGGGCGCGCCCCACACGCCCCTTCGTCGCGCACGCGGCTTCGCCACCAGGCTCCCCGCCGAGCCGCGTGCGCACTTCTTTTCCTTCGAGGACCAACGTCATGACCCGCATCGTCTGTGTTCTGCTTCTCGCGCTCGGCGGCCTCACTTTGATCGGCCAGGGCGCCTGGATTCATGCCAAGGCCGCGCTGGCGCAGGTGCTGCTCGATCGCGCCTTCGCGCAGACCGTCGCCACCGGCGAGAACGTCAAGCCCTGGTCCTGGGCCGACACGTGGCCGGTGGCGCGCATCGACGTGCCGCGCCTTGGCGCCAGCGCCATCGTGCTGCACGGCAGCAGCGGACAGGCGCTGGCATTCGGACCCGGACATATCGAGGAAACCCCCGACGCGGGCGAGCCCGGCATCGCGGTGTATTCCGCGCACCGCGACACGCATTTCCGTTTTCTGAAGGATGTTGTGGTTGGCGACGTGATCCAGGTCACGCGGCGCGACGGCAAGGCGTTTCGCTATCGCGTCACTGGCCATTCGGTGGTGCGCTTCGACGCACCCGGCATCGATCCGCTGGCTGCGGGAAAATCCATCGTGCTGTCGACGTGCTGGCCGCTCGACTCGGTGACCCAGGGCCCGCTGCGTTATCTCGTACACGCCGAGATAATCGAGATGCCGAGCGCGACACCGGAGTCATAAAGCAAAGGGCCCGCGGCCGATCGACCGCGAGCCCTTCGTTCATAAGAGACGGAGATTCAGATCGTCAGCTTGCCGGCCTTGGCGTCGGCATAGCGCGCTTCGATCTTGTCCCAGTTGAGCACGTTCCACCACGCCTTGAGATAATCCGGCCGGCGGTTCTGGTACTTCAGATAATACGCGTGCTCCCACACGTCGTTGCCCATCAGCACGCGCTGGCCGTCCATCAGCGGCGTGTCCTGGTTCGGCTTGCTGGTCAGCGCCAGTTTGCCATCCGGCGCGACGGTGACGAACACCCAGCCGGAGCCGAACACGCGGCCACCGGCCGCGTTGAAGTTTTCCTGCAATTTGGCGAGACCGCCGAGATCGCGCTCGATCGCGGCTTTGAGATCGCCCTTCGGCTCGCCGCCCGAACCGCCCATGATCTGCCAGAACATGGTGTGGTTGGCATGGCCACCGCCATTGTTGCGCACCGCGGTGCGGATCGCTTCCGGCACATCGGTCATCTTGACCAGGATCTGGTCGAGCGGCTTGTCGGCGAGGCCGCCGAGTTGATTGGCGAGGCCGTTGAGGTTGTTCACATAGGCCGCGTGATGGCGGTCGTGATGGATCTCCATGGTCATGGCGTCGATATGCGGCTCGTTCTTGTTGTTCGCGTAGGGCAGCGGATCGAGACGGAACGGCCCGCTCGGCGCCTGCGCGTAAGCGCGCGGCGTTAAGCTGACAACGCTGGCCGCCGCAAAACCGGCGATGAGCTTGCGTCTGTCGATGGCGTAACCGTTGGTAGACATATTAAGTGCAGACATGGGCATCTCCTGTTTGTTGCAAAACGTGAAGCGCCCCCCGAATTAAAGCCCGCTGAACCAGTTGTAGCCCTGGTTCTCCCAATAACCGCCGAGATCGGTATTGGTGACATGCATCGCCACCACATATTTCGGATTCTTGAAGCCGAGCTTGGTCGGCATCCGGATCTTCATCGGATAGCCGTAAGCGCGTGGAAGGATCTGGTTATCGAATTTGAACGTCATCTGGGTCTGCGGATGCAGCGCCGTCGGCATGTCGATGGTGTTGGAATAGCCCTCGGCGCACTGGAACCAGACATATTTGGCGCGGGTATCGGCCCCGACCCGTTGCAGGAAATCCGACAGACGCGCGCCCTGCCACGACCCGATCGCACTCCAGCCCTCGACGCAGATGTGCCGCGTGATCTGCGACACTTCGGGCAACGCATAAAGCTCGTCCAGCGTCCATTTCTTCTTGTTGTCGACCAGGCCGCCGACTTCGAGCGCATAATCCTTGCCGTCGACTTCCGGCGCATCGTCCGGCCCATAATACGCGTTGAACGGAAACGGCCGGGTGATCGCACTTTGAGGATAGGTCGGCGCGAGCTTGGCCGCACTGAACAGCAGCGCCTGCGCGCCGTCGTTGAATTCCGAAATCTTGCGCAGCGCCTTTTCGGCGGACAATCCATCGACGATGTCGCAGCCGGTCAGAAAGGTCAGCGCGCCCAGACTGGCCCCGCCACGCAGGAACAGGCGCCTTGTCGGATCGGGCAGCAACTTGCCGGCGTCCTTGATCAGCAGTTTCGGATCGACACCGGGAATGGGCTTGCGAATGCGGGCCATGGTCTTTCCCCTCACCGTCCGCGCAGCATCGCGCGCAGGCTTTTCGGCACGATCAGCGCAAGCGCGACATGCACCACCAGAAATCCGACAATGACCGCCATCGCGACAAAATGGACATAGCGCGCCGCGTCGTAGCCGCCCATAACGGTGGTCAATTCCTGCAACTGGATCGGCTTCCAGATCGCGAGGCCCGACAGCACGATCAGAATGCCGGCCACAATGACGCCCACATAGAGCAGCTTCTGGACGGCGTTGTAGACCGACAGATCGTCATGCGAGAGCTTGCCGGCCAACGCGGCGCGCGTATCGGCGAGAACTTCGCGCGGACGGATCGGGAAAAACTTTCGCGCGAAGCGTCCGGTCGCAAGGCCGAATGCGAGATAGACGAGCCCGTTCACGGCCAGCAGCCACATCGCGGCGAAGTGCCATAACAGCGCACCGGCCAGCCAGCCGCCGAGCGTGATCGATGGCGGAAAGATGAAATTGAACAGCGGCGAGGCGTTATAGATTTGCCAACCCGACAGGATCATCACGATCATCGCGAGGGCGTTCACCCAATGCGTGATCCGCACCCAGACCGGATGAATCACGATCTTGTCCGGCGCAGCTACTTCAATGTCGGCCATTGCGGTCATTCTCGCCTCCCTGCGTGCGCTTAGAGTCTTGTCCTGGGCATGATCTTATCCGAAAACCGGTTCCCACTTTCGGGATCAGGCCCTAACACACTCCCTGACCTCGTGCGGTCAGATGTATGTGAGCACTCGTGTCTCGGACTAACACCCGAGACACGAGTTTATGCGCTCGCATGCTTATGCGCGCGATGCTGGCCGATCAGCCCGGCATCAGAACGGTATCGACCACATGGATCACCCCGTTCGACTGGAGCACGTCGGCGATCGTGACCATCGACTTGCCGCCCTTGGCGTCGGTGATCGACAGCTTGCCGGGGCCTTCCTGCTTGACCGTCAGGGTGTCGCCGGAAGCGGTCTTCAGCTTGGCCGTGCCCTCACCATCCTTGACAGCCTTCATCAGCGCGGCGGCGGTCATTTTGCCCGGCACCACATGATAGGTCAGAATCTTGGTCAGCGTCGCCTTGCTCTCGGGCTTGACCAGCGTTTCGACGGTACCGGCCGGCAGCTTGGCGAACGCCGCATTGGTCGGCGCGAACACGGTGAATGGGCCGGGGCCCGACAGCGTCTCGACGAGGCCGGCGGCCTTCACGGCGGCGACCAGCGTGGTGTGGTCCTTGGAATTGACGGCGTTCTCGACGATGTTCTTCGATGGATACATCGGCGCGCCGCCGACCGTCACGGTCTTGTCCATCTGAGCGGAGGCCGTCACGATCGAAGGGCCGGTGGCGAAAGCGAGCGTGGTTGCCGCGACGGCGGCCAGCAAGGCGATACGTTTCGAAGCGATACGGTAGGACATGGGAATCTCCTGAAGGTTGCGCGGTGTCAACCGGGCGCGTTGCAGCCCGATGTGAAATCGTTCGAGCGCTCACCGCATGGCGAGCTTCCCGCCGGTTTCGCGCAGAGCTACGGCGCCCACCCAATGCGGTTTCGGAAATTCGCCGATGTCACGCCGTCGTGAACTTCGCGACGCGAGAGTGACGTTGACAGAAAACAGGGGGTCGCGCCGACGGTCCGAAGGGTGCTATAGGTCCGGCGCCGGGTCATACGATTGTCATCATTGCAGAGCTTCGCCATGCCCATGACCAGTTCCGGCTCCAAATCCGACCCAGGCAATAAGACCAGCCCTGGCAATTTCTTTGAGGATTTCCGCGTCGGCCAGGTGCTGACGCACGCCACGCCGCGCACGGTCACGACCGGCGACATCGCGATCTACAATGCGATCTTCGGGCCGCGCTTTGCCGTGCAATCGTCCGACACCTTCGCGAAAGCCATCGGCTATCGCGACGCGCCGGTCGACGACTTTTTGGTTTTCCATATGGTGTTCGGCAAAACCGTGCCGGACATCTCGCTGAACGCGATCGCTAACCTCGGCTACGCCAATTGCCGCTTCCTGGCGCCGGTCTATCCGGGCGACACGCTGTCGGCGACGTCCGAGGTGATCGGGCTCAAGGAAAATTCCAGCCGCAAGACCGGCATCGTCTATGTGCGCTCGACCGGCTGCAATCAGGACGGCACCCGCGTGCTCGAATATGTGCGCTGGGTGATGATCCGCAAACGCGACGAGAACGCCGAGGCGCCGGGAGATCACGTCCCGCGCCTGCCGGTCGCGCTGGCGCCGCACATGATCGGCGACGCGTGCCCGAAGCTCGATCCCGCCGCCTATGATGTCGCGCTGGCCGGCAGCCCATACCGATTCGACGACTACGAAGTCGGCGAGCGCATCGACCACGTCGACGGCATCACGGTCGAAGAAGCCGAACACATGATGGCGACCCGGCTCTATCAGAACACCGCGCGCATTCACTTCAATCAGTTCGCCGAGGCGCAGGGCCGCTTCAAGCGCCGGCTGATCTATGGCGGACACGTCATCTCGCTGGCCCGGGCGTTGAGCTTCAACGGCCTCGCCAATGCGTTTCACATCGCCGCCATCAATGGCGGGCGCCATGTCGCGCCGCTGTTCGCCGGCAACACCGTGTTCGCCTGGAGCGAAGTGCTGGGCAAGTCGGAATTGCCGGGCCGCACCGACGTCGGCGCCCTGCGCCTGCGCACCGTCGCGACCAAGGATCTGCCTTGCGACGGCTTCCCGCTCAAGGACGGCGATGGCGACCACCCGGCCGTGATTCTCGACCTGGATTACTGGGCGCTGCTGCCGCGCTAATAGATATTAGGGCTCCCGACCAGGCAAAATATGTATCGGATGGCCCATGATGCGAACCAAATATTCACCTTGATGGGCTTTTGTCCTGGGCAGAACTGGCCGGCACCCACGCGCTGCCGGCTGCGCATCCGGGGGCAACGGGCCGATGACGAGTCTTGCGATCCGACACAAGCTATTCGTCATCGTGGCGCTGTTCATGCTGCCGATCGGCCTGCTGGTCGGCCTGTTCGTGCAGCAGAGCTTCAAGGACATCTCGTTCGCGACGAAAGAACGCGACGGCGGCACCTATCTGCGGGCGGTGTGGCCGGTGCTGCACACGCTGGTGCGGGCCTCGAACGGCGCGGCCGCCGCGCCGGACGCCAAGATCGCCGGCAGCCTCACCGAAATGGCCGCGCGCTATGACGCCGACATGGATACCGCCAAGACCGCCAAGGCGCTGACCGATGCGCTCGGCAAGATCGGCAAGGTCAGCCGCGACGATGCTTCGCTGGCCGCGATTGCAGCCGCCCGCGCTTTGGTCGGCAAGATCGGCGACGGCTCCAACCTCATTCTCGATCCCGACCTCGACAGCTACTACGTGATGGACGTCGTCGTGGTGAAGCTCGGCGAGGCCATCGACCAGGCGGCGACACTGTTCGCGCTCGCCAACGACTATAAAGCCAGCCCGACCCTGACCGACGACCAGAAGGCCGAATACGCCATCCATATCGGCCAGCTCACCGCCGCCATCGACGGCATCGACGCCTCGCTCGCGTCCGGCTACGCGGGCAATCCGGACGGCGCCACCAAGGCCGCCCTCGACGCGCCGGCGCAGGAATTTGCCAAGGCCGCGAAAGCGTTCCTGGAGACCGTCAAGCGCACGTCGGTGCTGCTGCGCGACGATGCCGCGCGCGGCGCCATCGATCTCAAACCGCTCGGCAACGCCCACGACCAGTTGCAAACCCAGTCCGACCGGCTCTGGGTCGCGTCCGAACGGGAACTCGACCGCCTGCTGGAGGTCCGTATCACAGGCTTCCGGACCAAGCTGTGGTCGGCGGTCGGCGCCTCGATGCTGGTGACTCTGTTGGCCACGCTGTTCGCGCTGTGGCTGTCGCGCTCGATCCTCAAAAGCATCAACCGGCTGGACCTGCGGATTCGCAGCCTCGGCGACAGCGACCTCGACAGCCCGATTGAGGAAGCCAGCGGCCGTGACGAGATCGGCCAGATCGCCCGCGCGGTGGCCTATTTCCGGGATCACACGGTTGAGAAGATCGCCCATGCGTCCAGCGACGAGCGCAAGCGCGAATTGATGGCGTCCGAGCGCAAGGCGCTGGGCGGCATGGCGGACCGCATCCGCTCGTCGGTCGGCTCCATCGCCGAAGGCATGACCCGGCTGTCGAACAACCTGCTCCTGTCCACCCGCAATGTTGCCCGCAATGCCGACCTGACCCAGGAACGACTGGGCGGGGCCGTCACCGGCCTCGGCGCCGCCGCGGCCGACGTCGACACCGTCGCGACCGCGGTCGAGGAGGTCGCGGGTTCAATCGGGGAAATCGCCGCCAAGGCGGCCCAGTCGGCCGGCAGCACCGCGACCGCGAAACAGGCCGCGGCGGATGCCGAACAGGTCACCACGCGCTTGAGCGAAGCCAGCCAGCGCATCGGCAATATCGCCGGGCTGATCCAGGCGATCGCGGCGCAGACCAACCTGTTGGCCCTCAACGCAACGATCGAGGCGGCCCGTGCCGGCGACGCCGGACGCGGCTTCGCCGTGGTAGCAGCCGAAGTGAAGAGCCTGGCCCAGCAGACAGCGCAGGCCACGCAAGAGATCGAACAGCAGGTTCAGGAAATCCGCGCCGCCTCCGAGGACGTCACTAGCGCGGTCAAGCGGATCGGCGGCACCATCGGCGACATCGAGGCGATTTCGACCTCGATCGCCGACGCCGTGGAACAGCAAAATACCGCGACCGCGGCGATCAACCGGTCGGTGCAGCGCGCCGCCAACGGCACCCGCGCAGCCATCGACGGCATCCGGGACCTGCCGGGGGTCGCCGCCGAAATGCAGACCAGCGCGACGGGCCTCGCCGGCTTGGCCGGCGAGTTGGGCGATCAGGCCGGATCGCTGGCGCGCGAGGTCGACAGCCTATTGTACGAATTGACTGGTGCGGAAACCGAGGCCATGGCGGCGTGATAACGCCGAAGCCGCTTCGGTGACCTGTGAAGGTTGCGCCGTGGCATACCAGACGGCACCGCAGCGCAGCCACCGCAGTCCAGCCCTGGCATACCAGAACCGAATGAACCTACAGCAGTATTCCGGCTTATTCGCGATTATTGCGGCATTGCACTCGCGGGGCGCATCTGCTTCAAGGGGACAACATCCCGCGGGCGCCGTCCCATCGCATTGCGCGCTGCATCGAGAGATTAAATGGCCGAGACCAAGGCTCCCGTAGAGCGGCCATTGTCGCCGCATCTCCAAATCTACCGTCCGACCCTGACGATGATGATGTCCATCGTCCACCGGATCACCGGCGCGGCCCTGTTCTTCGGCACCCTGCTGCTGGTCTGGTGGCTGATCGCGGCCGCATCGGGTCCCGACGCCTACGCCAAATTCTCCTGGTTCGCGTCCAGTCTGATCGGCCGGCTGATCCTGTTGGGCTATACCTGGGCCCTGATCCATCACATGCTCGGCGGCATCCGCCACCTGATCTGGGACACGCTGCACGGCCTCGATCCGGTCGGACGCGAGTGGCTGGTCCGGGCCAACCTGATCGGCTCGGTGGTGATTACCGCGGTAATCTGGATCATCGGATTTCTGGTGATGGGAGGCCCGCTGTGAGCACCAAAACCCAGCGCATGCGCACGCCGCTCGGGCGTGTCCGCGGCCATGGCGCCGCCGGATCCGGCACCACTCATTTCTGGCACCAGCGCCTGACTGCCGTTTCCAATGTCGTTCTGACCATCGGCATGATCGTGGTCTGCATTTCGCTGCTTGGCCGCAACCACGCGTACGTCGTGCAGATCCTCGGCTCGCCGCTGGTCGCGATCCTGGTGATGCTGTTCATCGTGTCGGCGGTCTATCACATGCGCCTCGGCATGCAGGTCATCATCGAGGACTATGTCCACGACGACCTGCCCAAGATCGCCTGCCTGATGGCCACGACGTTCTTCTGCTTCGCGATCGCTTTCGCGTCGCTGTTCGCCATTCTCAAGCTTTTGTCCGGAGTGTGAGTTGATGCCCAGCAACGGCTCGTCGAGCGGTACCGGCGCCCCTTCCGTGAACGGTCGCGCCTACCCGATCGAGGACCACAGCTATGACGTTGTGGTGGTGGGCGCTGGCGGCGCAGGTCTGCGCGCGGTGGTTGGCTGCAGCGAGGCCGGTCTGCGCACCGCCTGCATCAGCAAAGTATTCCCGACCCGCTCGCATACGGTTGCGGCCCAGGGCGGCATCGCGGCTTCGCTCGGCAATATGGGCGAGGACGACTGGCGCTGGCACATGTACGACACCGTCAAGGGTGCCGACTGGCTCGGCGACCAGGACGCCATCGAATACATGGTACGCAACGCGCCGGCCGCCGTGTACGAGTTGGAGCATTGGGGCCTGCCGTTCTCGCGCCGCGAGGAAGACGGCAAGATCTACCAGCGTCCGTTCGGCGGCATGACCACGCATTTCGGCAAGGGCACCGCGCAGCGCACCTGCGCGGCCGCCGATCGCACCGGCCATGCGATGCTGCACACGATGTATGGCCAGGCGCTGCGCCAGAAGGCCGAATTCTACATCGAATATTTCGCCATCGACCTGATCATGGACGAGGAAGGCCGCTGCCGCGGCGTCATCGCGCTCAAGCTCGACGACGGCACGCTGCACCGCTTCCGGTCCAACATGACCATTCTGGCGACCGGTGCTTACGGCCGCGCCTATGTCTCCTGCACGTCGGCGCACTCCTGCTCGGGCGACGGCAATGCGATGGTTCTCCGCGCCGGCCTGCCGTTGCAGGACATGGAGTTCGTCCAGTTTCACCCGACCGGCATCTACGGCTCGGGCTGCCTGATCACCGAAGGCTCGCGCGGCGAAGGCGGCTATCTGGTCAACGCCAACGGCGAACGCTTCATGGAGCGCTACGCGCCGTCCGCCAAGGATCTGGCCTCGCGCGATGTCGTCTCGCGCTCGATGACGGTGGAAATCCGTGAGGGCCGCGGCGTCGGCAAGAACAAGGACCACATCTTCCTGCACCTCGATCATCTCGATCCGGCGGTGCTGCACGAGCGGCTGCCCGGCATTTCGGAGAGCGCGAAGATCTTCGCCGGCGTCGACGTGACCCGCGAGCCGATCCCGGTGATCCCGACCGTGCATTACAACATGGGCGGCATTGCCACCGACTATCACGGCCAGGTCCTGACCAAGAAGGACGGCAACCCGGATTCGGTGGTGCCCGGCCTGATGGCGCTCGGCGAAGCCGCGTGCGTCTCGGTGCACGGCGCCAACCGGCTCGGCTCCAACTCGCTGATCGATCTCGTGGTGTTCGGCCGGGCGGCGGCGCTGAAATGCGCCGAGATGCTGACCGCGAACGGCCCGCAGCCGGAACTGCCGAAGGATTCCGCCGATCTGGCTTTGTCGCGGCTCGACCGCTTCCGCCACGCCAATGGCGGCACCCCGACGGCCGAGTTGCGCGGACAGATGCAGCGCGTGATGCAGAACAATTGTGCGGTGTTCCGCACCGGCGAGATTTTGGGCGAAGGCGTCAAGCTGATCCAGGAGCCGTTCACGGGCATCGCCGACATCAAGGTCAGCGACCGTTCGCTGACCTGGAATAGCGACCTGATCGAGACGTTGGAATTCGACAACCTGATCGTCCAGGCCATCGTCACCATGGAGTCGGCGTTCAATCGCCAGGAAAGCCGCGGCGCGCATGCGCGGGAAGACTTCCCCGACCGCGACGACAAGGTCTGGATGAAGCACACTTTGGCTTCGATCGACACGCAGACCGGCAAGGTGACGCTCGATGACCGGCCGGTGCACACCTACACGCTGACCAAAGAGACACCGTATATCGAGCCGAAGGCGCGCGTTTACTGACGAGCGCCGGCTCAGTTGCGAGGGTACATGCGGTTGAGAAACTTTGCCGTCGCCATTGGCTGCGCCGCACTTGTCAGCGGCATGGTGCCGGCAGGCGCGCAAGAAGCCAAGCCGCACACGTACCTTCTCAAGGCAGGCGTAACTCCGGCTCGTTACGACGCCGATACCGCGGCGTGCATTGCTGAGGTGAAAAAGACCTACTTTGATCCGGCTGTCGCGAACATAAACACGCCCTATCAACCTGGCTTGGCGGGCGCTGCGGTCAGTGGATTTGCCAGAGGCTGGGAACGAGGGAAAATAAAGCGGGAAGCCCTCACTCGGTTCAGCACTTGCATGATGAAAACGAAAGGCTACAGGGTCGCCAAGTTGACCCCTAAACAGACCGAAACCTACAATCGCCTGCGCTACGATCAACACAGCGCGGCGGAAAAAATCCTGGCGGGCGGAGGCAATATCGCCTCCCTGCTTTCCAACTAACTGGCGAAAAGCGCATGGTCCAACTCACGCTGCCGAAGAACTCCAAGATGACCGAGGGCAAGGTCTGGCCGAAGCTTTCCGGCTCGGTCGAGACCCGCGAATTCCGGGTCTATCGCTGGAATCCGGACGATGGCGCCAACCCGCGCATCGACACCTATCATGTCGACACCGCCGACTGCGGCCCGATGGTCCTGGACGCGCTGATCTGGATCAAGACCAAGGTCGACGCCTCGCTGACCTTCCGCCGCTCCTGCCGCGAAGGCATCTGCGGCTCCTGCTCGATGAACATCGACGGCGTCAACACGCTGGCCTGCACGCGCGGCATGGATGAAGTCGACGGCACGGTGAAGATTTATCCGCTGCCGCATCTGCAGGTGATCAAGGATCTGGTGCCGGATCTGAGCAACTTCTACGCCCAGCACGCCTCGATCGAGCCGTTCCTCAAGACCACGACGCCGGCGCCCGAGAAGGAATGGCGGCAGAGCCACGAGGACCGCACCAAGCTCGACGGCCTGTACGAGTGCATCCTGTGCGCCTGCTGCTCGACCTCATGCCCGAGCTATTGGTGGAATGACGACCGTTATCTCGGCCCGGCTGCGCTGCTGCAGGCCGAGCGCTGGATCGTCGACTCGCGCGACGAAGCCACCGGCGAACGCCTCGACAATCTCGAGGATCCGTTCCGGCTGTATCGCTGCCACACCATCATGAATTGCGCCAAGGCCTGCCCGAAGGGCCTGAACCCGGCCAAGGCGATCGCCGACATCAAGAAGGCGCTGGTCGAGCGGCAGGTTTAGCCGTCAAAGAATCCCTGCGCGGCGAGCAAGCTCGCCGCGCGTCCTTCTTCCTAAATCGCAGGATTGCTTACGGCCGCCAGCCCGGCGGCGGGCCGTGGCGTTCGATCGCGTCGACCACCTCACGGTGCTTCCGATCCTCGCGCTTCATGTACACCGCGACCACGGCGTGGATCGACGGCACCAGGAACAGCACCGGAAACGCGAGCCCGAGCAGCACGCAAGGCACGATCAGGATCAGGTTCAGAATCGCGGAGAACACCTGACCGTTGAGCAAAAGCCCCAGCGGCGGCAGCAGCGCGGCGAGAACGTAGATCATGTCGTTCGCTCCCCAAAAGACCGTCCAAACAGGTTATCGATACGGTCGATCGACGCCTGTCATGTAGGAATGCTAACGCCGGAGCGAAAGAGGAGTTCACACCCGACTGTTACGCGGCGTTCGTGCTCGATCCGGACGGGCACGATATCGAGGCGATCTGCCACAAGTCCGCCTGACTCGATGATCCAAGCGGCGCGGGGCACTTGGTGCAATTTTACCGAGCGCGCCAGGGACTTACTTAACGTGTTCTTTGCAGCTTGCCTCGCATAGTAGCGATCCCCGCCTCTTGCCCGGATCGTCCAACATGCTGAAGTCGCTTAATCGGGTCTTCACCCGGATTCTCGTTCTCGCCGTATTGGCGGTGCTCGGCGTCGGCGCGCTGGGCCTGTTCGTGATCGAGAAGAGCCGCGAAAACCTCTACGAGCAAAAGAAGAGCGACATCCGGCACGTCGTTGAAGCCGCAGTGACCATTGTTACCGCGCTCGATAAGCGTGCCCAGGCGGGCGAGATGACCGTCGACCAGGCCAAGTCCGAAGCCCAGAAGGCGCTCAGCGCCATCCGCTATGGCAATAACGATTATATCTTCGCCTATGATTTCAGCGGCGTGATGCTGATCAATCCGATGAAGAAGGAGCTGATCGGCACCAATCGCTTCAATGAGCAAGACCCGAAGGGCAAGTTCTTCATGCAGGAGATGATCGCCAATGCCAAAAAGGGCGGCGATCACGTCAATTACGTATACCAGAAGCCGCAATCGAACGATTACGGCGCCAAGGTTTCGTTCGCGTCGGGCTACGTGCCATGGGGCTGGATGATCGCGAGCGGTGTGTTGATTGAAGACATCGACGCCTTGCATTCGACGATGAACCGCAACGTCCTGATGGGCACGGGTCTTATCGCCGCGCTGCTGCTACTGGCCGCCTTCGTGGTGACGCGCTCGATCGTCACGCCGCTCGGCCGCCTGAAGGGTTCGCTGGAACGGCTGGCCGGCGGCGACATCGAGGCCAATGTCGCGGGCGCCGAACGCTCGGACGAATTCGGCGAGATCGCCCGCGCCGCCGTCGGTGTCCGCGAGGCCGTCAGCCACCGCATGCGCGACCAGATGCAGCACGAAGAAGCCGCCAAGGCCGGCGCCGATGCCGAGCGCCGTAAATTCCTCGGCGAACTTGCCGCTTCGCTCGACGCCCAGGTCAAGGTGGTGGTCGATTCGGTCGGCACCGCGGCCGGCGAACTGGTCGAGACCGCCCGCCAGATGCAGTCGACGTCGGAAAGCGCCCGCCAGGAAGCCGCCGAGGCGTCGCGCGTCAGCCGCGTCGCGGCCGATCATGTCGGCTCAGTCGGCGAAGCAACCGGCCAACTTGATGGCGCGATCAATGAGATCGGTGCCCGCGTTCATGAATCGTCGAAGATCTCGCAGGACGCCGTCACCCAGACCCGCGAGGCGCACACCATCGTGCGCACGCTGTCCGATGCCACCGCCGAAATCGGCAAGGTGGTGTCGCTGATCCAGGCGGTCGCCGAACAGACCAACCTGCTGGCCCTGAATGCGACTATCGAAGCCGCCCGCGCCGGCGAGGCCGGTCGGGGTTTCGCGGTCGTCGCGTCGGAGGTGAAATCACTGGCCGGCCAGACCGCCAAGGCCACCGAAGAAATCGCGGCGCGCATCAACGCCGTCGTCGAGGCCACCGGCAAGGCCGTAACGGCGATCGACAATGTCGACAAGACCATCGGCCGTATCAACGAAATCGCTTCCACGATCGCGGCGGCGGTCGAAGAACAGGGCGCGGCGACGTCGGAGATCGCCCGCGTCGTCGGCCAGACCAAGCAGGAAACCGATTCGCTGACCAAGAGCCTTGTGCGCCTGGAGCAGTCGGCGAGCGACACCAACAACTCGTCGGTCAAGGTGGTGAGTTCGGCGGCCGGCCTGTCCGATCAGGCCACCGCGCTGCGCCAGCAGGTCGAGGTGTTCGTCAAGCGCGTCGCGGCGGCGTAACGCCCTACGCGACGCCCTAACGCTTAGCGCGGGCCTTGGCCTTTTTGGCCTTGGCCCGCTTCTTGGGCGCGGCAGCCTTATCGGCCTTGCGGGCGGAGCGGGCCTTCTTGGCCACGCTTTTCTTGCGGGCCAGCTTACGTTTCTCGGCGCGCTTCTCGATGCACTTGTCGCACAGGCAGCCGAGCGGCTCGATGAACGCCTCGAAATAGTTCTCGCCGTAATCGTAGGTGATCTCGTCGCCGGGCTTGATGTTCTTCTTGGCCAGAATGATCACCCGTCCGTCGCGCTTGACGTCGGATTCCGCGTTCGGCCGGCATGAATGATTGGCGTAGCGCGCGATGTTGCGCCGCGACGCGCCGTCAATCGTCCACTTCGAGTTGATCTCGAACAGGTATTTGTTGTCGAGCTCATCGCCCTTTTCGGCGGTGAGCATCTTGCCCCAGTACTGGATGATGAAATCACCCTTGGGGATGGACTCGACCGCATACAGGCCGAGTCCGGTCCGGGACCGGCCGACGCGCAGCGGATGATGTGGAGAACGAACTTTAGGTGACCGCATCTACTTGGCAGCCTATTCGGCCGCCGTCCTCCCCGCATCAGATCCGAATCGGCGCTCGATATAATCGATCACCAGCTGCTTGAAGTCGGCCATCAAGGTCGGTCCGCGTAGCGTCGCGGCCTTGTGTCCATCGATGAACACCGGCGCCGTCGGCTGTTCACCCGTGCCCGGCAGCGAGATGCCGATATCGGCATGTTTGCTCTCGCCAGGCCCGTTCACGATGCAGCCCATTACGGCAACATTCAACCCCTCAACGCCCGGATAACGGGTTTTCCACTCCGGCATTGAGGTGCGGATGAAATCCTGGATGTCACGCGCCAGTTCCTGGAACGTGGTCGAGGTGGTGCGCCCGCAGCCCGGGCACGCCGCGACCAGCGGCACGAAGGTGCGGAACCCCATGGTCTGCAGCAGTTCCTGCGCCACCGTGACCTCGACCGTGCGGTCGCCGCCCGGCTCCGGCGTCAGCGACACCCGGATGGTATCGCCGATGCCCTGCTGCAGCAGCACGCCCATCGCGGCGGATGAGGCCACGATACCCTTCGAGCCCATGCCGGCCTCGGTCAGGCCGAGATGCAGCGCATAATCCGAGCGGCGCGCCATTTCGGCATAGACCGCGATCAGATCCTGCACGGCCGACACCTTGGCCGACAGAATGATCCGGTCGCGCGGCAGGCCGATCTCCTCGGCGCGCTGCGCCGACAGCAGCGCCGACTGCACCATCGCCTCGCGGGTGACGGCCCGCGCTTCGATCGGCGCGGCCGAGCGCGCGTTCAGGTCCATCAGATGCGTCAGCAATTCCTGGTCGAGCGAGCCCCAATTGGCGCCGATGCGCACCGGCTTGCCGTACCGGATCGCGGTCTCGACGATCGCCGAGAACTGCCGGTCCTTCTTGTCCTTGAAGCCGACATTGCCCGGATTGATCCGGTACTTGTCGAGCGCCTGCGCGCAGGCCGGATGATCGGCCAGCAGCTTGTGCCCGATGTAATGGAAGTCGCCGACGATCGGCACGTCGACGCCGATGCGGACCAGGCGTTCCTTGATGTGCGGCACCGCCGCCGCCGCCTCGTCGCGATCGACGGTAATGCGCACCAGCTCCGAACCGGCGCGCGCCAGCGCCGCGACCTGCGCGACCGTGCCGGCAATATCCGCCGTATCGGTGTTGGTCATCGACTGCACGACGATCGGCGCGCCGCCGCCGACCGGAACGCGTCCGACCATCACCTGCACCGAACGGTGGCGCGGCATCGGGGCGGCTTCTGGCGTGGAATTCATGGTCATGGGAGTGCCAGATCGATCGGTTTTCGTCAAACCAAATGGTAGGAAATGGTAGGTTTTCAAGCCCGTGACGCCGAATTATCTATTTGATTTTATTATATATTTTATAACAACGGGCGGAAACCCGACCTAACGCGGCCGATTCACCAGCACCAGCCCGGCCGCCACCAGCACGGCGGCGACGATGAAGGCCGGGGTGATCGGCTCGTCCAGCATGAAATAGCCGGCGGCGACGCCGAACAGCGGCGTCAGGAACGAGAACGCCGACAGCCGGCTCGCCGAATAGCGCTGCATCAGCGCGAACCAGATCAGGAACGTGATCGCCACCACCCAGACGGTCTGGAACGTCATCCAGCCGATCGCCCGCGCCGACGGCATCGCCAGTATCCGCTCGCCGAACGCCAGCGCGGCCACGCTCAGCACCACGGCCGAGACCACCAGCTGATACAGCAGCGTCTTTTCGGGCGAGGCCTTGTTGAGCGAACTGGCCTTGATGGCGAGTGTGGTGCCGGCCCAGGCCAGCGCCGCGACCAGGATCATCGCATCGCCGATCCATTGGCGCGGATCAGCGCCCGGCGTCGGCACCCCGAACGCCACCGCGATGCCGGCGAACGACAGCAGCATTCCGAACCACTGCGAGCGGTCGAAGCCGTCGCCCGGCAACAGCCAGCGCGCCCCGATCACCACGAAGAACGGCATGGTGTAGATGAACACCACCGCGCGGCTCGCCGTGGTCCACAACAGGCCCGGATAGATCATCAGAAATTCGAGCGCGAACAGCGCGCCGACCGCGAGGCCGGCCCACAACGTGCCGTCGCGCTGAAACAGCGGAATGCCCCGCGCGAGGCTCCAGACATAGAGGATCGCGGCGGCGCCGGTCGAACGGATGGCGGCCTGCGTCAGCGGCGGAATGTCCGGCAAAGCGAGCTTCACGGCGACCTGGTTGAAGCCCCAGGTCAGGCACAGCGCCACCATCAACAGGATCGCGAACGCGTCGAGCGGCCGCGACATATGGCTGTGGCTGGCGGGTGTGTTTGTCGACAAGGCGGGCTTCCGGCGAAAAAGGAAGCCGCTTGTAACGATTAGGGATCGGGAGCGCTACCGCGCGAAAGCGGGTCTGCTACCCGGCCCGGCAATGGGCGTAGGGTGGGCTAAGGCGCGGCACGCGCCGAGCCCACAAAATCTTTTTCGAGATCAAGAGAGGCGGACTCAGATGGTGGGCTCGCTTCGCTTAGCCCACCCTACGGAGGCGACTACACCGCCGCCCGGCAATGCGCGCAGACGCCGGTGATCTCGATGACCGGTGCTTTCGGCGTAAAGCCGGCGGCGCGCGTCGCACCTTTCAGTGCATCGGCGACGCCGGCGGCCGGCGCCTCGCCAGCGGTGCCGCACTTTTCGCACAGCAGGAACACGACCATGTCGCCGTCGGTGTGGTTGTGCACGCAGGCCACGAAGGCATTGCGGCTCTCGATGCGATGCACGAGGCCGTTGTCGCGCAGGAAATCCAGCGCCCGGTAGATCGTGATCGGGGCCGGCGGACTGCCATGCTGGGCCAGTCGCTCGATGATCTCGTAGGCGCCGAGCGGCTGATGGCTGCCGAGCAGCGCTTCCAGCACCTGGCGGCGAATCGGAGTCAGGCGCTGCGCCCGCGCCGTGCACAGCGCTTCGGCGTGCGCGATGGCGTCGCTGGTGCAACGGCCATGGTCGTGGTCGGGCGCGGGGAAAACCTGGGCCATGACCTTATGTAGTCTGTTCGGGGTGGATTTTCCAATCGGACAGAAGTCGTCATCGAGAGAGCATCGCCCGAAATGCGGCGCGACTCCCCTCCCCCCACGCGCTTTTCGCGTGGTGGGGAGGGGTCGGGGGGTGGGGGGCGAAACTTTCCCATATGCTGCGCCAAATGCCCCCCACCCCGGCTCACATCGCATTGGCGATGTGAGCCGCCCCTCCCCACCGCACGCAGCCAAGTTTACGCAGACTGCGTAAACTTGCCTGCGTTGGGGGGAGGGTAAAATGACGCCCTTGTTCGGGGGGCCGCCCGGCATTATATTGCACTGCAGCAATTGAAGGATGTGCGCCATGCTCAAGGGAAAAACCGCGGTCGTCACCGGTTCCACATCGGGCATCGGACTCGCCATTGCCAAGGCTTTGGCCGGCGCCGGCGCCAATGTCATGATCAATGGCTTTGGCGACAAGGCCGCCATCGAAGAGGAGCGCGCCGGCCTGGAGAACGCCTTCGGCATCCACGCGCTGTATTCGGCCGCGGACATGACCAAGCCGGCCGAGATCGCCGAGATGATCAAGACCGCCGAGGCGGCGTTCGGCTCAGTCGATATCCTGGTGAACAATGCCGGCATCCAGCACGTCGCGCCGATCGAGGAATTTCCCATCGAGAAGTGGGACCAGATCATCGCCATCAACCTGTCGTCGGCGTTTCACACCATGCGGGCCGCGCTGCCCGGCATGAAGGCGCGCAAATGGGGTCGCATCGTCAACACCGCGTCGGCGCATTCGACCGTCGCCTCGCCGTTCAAGTCGGCTTACGTGACGGCCAAGCATGGCCTCGCCGGCCTGACCAAGACCGCCGCGCTGGAGACCGCGACCTTCGGCATCACGGTGAACTGCATCAGTCCTGGTTACGTCTGGACGCCTCTCGTGGAGAAACAGATCCCCGACACCATGAAGGCGCGCGGCATGACCGAGGAACAGGTCAAGCGCGACGTGCTGCTGGCGGCGCAGCCTACTAAGGAATTCGTGACCGTCGAACAGGTCGCGGCGCTGGCTTTGTATCTGTGCTCCGACATGGCCAGCGCGATCACCGGCGCCAACCTGCCGATCGACGGCGGCTGGACGGCGGCATGAGAATCCGCGCTTGAGCAAAAAGACCACTATTCCATTCGCGCTGGGCCGGGCACTGTCCCGCGCCATCGGCAAACCCGCGCCCGACCAGCGCCCGGCCGCTGAGCCGCACGACATCACGCCGAAGGCGCGCGGCCGCAAGAAGATCAATCTGGCTTTGCAGGGCGGCGGCGCGCATGGCGCCTTCACCTGGGGCGTGCTCGATCATCTGTTGAGCGACGAGCGTATCTGGATTGAGGGCATCTCCGGCACCTCGTCGGGCGCCGTCAACGCCATCATGCTGGCCGATGGCCTCGCGCGTGGCGGCCCGGAAGAGGCCCGCAAGCGCCTCGCCGACTTCTGGCGCGCCACCAGCCGCGACGGCGGCATGACGTCGTTGCAGCGCAATGTCATCGACCGGCTGTATTCGTTCGGCGCGCTGGAAGGCTCGCCGATGCAGGCTTGGTTCGGCGCGATGACAAGCAACCTGTCGCCCTATGATCTCAATCCGCTGAACATCAATCCGCTGCGCGACCTGTTCGACAAATTCGTCGACTTCGACGCGGTGCGGGCGTTCGACAAGCTGGCGCTGTTCGTCACCGCCACCAATGTGCACACCGGACGGCTGCGGGTGTTTCCGCGCGAGAAAATCACCGCCGACGTCATCATGGCGTCGGCCTGCCTGCCGCTGCTATTCCGGGCCGTCGAGATCGACGACGTGCCGTATTGGGACGGCGGCTATATGGGCAATCCGGTGATCTTCCCGTTCTTCGACACGACGCAGACCGAGGACGTGCTGATCGTGCAGGTCAATCCGCTGGTGCGGAGCTCAACGCCGACCTCGCGCGAGGACATCATCCACCGCGTCAATGAGATCACATTCAATTCGTCCTTGATTTCCGAATATCGCGCCATCGACTTCGTCGGCCGGCTGATCGACCAGGGCAAGCTGCCGCACGGCACCGGGCCGGGCGAATACCGGCGCATCAACGTGCACCGCGTGGTGCTCGACCGCCACGGCAAGACCTTCACGGCCGGCAGCAAGCTGACCACCGACTACGAGTTTTTCGAACTGCTGCGCGACAGCGGCAAGCGCGCGGCGCGGCATTTCCTCGACGATCATTTCGACGATATCGGGGTGAAGAGTACGGTGGATTTGAAGGCCGAGGCGAAGGCGGAGCGGGCGTAGCCCGCCACCTGTTACGGCGGCTGGCGAGGTATATTCAGTAGAGGTGGAGCGCTTAACCCGCTACCCTGCCGTGGGCACCGCCGACTAGCCTACAGCTGCCCAATATTGTGAGAGATCAATATTTCTCAAAAAAGCCAGTATTCTTAACTACATAATAACCGGCTCATCACAGCCTAAAGTATTGGCCGGCCGCCGTCTTGCGGCCTGATTCGGCAAATGTAATGCTGATGAACCGATGCGCTGCTTCGCGCGTTGGGAGGGGCAAGGAGACTGCGATGCTCGTCACGATGAAAAGCACAGAGCTAATCGACAAGCTTGTGACGATTGCGGATGGCAATATTGACCTCGTTCAGGAGGCAATTCGCGTATGTGCCGAGGGTGGCTCGGGCGCCGACCTTAAGAAAGTTGTGGAATACATCGTTAGCAACCGGCACGCAGCCCGCGCCAAGCAGGTTGCGTAGCTGATTTAATGCTATGCGTGGCCCATGTCAGTTGCATGGACCACGATTGCAGTCATTGTTTTACTGCTTCCGGGCATTTTCTTTTTTATTGGGTTGGCTACTTACGAACGATTTTCCCGTGAGATAATTCGCAGCGGAGTCGTAAGCGAGGTCGCGCTGGCAACAATGATTGCCATCGTTCTCCACACAATCATCATTATTCTGATGAGCGCATTTGGCGGCTTTCGTCTGAGCCAGTTCGCAGCGCCATTTTTGGATTACACTAAAACTCCCGCAATTGAGATTGGCAACCGCGCTGCGGCCGTCGCATTCAAAATCGTTGCTTACGTTGTGGTGACCGCTTTCGTCGGCTTCCTGGCCGGGATGCTTGTGGCGAAAGGCGTTGTTGCAGGCCCGCTACGTCGACTGGCCATGCACAAATGGATTTACGACATCATAGACGTTGGCAACAAAGGCGGCATTGTCACCGCGTTTATTATGACAAACATCATCGAGAATGACAGAGCCCTGATGTACAAGGGCCGAGTTCAGGAAATATTCTTAAATACCGACGGAAACGTCTCTTATATCATTATAAAAAATTGCACTCGATATTACATGATGCTTGGCGGAGACAAGCCAACGACAAGCACTCAGCTGGAACTTTTTGGCGCGCACCAAGCTGGCAGGTCCGCTAATGTTTGGGACTATTTGCTTATTGACGGCAGCAAGATAGCGAATGTTCTTTTTGATCCCAGCCCTGAAATCACTGCCGATAAAGAGGGCGAAAAATTATTGGACAAGGAATTACTGGAGGCGTTCGCGCGTCTTACAGCATCCGCAGCTGCTATCCGCAGCACCGCAGCTGACAGCCCCTCAACTCAGAAGCCACGAAGCGCATAGACGCGGGATCATCCTGATAATGTAAGTGACACGCCTCATCATGATGGCTTAGATCTGACAGACAATCCGCTCCATATTTCTGTCTCCGCGCTTGTACCCATCCCTGGGTGCCCGAGACTGCAATTTGCTTACGCTTGCACCGCTCGCCTCATCCAGACGTAGGAGCTTCCATCCAACCGGCTCGTTGCTCACACTCCCGCCGCTGATTTGCCAAACACGCATCAGGGCGTTGTTGTCACGGCTGAAACCGACGGCATGCACCTCAACGCAACGATGGTACCCATCATAGCGCACTTCTAAGACGCGGCCAGCCTGCAAGGCCTCGCAAGCAATTTGAGTCCACACAGCAAACTCCTGAAATGGGAATCATCGGTTGCGGAACCATCTTACCGCATTTCGCTTTGCCAAGCGCAAAAGCCGGTCCCCTGTAGCGTTGAATTTGAAATCGTCCTAGTCCGATGGCACGGTCGCGCACCATTACGTCACGTGAGCAACACCATGACCGACATCACGCCTCCGCGTCCCATCGCCATCTTGGCATCCTCCGCCCCTCCCCGCACCAAGCCGTCGAATTATCCCGAGCCGTTCTTCAGCCGCATGGCCAAGCGCGAGAAGCGCCCGCTCGGCGATCTGTTTGGCCTGAAGAATTTCGGCGTGAACCTGACGCGGCTTGCGCCCGGCGGCGAATCGGCGCTGCTGCACCGGCACAGCAAGCAGGACGAGTTTGTCTATGTTCTGGAAGGCGAGCCCACGCTCGTCACCGACCAGACAGAGGTGCAGCTCTCGCCCGGCATGTGCGCCGGCTTTCCGGCGCAGGGCATCGCGCATCAACTGGTGAACCGCACCGACCGCGACGTGGTCTATCTGGAGATCGGCGACCGCACCGCCGGCGACGAGGGCAGCTATCCTGTCGATGATTTGAAAGCGGCGCTCGGGCCGGACGGGTGGGCATTCACGCACAAGGACGGGACGGCGTATTAGTTTTAAATTCCGCTGAAGCCCCCACCCGACGCCGCTTCGCGGCGCCACCCTCCCCGCGCTTCGCGGGGGAGGGATAAGAGCGCACTTCGCCCGCGCCGCGCTTCAATTGAATGCGTGATCGGCAATACGACCACTTCACCTCTCCCGCTTGCGGGGGAGGTCGGCGAGCGGAGCGAGCCGGGAGGGGGCTGGCTGATGGGCCACACGCCGCTCAAAGCGCCCCCTCCCCAACCCTCCCCCGCAAAAGCGGGAGAGGGAGCGCGCCGCATTCGATGGTCGGCCATCATTTCATGATAAAACTCACCGCATGACCCCCATCGCTTTCACCGAGATCGGCCGCACGCGGCTCGACATTCTGGTCACCGACATCACGACGCTGGACGTCGATGCCATCGTTAACGCGGGGAACTCATCGCTGCTCGGCGGCGGCGGGGTCGACGGCGCGATCCATCGCGCGGCCGGGCCGGAACTGCTGGCGGAATGCAAAACGCTCGGCGGCTGCGACACTGGCGACGCCAAGATGACGCGCGGCTATCGGTTGCCGGCGAAGTTCGTGATCCACGCGGTCGGGCCCGTGTGGCATGGCGGCACGTCGGGCGAAGACGATGCGCTGGCCTCGTGCTATCGGGTGGCGCTGCACATCGCCGACGCCAACCAGCTTGGCTCGATCGCGTTTCCGGCGATCTCGACCGGCGTCTACAGTTTTCCGCCGGATCGCGCGGCCCGCATCGCGGTCGGCACCGTGGCGGGCGAACTCGCGATCCTGCCGCATACGCTCACGCGCGTGGTGCTGTGCTGCTTTTCGACGGAGTCGGCGGCGCATCACCGCGATGCGTTCGCCGAACTCGGGCTGGCCTGATTCCGCAAAAGCCTTGGCGGCGCCACTGGCGTGCGAGTCGCATCGCCGGCACACGCTATGCGGGCTGCATCGCGCGATGCGCTGGGCAGCACCTGCAAAATCTCATGGGTGGAAGTACTTATTGCCGCAACTCAATACCCTTTATTTTCGGGCAGTTAAGAGATTGTTGTCCCGAAGACCTCTGTAGTGGCCAAAATCATTTTTGAGGTTCGCATGTCCGTCCTGGCGTATTTTCGGATCAGCACAAAATCGGTTTCGGTCATTGTGCTGATGGCTCTGGTCGCGCTCGGCATCACGCTGATCGGCACGCGTTCGATGAAATCGCTGAGCGATGCCACCGATGTCATCGAAGACGCCGGCGGACAGGCCAATCTCGCGGTCCGCATGATATCGAATGTGATTTCGATGAATCGGGGCGAGTTCCGGCTGGCCGTCGATCCGCAACCCGAGAACAGAGTGGCGACCCGCAAACTGGTCGACGAGGAAATGCGGACATTCCGCGAGCGGCTGAAAACCATTGCGGTCAAAGCCGATGCCGACACGAAAAAGTCTCTGGTCAAGATTGAACAACTTTGGCCATTGTACGAGCGCGAACTCGAAGCCTCGTTCAAAACCGCCGAAGCGGTGAAAGATGCGCAGAGCACCGCGGAAATCCAGAAGGTGCGCGAGAAAGCCTTCGCCAATCGCGACTTCGCCGAAAATCTGCGGATCGAGATCCGTGACATGGCGACCGCGCTGGAGAAGTCCGTCAAGAAGGTTTCGACCGCCGCCAATGAGGAATACGACCGGGTTTCGACCTTGATGATGGCCGTTGCCGGCATCGGCATTTCGCTCGGCCTGTTGTTCGGCTTGCTGGTCGCGCAGCTCGGCATCTCGCGGCCGATGCGTTCATTGATCGTGGTGTTGCAGCGGCTGGCCAAGGGCGAGGATGTCGTGGTCACGGGCATCGAGCGCCGCGACGAAGTCGGCGAGACCGCGCGGGCTGTCAACGAAATCCGGACCATGCTGGCCGAGAAGGTGAAATCCGAATTTCTCGAGACCGCGGAGCGCGACAAGGCCGCCGCCGCCCGGCGCACCGCCGAGATGAACAAGATGGCGGATGCGTTCCAGTCCGCCGTCGGCAATATCGTCGACACGGTATCTTCGGCCTCGACCGAGCTGGAGGCCGCCGCCACCACACTGAGCCGCACCGCCGCGACCACGCAGACGCTGTCGACCGCGGTCGCGTCCGCTTCGGAAGAAGCTTCGGCCAATGTGCAATCGGTCGCTTCTTCGTCCGAGGAGATGTCCGCGTCGGTCAACGAGATCGGCCGGCAAGTCCAGGAATCGAGCCGGATCGCGACCGAGGCCGTCAAGCAGGCCGAGCGCACCGATGCGCGCATCAACGAGCTGTCGCAGGCCGCCGGCCGGATCGGCGACGTGGTGAAACTGATCACGGCGATCGCCGAGCAGACCAACCTGTTGGCATTGAACGCCACGATCGAAGCCGCCCGCGCCGGCGAGGCCGGCCGCGGCTTCGCGGTGGTGGCCAGCGAAGTCAAGGCGCTGGCGTCGCAGACCGCCAAGGCAACGGAAGAGATCAGCACGCAGATCGCCAGCATGCAGACCGCGACGACCGACTCGGTGGCCGCCATCAAGGAGATCGGCGGCACCATCATCCGCATCTCGGAGATCGCCACCACGATCGCGTCGTCGGTCGAGCAGCAAGGCGCCGCCACGGCGGAAATCTCGCGCAACGTGCAGCAGGCCGCGCAGGGCACCGCCACGGTCGCGGCCAATATCACCGACGTCAATCGCGGCGCCGGCGAAACCGGCACGGCATCCGCCCAGGTGCTGTCTTCCGCGCAATCGCTGTCCGGCGAGAGCAACCGGCTCAAGTTGGAGGTCGACAAGTTCCTGTCGACGGTGCGGGCCGCCTGACGCTCGAAGCAGCAGAGTAGTCGATGCGCTTCTTATCCCTCCCCTGAAAGGGGAGGGTGGCCGCGAGCGCCAGCAAGCGGTCGGGTGGGGTTTATTCGGCGCTGCAATTCCCCCACCCGGCCAGCTTCGCTGGCCACCCTCCCCCGCAAGCGGGGGAGGGATAAGAGTCAGATACCCATCAAATGTTCGGCCGCCGCCGAACAGCCGACCAGACCCGGTTCCGGGCATGCGATCAGGTGCGTTGGAATGTCGGCGAGCAGCGTCCGATACGGCGGATGGTTCTCAAAGGCAGACCGGAACACGGCGGCATCGAACAGCGCGCCGAGCCCGAACGCCACGCCGCCGGCGATGTGCACACCACCAACTGCCTTGAACGTCAGCGCCACGTCGCCGGCAAAGCGGCCGAGCAGCCGCACGAACCACTCCGCCGTCAGGCGGGCCGCCGGATCGCCGCCGCGCGCGGCTTCCAGGATCGCCTCGGACGTCGTCAGCGCGCTATCCGCATGCAGCGCGCGATGTAAACGAACAAGACCGGAGCCCGACAGGACTTTCTCGGCGCTCAGTGGACCGGCATTGGCGCGCATGCGCGCGAACACGGGTTCCTCGGTCTCGTCGGCCGCGCCAAATAAAACATGGCCGCCCTCGCTGGCGACCGCCTGCCAGCCGCCATGGGCCGGGACGAGCGCGGCGACCCCAAGGCCGGTGCCGGGGCCGAGCACCGCGCGCGCGCCGTCGAGCGCGCCCATCTTGCCGCCAAGCGGCTTCAGATCGGCGGCCAACAGATGACGCAGCGACCACGCCAGCGCCTCGAAATCGTTGACCGCGTGGACCTGCGAGAAGCCGAACCGGGCTTTCAGATCGCTGAGCCGGAACCGCCAGGCCCGGTTGGTCAGCGCGATTTCATCGCCGCCGATCGGCGCCGCGAAGGCCAGCAGCGCCGCCATCGGCCGGATCGAGCAGCCTTCGAGATAATGCGTAATCGCCGCTTCGAAGCTGCTCATGCTGTCATTGGCGACGGTCGCGACGTGGCGCGGGCGCTCGCCCGGCACCGCGATGCCGAAGCGGCTGGTGCTGCCGCCGATGTCGCCGACCAATACCAGCCGGGCCTGGGTGGTCCGGGTCTGTAGTGTCTCGACGTGACTCATGAACATTCCCCGCCAGCGCGCGATCAGGAAAAGTGGGCACCGGTTTTCCGTCCGATCGCGCGCAAACCTAATGACAAAGCCGTTAAGGAACGCGCGGCCTAAGTTCCGGTTCCCTCACCGCTTTCACATGAGTTTAGCACAAGCGCGCCGGCCGCGCAGGCGATCGGCGCGCTTGTGGAGACGCGCCTACTTCGCCGCGTCGAGTTCCTTGAACACCTCGCGGGCGATGCGGAATGAATCGACCCCGGCCGGCGCCCCTGCGTAAACCATCACCTGCAGGAACACTTCGCAGATTTCCTGCCGGGTCATGCCGTTGGTCAGCGCGCCCCGGATATGGCCCTTCAGTTCCTGCGGCCGGTTGAGGATGCTGATCATCGCCAGATTGATCATCGAGCGGTCGCGGCGCGGCAGACCCTCGCGCCCCCACACCGCGCCCCAGCAATATTCGGTCACCATATCCTGCAACGGCTTGCTGAAGTCGTCCGCGCCGGCAAGCGCGGCATCGACAAAGCTGTCGCCCATCACGGCGCGGCGAATGCTCAGACCCTTTTCGTACATCGATTTGTCCATCGTTCCTCCAATAGCTTTTTGTTGGCGTCGGCGACCTTTCTGACACAGCCGACCGAGGGCCGTCACGCCCGCTTGCCACGCATAAGAGCGCTGTCGAAATAGCACGTTACTTATATTATAAGCCTCCTTATATAATCAGTGACACCAACGGATCATTGCCATGCGCCCGCGCCCGCCACGCCGCGAATTACCCTTCATGATCAACGAGGTAGCCCGCCTGCTGCGGACCTTTGCCGACCAGGAGGCGCGCCAATACGGCATGACCCGTGCCCAATGGGCCGTGCTGGCTCGCCTGGAACGGCACCAGGGCCTGAAACAGGCGGAACTCGCCGACATGCTCGACATGCAGCCGATTTCGCTGACCCGGCTGGTCGACCGGCTGGCCGACAACGGCCTGATCGAGCGCCGCGGCGATCCGAACGACCGGCGCGCCAAGCGGTTGTTTCTGACCGAGGCCGCCAAGCCGGTGATGGAACGGCTGGACGCGCTCGGCGAGGTCCTCACCGGCACCGTGCTCGGCGATATCCCGGCCAGCGACATCGACCAGATGCTGCAGGGCCTTGGCGCCATCAAGACCAATCTGCGCCGCGCCCTGCAGGCGCGCACCGAAATTCCCGAAGCTTCCTAGAATCGAAGAACCAACATGTCCGATACCGCATTGAAACTGGTCGACGAACCCGCCACGAACACACCCAAGGCCAAAGGCCTCAGCCGGCAGCGGCTGCGCACCATTCTGCTGGTCGTCATTCCGGCGCTCGCCCTGATGGTCGGCTTCGCGCTGTACCTGTCGGGCGGGCGTTACATCTCGACCGACAATGCCTATGTGGGCGCGCAGAAGGTGCTGATCACCCCGGACATCTCCGGCAAGGTCGGCAGCGTCACGGTGCGCGAGGGCCAGCACGTCAATGCCGGCGACGAACTGCTGGCGATCGATCCCGAGCCGTTCCGCCTCGCGCTGGCACAGGCACAGGCCAAGCTCGCCACCGTGCGCAGCGATTTTGCGACGCTGAAGACCAACTACAAGTCGCTCAGCCAGTTGCTCGACTACGCGCGCCAGAACGTCGAACTCAAGCGGCGCGACGTCGAGCGCAAGACCGATCTGCTGGCCAAGAAGAGCGGCTCGCAGGCCGACGTCGACACCTCCGCGGCCACGCTGGTCACCGCGCAGTTGCAGGCCCAACTCGGCAGCCAGCAGCTCAGCACCACGCTCAATCAATTGCAGAACAATCCGGACCTGCCGATCGAAAAATTCCCGGCCTTCATGCAGGCGCAGGCCGCGCTCGACCAGGCGCAGCGCGATCTCGACCACACCGTGCTGCGGGCGCCGATCGCCGGCATCGCCACCCAGGTCGACAATATCCAGCTCGGCCGTTTCGTGTCCGCCGGCACGCCGGTGCTCAGCGTGATCGACGACGCCCATGCCTGGGTCGACGCCAATCCGAAGGAAACCGACCTCACCTATCTGCGCGTCGGCCAGCATGTCGCGCTCGACGTCGATGCGTTCCCCGACCGCACCTTTCACGGCACCGTCGCCTCGGTGAGTCCCGGCACCGGCGCGCAGTTCTCGGTGCTGCCGGCGCAGAACGCCAGCGGCAACTGGGTCAAGGTGGTGCAGCGCGTGCCGGTGCGCATCGCTTTCGATGCCGGTGAAAATACCGAACTGCTCCGCGCCGGCATGAGCGTCAATGTCGAGATCGACACCAAGCGCACGCGCTCGGTCGGCAAATTGCTCGGCCTGACGTCCGTTGCGAAAGAAATACAGCCATGACGACCGCGCCGGCCACGCTGCCGGCCGGCCCCCGGCGTATGCTGCTGACGGTGTGCGCGATGAGCGCCACCATCATGCAGGCGCTCGATACCACCATCGCCAATGTGGCGCTGCCCTATATGCAGGGCTCGCTGTCGGCGTCGCTCGACCAAGTGAACTGGGTGCTGACCTCCTACATCGTGGCTGCCGCCATCATGACGGCGCCGATCGGCTGGGTGTCGGACCGGTTCGGCCGCAAAAAACTGTTCATCGTCTGCGTCGCCGGCTTCACGGTGGCGTCGGTGCTGTGCGGCCTCGCCCAGAGCATCGAGCAGATGGTGCTGTTCCGCCTGCTGCAAGGCATGTTCGGTGCCTCGCTGGTGCCGCTGTCGCAAGCGGTGATGCTGGATGCCTATCCGGCCGAGGAGCGCGGCCAGGCGATGGCGATCTGGGGCGTCGGCGTGATGCTCGGGCCGATCATGGGCCCGACGCTCGGCGCCTGGCTGACCGACAATTATTCGTGGCACTGGGTGTTCCTGATCAACCTGCCGGTCGGCATCCTGACGGTGATCGGCCTGACCATTTTCATGGACGAGACGGATCTCAAATCCGGCATGAAATTCGACTGGTTCGGCTTCGCGGCACTCGCCGCCGGCATCGGCTCGCTGCAACTGATGCTGGACCGCGGCGAGCAGGTCGGCTGGTTCACGTCGAGCGAGATCATCGCCGAGGCTATCGTGTCGGCCGCCGGATTCTATTTCTTCTTCGCGCATTCGCTAACCACCGACCGGCCGTTCGTGCGGTTCGACATCTTCAAGGACCGCAATTTCGTCAGCGGCTGCCTGTTCATGGTGGTGATCGGCATGGTGCTGTTTTCCACCATGGCGCTGGTCACGCCGTTTATGCAGAACGTGCTCGGCTATCCGATCATGACGTCCGGCTTGCTGCTGGCGTCGCGCGGCTTCGGCACGCTGTTCAGCATGATCGTGGTCGGGCGGCTGTTGAAGATCGTCGAGGCGCGCTGGCTGATCCTGACCGGCCTCCTCATCACGGCCGCGACCTTGAGCGTGATGGTCGGCTTCACCGACAATACGACGGCGCGCAGCATCGTGGTCACCAGCGTGTTCCAGGGCGTCGGCCTCGGCCTCGTCTTCGTGCCGCTCAGCACGGTGGCGTTCGCGTCGCTGCCGGGTCATCTGCGCACCGATGGCGCGTCGATCCTGACGCTGCTGCGCAATATCGGTTCGTCGATCGGCATTTCGGTGGTGATCGCCAACCTGACCAGCGGCACCACGCGGATGCATGCCTACCTGTCGGAATACATCACGCCGTTCAACCACGCGCTGCAGATGCCCGACGTCGCCGCCGTGCTCAACATGACGACCGATGCCGGCCGCGCCATGATGGACGCTATCGTTTCGCAGCAGGCCGTCATCATCGCTTACGCCAATGACTACAAGCTGCTGATGTGGCTGACGCTGGCGGCCATTCCGCTGGTGCTGATCATTCGATCGGTGCGGGTGAAGCCTTCTGCCAACGAACCCATGCACGCGATGGATTAGTTACGGCTTGAACTCCCCGCGCACCTTGTCGGAATGCTCACCGAGCGCCGGCACCGGCCCATACTGCCGCGTCTCGCCGGCGCGCAACACCGGCGGCGCTGGATAACTGGCCGGCCCGCTCGGCGTTCCGACTTCGATGCGCCGCAGATGCGGATGCTTGGCCAAGCCGGCCGCGTCATTGACCCGCGCAAACGCAATGTCGGCGGCGGCGAGTTTCTCCGACAGATCATCGACGTCGTGCGCGGCGAACGCGGCCTGCACTCTCGCATCGGTGTCGGCGCGGCGCTTCATGCGTTCGCGGTTGCTGGCAAAGTCGGGATCGGCCGCCAGCGCCTTGTCGCCCATCACCCACTCGGCCAGCACCCGCCATTCGCGGTCGTTCTGGATCGAGATCAGAATGTCGACGCCGTCGCGACTCTTGAACACCCCATAGGGCGCGATCGACGGATGCGCGAGGCCGAGCCGCTGCGGGGTCTTGCCGCCTTCGTGCTGCAACAGCGGCACCGTCATCCAGTCCGCCATCGCGTCGAACATCGAGACACTGAGTGCCGCGCCTTCGCCGCTGCGGCCACGCGCGATCAGCGCTTCGAGAATGGCCTCATAGGCATTCTGGCCGGTCGCGATGTCGACAACGGAAACGCCGACCCGCGCCGGCTCATTGGGGCCGCCGGTCACGGAGGTGAGGCCGGAGTCGGCCTGGATCAGCAGGTCATAGGCTTTGCGCGACGCGTAGGGCCCGGTCTCGCCATAGCCCGACACCGAACACACGATGAGGCGCGGATAATCCTGGCGCAGCCGTTCGATGGCAAAGCCAAGCTTGGCGACGGTGCCGGGCTTCAGATTCTGCACAAAGATATCGGCCTTGGCCAGCATCGCTTCGAGCAGCGCCTTGTCGTCGGCCTTCGTCAGATCGAGGACGACGGATTCCTTGCCGCGATTGAGCCAGACGAAATAGGCGCTCTCGCCATGCACCAGATCGTCGTAGCCGCGCGCGAAGTCGCCTTCCGGCCGCTCGATCTTGATCACCCGCGCGCCGGCATCGGCCAGCCGCGCAGTGCACATCGGCACCGCGACGGCTTGTTCGAGCGCGACAACAAGAAGACCGGATAACGGAAGAGGCATTCGCAAAGACCGGGGTTCACCTCTCCC
>JAQGJU010000087.1 GCA_028290465.1 Xanthobacteraceae bacterium | reverse complement strand
ACCTTGCGGCGCCCGGTCTGGTCGACGAACTCTTTCGTGGCCTTGGTCACGACGCTGTAACCGTTGTAGTCGAGCCAATCGATCAGCGGGCGGATCGACGAATACTCCTGGTCCTCGATCACCGCGGTATAATAGAACGCCCGCATCAGATAACCCCGCGAATGAAACTCGCGGAGCAATTGCTTGTAATCGATATCAAAACCGAGAGCCTTGGCGGTCGCGTAAAGGTTGGCACCGTCGATGAAAAGCGCGATTTTTTCGGGGTTATTGGCCATGGAATGTCTCTCACCAGCTATGAAAAGGCCGGCCCTAACGGTCCGGCGGGGCGACAACTGCAACTTAAATCGCCAAATCGTCGGTATTGGGAACGATCGACGTCCGGCGCCGCATTGGATTATCGACGGTTGAAGCGTCGAACAATTCACGAATGATAAATCGGCCAGCCGGATATCGGTTCCCAGAGTTGGGGTAACAGAGGCGTCACGGAACTCCAAGGCAAATTTCAGCCCTTGCGCTTTGCGGCCGGGAAGGCTACCTAACCGGCGGATTTCCTTGAATTAACGTGACGTTGCAGGAGCGATTGCCCATGGCCCGAGTCACCGTCGAAGATTGCATCGACAAGGTCGAGAACCGGTTCGAACTGGTCCTGCTGGCCGGTCATCGCGCGCGCCTGATTTCCTCCGGTGCGCCGCTGACCATCGATCGCGACAACGACAAGAACCCGGTGGTGGCGCTGCGCGAAATCGCCGACAGCACCATTTCGCCGGGCGATCTGAAGGAAGAGCTGGTTCACTCGCTGCAGAAGTATGTCGAGGTGGACGAGCCGGAGCCCGAGAACGTGCCGCTGATCGGCAGCGGCGGTTCGGTCGATGCCGACGACACCGAAGTGGTGCCGGACCGGATGACCGAGGAAGAATTGCTCAAGGGTCTCGAAGGGCTCACGCCCCCCGAGGAGCAGCCCGAAGAAGAAGAATAAGCGCTGCCTCAACTGGCGCGCCTGTAAACTTAACGGCCCGGACCCTGTCCGGGCCGTTTTGCTTTAAAACGTGCAGAACGATGCAGAGCGCGATCAGCATGTTGACGAGAGCTTGTGGCGTCTCCGAGTCGCCATGATATCCTGACGTAGGGCTGCCGTATTCTGAGGCAGCCGGATAAGGATGGAATGGCCCGCGCGTCCACCGATCTGCCCCGCATGCAAAACCAGGCCCGGACCCGAGCGCCGCTCGACCCGGCTGTGCAAACGGCTGCGCAACACCTTGAAAAGACAGGAAAAGGCCCCCGTCCGCCGATGATGCGGCAGTATGAGCTGGTTGAGCGCGTACGGCGCTACAATCCGCAGGCCGACGAGGCTCTGCTGGACCGCGCCTATGTGTACGCCATGAAGGCGCATGGCGAGCAGATGCGGGCCTCGGGCGACCCGTACTTCTCCCATCCGCTCGAAGTCGCCGCGATCCTGACCGACCTCAAGCTGGACGACGCCACCATCGTGGCGGCGCTGCTGCACGACACCATCGAGGACACCGAGACGACGCGGGCCGAGATCGACCAGCTATTCGGTCGCAACATCGGCGCCCTGGTCGACGGCCTGACCAAGCTGAAGCGACTCGATCTGGTGTCGAAGGAGGCCAAGCAGGCCGAAAACCTGCGCAAGCTGCTGCTGGCCATCTCCGACGACGTACGGGTGCTCCTCGTCAAACTGGCCGACCGGCTGCACAACATGCGCACGCTGCATCACAAGCAGCCTGACTCGCGCCGGCGCACCGCCGAAGAGACGCTCGACATCTATGCGCCGCTGGCCGGCCGCATGGGCATGCATGAGATGCGCGAGGAGCTTGAGGACCTGTCGTTCCGTGAGCTCAATCCGGATGCCTATCGGGTGGTGAATGAGCGACTGGTCGTGCTCGAAGCCCGTAGCTTGGGTCTGATCACCGAGATCGAACAGCAACTGACCAAGAAGCTGGCCGATCGCGGCATCACGGCCCATGTCACCGGCCGCCGCAAGCGCGCCTATTCGATCTGGCGCAAGATGGAGCGCAAGGCGGTCGGCTTCGAGCAACTGTCCGATATTTTCGGTTTCCGCGTCATCGTTCGCAATCTGGCCGAATGCTACCAGACGCTCGGCGTCGTCCACACCACATGGCCGGTGGTGCCGGGGCGCTTCAAGGATTACATCTCGACGCCGAAGCAGAACGACTACTCCTCGATCCACACCACCGTGATCGGTCCCGGCCGCCAGCGCGTCGAGCTGCAAATCCGTACCGAGGAAATGCACCGGCTGGCCGAATACGGCATTGCGGCGCATGCGCAATACAAGGACGGCGTCGACCATGCGGGCGAGATGCTGTCGCGCGAGTCCAACGCCTATGCGTGGCTGCGCCGCACCGTCGAACTGCTGTCCGAGGGCTCGAACCCGGAAGAGTTTCTCGAGCACACCAAGCTCGAACTGTTTCACGACCAGGTGTTCTGCTTCACGCCGCGCGGCAAGCTGATCGCGCTGCCGCGCAAGGCCAACGCCATCGACTTCGCTTACGCCGTGCATACCGATCTCGGCAATTCGGCGTTCGGCTGCAAGATCAACGGCAAGGTCGCGCCGCTGGTGTCCGAACTGCAGAACGGCGATGAGGTCGAGATCATCCGGTCCAAGGCGCAGACGGCGCCGCCGGCCGCCTGGGAGTCGCTGGTCTTTACCGGCAAGGCACGGGCGGCAATCCGCCGGGCGACGCGGGCCGCCGTCCGCGATCAGTATGCCGGGCTCGGCCGGCGCATGGTCGAGCGGCTGTGCCTGCGTTCCAAGATGGTTTATTCGGACGAGAACCTGATCGGAGCCTTGCCAAGGCTGGCCAGGAGTTCGATCGAGGACGTGATGTCGGCGGTCGGGCGCGGCGAAATGAAAGCCTCCGATGTCGTGCGGGCGATGTATCCGGACTACAAGGAAGAGCGGGCGATCTCGGCCGGCGAGCGCCCGAAGGCGGAAAGCGGCTGGTTCGGCCTGAAGAAGGCCAAGGCCGTCAAGTTCAAGGTGCCGGGATCGGCCGATACCGCCGCCGCGATTCCGATCCGCGGCATCAACGGCGAACTGCCGGTACGGTTCGCGCCGAACAGCGGCGCGGTGCCGGGCGACCGCATCGTCGGCATCCTGACGGCCGGCGAAGGGATCACGATCTATCCGATTCAATCGCCATCGCTGAAGGAATTCGAGGACGTGCCGGAGCGCTGGCTCGATGTCCGCTGGGATGTCGACGAGGAAACGCCGCAACGCTTCCCGGCGCGCATCACGGTGGAATCGGTCAACGAGCCGGGTTCGCTGGCGCAGATCGCCCAGGTGATCGCTGAGCACGACGGCAATATCGACAATATCCGCATGACCCGGAAATCGCCGGACTTCACCCTGGTGACCATCGATCTCGAGGTCTATGACCTCAAACACCTGACTTCGATCATCGCGCAATTGCGCGCCAAGAGCGCGGTCGCCAATGTCGAGCGGGTCAACGCCTGACGGCGGTCTCACTTAATTTGCAAATCGGAAACAGAACGTGCCGGGAATTTCTCATCTGCGCCTTGGCGTCAATGTCGACCACGTCGCCACCATCCGCAACGCGCGGGGCGGCCGGCATCCGGATCCGGTGAAGGCGGCGCAACTCGCGATCGCGGCCGGCGCCGACGGCATCACGGCGCATCTGCGCGAAGACCGCCGCCACATCCGCGACGACGATATCGCGCGGCTGATGTCGGAGATCTCCAAGCCGCTGAATTTCGAGATGGCGGCGACCGACGAGATGATCGCCATCGCGCTGCAGACCAAGCCGCACGCGGTCTGTCTGGTGCCGGAAAAGCGCACCGAGCGCACCACCGAAGGCGGGCTCGATGTCGCCGGGCAGCGCGCCGCGCTGGCCCCGAAGATTGCCGTGCTGAACGATGCCGGCATCCGGGTCTCGCTGTTCATCGCGGCCGACCCGGCGCAAATCGAGACCGCCGCCGCCCTCCACGCACCCGTGATCGAACTGCATACCGGTGCGTGGTGCGACGCGCAGGCCGAGGGCCGGCGGGACTTGGCATCGGCCGAATGGTTGCGGATCCGCGACGGCGCCAAGCAGGCAAAAGCCCTCGGCCTGGAGGTGCATGCCGGCCACGGCTTGAATTACGAGACCGCTGAGGTGATCGCGGCGCTGCCGGAAATCGTCGAACTCAATATCGGGCATTTCCTGGTCGGCGAGGCGGTGTTTGTCGGATTTACGGAATCGGTGCTGCGGATGCGGGCCGCGATGGAGCGCGGGCGTGCCATAGCGTTTTCAAGCGAAGTGGAATCCATTTCGCGTAAAGAAAACGCGTCATGATTATAAATAGTAGAGCGCGTCCGGACGCAAAACCGGTGTCCACTTTTGCTGGACGCGCTCCAGGGGCGGTAACCGCATGATCATCGGCATCGGGTCCGATCTCTGTGATATTCGCCGCATCGAAAAGGTGCTGGAGCGCCATCGCGAGCGTTTCCTCAATCGCGTGTTCACGCCGACCGAACGGGCCCGCGCCGAGCGGCGCGCCAATCCGACCCCGACCTATGCCAAGCGCTTCGCCGCCAAGGAGGCCTGCGCCAAGGCGCTTGGCACCGGCTTTCGCAACGGCGTGTTCTTCCGCGACCTGGGGGTCGCCAATCTGCCGTCCGGCAAGCCGACGATGCGGCTGACCGGCGGCGCGCTGGCGCGTCTGGAGGCCATCACGCCGCCCGGCCATACGGCGACGATCGATGTGACCATCACGGACGAATATCCGCTGGCGCAGGCCTTTGTGATCATCTCGGCGGAGCCGTCGGTCTCTTGAATTCGCTATCCGCCGCGCCCAGTTCTTCGGCTACATCCGCGCGGGCGATCCGTTTGGGCGCCTTGAAACAGTCACCGTTGATTGCGCGATTGTCGGCGAGCGGGTACAAAGCGCCGTTGCGCCGTTTTGTGGCCTGTTGGAGGCGTTTGCGCTTCATCTAAGTGCATGATATAGCAGTACTTTCTGATTTGGCTCGGCTTTGGCCCGGCCGGCGGCGCCGTGGGGCGCCATGCGACAGGACGAGAGGCCATGAGCGTGACGAGCGGAACAAAACGGAAGGAAGGCGGCTTCGCCGAAACCGTCCGCGTGGTCTTCCACGCCCTCATAATTGCTCTCGTGATCCGCACTTTCCTGTTCCAGCCCTTCAATATCCCGTCCGGATCGATGAAGGAGACGCTGCTGGTTGGCGACTACCTGTTCGTATCCAAATACAGCTACGGCTATTCGCACTACTCGCTGCCGTTCTCGCCGCCGCTGTTCAGCGGGCGCATTCTCGGCTCGCCGCCGGAGCGCGGCGACGTGGTCGTGTTCCGCCTGCCGAAGGAAGACTCGACCGATTACATCAAGCGCGTGATCGGCACGCCGGGCGACCGCATCCAGATGATCGACGGTTTGCTGCACATCAATGGCGAGCCGGTGAAGCGGCAGCGGATCGACGATTTCATCGAGACCGAGGAGGGTGGCCGCACCACCCGCGTGAAGCGCTGGCGCGAGACGCTGCCGAACGGCGTGAGCTACACCTCGCTCGATTTGATCGATAACGGCTACAACGACAACACCCCGGTCTACACCGTGACGCCCGGCAATTACTTCATGATGGGCGACAACCGCGACAACTCGACCGACAGCCGC
>JAQGJU010000051.1 GCA_028290465.1 Xanthobacteraceae bacterium | reverse complement strand
AGTTGGCGTTGAAGAAGCCGCCGCCATTGGTGCCGAGTTGCTTGATGGCCTCCTGCGAGGCGACCGGACCGAGCGCGATGGCCTGCTTGGCGCCCTCCAGCGTCGTCGCATCGATTGAGCCTTGCAGCGTCTGCGGCACGCCCAAAGCCAGGAAGGCGATCCCGACCACGATCGACAGCGGCAGCAACACGTAGAGCGTCGCGCGGGTCATATCGACCCAGAAATTGCCCAGCGTTTTCGCCCCGGAACGCGCGAAGGCCCGCACCACCGCGATGGCGAGCGCGATGCCGGTCGCGGCCGACAGGAAGTTCTGCACCGTCAGCCCGGTCATCTGCACCAGATGGCCCATGGTGGTCTCGCCGCCATAGGATTGCCAATTGGTGTTGGTGACGAAGCTGATCGCGGTGTTGAACGAAAGGTCCGGCGCGACGGCGTCAAAGCCCTGCGGATTGAGCGGCAGCACGGCCTGCAGCCGCATCAGCGCGTACAGGAAAGCAAAGCCGGCGGCGTTGAACACCAGCATGGCCAGCGTGTAGCCGAGCCAGCCATGTTCCTTGGCGGGATCGACGCCCGCCAGCCGGTAGAAGCCGCGCTCGACCGGCGCGATCACCGGCGTCAGGAAGGTTCGCCGGTCGCTGAACACGTCGGCCATGAACAGGCCGAGCGGTTTCACGCAGACCAGAACCAGCGCGAACAGCAGCGCGATCTGTAACCAACCGATTGTCGTCATGGTGTCCTCCGGAACGCGCGCAGCGCTCCTCGTTGCGGTCCTAGAACCGTTCAGGCCGGATGAGGGTCAGGAGCAGATACACGCCGAGCGCGAGCGCGACGATGAGGCCGAAGACGGGTTCGGGCATGGCGGCCTCACAACCGGCCGACAGCGAGCGCGTAGGCGCCGATCAGCCCGAAGGCCGCGAAGCCGAGCGCGAGAAAAACCAGGTCCTGCATGGGATGTCCTCTCCAGGATGGATGAGGACCTGAGCTACGCCTGCGTGCATAAAGGATCGATTGGATCTTTGGAGCCGCCGCATAAAGGTGACGTAAAGACCCGGACTAGCTGCAGCGAAGCCCGCGAACGCCGCCCGGAATATGCCGGCGGGCTTGGGGTTGACGTTTATTGCAAAGTCCTGGCAGAAGGCAGCGCCCAAGTTCCATCGCCTATGGTTTCAAACGGTCCTCGCCAGGGCATGTAGAGCGATTTTCAAAACGCTCCAGAGACCAAATTCCGAAATTTTGCTGATATTTGCGCAGAAAAGCGCTAAAGCATGATCCAGAACGGTCCCCGGATGCGCCCGGCCTCTTTGTGGGGATGGGATAGTTCGGACAGGACCGTGCGCAACGACATGATTTCGGCGAAAGCCGCGTAGCGGAAAGCAGTGGGGGCACGGTGTTTCGGTTTGCTGGCTTCGAACTCGATCCGCAGCGCGCCGAATTGCGCGGGCCGGACGGCGAAGCGATCAAGCTTCGTCCGAAGTCGTATGACATGCTGCTGGTGTTCGTGGCCAATGCCGGCCGCGTGATCAGCAAGACCGAATTGCTGGAAGCCGTCTGGCCGAACGTTCATGTCGGCGAGGACAGCCTGTTCCAGTGCGTGCGCGAAATCCGCGTCGCGCTCGGCGACGAGCAGCGCGAACTGATCAAGCTGGTGTCCGGCAAAGGCTATCTGTTCGACGCCGACGTCGTGGCAGGCCCAAAACAGACCGCGAGTGCGGCACCGGTCGCCAGCACAACAGCTGGGAGCGCCGTGGCCGCCCTGCCCGCGGCCGCGCCGTCTATCGCCCGCGAAATCGCCGCCGCCGCCACGCCAAAACGCCGCTTCCCGTTCGGCCTGCGCGGGCCGGCCACGCTGGCACTCGGCCTCGGCGTCTGCGCGATCATTGGCCTCGCGGTCGCGGCCCCGATGCTGCGCAATGGCATCGCGCCCGAGCGCAGGACGACCGCCGAGCCGAAACCGCTGACCGTCATCGTGATGCCGATGACGGCCGCAACCGACGATCCGCAACTCGCCGCGCTGACCGCCAATGTGACCGACCGACTGACCGATGGTTTGGCGAAAATCGACAATATCCGGGTGATCGCGGGCCGCCCGCCAATTCCACCCGGCGCGGCGTTGGCCGCCATATCGGTCTCGGTTGAAGCGGCGACCGTGCGGACCAACGCGGATTTCGTGGTCGATGCCAAATTGCAGCGCGGCGAGCGCGGCTTCGACATCGAAGCGCGGCTGACCAGCCCGGCCGGCGAAGTTCGCTGGGCCGGCAATGCGTCGATCGTCATCGACAACATCGATCTTGATTTACAGCAATCGCGGCTGGCGGCCGGCGTCGGCCATCAGCTCGCGCGCCGCATCAATGCGCTCGCGCATTCCGGCGCGCCGCCGAACAGCGATGGCAAGCCGTCGACCAGCGCCAAGGTGGCCGTCGAACAGGCGACCGCGCTGATGAACCAGACCAATCGCGAACGCTTCAAGACCGCGCAGGCCATGCTGGAAAAGGCCCGCGCCGAAGAGCCCGACAATGTCGAGATCGACGTCGCGCTCGCCGCCGTGATGATGCGCGGCATTCAGATGGTCTGGTACACGCCGGAGGAGAAAGACGCCGCCGAACGCGAAGGCCAGGCGGTGATCGAGCGCGCGGTGCGGACCCGGCCGAATTATATTCCGGTTTTGGAGAGCTATTGCCGCTTTCTCAATGCCACCAATCAGTTCGTCGAAAGCCTGGTTGTCTGCGCCAAGGTGATGGCATTCGATCCATGGGACGGCATCGGCCTGTACCATATGGGCCTTGCCCATATGCAGCTTGGCAGGTTCGAGGATGCGCTCGCCTCCTTCAAGCAGGCCAACCAATACGACACGCCGCAGGTGTCGCGCTGGACTTGGCCGCTCGGCATCGGGATGATGCACACGCTGATGGGCCACGATGCGGAAGCCATCCCATGGCTGCAGCGCTCAATCGCCATCACGTCCGCCACCGGCCGCACGCATATGATTCTGGCGTCTGCCTATTGGAGTATCGGCAGGCAGGAAGAAGCCAAGACCGTGCTCGCCAAGGCGCTGGAACTGCGGCCGGGCTCGACGGCGGAAAACATCGCGTTGCCGCGCAAGAATGCCAGCCAGGCTTATCTCAAAGCCGCCGGCCGCATCCGCAAGAACCTGATCGAGGCAGGTTTGCCGGAGAAGTGAGGCGCGCTAAATCGCCGGCGCTAAATTCCCTAACGTCTGGCCTCCCTCATGCCTTGCTCTTGCTGCGGCCCTTGTGACGGCCCGGCACGGCGGACTCGGGCGGCGTGAGGAAGGCGTCGAAGCGTTCCTTCACGATGGCGTAGCATTCGCACGACGCCTGCTCCATGCCGGTGCGATCGAGGATCTGGATCCGGCCCCGATGGTAGCTGATCAGGCCGGCGGCCTGCATCGACTGCGCGGCCAGCGTCACGGATTTCCGATTGGCGCCGAGGATGTGTGAGAGAAATTCGTGGGTGTAGGGCAGCGCCTCGCCGCCCGCGCGATCGTGCATCATCAGCAGCCACCGGCACATCCGCTCTTCCGTGGTATGCATCGAATTGCACGCCACGGTCTGCTGGACCTGCGACAGCAGCGTCTCCGAATAGCTCACGAACAGGTCGCGCACATGCTCGCTGTTCTTGAATTCATATTGCAGCAGCTCGATCGGGCAGCGCACCGCAGGGCCCTCGAGCTGCACGATGCACCGGTTGAACGACACCCGGCTATACATCGCGGCGAACAGGCCGAAGGCGCCCTCGCGCCCGATATTGGCGGTTTCGATCGCGGCGCCGTTCTCCAGCACCGTCAGCAGCGACAGTACCGAACCGCGCGGGAAATACGCGTGCTTGAGGAGGCCGCCGGCATCGCACACCATTTCGCCCAGCTTGAACTCGATCGGCTCGAGGTGGGGATCGACCCGCTTGCGGCTGGCCGGCTCCAGAGCGCCGAGCAATTGATTGAGCCGCAGGTCATGGCCGGTATTCGATTTGATCATCATGTGACATCCGCCAAAAGCGGTATTTAATCATATCACACAGAACAACCGTGAGCAGAATAGCTCACGCTCCCGCCACGGCCAATCCGGCCAGCGAACGCAATTCCGCGATCATCGCCATCGTCTCGTACGGTTTGCAGAAAAAGCAACTGTTCGACGGCAGTTCGTACGGCCCGGGCCGAACCAGGCCTGACACGACAATGATCCCGATGGCCGGCCAGCGCTGGCGCACCACATGGGCCAGTTTCAACCCGTCCATGCGGCCCGGCATGTGGATGTCGGTGAACAACACGGAAATGTCCGGGATGGCCTCCAGCAGGGCGATGGCTTCGTCGGCGTCGCCGGCCTCCAGCGCCGTGCAGCCCGCCTGCTCGACCACATCGACGGCCAGCATCCGCAGCAGCGCCTCGTCATCGACGACCAGAACGACCGGCCGGGCGTGGTTTGGGATTGCGCCTATGACGTCAATGACAGGAAACATTTTGGATCGCACCCTTCTGGGGCGGCCAGCTATCGGCTTAATGGGCCCGTATTTGATCGGTCCAGATCTGCGCCATCCGAAGGCAATGCGCCTTCAAATCCGGGTTCAGCGTGTTGCCGGCCATGTACATGAGGTCAGATGCCAAGCGCAGGCATTCCAGCTCATGCTTTCGCTCGTACTCCGACTCAGACACGACGCACCTCCTGGAAGGCGCGAATCATCGCACGCGGTCCCTGTCCGGGTCGGTGGTCCACACCACAGAGCAAATCCACGCCTTCGGCGCCCGGACAGGACGCCCGGCCGGACAGCAAATCGGGTTTTCGATGCCGGTATGAAACCGGGAGTCTGAGCTGTTTTGCTCAGACTGGCTCCCAGAAGGCGGCCACAAAGGAATGACGACAAAGTCCTGATCGGTACTCATGCCTCATCGCTGGGCGCAGGCGTTGTGCGCAGGATACCCATAATGTCCGTCGAAGCCGCCCGCGAATTGCCCAAGCTCCCTTCCCTCGTGCCGCTTCGCGACGAACTGCCCTACCGCCTGCGGCAGCAATCCCTGCTCGGCGAGTTCGGCCGCAACGCCATGCAGACCCGCGACTTCCAGCAGATCCTGCAGCGCGCGACCGAACTGTGCGCGCAGGGCCTTCTGGCGCGTTACGCCAAGGTTTTGGAGTACCTGCCGGACACCAACCGCCTGATGGTTCGCGCCGGTGTCGGCTGGGCGCCGGACACCGTCGATACCGTCTCGCTCCCGGCCGACATCGGATCGCCGGCCGGCTACGCCTACCAGACCGGGGAGTCGGTCATCTCGAACCACTTGGATGCAGAAACCCGCTTCCGAGTGCCCCCGCTCCTGGCCCAGCATGGCATCAAGCGCGCGATCAACGTGCTGATCGAACATGGCGGCGAAGGCGCGGCGTTCTTCGGCGTGCTGGAAGTTGACAGCCCGGAGCCCGGCCAGTTCGATGCGGCGGATGCCGATTTCCTGACCGGCTTTGCCGGCCTGCTCGGCATCGCGATCGAACGCCAGCAGGCCGATGCCAGACTGCAAGCCGCGCTCGAGTATCAGGCGTTGCTGACGCGGGAAATGAGCCACCGCGTCAAGAACAGCCTCACCACCGTGGTCGGGCTGCTACGCGTCCAGGCGCGCGGCGCGCCGTCCGAAGAGGTCAAGAGCGCCCTGGAAGATGCCAGCGCCCGCGTCGCCACCATTGCCCAAGTCCATGATCATCTGTGGCACGGCACACGGGTCGGCTTCATCGACCTCGCCGATTTCATAAACGAGCTGTGCAAAAAATTGGACGGCACTACGAACGGACACGTTCTCAATTGCCATGCCGACCCGATGCTGCTGTCGGCCGACCACGCGATCCCGTTGGGCCTTCTGATCCACGAGTTGGTGACCAACGCCGTCAAATACGCCTATCCGGGCAACAACGGCACCATCGATATCTCCGCCCGCGAAGTGGACGGGCGCCTGTGCGTCGAAGTCTCCGACCAGGGCATCGGCCTGCCCGACGGCTTCGACATCGATCGGCCGAGCGGCAGCCTGGGCTTCCGGGTGATCACCGGACTGGTGCGCCAGCTTCACGGCGTTCTGGCGGTCACGTCCAACGATCCCAAAGGCACGTGTTTCCGGCTCGACCTGCCGATCCTGCACAAGGCTGACGAATAGAAATTCGTTTGTTCTAAAGCGCGCGCGATTTATGGCACGACAAACCGGCCGGAACGACGCGCGGCTTCGAAGCGAACTTCGAAATCAAAGGGACACTAGCAAGCTAATGTTTCTAGTGTGGGTTTGGATTTGAAGTTCGCCTGCGAGTCCGCCGCGGTAACAGGGCGAACTTCAAATCCACCACACTAGCGCCGACCGGTTTAAACGCAGCCGTCTATCCCGCCCCCCTGCCCCACGACCACTCGCCGTGCTATCTGACAGCATGCGCCACCCGTGCCTTCCCGGAGACCTTCGATGGACATCGTTCTGTACTACGCGCCGATCGCGTGTTCGCTGGTGCCTTACGTTACGCTGACCGAAGCTGGCGCGACGTTCGAAGTGCGGCCGATCAATATGCGCAAGGGCCAGCATAAATCGGCCGAGTATCTGAAGATCAATCCCAAGCACAAGGTGCCGCTGCTGATGGTGGACGGCAAACCGCTCAGCGAGAACGTCGCGATCCAGCAATGGGTCAATCGCACGTTTCCGCAGGCAAAATTGTTGCCCGCCGATCCATGGCTGGAGCTTGAGGCGATCTCGTTGATGTCATGGTGCTCGTCCGGCATACATCCGTTTTTGTCGCGCATCAACGCGCCCGCCAATGTGTGCAACGTGCCGGACAGCGCCGACAGCGTGCGTGAGCTGGCGCGCGGCCCGTTGATGGAGAATTTCAAGATCGCCGACGACCGTCTGGCCGGGCGCGACTATTTTTTCGAGGATTTCACCGCGCCCGATGCGCATTTCTTCTGGTGCGTCCGCCGGGCCTTGCAGTTCGATCTCGACCTGTCCGGCTTGACGAATTGCACCGCGCATTTCGAACGCATGACGTGGCGCCCGAGCGTACAGAAGGTACTGGCCTTCGAAAAGTCGATTCAGGACGAATTCGCCACGGCGGCCTAGCGCTGTCGCGGACCCAGCTCCACCGCCCGCATAGGCTGGGCGAGCGAGGCGCGACCGCCGTGACCGCGCGGTTCGACGCTATACAGCCGGTCGGGCTTGACCGAGATTTTCGGGAACTCCTCGGCATGGCTGGCACTTGTCCCGACCGGGGCCTACCTCAGACGTAAACCGCCGGCCAGTTCACCGACCGCGCCACAGACCGCGCCAACCTTGAGAACACCAAGGTGCATCAGCCCGAATTGTCCGACCGCCATCTTGCGACGCAGCTCGACCGGGCGCCGAATGCCTTCGTGACGCTGTCGGGCGCCGGGTCTATCTTCGCCTGGAATGACGCCGCCTCGCACCTGTTCGGTGTGACGGCCGAGGCCGCCGTCGGAGCGGACGCTACCAGTATCCTCCCGCCCGAGGTGGCAGGCGAGCTTCGCGACCTGATGGCGCTGGCTCTGTCCGGCGAGGCGTTTACCGGACAGCCGGTGCCACTGCCGTCCGCCGGCAGGCCGAAATGGGTCGAACTCAGCATCGCGCCGGTGCGCGACAATCAGCAGAACCTGCTCCACCTCTCGGTCACCATCCGGGACGTCACCGAGCGCCGCCATGCCGCCGAAAGGCGCGAAGCACTGTCGCGGCTGACCGACATTTTTCGCTCCAGCGACGATGCCGATGAGGTTGAATTTACGGCGACGCGCATTTTGGGAGAAGCGCTCGGCGTCCATCGCATTGCCTATGCCACGATCAATCCCGACACGGAAACGCTCCGCATCGATCGCGACTGGAATGCGCCCGGCATAGTAGCGCTTCCCGGCAGCTTGCGGCTGCGCGACTACGGGTCGTTCGTCGACAGCCTGAAACGCGGTGAGGTCGTCAAAATCGCCGATGTGCGCAACGATCCGCGCACCGCGGAAGCGGCCGACTCGCTCCAAACCCGTGGCGCCCGCGCCTTGCTGGCTGTTCCGATCATCGAGCACGGCCGGCTGGTGGCGCTCCTGTACGCGAAACATGAGACCGTGCGGGAATGGTTGCCGGACGAGATCGCGCTGATTGGCGAAGTCGCTGAGCGGGCACGCATCGCGGCAGAGCGCATTCGCGGCGTCGCGGCGCTGCGCGAAAACGAATCCCGCCTGCGCTTCCTCGATGCGCTCGGCAAGGAAGCCGCAAAGAGCACGAATGCGGACGCCATCCTGGCGACGACGACGCGCATGCTGGGCCAGCATCTCGATGTCGCGATCTGCGCCTATGCCGACATGGATGCCGACCAGGACGGCTTCACCATCCGGGGCGGCTGGAGCGCGCCCGGCTCTCCCAGCATTGTCGGGCATTACAGCCTGGCGGATTTCGGCAAGCTTGCGGTAAAAAATCTCGGCGCCGGATTGCCGCTCATCGTCAACGACAATCTGGCCGAACTGGCGCCGGAGGAAGCCGCGACGTTCCAGAACATCGGCATCGCGGCAACGATCTGCATGCCGCTGGTGAAGGAAGGACGTCTCATCGCCTTGATGGCGATTCACGGCAAGGTGCCGCGCCGCTGGCGCGCCAACGAACTCGCGCTCCTGACGGAAGTGACGGAGCGGTCTTGGGCCCATATCGAACGCGTGAGTGCCGAAGCCGAGCTCAAGGCCAGCGAAAAACAGTTCCGCACCTTCGCGCAAGCGATGCCCAACCATGTATGGACCGCGCCGTCGAACGGAAAGCTCGATTGGTTCAATGCGCAAGTCTACGAGTATAGCGGTATGAAGCCGGGCGAACTCGATGGCGACGGATGGGGCGCAATGATTCATCCGGAGGATCGCGCGGAATCCTTCAGGCGCTGGCATCAGGCGGCCGCGACCGGTCGCGATTATGAGAACGAGTTTCGCCTGCGCCGCCATGACGGCGCTTGGCGTTGGCATCTGTCGCGCGCGGTGACGCTGCGCGACGACGACGGCACCATTGTACGATGGATCGGTACCAATACCGATGTGGACGACCAGAAGAATGCCGAAACGCTGCTCGAACAGCGTCTCGAACAGCGCACCGCCGCGCTGGCCCAGACCGAGGCGCAGCTTCGCCAGGCGGTCAAAATGGAGGCGGTCGGGCAACTCACCGGCGGTATCGCACACGACTTCAACAATCTGCTCGGCGCCATCAGCGGCAGCCTCGAACTGCTCGAGCGCCGTCTGTCGGAAGGCCGCACGCTGAATCTCAATCGCTACATCTCGGCCGCCCAGGAAGGTGCGCGCCGTGCAGCGACGCTGACGCAGAGGTTGCTGGCATTCTCGCGGCGGCAGACGCTCGACCCGCGGCCGACGGACGCGAACAGGCTGATCGACGGCATGGCCGAGCTGATCCAGCGCAGCGTCGGCCCGACCGTCGAGGTCGAGGTGATTGGCGGCGCCGGCCTGTGGATCACCAAGGTCGACCCATCCCAGTTGGAGAGTTCGCTGCTCAATCTGTGCATCAACGCCCGCGACGCAATGGCGCCGAATGGCGGGCGCCTGACGGTCGAGACCGCCAACCGGTGGCTCGATGAGACGGCCGCGAAAGAGCGCGAGTTGCCGCCCGGCCAATACATCTCGCTGTGCGTGTCCGACACCGGCACCGGCATGGGGCCCGACGTGATCGCGCGCGCCTTCGACCCGTTCTATACGACCAAGCCGCTCGGCGAAGGCACCGGGCTCGGACTTTCGATGGTGTACGGTTTCGTGCGCCAGTCCGGCGGGCAGGTACGGATCTATTCAGAGCTCGGCAACGGCACCACGATGTGCCTCTATCTGCCGCGCTATATCGGCAGCGCCGACGCAGCCGACCAATGTCTCGTCGAGCAGATCGACCCCGGCCATGGCGAAACCGTGTTGGTGATTGAGGACGAGGCGTCGATCCGTATGCTGATCGTCGAGGTGCTGCAGGAAAGCGGCTACCGGGTGATCGAGGCGGCCGACGGCCAAGCCGGACTGCAGGTCCTGCAGACCGATGCGCGGATCGACCTCCTGGTGACCGATGTCGGATTGCCCGGCGGCATCAACGGCCGGCAGGTCGCCGACGCGGCACGCGTGCATCGTCCTGACCTGAAGGTGCTGTTCATCACCGGCTTCGCCGAGAACGCCGCTATCGGCAACGGCCTGCTCGGGCCCGGCATGGAAGTGATTACCAAGCCATTCGTAATGACGACATTCGCCAACAAGGCCCGCGATCTGATCGATCGGTGACACAACGAAGTTTGAAAGTTATGGCCGAACACGGTGCGCTGACCAACCTATAAACCAGCGCGACGCTGAACCCGGCGGGCCGTTGCTCTCACGCCCGAAAGGTCGTAACGATCCGGCGCTCTCACCTTCCATCCGCATCGGCTGCATTCGAAGCACCACAAAATCCCAGTCTAAGAGTTTACCCATGCCCAAGATCCTCATCGAGGACGATCATTTTTTGAAGATCGTGCCTGTGATCCTAGATCCGGCGACGTCGGACAAACACAAGCGCGCGGTGTGCAATTTCTTCGCGCATGACGAGCCGGATTTTATGGGCTGGAGCCAAAAGCTGCATGCGCGCTATCCGGGCCTCGCGCCCGCGCAGGTCGTGTTCGCGGCCGATCAGGCTGACCTTCGGGCCAAGATCACCGACGCCGACGCCGTGATTGTCGAGAGCCTGACGGTCGACGACGCTCTGCTGGCGGCGGCGCCGAAGCTGAAGCTGGTGCAGAAATTTGGCACCATCGCGACCAGCATCGACACGGCGGCCTGTGCCAAACGCGGCGTGCAGGTCGCGACCTTGCGCCGCCACGGCAATATCGCGGTGGCCGAACAGGCCTTTGCCCTGCTGATGGCGCTGGCCAAGCGCATCGGCCCGTTGAACGGCGTGGTCACGAGCGACGAATTGGAGGGCGCCGGCTGGCACGTGCGGCCGCGAAGCCCTCACATCGGCTATTCTAACTTCTCCGGCATCACCGGGCTCAAAACGCTGTTCGGGGCCACGCTTGGCATTGTCGGCTTCGGCGAAGTCGGGCGCGAACTGGCACAGCGCGCCAGGGCGTTCGAAATGAAAACGGTGTATTTCCAGCGCACGCGGCTTACAGCCGGCGACGAACAGGCGCTTGGTGCGACGTATGCGCCGCTCGACGACGTGATGGCGCAGTCGGATTACCTGATCGTGCAACTGCCGCTGAACGCCCAGACGCGCGGCATGATAAATCGTGACCGGCTGCGCCGCCTGAAGCCGGGCGCGATGTTGATCAATGTCGCGCGCGCCGAGCTGATCGACCGCGACGCGCTGATCGAGGCGCTGGAGGCCGGCCGCCTCGGTGGCTTCGGGCTCGATGTCGGCTATGCGGAGCCGGCCGATCCGGCCGACCCGCTGCTGGCGTTCCGTGACCGCCCGGACCGCAACGTCATCCTGATGCCGCATACCGCGATCGGCGCGCGTGAGAACGCACTGCACGATCTCGACGAACTGTGCGGCAATGTGTGGCGGGCGATTAAAACCTCATAGGACCTCGCCCGATCACGGCGCCGGTTACTACAGGGCCGCCCCGATCAGCCATGTCATCGCGCGGCGCACCGGCGAACGGACAGGACTAAGTTCGCTCATGTGGCCGCGCCTAGTGCGCCTCAACGGGTTGTCTCAAGATCGATGTCGAGCGCCTGCATCACGCGGTTGTGCATGTTGTAGGTGCCGATCAAGACCGACAGCTCCACGATGGCCTTGTCGTCGAAATGTTCGCGTAGCGCCTCGAACACATCGTCCGGCACATGCACGTTCTTGGTCATCGCATCCGCATAGGCCAGCGCGGCGCGCTCATCGGCGCCGAACAGGTCCGAGGCTTGCCAGTCCTTCAGCGCCTCGCATTCGTCCAAAGACACGCCGTCGGCGAGTGCGAGCTTCGGCACATGCTGCGCGATCACGTACGCGACGCGGTTGATAAGCGCTATGCGGATGATCAGGAGTTCGCGTAGCCGGCCGGACAGGCCGGTGCGCCAGCGTACCGCGTTGAGGTGCTCGAACCAGCTTTCGGTGAGCGCCGGGCTGTGCAGCAGCAACCGATACACATTGATGAGGTTACCGCGCCGGCCAGCGCTGATGCGCCCGATCAGGTCTGCGAGTTCGGGATTCTCCGTCCCGTCGACATAGGGAATGCGAGCCATGGCATAAGGCTTCCGGCCAAAGGACCAGCATCAATACACCATGGCTTTGGGCGCGCGAAGCTAAATGACCGAATCCGGTCCTGCCATCCGGCTAGGACGGTAATCAGGCGTTTCTCAGCGATACGTTTTCGGTGTGGTCGGGAAGCAACAGGCTGGGTCAACGACCGAAATACGACCGGAGATTGCAGAACAATCTGATTCTGCGCTCCACACGAGACTTCGTGGTGCCGTCCAGCACCGGTTTGACCGGCCACGGCATCGGGGGCAATGTCGCGCCCATCGTGCCCTCTGTCACATGAAAGTTCCGATGCGCATCCGTTCCGGGTTACTCACCCTGCTCGCCGGCTTTGCCTTGGGCTGTTCGACGTTGGCGCACGCGCAGGACGCCACCCTGCCGGGCGGCGCCAGTTCGCTGCGTGAAAGCCACGGCGACTGGGTCGTGAACTGCGCCGTGCAGGCGCAGAACGGCCGCAACGTGAAGAGCTGCGCGCTGTCGCAGGAGCAGACCGACAACAATACGCGCCAGCGCGTGCTCGGGATCGAGTTGCGGCCCGGTGACAATAGCGTGCAGGGCATCCTGGTGATGCCGTTCGGCCTCGCGCTCGAGCAGGGTATCGCGTTCCAGATCGACGACGGCGCGTTCAGCCCGGCGCAGAAATTTCGCACCTGCCTGCCGGCCGGCTGCCTGGTGCCGGTGTCGTTCGATGCCCGCACCCTGGCGGCGCTGCGCAAGGGTACGCAGCTCAAGATCAAGGCCGTGGCCGATGGCGGCAAGGAAACGCCGTTCACGATCTCGCTGAAGGGCTTCCCGGGCGCCTATGACCGCACGGTGGCGCTGGCGAAGTAGGGTTAAGCGCCGGACTTTTTCCACATCGCGCCGACGCGGTAGAAAATCCACCTTCGGTCGCTCGTTCGTGTGGCAACGGATTTCCGGCTCCGCGCCACCATGGACATCCGACCGGGAATTTAGGACACCTGCGGCGACGCAGGAGAAGTCCGCCATGCCGCAAAACACACCCCTCACCCGCCGCGCGTTCTCGCAACTGGCCGCCTCAAGCCTCGCCATGCCGATGCTTGGCCTGCGCGTACACGCCGCGACACCGGTCACGGTCGCATCGCTCTTTGGGGCCGATAAGCCGGAGACCAAAGTGTGGGCGCGGATCAAGGAACTGGTCGACGCCAAGCTCCCCGGCCGGTTTGATTTCCGTATCGTGCAGAACGCGGCGCTCGGCGGCGAAAAGGAAGTCGCCGAAGGCCTGCGGCTTGGCTCGGTGCAGGCCAGTCTTTCGACGATCTCGGCGCTGTCCGGCTGGGTGCCGGAATCGCAGGTGCTGGACGCGCCCTTCGTGTTCCGCGACGCCGCCCATGTGCGCCGCGTGGTCGATGGGCCGATCGGTGACGGCCTTAAAGCCAAATTCGCGGCGCAGAATTTCATCGTGCCGAGCTTCATCAATTACGGCGCACGGCATCTGCTCACGAAAGAGCCGGTCACCAAGCCGACCCAGCTCGCCGGGAAACGCATCCGCGTGATCCAGAGCCCACTGCACACCGAACTGTGGCGCGCCTTCGGCGCCAATCCGACGCCGATCCCGATCCCCGAGACCTATAACGCGCTGCAAACCGGCGTCGTCGACATGATGGACCTGACCAAGTCCGCCTATGCCGGCTTCAAGCTGTACGAAGTGGTGCCGTACCTGACCGAGACCGGCCACATCTGGGCGACCGGCGTGATGATGTTCGCAGCACCGTTCTGGAAGTCGCTCAAGGACGACGAGCGCGCGGTGCTGTCCGCCGCCGCCACCGAGGCCGCGCGCTATTTCGACCAGATGATTGTCGAGGACGAGAAACTGTCGATGGAAAAGGCCGCCGCGGCCGGCGGCAAGACGGTGCAGATCGACGACCGCGCCGCCTGGGAAGCCGGCGCCCGCGGCGTCTGGCAGGCACTGGCGCCGAAGGTCGGCGGGCTGGACAAGATCGAGGCGATTGCCAGGACGTCGTGAGCTGATGTGTCTCTCCGCCGCATCCTCTTTGTCGTCTTTCTCGCCATCCCGACGGCTCTGCTGACGCTGCTCATCGGCGTATTTTTATGGATCGCTTCCGACGGACCCGCCTACGACACCCACGCGAGACGCGGGCGCGGCGGCGCCGACGGATACATCCCGTTTCGGGCGCGGCACCGGACGCCGTCACGTCACTGCCCGAGCCGTTTCATCTCGGCCCGCGCGCCGGCATATTCGATGAACGCCTTCGGGCAGGTGTCGAGTGCTTCTTTCAGCGATGCCGTGGCGGCCGCCCGGTCGTCGCCCTGCGCGTGCCACATGCCCACATAAAACAGCGCCTCGCAGCGCTCGTCCGGCTTACCGGCCGCCGCGATCGCCGCCGCCGCCGTGCCGCGACCCAGATAAAGCTCGACCACCGCATAGGGCCACTCCGCCGGCTTGAACTTCAAGGCCTGCTCCTCCAGCGCCGCGCGCGCATCCGGACTGCCGGAGCGCATTTTCGCAAAATAGCCCCACAGGGCCGGGTAAACGTCGTCCGGCTTCTGCGCACCACCGCGCGCCAGATCGGACGCGGCGGCCTCATAATGGGCGGCATTGAAATTCGCGAAACCGCGCAGCTTGTACGACTGGAGGTTATCGGGCTCTAGCCGGATCACCTCGCTGTAGTCCTGCACGGCGCGCTCGGCCTCGCCCTGGCTGAAACGAACGCTGGCCCGGTACTGCCAGGGGGGGACGTATTTCGGATCGAGCTGGATGGCCCGGTCGTAATTTTCAAGGGCAAAGTCTAACTGACCTTTGGTCCGGTAGGCGGTGCCGCGAGAAAAAAAGGCGCGCGCGTCCTTCGGATTGAGTTGGATGACGTGGTCGAAGTCTTGGATCGCGCGGTCTTGCTCGCCTTTGAGCGCATAGGCGGTGCCGCGATTGTGGAAGGCGGCAACATTCTTGGCGTCAAGCTTGATCGCCTGGTCGTAGTCTTCGATGGCGGCGTCGTGTCGTCCCGTCATGCGATAGGCGGTGCCGCGATGGACGAAGACGGTCGCCCGTTTCGGATCGAGATTGATCGATTGGTCGTAATCCTGGATGGCCCGGTCGTACTGCTTCTTGTCCATATAGGCCGTGCCGCGATTGAAGTAGGCATAGGCGTATTTTGGATCGATCCTGATCGCCCGATCGTAGTCCTGAATGGCCAGGTCGGTCTCGCCGCGTGCGTTGTAGATACTGCCGCGATTATTGAGGGCGTATGTGTAGTTCGGACTGAGCCTGATCGCCTCGTTGAAATCCTGCATGGCCCGGTCGCGCTGACCTTTGCTCAGATAGGCACTGCCGCGATTATTCAAGGCGATGGGATAATTCGGAATGAGCTTGATCGCCTGATCGTAATCCAGAATCGCGCGATCATGCTGGGCTTTGGCCGCGAAGGCGACGCCCCGATTGTAGAAAACCACGGCGTCGTCCGGGCTGAGTTTGAGCGCTTGGTTGTAGTCTTGAATCGCGCGGTCGGGTTGGCCTTTGAGAGCATAGGCTATGCCGCGATACAGGAAGGCGTGCGCGAAATCCGGAGAAAGCCCGATCGCCCGGTCGTAATCGCCGATAGCGCGGTCGTGCTGGCCGATCCCGGCATAGGAAATGCCGCGTTTGTGGAATGCCACGGCGTCATTCGGGTTAAGCCGGATCGCCTGGTCGTAATCCGGGATGGCGCGGCCATGCAAGCCTTTCGCGCCGTAGCGTTCGGCACGATTGTAGAACGCCAAAGCGTCATTCGGTGCGAGCCGGATCGCTTGGTCGTAATCCGCAATGGCGCGGTCATGCTGGCCTTTGGCGGCGTATACGTTGCCGCGATTGTTATACGCGCCGGCATGATCCGGATTGAGCCGGATCGCCTCGTCGTAATCCCGGATGGCCCGGTCACGCTCGCGTTTGACGTCGTAGGCCAGGCCGCGGCTGTAAAACAGCAAGCCGTCGTTCGGCGCGAGTTTGATCGCGGCTCCGTAGTCCTCGATAGCCCGGTCGGGCTCCCCCTTGATCCGATACGCCATGCCGCGATTGTGGAAGGCGATGGCGAGGTTTTTCTCCGAGTCCTTGCCGGCCTGGATCACGGCGGTGCAACCCTCGACCTGAGTGTCGGCGGGGGCCTTCGCCTTGTTTTCACATCGTTGCCAGGCTTCAAGAAATTGCGCGTCGGATAGCTGAGCGTCCGATGTCCCCGCCTGCTGTGCCTGCGCGCCCGCCGGCCCGGCCAAGGTACCGAACGCCGCAAGGACGGCGATGCCCGCGATGGCACTCACAGTGGCGTCCGCGATCGTCCGTGCCGCCGCTGGCATGAATCCCCCTGCCTGTCGTCCAAGCTAAACATAACCGGGAAAGTTGCCAATGGCGGCATCTGTTTATCGGCCGCCCCCCTTTCTCCGCACACCGTCATGGGTATACTTTGCTTTTTGGGGCGGAGTTTCACATGGCAGGTTGCGACTATTGCGGGGAAGGTGCGCGCGGACGCGCGGCCGCACCTAGCGCGTGGTGGTTTTGCTCGAACCAGTGTCGCGACAGCGGCAAGGTGCTGGAGGTCCTCGACAGCCTTCCTCCCGCAACCGTCAACACACGGATCGATGAGGCGCATCGCGGCCCGTGTCCGGAGTGCGGCGCGCCCGCGCCCATCGACTTTTACAAAAGCTACAAAGCCTATTCGGTTATCATCGCCACGACCTGGAAAACCGAAACGCATGTCTGCTGCTGGCGATGCGCGCGCCGCCACCAGTGGAAAGCCATCGGCTTCACGGCCGGGCTCGGCTGGTGGGGCGTGCCATGGGGCTTTGTCGCCACGCCGATACAGATCGGGCGAAACCTCATTGAGATGTGCCAGCGGTGGACTGGCCCTTCGGTCGAATTCGTCCGCGCCGTCCGGCTGAACTTCGCACGCTCGATCGCCGCCGCGAACGAGCCTCCTAGATCGTTCAAGAAATTTGGGGAAACATGAGCCCGGTCCGCCGCACGATCAGCCTGGTTTGCGCGCTGGCGTTGACCGGCGCCGGCCTGTACTTGGCCGTGATGTTACTGTTCTTCACCGACGGATTCAAAGTGCTCATGCTGTTGGGCGCCTGTGCGATGTTGGGCCTCGGGCTGTACTGGCTCTGGGAAGATTTCATCAGGCCAAGTCGCGCCCCGACCGATTAAACATCCACCGGAACCACAGCCTATAGCTAACGCGCGGCTCGCGCGCTCACGTCTTCGCGGTCAGCGAGATCAACGGCACATCCAGCACATAGACGAATCCGGTCGGCCGGTAGTCGAGTTCGACTTTTCCGTTCAACTGCTGTCCGAGCGAGCCCATCATCCGGGTGCCGAAGCTGCGCCGGGTCGGCGCCTGCACGGCCGGGCCGCCGATCTCGCTCCAGGTCAGCCGCAGCCGCTCGGCTTCACTGTCGATCGTCCAGGCAATTTCGATGCGCCCGGCCGGCACCGACAGCGCGCCGAATTTCGTGGTGTTGGTGCACAGTTCGTTGAACGTCATCGCCAGTGCGATCACGGCACCGGACGTGATGCCGATATCGGGTCCGTTCACGATAAAGCGCCCGGTGCCTTCGACGTCAAACGGCTCGGTCGCGCCACGCACGGTGTTCAGCAGGCTGGCATTGGCCCAACTCACCTGCATCAGCAAGTCATGCGCGCGGCCGAGCGCGATCAAACGGTTCTCGATGGCCTGCTGGCCATGTTCAAGGCTGGTCGCGGTGCGCAGGCTTTGCGACGCGATGGCGCTGACGGTCGCCAGCGTATTCTTGATGCGGTGATGCAACTCGTCGAGAATGAGTTTCTGCAATTTGTCGGCGGCCTCGCGCTCCTTGGCGTCGATGCCGGCCTGCGCCAGCAGCGCCTGCGCGTCGATCACCGCCTGTTCGAGCAGCAGCCGCAGGCTGTCGTTCTCGGCGGTAAGGAATTCCTGCGCGGCGGCGGAACGCGGCAGCGTGGGCGTCGGCACGTGCCGCGCGAGCGCCTCGACGGCGGCCGGGATGGCGGTCTCCGGCACGATCTTCAGCGCGCCCGCGCCCAGCATCTCCTGCAGTTGAGCGATCATCTGTTTGACTTCGAGTGGCTTGCCGAAGAAGCGGCTGTCGGCCGGCTTGTCGGTGTCGGCCACTTTGACCTGGCCGGACACCAGGATGATCTTGATCGACGGCCAGCGGTCGTGCACGGCGTGCGCCAGCTTTAGACCATCCATGGTGCCGGGCATCTGGATGTCGGAAAACAACAGCGAAATGTCCGAGCGCGATTCCAGAATGGCCAGCGCCTCGTCGGCGCTCACGGCTTCAACCGCCGTGAAACCGGCATCCTCGACGATGTCGACCGCGCGCATGCGCAACACCATTTCGTCTTCGACCACGAGCACATGCGTGACCGAAGACCCGCCTGGGCCTGATGACATGAACGCTCTGGTACTTTCATTGTATGGGAACCGACGGAAGGAGCCGACGGGGGGCGTCCTGGCCAATGGCTCACTGGCTTTGGACTGTGCGCTCTGGCGCTAACCGGCTGGCCGCAGACAGGGGTGGGAAGTCGCCAGCGCTATGTCCAGTAGTGCGCTTATCGCCAGGGAATAGCGAGGAAATAAATAACCGGACGGCGATTTTCGCTCCGCCCGCCCGGGACGTAAAGCCGCCGTCCAGGGCGGTACGCGGCTCTATTGCCGTTCCACGTCCGATTCCCATAAGAATTAGCCCGCGGCGAGCACATTCGGAACTTTTCGAGCCGACGGCGATTGAGATTAACCCGCCCTCTGAAACCGCCCCTGTGGCGTAGTTGAGTAACCCAGACATGTCCCCACCCGGTTCAGAAGACCGCACGGAACACACGGACCGGTTCGCAGCCTCGTTGACCGACGAGGGCCGCTATCGGCTGCTGATCGACGCCGTCACCGACTACGCGATCTATATGCTCAGCCCGGAGGGCATCGTCACCAGTTGGAACCCAGGCGCCCGCCGGTTCAAGGGCTACGAAGCTTCCGAGATCATCGGCGAGCATTTCTCACAATTCTATGTCGAGGAAGACCGCGCGGCCGGGCTGCCGCAGCTGGCGCTGGAGACCGCGGCGCGCGACGGCAAGTTCGAGAACGAAGGCTGGCGCACCCGGAAGGACGGCACGCGGTTCTGGGCCCATGTGGTGATCGACCCGATCCGCACCGAGACGGGCGTGCTGGTCGGTTATGCCAAGATCACCCGCGACCTGACCGAGCGCAAACAAGCCGAAGAAATCGTGATCCGCAGCCAGGAGCAGTTCCGGCTGCTGGTGCAGGGCGTCACGGATTATTCGCTCTATATGCTCGATCCGCAGGGCATCGTTACGAATTGGAATGTCGGCGCCGAGCGGATCAAGGGCTATCGCGCCGATGAAATCGTCGGCGTGCATTTTTCGCGCTTCTATACCCAGGAAGACCTCGACAGCGGACTTCCGCGGAAGGCGCTCGACACCGCGGCCCGCGAAGGCCGCTTCGAGAACGAAGGCCGGCGCGTGCGCAAGGACGGCACGACATTCTGGGCCAACGTGGTCATCGATGCGATCCGCGACGAAGACGGCAAACTGATCGGATTCGCCAAGATCACGCGCGACATCACCGAGCGGCGCGCGGCGCAACAGGCGCTGGAAACGGCCCGCGAGGCGCTATTCCAATCGCAGAAGATGGACGCCATCGGGCAACTCACCGGCGGCGTGGCGCACGATTTCAACAATCTGCTGATGGCGGTGCTCGGCAGCCTCGATCTGGTGAAAAAGCGCCTGCCCGAAGACCCGAAGGTCACGCCGCTGTTGGACAACGCGGTGAAAGCCGCCAAACGCGGCGCCGCGCTGACGCAGCGCATGCTGGCCTTCGCACGGCGGCAGGAACTCAAGCCGGAGCCGGTCGACGCGGTGTCACTGGTGCGCGGCATGGCCGAACTGCTGGAGCGCTCGCTCGGCCCCTCCATCGTTATCGACACGCGGTTTCCAATTTCGCTGGATCGCGTCCATGCCGATGCGAACCAGTTGGAAATGGCGCTGCTGAACCTTGCCGTGAATGCCCGCGACGCGATGCCGGACGGCGGCACCATCGTGATCGCGGCGCGCGAACAGACGGTCGGCAAGGAACATATCAGCGGCCTCGCGCCCGGCCAGTATATCTGCCTGAGCGTACAGGATCACGGCGAAGGCATGGATACCGCGACGCTGGCGCGCGCGGCCGAACCGTTCTTTACGACCAAGGGCATCGGCAAGGGCACCGGCCTCGGCCTGTCGATGGTGCACGGCCTCGCCGAGCAGTCCGGCGGCCGGCTGCTGCTGAACAGCCAGAAGGGCAAGGGCACCACTGCCGAGATATGGCTGCCGGCGATGCGGTCGAGCCAGGATGCCAATGCCGGCCAGCCGGACATGGCGGCAGCGCCGGTCGAGAGCCCGCGCGCCGGGCGGCTGACGATCGTGGCGGTCGACGACGACAGTCTGGTGCTGATGAACACCGTGGCGATGCTGGAAGATCTTGGCCATCAGGTGCTGGAGGCCGCCTCCGGCAAGGAGGCGCTGGAGATTTTCCAGCAGCACGAGTCCATCGATCTGCTGGTCGTAGATCAGGCGATGCCACGCATGACCGGCACCCAGCTCATTGAGAAAATCCGTGAGGCGCGGCCGGACCTGCCGATTATCCTGGCGACCGGCTATGCTGAACTGCCGGCCGACGCGCCGGCAAATCTGCTTCGGCTTTCGAAGCCATTCAGCCAAACCGAACTCGCCAAGATGGTGTCGGATGCCATCGCGCAGGAGCTGTCAAAGCCCGAGCCGGCGACCGCCAAAGTGCTGAAATTCCGCCAGCCGTGATTACGCGCGGCATAACCGCGCGCCAGATCCCTCCTCACCTCGCGATTGCCTGCCTCACTGCAGCTTCACGTCCGCCGCCTTGATGACGCCGCCCCAGCGGTCGACTTCCTCGCGCAGATACTTCGCCGCCTGATCCGCGGTGCCGCCGAAGATCTCGCCGGACAGTTTCTTAATGCGGTCCTGGATGTCGGGCTGGCGTAGCGCCTCGCTGACATCGGCGTTGATCTTGTCGACGATGGCCTTGGGCGTCTTCGGCGGCGCCACGATGGCGTACCACGCCACGGATTCGAAGCCTGGCAGCGCCTCGGCAAGCGTCGGCACATTGGGCAGCGACGGCATGCGCTGCGCCGACGCGACCGCCAGCAGCTTGAGCTTGCCGGCCTCGACCAGTGGCAGCGACACGCCGAGATTGTCGAACATCAGGTCGACATCGCCGGCCAACAGGCCCTGCAGCGCAGGCGCCGAGCCACGATACGGAATGTGCCGCAGCTTCACCTTGGCCATCAACTGAAATAGTTCGGACGTAAGATGCGAGGTCGTGCCGTTGCCCTGCGTCGCGGAAGTGACCTTGTCGGGATTATTGTTCAGGTAGTCGACCAGTTCGGCGACATTGGCAGCCTTGATGTTATTCGGATTGACGAACAGCCCGTTCGGCACCTGCGCGGTCACGCTGATCGGCTCGAACTTGGTCGGATCGAACGGCAGGTTCGGATAGAGATTGTGATTGACCACCAGGGGCGGCGGCGGTGCCGACAACAGCGTGTAGCCGTCCGGCGGCGCGCGGTACGCGGCTTCCGCGCCGATATTGCCGGCCGCGCCGGTGCGGTTCTCGACCACGACCGGCTGGTTCCATTTGCGCGATAGATAGTCCGCGATAATGCGCGGCACCGCGTCCGCCGTGCCGCCGGCCGGGAACGGCACGATGATCTTCACGGGGCGATCCGGATAGCCCTGCGCCTGCGCCACACTGGGGACGGATGACAGTACGATGCACAGTGCGAGCGCCAAAATCATCCGGCCCAAAAACGACAAAGGCAACGACAAAACCTGTGTGCGGGTGTCGCGCATGCGGGTTCCTCCGGGTGTTTTTGCTGGCGCTTGATGTGCGCCTTCACGGCCGCGACAGTGCGGTACACCGGGACGGATTGCAACCGACGCGGTTTGGAGATTGGCGCGGCGCGGCGTAGTTTGCGGCCGACCGGGCCAAACGACGCGGCAAGAAAGGATGAGGCTGGAATGACGAATTCACGACCGAAGATTGTAGTGGTCGGCGGCGGCATCGGCGGCTTGTTCGCCGCGAACGCGCTGATCGCGCAGGGCCTGACAGTTTCGGTCTACGAGCAGGCGCCCGCACTGGGCGAGATCGGCGCCGGCGTGTTCCTGACGCCGAACAGCGTGCGCCAGTTGGAGCGCGTCGGTCTCGGACCGGCGGTCGAGAAGTTCGGCGCGCGGGTCGGTCCCGGTTCGCAATATTTTCGCGACGACGGCACGCCGATCGCGCCGGTGCAGACCGCGGATTCCTCCGGCTGGAACGCGACCTTCGGCATGCACCGGGCGGACCTCGTCGACATGCTGGCCAGCCGTCTGCCGGCCGGCGTCGTGCATACGGGTCATCGCGCGATCGGTTTCGCGCAACAAGACGAGACGGCGCGCGTGACCTTCGCCAACGGAGCGACCGCGCAGGGCGACATTGTGATCGCGGCCGACGGCATCCATTCCGAAATCCGGCAATTCGTGGTGCCGCCATCGCAACCGGTTTTCTCGAACTCCGTCGCCTATCGGGGCACGGTGCCGCACGAACTGATGCCGCAATGGCCGACGGATCGCTGGCTGATGTGGCTCGGCAAGGGCAGACATTTCCTCGTGTTCCCGCTCCGCGCGGGCAAGCTGATCAACTATGTCGGCTTCGTGCCGGCCGACGCCGCGATGAAGGAATCCTGGTCGCAGCCGGGCGATCCCGACACGCTGCGCGCCGAATTCGCCGGCTGGGATCCGCGCATCGGCGACCTGCTTGGTCACGTTGAGACGACGCTGAAGTGGGCGCTCTATGACCGCGAGCCCCTTCCCATTTGGACCAAGGGCAGGCTGACGCTGCTCGGCGACGCCGCGCACCCGATGCTGCCGCATCTCGGCCAGGGCGCCAACCAGTCGATCGAGGACGGCATGGCGCTGGCCACGATCCTGGGCAGCGTGGATAACGACGCCGCGCCGCAGGCGCTCATCGCTTATGAAAACCTGCGCCGCGAACGTGTGGCCGCTGTGCAGCGTGGCGCGCGCGAGAACGGGCTGCGCTACGACACCTTCAACCGCGACGACGCGAAGCGCGATGCCGAGATCACGGCGCATGCGTTGTTCCGCAAGAAACTGTATGACCACGATGTGGTGCCGGACGCAAAGGCGGCCGCGATGGGGTTAGGGTAGGTTTCGGGTAGCTTAGACAAGGCGGAGCGTGTTCAGATGCGCTTCCTCCTCCGGCACGTTTCAACAACGATCCGATGCCTCATACCCTGACCATCGAAACGCGCCCGACGCCGCTTGGCGATCTCATGCTTGTGACCGGTCCGGATGGCCGTCTTCGCGCGACGGAGTTTGCCGATTGCGAAGACCGCCTGCATCGTCTGCTTGGCCGCAAGCTCGGCGCCGCCGGCTATCGGCTGGTCCAAGGCAGTGCGCCCACCGCGATCGCACAGGCGGTCGATCGCTATTTTGCCGGGGACCTCGGTGCGATCCGGAACATGCCGATACACAATGGCGGCACGCCATTTCAGGAAGCGGTGTGGGGCGCGCTGCACCGGATCGAGCCCGGACGGCCGATCAACTATGCGGCCCTCGCCAAGTCGATCGGCAGACCTGACGCGGCGCGCGCCGTCGGCCATGCCAATGGCAGCAATCCGAACTGTATCGTCGTGGCCTGTCATCGCCTCGTCGGTGCCAACGGCGACCTCACCGGCTACAGCGGCGGCCTGGAGCGAAAGCGTTGGCTGCTCGACCACGAAGCCAAGCACGCGCGCGCCTGAACGTTGGCCGGAACGCGCGCGATAGCCGGCGCCGACGCACCGTCCGCGATTATCGGCCCACCGGAAAGTTTCAAACTAAACATGTGTCCATCCGCCCCTTTCCAAACCCGTACCGCGCCGGATAGGTTCGCCGTAGCTGAAAAGGGCGGGGAATCGGATGATATCGCCAAAGGGGAGCGCGCGGAACAGCGCCGCCCCCCATACGCAACGCAGCGGCGTGCCGACCCGACTGATCATCCTGGCGCTGGTGGCTGTGCTGGTCGTGCCGGGCATCCTGTTTGCCGGGATGCTGCTGTATCGCTACGCTCAGGCCGAACGCGCGCAATATGAGCTGCAAAGCGTCGGCGTCGCGCGGGCCGCGGCGGCCGTGCTCGATGTCGAGTTGGCTGGCCTTCAGCGTACGCTGCAGACGCTCACCACTTCGGAATTCCTGCGCAAGGGCGACCTCGCGGGCTTTTACCAGCAGGCCCAGCGGGTCAAAGGGTCGATCGGCTCCGACATCGGCCTGCGCAGCCTCGACGGCCAGCAACTGGTCAATACCGGCGTGCCGTGGGGCACGGTGCTGCCGGCCACGCCGTTCGGAATCGACGCCGAGGTGGTAGCGAAACGCGTGCCGGTCGTCACCGACGTGTTTACCGGTGCCATCGCCAACCGGCCGCTGGTTGCCATCGTGCTGCCGGTGATCCTCGAAGGCGAGGCGCGCTATCTGCTGCATATCAGCTCGGACACCGAGCGGTTTTACAACGTCATCAAACCTATCGTGCCGCCGGGATGGCTGATCGGCATCGCCGACCGGAGAGGCAATTACGTGACGCGTTCGGAGAGCCATCCCGAATTCACCGGCAAGCCGGGTGTGCCGACGTTTCTCGCACGCGCCTCCGGCCCGGAGGGGACTTTCACGGGCGAAAGTGCATTCGGCGATACGGTACTGGTCGGCTATGTGCGCACCGGGTCGGACTGGGTCGTGGCCGCGAATGTGCGCCAGTCCGCCATCGAAACGCCGTTGCGCGAGGCGCTGTATCTGCTGATCGGCTTCGGGGCGCTGATCCTGATCTGCACATCGTTCATCGCGCTTCGGCTCTGGCGTTTCATCGCGGAGCCGCTGGCCGGCCTCGCGCGCGCCGGCCGCGACATCGGCGAACTGCATACACCGGCCGCCGTGCCGACGAAACTGCGTGAGTTCCAGGCCGTGCAGGACGCGCTCTCGGCGGCGGCCGCGCAGGTGCGGCACATCACCGATATGCTGGAAGTGAAGGTCGAGGAGCGCACCCGCGAATTGGCCCAGGCCAATGCCGAACTGACCGCGCAGATGTCCGCCCGCGAAAGGGCCGAAGGGCAGCTCCGGCAGTTGCAGAAAATGGAGGCGGTCGGCCAACTCACCGGCGGCATCGCGCACGACTTCAACAACATGCTGGCGATCATCATTTCCAGCCTCGACCTGATGCAGCGGCGTCTGGAGCGCGGCGATACCTCGGTGGAGCGTTTCGTCGCGTCCGCGATGGAGGGCGCGCGCCGTGCCGCCGGGCTGACCAACCGGCTGCTGGCGTTTTCGCGGCAGCAGCCGTTGGCGCCCGAAGTGATCGAACCGAACCGGCTGGTTTCGGGCATGTCCGAGCTGCTGCAACGCACGCTCGGCCAGACCACCAAGATCGAGACCGTGCTGGCGGCCGGCATCTGGAAGACCCATGCGGACGCGGCGCAGCTCGAAAATGCGATCCTCAATCTCTGCGTCAACGCCCGCGACGCCATGCCGAACGGCGGACGCCTCACCGTCGAAACCAGCAATGCGTTCCTCGACGAGGCGTATGTCGACGCCCATCACGACGACGCGCTGAAGCCCGGCCAATATGTGCAGATCGCCGTGACCGACACCGGCACCGGCATGTCAACGGATATTCTGTCCCGCGCCTTCGATCCGTTCTTCACCACCAAAAGGGCCGGCATGGGCACCGGCCTCGGGCTCAGCCAAGTCTACGGCTTCGTCAAACAGTCGAACGGACAGGTGAAGATCTATTCCGAGCCCGGCCAGGGTACGACCATTCGAATTTACCTGCCACGCTATTACGGCCAGGAGGAATTCCGGCCGATGCGCCGCGAAGCGAAGCCGCTGCTGGCCGGCTCGCGCGAAGAGGTGATCCTGGTCGTCGAGGACGAAGAAGGCCTGCGCAACCTCACCGTCGCGACCTTGACCGAGCTCGGCTATACGGTGCTGGAAGCCGGCCACGCGTCGGCGGCGCTGGAGATGATCGACACGCATCCGGAGATCAAGCTGCTGTTCACCGACATCGTGATGCCGGACATCAACGGCCGCAAGCTCGCCGATCAGGCCCTCGCCCGCCGTCCCGATCTGCTGGTGATGTACACCACTGGCTTCACCCGCAACGCCGTGGTGCATAACGGCGTGCTCGATGCCGGCGTGCATTTCATCGCCAAGCCGTTCTCGATGGAAGACCTGGCAACGCGCATCCGGCAGGTTCTTGCAAAATCGTAGAACGTGCTGTCGCCGCTACTCCGGCATCACCGGCAGTACGATGTGCGACGGATATTCCCGGCTGAAATAGATCGTATCGGTGCCGACCTTGCCGGGCGCATAGTCGTGCTGAAACACAAACTCGGTCAGTTGCGAGTCGCCATTGGCGATCTCGAGCCGGATGCGGCTGCCCTTCTTGAACCGATACGCCGTCGGCATCACGGCGATCTCGAACTTGTATACTTGGCCCGGCTCGATCGGCTCCGGCGTCGTGTTGTCGTACCAGGGTGCGTTCTCCAGCGAGCGCGCCGCATCGACGGCGCGGTGCGATGCCCGCAGCCAGCCCTTGGTGACCACGCGCGAGCGCGGCTGGGCGGCTTTGGCCAACTCCTTGCCCCCTGCCCGGTCCGGCTGCGCCATCTGCTCGGACAGCTTGATGATGAAATCGGTGTCGGTGTTGGTCGACTTGGCGAACAGATTGAGCAGGATCGGTCCGGCCACCGTCACGTCCGCTTCCAGCGGCCTCGTGGTGAACGTCATCACGCGCGCGACCGGGTCGGGCCGGCCGTCGGCATCGAATCCGACCACGCCGGCGCGCCAACCAGGATTCGGATATTGGAAGTCGTACGAACCATCGGCTGACGGCTGCATATCGAGCGCACCGTCGTTGAGCGACGTGACGGAGTCCGTCGGCCCGGCGCCGAGATAATAGGTCGTATGTTTCGCGCCCTTCGGCGGCCAGGTATCGGCTGTGTGGAACTCGTCGGCGCCAGTCAGGAAATAACGCACCGCCGGCTCGTCGGGATACGAGGTCTTCTCGCCCTTGAGATAGCAATCGTAGAACGGCAGCAGATATTTTTCATGGAACGCGACGCTGGAATAGTCCGCGACCGCCGCGAACAAGGTCGACGAGCCGAACACCAGCAGCTTCTTGTCCGATGTCGCACGCTGGAAGCCGACAATGTTACCATTGAGATGCAGGTCCACCTTGGACCACACACCGATCGACAGCACCGGCACCTTGATCTTATCGATGTTCTCGGCGGCCGCGCGGGATTTCCAGAACGCATCATAGGTGTTGTGGCGCATCACCTCGCCGACATAGTCCCAGTCGATCTGGCGCGACGGACCGGACGCCGGATAGCGATTGATGTAGCGCGTCGTGGTATTGTACCAGGTCGAAGGAAACGCGCCCGGAATTCCGCCCGTATAGGCCGATGAGCGATACGTATCGATGTTGCCGTCATAGGGCGCGATGCAGGCGAGGCCCGGCGGGTTCTGGATGCCCATGAACCACTGCATACGCGCATAATACGACTGACCGATGCCGCCGACCTTGCCGTTCGACCAGCTCTGCCGCGCGATCCATTCGATCACGTCGTACAGATCGCGCTGCTCGGCCTCGTCCATGTAGCGGTATTCGCCGCCGGAGCGGCCGGTGCCGCGCACGTCCATGTGCACGAACGCATAGCCATGGCTCAGATAGAACTCGATCGGCCCGGTCTCGCGCCACAGGAAGATCGGCAGCGCCGGCGCGACATTGTTGTCGAAGCGATACGGCGACGCCGCCAGCAAGGTCGGACATTTGCCGCCGGGCGCGGCCGCGGGCGGTAGATAGATCGCGGCCGCGATCTTGATGCCGTCATGCACCTCGATTTCCACGATAGCGCTCGGATGAATCGGGACATGCTTTTCGGGGTGCATCGCGGCTCTCTGAGGCTTTTGAATGATGAAGCCGCCCGCGCGCAAACGCGGACGGCCTTGGCGGCTTCGTGTATTATTGCGGCTGCAAGTCCGACGCCCGGACGACGCGCTCGGCAGCCCTCCGGTCCTTCTGCAGGAATTCCTCGAAAGCCGCCGGGCCGTTCACCGCGCTTTCCAGCCCGCGCTTGGTCAGATTGCGGTCGCGAAACGCCGGCTCATTGACGATCTTGCCCATCGCGTTCGCCCATTTGTCGACGATGGCGGCCGGCAGTCCGGCCGGCGCCACCATGCCAAAATAGCTCCGCGTGATGTCGCCGTTGTAGCCAGTCTCGGCGATGGTCGGCACGTCGGGAAGCTGCGATGTGCGCTTCTCGCTGTCCACCAACAATGCCGTCGCCTTGCCGGCCTCGATTAGCGAGATCACGTTGCCAAGCCCGAGCATGATGGCCGGCGTGGTGCCGGTCAGAAGGCCATTGACGGCATCGCCGCCGCCCTTGAACGGCACCTTGACCATGTCGGCGCCGGTTTCCTTCTTGAAGTTCTCGACGAACAGCGCGTGCGAAAGGCCGGGCGCTGCATAGCTCAAGGTGCCGGGCTTGGCCTTCGACACCGCGCTGAGATCGGCTAACGTCTTGACGTTCAACGACGCACTGACGGCCATCACCTGCGTAATGAAAAACAGATTGGAGACCGGCGTGAACGATTTTTCAGGATCGTACGGAATCTGTTTGAACAGGAACTGATTATAAGTCAGCGGCTCGGCCGGCAGCACGCAGACGGTGTAGCCGTCCGGTGGCGCATCGGCGCAGGCTTTCGACGCGATATTGAAGTGCCCACCGGCCCGGTTCTCGACGATCAGCGGCTGACCCCACTGCTTCTGCAGCTCGTCGCCAAGCGCGCGCATGAAGATGTCGCTGATGCCTCCGGCGCTGGTACCGATCAGCACCCGGATCGGCCGTGACGGATAGTCCTGCGCGAGCGCAGAAGGCACCAACACCAAAGGCATGACCCAACCGAGGGCAAACAAAGCCCCGATGAATCGCAGCAATGCTGTGCGAAGGCGCATGTTTCATCTCCCTGTGTTCGTTCTTGTTGTTTTTATCTGAACTTACCGCCCCGGGAGACTGGCGCTCCCGTTAGGCGTCCGCAGGATACTTGCAGGCGCAAGCTTTGGCTACACACATGATGCTGTGACTTGCCTGTGAAACAGCCCGATCTTGACAGCCCACGGCCTTCCCGACGCTGGTGGTTTTCCGGGCGGCCCATCGGAAGCTGTGATAACAGAATCCTCGCAGAATCGCCGATAGTCACGACACGACCAGCCACTTTCGGAATTCGCGCACGCCGCCGGAGTCTTCATGAACCAACCGATCGTCTTCGCCCTGGTCGCGATGGTCTGCTACGGCCTGTCCGACTTCATCTACAAACAGGCCGCCGGCAAGGGAATCCGGGCCGATCATTTCCTGATGGCGCAGGCTTGGTTCTTCTGTCCCCTCGTCATCCTATACGCGCTGGGGAGCGGCAATTTTCTGCCGGTGCCGGCCGCACTGTGGGGAGCGCTAGCAGGTCTCTTTATCTTCATCGGCTTTTATTATTTCATCGAAAGCCTGAAGACCGGCTCGGTCAGCACCAACGCGTCGATCTTCCGGTTGAACTTCATCGTTACCGTACTGCTGGTGATCGTGTTCCTGGGCGAACCGTTGACGCTTGCCAAGATCGCCGGCCTCGCGCTGGCG
>JAQGJU010000050.1 GCA_028290465.1 Xanthobacteraceae bacterium | reverse complement strand
AAACTGATGCGTGCCGTCGCCCTCGAACGACAGCACCGCGTCGACCATGTGCTCGACGACGCGGGGACCTGCGATCTGGCCGTCCTTGGTGACGTGGCCGACCAGGATGATCGCGGCGCCCGACTTCTTGGCGTAGCGAATCAGCGCCTGCGCCGAGCCGCGCACCTGCGTGACGGTGCCGGGCGCGGATTCCACCATGTCGGTCCACATGGTCTGGATCGAGTCGATGACGATGAGGCGAGGGGTCTTGCCCTCCGACAAGGTCGCGATGATGTCCTCGACCGACGTCTCCGCCGCGAGTTCGACCGGCGCATCGAGCAGGCCCAGCCGTTCGGCGCTCAGGCGCACCTGCGCCACGGCTTCTTCGCCGGAGATATAGACGGCGCGATGGCCGGCCCGCGCCATCGCCGCGGTGGCCTGGATCAGCAGCGTCGATTTGCCGATGCCGGGGTCGCCCGCCATCAGCAGCACCGAGCCGCGGACAAAGCCGCCGCCGGTGACGCGGTCGAGTTCAGCGACGCCCGAGGCCAGCCGCGGCGCGTCACGGGCTTCGCCGGCGAGCCCTTCGAGCGCGAAAAGCCGGCCCTTGGGCGGCTTGCGGCCGGGGCCTGCGCGCTCGGCGCCTTCCTCGGCCAGCGAATTCCACTCGCCGCAGGCCTCGCATTTGCCCTGCCAGCGGTTCGCCGAGGCGCCGCAGTTCTGACAGACAAAGACCGGCGCGCGCTTGGCCAAGGCGAATTCCTTTGGGTGAGTCGGACGGGGAGCGAAGACCTCAAGTCGGTGATCGTAGCACCGGCGTCAAGGTCGGGTTGACCGCGAAGCCGGACACTCACCCGCCCTTGTAAACCCGATGATGCCGTCGCCCCAGCGAGGTCAGGATCTCGTAGCCGATGGTGCCGGCGGCGCTCGCCACCGCGTTGATATCGAGCGCTCCGCCGATCAGGCCGATCAGGTCGCCGCGCCGGATGCTGGCCTCGGGCACATCGGTAATGTCGACGGCCATCAGGTCCATCGAAATCTGGCCGACGATCGGGCAGGTGGCGCCGGCCACGATCGCCTTGCCGCCGGTCTTGCCGTCCGGGGCGCTTGCCGCGCGCAAATAGCCGTCCGCATAGCCGACCGTCGCCACGGCGATCCGGCTCGGGCGCTTCGCCGTCCAGCTCGCGTTGTAGCCGACAGTGTCGCCCTTGTTGACGCGGCGGATCTGCGCGACCCGGGCCTGCATCTCGACCACCGGCCGCATCGGATTTTTCGCAGCCGGAGTCGGATTCGCGCCGTACAGCGCAACCCCTGGCCGCGCCAGATCGCAATGCGCCGAAGGCCCGAGAAAGATGCCGGAAGAGTTGGCCAATGAGGCCGGCACGCCGCGAAACTGCATGCGGACTTCGCGGAACGCGCGGATCTGTTGTTCGTTCAACGGATGATGGGGCGTCTCGGCGCAGGCGAGGTGGCTCATCAGCAGCGTGATGCCGTGATTTTCCTGCTGAATGCGCGGGCCGAACGCCGCCGCTTCATCGGGCGGCAGGCCGAGCCGGTTCATGCCGGTGTCGACATGCAGCGCCGCGCCGCCCTGCCAATTGTTGGCAGTGACGAACGCATCCCATTCGGCGAATTCGGTCAGGCTGTTGATCACCGGACGCGCATGGCAGTCGGCGAAGCCTTTCGCGGTGCCCGGCGGCACGCCGCCGAGCACATAGACGACGGCGTCGGGCGCGACGGGGCGCACGCGCCGCGCCTCGGCCAGATTAGCCACGAAGAATGTGGTGCAACCGGCGCGGCGCAGCGCCGGCACCACCTGTTCGATGCCGCAGCCATAGGCATCGGCCTTGACGACCGCCGCGCAGTCGACCGGCGTGAGGTGGCGCGACAGGTAACGCCAATTGTCGGCGATGGCGCCGAGGTCGATGGTCAGCACGCCGGCGGCTTCGGCGATGTTGTCCGAGGCGGTGGGCCGCGGTGCTGGCGCGGTGACGGGCAGGGGCGCGGACGCAACCACAACGGATGCGGCGTCCTGCGGAGCTAGTTCCGGCGCGACTGGCGCGACCTCTTCGGGTGCGACATCCGACGACGCGACGTCAGGCACCGCCGTTTCGGCCGGCGCCAGGTTCGCGGCCTGCGGCAGGCCAGGTTTTTTATGCTTGGATTTCGAACGGCTCATGGCGCGGGGGTCATAACATGTCAGCCGGTGCTCGCGCCACGAAGTTCAGCTAAGTGAGGTTCATATCGATTCCGGCAACTGCCGATCATGGGCGAGATCGCCGAACCGCGTGACATTGGCGTCGAACTGCAATTCGACGGTGCCGGTCGGGCCGTGGCGCTGTTTGCCGATGATGACTTCGGCCTTGCCGTGCACGGCCGCCATGTCGGTCATCCACTTGGCGTAGCCTTCGGTGCCGGGCCGGGGTTCGCGGTTCGCGAGATAATACTCCTCGCGGTACACGAACATCACCACGTCGGCGTCCTGTTCGATCGAACCGGATTCACGCAAGTCCGACAACTGCGGGCGCTTGTCTTCGCGGTTTTCCACCTGACGCGAAAGCTGCGACAGCGCGACCACCGGAACGTTGAGCTCCTTGGCCAGCGCTTTCAGGCCGGTGGTGATCTCGGTGACTTCCTGCACGCGATTGTCGGAACGCTTGCCGGAGCCCGACAGCAACTGAATATAGTCGATCACGATGCAGTCGAGGCCGCGCTGGCGCTTCAGGCGCCGCGCCCGCGCCGCGAGCTGCGCGATCGACAGGCCGCCGCTTTCGTCGACGAAGAACGGCAGGTTTTGCAGCTGGATCGAGACGTCCTTGATCTTCTCGAAGTCGGCCTCGTTGATGCCGCCGCGCCGAATGACGCTGGACGGAATGCCGGTGCGCTCGGCCACAATACGCGTGGCGAGCTGTTCGGCCGACATTTCCAGCGAGAAGAACGCGACGATGCCGCCATTGACCGCCTTGGCGTGGCCATCGGCCTGGATCTCGCTCGTGTAGGCCTCGGCAATATTGTAGGCGATGTTGGTGGCCAGCGAGGTTTTGCCCATGCCGGGGCGGCCGGCGATGATGATCAAATCCGAATGCTGCAAGCCGCCCATCTTGGCGTCGAGATCGCGCAGGCCGGTGGCGAGGCCCGACAGTTTGCCGTCGCGCATGAAGGCATTGGCCGCCATGTCGACGGCGGTGGTCAGCGCGCGCGAGAATGGCTGGAAGCCGCCTTCATAGCGGCCGGTCTCGGCGAGTTCGTACAGCCGCCGCTCGGCGTCCTCGATCTGGCTCTGCGGCGCGAGATCGACCGGCGCGTCGAACGCGACATTGACCATGTCCTCGCCGATGCGGATGAGATCGCGGCGGATCGCCAGTTCATAGACGGTGCGGCCGTAGTCGGCGGCATTGATGACGGTAGTGGCCTCGGCGGCGAGGCGCGCCAGGTATTGATTGACGTTCAGGCCGGCAATGTCGGCGTCGGCCGGCAGGAAGGTCTTCAGCGTGACCGGGGTAGCGACCTTGCCGGCGCGAATCAGGCTGCTGGCCAGTTCATAGATCTGCTGGTGGATGGCTTCGAGGAAATGCTTCGGTTCCAGGAAGTCGGAGACGCGATAGAGCGCTTCGTTGTTGACCAGGATGGCGCCCAGCAGCGCCTGTTCGGCCTCGATATTGTGCGGCGGAACCCGGTAATGCGGGTCGGCCTCGGGAGCTTGTTTGCGGGCGGCGAATTCGAGCGGTGCCATGATTTTCGTGTGTTGAACCGGGTTTGGGACGGATGCATGGCGAAAGGAACATCGTCTGGCGAAATGAGTATCGTTCGCCGTTCGACGATGCGGCCAATCTGGACGTCAGAGCATTTTCAAGCGAAGTGGACTCCACTTCGCGTGAAGAAAACGCGTCAGCCTAACAAGTTAGAGCGCGTACGCAGGTAAGTTTACGCAATCTGCGATTGCTTTCCCGCAAAACCGGTGTCCACTTTTGCTGGACGCGCTCTAGAGCGTGATCGGTTTGCACGACCAAGCCGGTCACTCGTCTAGCATGTCGATGGCTCCGTGTGACAAGCGCGTGGCGCTGTCCCCGATTCACACCGCCCTGTGAAGAGATCGGATCGCCACCTCATTTAGGCTTGACGAGAGAGCATTGGTAATTCCCGACATCATGGCTGCCTACTCGGTAGCCAGTCGGCCTCCGGCCAAATGGCGCCGGTCACGCGTGCGCCGCAATGTTGCGCGAGGTCAATCGCCAAAGCGCGTCCAGCCGCCGCGGCCGATTTCAAGTAGGGCTGTCTTATTCACATACCTGCCGAAGATTTTTATGACATGACCGGCTCGCAAAATCGGCTACACCATCGTTTCGTCCGCTTCGGCCGGACATTGCATCAAGGCGGGGAGATTGCCGTGCCGGGGTTCCGGAATTTCGTGTGTTGGATATTGGCGCTGTGCTGCGCCGCGCTGCTGTCGGCGGCGCCGTTGCGCGCGCAGGAAAATCTCGACCAGGGCAAGAGTCCGGCGCAATTGTTCAACGGCGACTGTGTCGTCTGCCACCAGAGCCCGAACGGCCTGTCCAAGACCACCGACACCCGGGCGGTGGCTGACTTTCTGCGCCAGCATTATACGGCGAGCCGCGAGACCGCTTCGTCGCTGGCCGCCTTCCTGACCCAGCAGGCCGACCGCACCGGCAAGCAGAGGCCGGCGATAGGCCGGCCCACCGAACGCGCCACGCCGGACGAACGTGCCACCCCGCCGGCTCCGGTGGTGCGGCGCGGCGGCCTATTCGGCCTCGGCGACGACACCGCGAAGCCGGACGCCAGGGACGAGCCGCCGGCCGCCGTTGGGCCGGCCAGCCGGCAGCGCCGGCCGCCACGCCCGATTGAGGGCGTCAAGCCTTCGGAAGCGGGTGACGAAAAGAAGGACGACGCCGCCAAACCTGAGCAGGCCAAGCCGGACGCCAGGCCCCGCCGCGCGTCGCGTTCCGAGACGGCCGCCCGGCCGCCGAAGCCCATTGAAGGCGCGAAGCCCGCCGAAGGCTCCGACGAAAAGAAGGCCGAGCAGCCCGAGATCGCCCGTCCGGAACGGCCCGAGCCCAAACCCGAAACCAAGCCCCGCCGTCAGGCCCGGCCGGACGATGCCGCCAAACCGGCCGCGACGGAAAGCCGGAAGCGCACCTCGGCCGCTCCGAAGGACGCCGCCAAGGAGACCCCTAAGGAGACTCCGAAGCCGGCATCCGCCCACGTATCGACCGAGCCGAAGGAAACGCCGGCCGCGGCGCCGGCTCCGGCGGCAGCTTCGCCACCCGCTGCAGCTCCGGCGCCCGCGACACCGGCCCGCAAGGACGACATCGCAGACTAAAATCGCGGACCGACGAACGACGCCCATAAAAAAACGCCCCCGGTCGCAAAACCGGGGGCGTTTTGTTTTGGACGTACGAAAGCTTAGTTCTTCTCGGCTTCTTCTTCGTCTTCCGGCTGTGCGTCGGGATCGAAGAAGTTCTTCGCCTGCTCGCGCAACGCTTCGTCGGCCTCGATGTCGTCCTGGCGCACCGACACGTCCTCGCCGCGCTGGATGCGCTCGGCCTCGTCGACGCTGCGCGCCACCGTGACCGTGACGCCGACCTCGACCTCGGGATGCAGCGACACCGGCACCTTGTGCAGGCCGATGGTCTTGATCGGCATGTGCAGCACGATCTGCGAACGGTTGAGCTGGAAGCCGCCTTCACCGATCAGCGCGACGATGTCGCGCGGCGTCACCGAACCGTAGAGCTGGCCGGTTTCCGACGCCTGGCGCACCACGATGAAGCCCTTGCCGTCGAGCTGCGTGCCGACCTTCTCGGCTTCGCCCTTGGCTTCCAGGCTGCGGGCTTCGAGGTCGACCTTCATGGTCTCGAAGCGGGCGCGGTTGTCCTTGGTGGCGCGCAGCGCCTTGGCCTGCGGCAGCAGGAAATTGCGGGCGTAACCGTCCTTGACGCGGACCACGTCGCCCATCTGGCCGAGCTTGGCGACGCGTTCCAGCAGAATGACTTCCATGATGTGTCTCCTTGTGTTGGTTTTGGATGCGATAGGGGTGAAAGTAAAAATCAGGTCGGCGTGGCCGGCGGGCCACGGCGCGCATGAACGAAACGTCCACGAATATCGAAGGCCGCTTCAGCGAGGCCGAGCAGCGCCAGCGGAATCACCGGCCAGGTGAATACGAACAGCGCGCCGTAGACGCCGGCCAGGATGAAGTAGCGGCTGTCGGTGCCGCGCGTGATGGCGTGCAGCACCGCGAGGCCCAATATCGCAAACGCCATCAGCAGGGCGGCCGCGAACACCATCGACACGGTGCCGAGCACGCCGGGCAGAAAGGTGAGGGCGATCGCGCCGGCCAGAAAAAGCGGCGCCTGCTTCGGCAACGTCAGCGCCGGCAGATCGGGCCAGGGACGGCGCAGCCGGCCCGACACGGAGACGACGCGGCCGGCCAGCCACAGATTGAACAGATGGGTGACGGTGGTCAGCACGGCGGCGAGCAGCGGCACCACCGTGACCATGACGTCCAGCAGCAGATCCGGATTGCTGACGCCGCGCATCAGCAGCGGCGATCCCGGCGGCGTGCCGGTTTGCAGCCGCAGCACGCGCTCGAATGCGTTGCGCAGGCCGGTGTGGAAGTTGTCAGTATTGATGGCCGCGTACAGGATCGCGGCCGCCACCACGGCGCTGGCCAGGATCGCGGCCCACAGCACCAGCCGGCCGACCGGGTACCATTCGAGATCGGTCGGGGCGGCGGGTCCCGCGGCTACGGCCGGCACATCGGCCGGTCGTGCCAGCAGCGCGAGACGGCATAGCCACCACGCCGGCAGGCCGACGATCGCCAGGAAACTGAAGAAGAAGTATGGCCCAAACGTAAAGGCGAGGCCGGCCGCGGCCGTGACGGCGCCGATCAGCCCGGCCAGCGAACCCCAGCCGAGCGCCGCGATCATGATCGGCAGCGGTGCGAGATAGAACAGGAAGATCGACAGCAGCGCACCCGACGCGACCGAGGCGAACAGCAAAGCTGTCGCCACGCCGGCACCGATGCCAATCGTAATGAGCTGCAACATTCCGAGCTGTCCCGCTGCGTGAGCGGTTAGAGGTGATTTATTTCACCCCAACCATCAGTCGGACGCTGAGCGTCGCGACCTCGTCAAAGAGATGAAGTCAAAGAGAAAAAAGTGCGGCGCGCCGATCGGGCGCGCCGCAGCCGCGATTAGCGGATCAGGTAGGGCAGCAGGCCCATGAAGCGCGCGCGCTTGATCGCGTTGGCGAGTTCGCGCTGCTTCTTGGCCGACACCGCCGTGATGCGGCTCGGCACGATCTTGCCGCGCTCCGAGACGTAGCGCTGCAGCAGCCGCACATCCTTGTAGTCGATCACCGGCGCGCCCTCGCCCGTGAACGGGCAGGTCTTGCGACGACGAAAGAACGGCCGACGGGCACCGCCGCCGCCACCACCACCAGCACTGGCACCCTGAGGAGAAGTGAAAGCCATGATGATTACTCCTCTGTTGCCGAGTTTTCGTCGGAATCGCGCGGACGACGCTCGCCGCGGTCACCACCGCCGCGCTCACGATCGCGGAAACCGCCGCCACCGCCGCCGCCACGACCCGGACGGTCATGACGATCGTCGCGATCGCGGTCGCGATCGACTTTGCGCATCATCGCCGATGGGCCTTCCTCGTGCGCTTCGACGCGGATGGTCATGAAACGCAGCACGTCTTCGCTGAGCCGCATCTGCCGCTCGACTTCGGCGATCGCCGCGGGCGGTGCGCTGATGTTGAGCAGGGTGAAATGCGCCTTGCGATTCTTGCGCATGCGATACGAGAGCGTCTTCACGCCCCAGTATTCGGCCTTGGCGATGGTGCCGCCGGCCTGTTCGATAATGCCCTTGTACTGGGCGGTCAGTTCTTCGACCTGTTGCGCGCTAACGTCCTGGCGCGCCAGGTAGACATGCTCATAGAGCGGCATGGGAGTGCCTTTCCCGGTTTCAAACCCTCCGTATCCCGGCGCCAAGCCCTTCGAGCCTTTGGGGAAAGGCTCGGAAATGCTCTGAAGGCGGGAACACCGGACGCCGGACCATTGGGCCCTACCACGACACCCTTTCGGGTCACGCAGCCGTCCGTTCAGCTCCCGGCCAGGATCAACGGAGCGGGCGGGTTATACAAAACTCACGGCAGAACGCAAGGAAAAGCCGCCCTTTGGACGTTGAGCATGATCTTTCCGCAAACCGGTTCCCACCCTCGGATCAAGACCGCGGGCATGCTTTTCGGGATCCGGTACGGCGGATTCAGCCCCGATGTGCCTTGGACGGGGCGGCGGGGCCGGCCAGGGCATGCAGACGCTCGGACAGTTTGACCGCGAGGTCGACGCCTTCGCGAATCTGCCGGTCGGATTCGGCTTTGCCGGCCTTGGCGCCGCGCAGCTTGGTCAGGGCGCCGAGCAGCCGGTCAAGATTCTGCGCCAGAAGCTGTTGGCGGAATTCCGGATCCTGTTTGGCCCGGTCGATCTCGGCGTCGGTGGCCAGGGCGGTTTCGCGCATGCTCGACCTCGGGCCGGACGGTCCCGGCGGGCGAAAGTTACCGCGCTCCGGTTTGCGTTTGGTTACCGGGTTCCGTGAATGTCGGCACCCCGTCCGGCTTGACATCGGCGGGGCCGCAGGCCAATCGCGGGGACCGTTTTAGAACACCTCAGGGATGGAAATGTCCGTCGCTTTCGTATTTCCCGGTCAGGGCAGCCAGACCGTCGGCATGGGCAAGGCGCTCGCCGACGCGTTTCCGGCGGCCAGGGCCGTGTTCGACCAGGTCGATGAGGCGCTCGGCGAAAAGCTCAGCGACCTGATCTGGTCCGGCCCGGCCGAGACTTTGCAACTCACCGAAAACGCGCAACCGGCCCTGATGGCGGTGTCGCTGGCCACCCTGCGGGTGCTGGAGAGCGAGGCAGGGCTGGATCTCAAGCGTGACGTCGCCTTGGTGGCCGGCCATTCGCTCGGCGAATATTCGGCGCTGGCCGCCGCCGGCGCGCTCGACATCGCGGACGCGGCGCGGCTGCTGCGGATTCGCGGCCTCGCGATGCAAAAGGCGGTGCCGGTCGGCACCGGCGCAATGGCGGCGCTGCTCGGCATGTCGTTCGAGGATGCAACGGCGGTGGCGGCGCAGGCCGCGCAGGGCCAGGTCTGCCAAGCCGCCAACGACAATGGCGGCGGTCAGGTCGTGGTGTCCGGACACAAGGAAGCCGTCGAGCGCGCGATCGAGATCGCCAAGGCCAAGGGCGCCAAGCGCGCGATGCTGCTGCCCGTATCGGCTCCGTTCCATTGCTCCCTGATGCAGCCGGCCGCCGACGCGATGGCGCTGGCCCTGGCGCAGGTCGACGTGAAGGCGCCCGTGGTGCCGCTGGTCGCCAATGTGCTGGCGCGGCCGATCTCCGATCCGGCCGAGATCGTCAAGCGGTTGGTCGAGCAGGTCACCGGCACGGTGCGCTGGCGCGAATGCGTGGCCGCCATGGCGGGCGCCGGCGTGACGACATTCTATGAGGTGGGCGCCGGCAAGGTGCTCAGCGGCCTCGTCAAGCGTATTGCCGAAGGCGCGACCGGCACAGCGATCGGCACGCCGGACGACATCGCCGCGTTTAAAGCCGCGCGCGGCTGAAGGAGGCAGAATGTTCGATCTCACCGGCAAGACCGCACTCGTGACCGGCGCCACCGGCGGCATCGGCGAGGCGGTCGCGCGCGCGCTGCACGCGCGGGGCGCGACCGTGGCGGTGTCCGGCACGCGCCAGGAAAAGCTGGACGCACTCGCCGCGGATCTCAAGGAGCGCACCCATGTGCTGGCGTGCAATCTCGGCGACAAGGCCGAGGTCGACGCCCTGGTCGGCAAGGCCGAGGCCGCGATGGGCCAACTCGATATCCTGGTCAACAATGCCGGCATCAACCGCGACAACATCTTTGTGCGGATGCGCGACGAGGAATGGGACGAGGTGCTGGCGATCGATCTGACGGCCGGGTTCCGGCTGACCCGCGCGGCGATGCGCGGCATGATGAAGCGCCGCCACGGAAGGGTGATTTCGATTACCTCGGTGGTCGGCACCACCGGCAACCCCGGCCAGGCCAATTACGCGGCCGCCAAGGCCGGGATGGCCGGCATGACCAAGGCCTTAGCCCAGGAAGTCGCGACGCGCGGCGTCACGGTGAACTGCATTGCGCCCGGCATGATCGAGACCGCGATGACGGAAGCGCTCAACGACAAGCAGCGCGAGACGATTCTGGGGCGTATCCCGATGGGACGGCTCGGAACCCCGGCCGAAGTGGCGGCTGCGGTGGTGTATCTGGCCTCCGGCGAGGCCTCCTACGTCACCGGGCAGACGCTGCACGTTAATGGCGGCATGGTGATGGTGTAAGCTGGGGAGCCTTCGGAACCTCCGGGACGGTCCGGAGTGGTATGCTGGTCAACGGATTTGAAGTATGATACCCGAACCTTCGGTCTGGCAGGGGGCATCCACAGGGCAGCGTGGCGACGTCGCGCGGTCTGCCCACGACCGGATCGTTCCCCGCCGACGTCTACCACGACGAGGCCGTACCGCGATGGTCCAAGGTCGCTTCGTCGACCCGACCCAATCTGAAACGCACGAGGTTTAAACGATGAGTGACATTGGCGAGCGGGTGAAGAAGATCGTCGTGGAGCACCTGGGCGTCGAGCCCGATAAGGTGGTCGAGGGCGCGAGCTTCATCGACGATCTCGGTGCCGACAGCCTCGACACCGTCGAGCTCGTCATGGCATTCGAAGAAGAGTTCGGCTGCGAGATTCCGGACGACGCGGCCGAGACCATTCTCACCGTGGGCGACGCCGTGAAATTCCTCGAAAAAAACGCCAAGAGCTGACCCTCGTCGGTGTCAGTCGATCGGACGGCCACGCGCGACTGGTGCGCGTGGTCGCGCAGCTTTCGTGACGGGAGCTTTGTGACGGTGGCGTTCCGCGATAGTGGGGTGCCGTCGTTTCGTCCGCCATCGGTTTCGCCGCCGTCTTTTTCACGGTGTCGACCGGCGGATGGTGCAGGGGGTTGCATGTCGCCCGATAGGGCGCGTGGATGCCGAGAGAAACTATCATGAGACGTGTCGTCGTCACGGGTTTAGGTATGGTGACGCCGCTCGCCAGCGGCGTCGAAGCGACGTGGCAGCGCCTGATCAAGGGCGACAGCGGCGCGCAAGCGATCACGACGTTCGACGTATCGGACCTTCCTTGCAAGATCGCCTGCGTGATCCCGCGCGGCGACGGTTCTGACGGCACCTTCAATCCCGATCAGTGGATGGAGCCGAAGGAGCAGCGCAAGGTCGACGACTTCATCATTTATGCGATGGGCGCGGCCACCCAGGCGCTGAACGATGCCGGCTGGCATCCGAAGACCCACGAGGATCAGATCGCCACCGGCGTAATGATCGGCTCCGGCATCGGCGGTCTCAGCGGCATCGCCGAGACCTCGATCGTGCTCCACGAAAAGGGCCCGCGCCGGGTGTCGCCGTTCTTCATTCCGGGCCGGCTGATCAATCTGGCGTCCGGTTATGTGTCGATCGCGCACCAGCTCAAGGGCCCGAACCATGCGGTGGTCACCGCCTGTTCGACCGGTTCGCACGCCATCGGCGATGCCGGCCGGCTGATCGCGCTCGGCGATGCCGACGTGGTGGTGGCGGGCGGCACCGAGTCGCCGGTCAGCCGCATCTCGTTGGCGGGCTTCGCGGCCTGCCGCGCGCTGTCGACCGCCTTCAATGATACGCCGACCAAGGCGTCGCGGCCCTACGATAAGGATCGCGACGGCTTCGTGATGGGCGAGGGCGCCGGCGTCGTGGTGCTCGAGGAATACGAGCACGCCAAGGCGCGCGGCGCGAAGATCTACGCCGAGCTGATCGGCTATGGCCTGTCGGGCGACGCCTATCACATCACCGCTCCGGCCCCGGACGGCGATGGCGCGTTCCGCTGCATGACGGCGGCCGTCAAGCGGGCCGGCATCTCGGTGAACGAGATCGATTACATCAACGCCCACGGCACCTCGACGCCGCTCGGCGACGAGTTGGAACTGGGCGCGGTGCAGCGTCTGGTCGGCAACGCCGCCGGCCGCATCTCGATGTCGTCGACCAAATCGTCGATCGGACATCTGCTTGGGGCCGCCGGCGCGGTCGAGGCGATCTTCAGCATCCTGGCGATGCGGGACGGCATCGTGCCGCCGACGCTCAATCTCGACAATCCGTCGGTCGAAACCGCCATGGATCTGGTGCCCAACGAGGCCAAGAAGCGGACCGTGGACGTGGTGTTGTCGAATTCTTTCGGATTTGGTGGCACCAATGCGTCGTTGGTATTCCGGCGCGCCGTCGACTAAAATCGCTGGAATTCGAAAGCGCGTTCGGCAAAAGTAGATTCGGTCTTTCCGGATTTTGCCTTGCCTGGAAATGCTTTAATCCGGTCTTTCGCCATATTTGGCCGTGAAAGTTTCATACCCTCGGTTCGTGCGCCGAAATCGGTCCGTTGATGCCGGGCCGGGCGGGCGTCAAGACGATGCCGCGATGTCTGACGTGAAGCGGGAACAGCGCGCCGATGTCGCATAACCCACCGCCCGGCGGAAATGGAGGGGGTCCGCGTCGGCCCGCGCCGCCCAATGCGCATACGCCGCCCGGCCGGCCCAAAATCCCGCCGCCGGGTTCGCCCAATCCCTTCGCCCGTGCGCTTGCCGGCCAGAGTGCCGCGCCGCCCGTCCCGGGCCGGCCGGCTTCGGCTGCGCCGTCGTCGCCCGCACCATTTTCACCTGGCATGACCCGACCCGCGCCGATGCTCGGGCCGCGCGGTCCGGTCGCGAGCCCGTCCTCGACCGTTCAGACGCCTCCGTCGAGCCCGCCTCAGACAGGCCTGCCGCAAGCCGGCCCCTCAAAAGCCGCGCCGTCACCGGCCGCGCCTCCGCAGGCTGCTATCCCCCGGGCCGGGTCAAATCCCGCCGCATCCGGTGGTGGTTCGGCTTCGTCTCAGGCCAATCGCGCGCTGCCGCCGCCGGCGCCTTTCGTGCGGTCGGAGCGGCCGAAGCCCGCGCCGCCCAAGACCGCGGCGGAGCTGCGCGCGGCCCGCGCCGCGCGGCC
>JAQGJU010000036.1 GCA_028290465.1 Xanthobacteraceae bacterium | reverse complement strand
GAAAAATCGCGCATATTGTGACGCCGCTCCATCGGAAGTTCCGCAATGACGCAAGCGGATTGCGAATTTGCCCTGCTTTCCTGCCGAACGAGAAATATCGGCGACTACATCCAGGTCATCGCTGCGAGGCAATTTCTGCCACGCGTCGATGCCTTGGCCGATCGCGATCAATTGTGCGATTTTCGGCCTCGAAGGCCCACCAAGCTCATCTGCAATGGTTGGTTTGGTTATGCATCCAGAAATATGTTCTTTCATGAGAACGTAAATCCGCTTCTGATTTCTCTGCATATATCGCAGCAGACAAATTTAGCGTTGGGCGGAAGCCCAGATTCATTTGCCGACGCGCTTCGCAACGTTGAAGCTGTCAGGCACCAGTTCAAACGCTTTTCTCCCGTCGGTGCTCGCGATCTCGCAACATTGAAGCTTCTCGAAGACCTCGGTATCCAGGCCTATTTTTCGGGGTGCCTGACGTTGGCGCTAGAGCGAGATGAATCGCTTGCGCGCGGCGATGCGATCGTCCTTTGCGATGTGCCGCAGGAAACCGCTTCTCGGCTATCGAAGATCACAGCCAGGCCTGTGATCGTTACGCACCATTCAATGGAGCGAGCTTTGGAACCAGGAGATTGTCTTGCCGCGGCAGGTCAGCTTCTGACGCAATATCAGACGGCCCATCTCGTTATCACCACACGCCTTCACTGTGCTCTCCCGTGCCTTGCCTACGGCACGCCGGTCATATTTCTGCAACCCGAGTTGGAATCCACCCGGTTCGCTGGACTTTCCGGTCTTATGAAGACCATTCCGCTCTGCGACAGTCATCTGTTGGGACGAGCAGACATCGATACGCCTTCGGCCAATTCGCCGGAATACCAAAGCCTTCGCGATAAATTGATCGAGAGAGTGGCCGGCTATATCAAGAAATCCGCGGTTCCCGTCGCCATGACGGCTTACGATGAATTGCAGACATCCCGAGCCATGTCGCGGTATTTTGAACAGCAGGCGGTGGTTTTCCGTTCTGAGGCGGGGTATTTGCGCGCCCGCGTAGAGTATTGGCGCGCGCGCAGTGCGGCCTTCGAAAACAGTTCGTCGTGGAAAATAACCGCTCCTTTGCGGGCTGCCAAACGCTGGTTTGTCAGATAAGCTGGTTTGTCAGATAAAATGTCGCTCGGCCTGACATGAGAATATGTTCCTCGGCCGTCGACGCCATGGGAGCAAGTTCTAGAGTCTCCGAATGCCGGTATGAACACGATTCCCGCCCCGCCGATTACTCGATCTCCGAAGCGTGTGTTGATTGTTGTCCCTACCCTTGGCGTCGGCGGCGTCGAAATGGACATTGCCCGAAATGTTCCGCGGATCGACAGGGACCGTTTCGAATTGCAGGTCTACACTTTGTACGCCTCCGGAGAATTGGCGAGCAAACTTCAATCCGCGGGCATACGGCTAATCCAGCCTTACTCGACGGACAATGATATCCAGGTCGGTGTCGCGGCTGCTGGCGTATTGCGATCCGATGGCGTGCGATGGAGAGAATTACCTAAGCGTCTCAAATGGAGAGAATTTCCTAAGCGTCTCAAGTCCAGGCTGCTGACGGAACTTGTAAAAATCGCGCCCATCAGGCGACTCGTTGAGATCGCATCCACGTCGGCTTTTGTTGGTCGAAGAGTGTTGACGCTGGCGCGGTACCTGCACACGAATGAAATCTATATCGTGCATTGCTTTCTTCCGAGCGCATATTTGATCGGCGGGCTTGCTGCTTCGCTCCTTCCCGGGCGCAAATTGATCATGAGCCGTGTCAGCCTGAACTTTTATCAAAGCAGATTGCTATATTTGAAAATTGCCGAGCGCCGTCTATTGCATCGGCGTGTTGATTCCGTGGCCTGCAATACCCTGGCGATATGGAGAGATCTTGTTGGGGAGGGGGTTCCGGCCAAAAAGATTACGCTGCTCTATAACGGAATCGATGCCAGCGACTACGCTTCGACCGATGCTCAGAAGTTAGAAGCACGAAGGCTACTCGGCTTGCAGTACGGCCAACTTGTTCTGACCGTCGTGGCCAATCTATTTCCCTACAAGGGCCATATCGATCTCATCACAGCACTCTCCGATTATGCGACGAGGCTGCCGGCAAACTGGCGGTTGCTTTGCGCAGGTCGCGATATCGATGGCAACCAGGCCACTCTGCTGAGGTTGGCGCGTGAACTGAAAATAGCGGACAACGTGACCTTCCTAGGGTATTTTGAGGATATACCGCGTCTCCTTGCAGCCAGTGACATTCACGTGCTGCCTTCGCATGAGGAAGGTCTTCCCAACAGCATTCTCGAGGCGATGGCGGCCGGCTTACCCGTGATAGCAACCCGCGTCGGCGGTATTCCCGAGCTCATCGAACACGGGACCGGCGGCATACTGGTCCAGCGGAAAAACCCGCAAGAATTGGGAGACGCGATTCTGGCCCTCGCTCATGATCCGCTGGGGCGAGCCGCCATGGGGGCGCACAACGCCCGGCGCGCCAAAACGATGTTTACCCTGGAGCAAAGCGTTCACGGTTACGAACAGTTGTACACACGCGTCAGCCGATAGGCTCGTCCACGGCGGTGGCTTGGCTGCCTTGATGCGCGATAAGCTGCGTGGTCTAGTTTGTGAGTTGCCGTGTGCCATGCAGCGCTGGCACGAAGACTTAAGAGGCCGGCAACTGTCAAAGGCTTCCGGCATCCAGTTTGAGCGGAGGAACGAAATGATGCTCTCACGCGTGGCGCCGTCCGATGTTCTTAATCTCGATATCGCCCCTGTGGCCAAAAGACCTTTCGATCACGTCCTTGTCGAGGGTTTTATTGCGGACGATGTGTACGGCGAACTTTGCCGATCATTTCCCGTATGCCCGCCTCGCATCGGCCCCACGGGGTATTCCTGCTATTGGGGAGACCCGGAGTATGACGCGCTTGTCGATACGAACTCAGCCTGGCGCGCTCTATTTGATGCGACGCATTGCCAAGCGTTCATGAGCTACTGTCTGGCGCAGTTCCACGACGTGTTCAATTCCGGCCAATGCACGATCGATATCGATAGAGCTGAATTCGTCTCCTACCAGGAAACGCGAGCGAACAAGGAGCGTCGCAACATTGAGGACGTTAAACTGGCCCCACACCAGCTTTGGGTGCGCACCGATATTCATCAGGCTCATGTCGGTTATTTCCGCGTACCTCACCTGGACCACCGCCGCCGGCTGATTTCCATGCTGATTTATTTGTGCGACGGAGACGACAATGAGATGATCGGCGGCGATCTCGTCCTGCACCGTAAGAAAAAGTCGTGGCTGCGGTGGGGGGACGTCTCGGTGCGACCGAAGCATAACCGGATGGTCGCCTTTACGTGCCACCCAGGTTCGTGGCACTCCGTTCCGGTCGTCACGAGCCAGTCCGCGCCTCGGAACTATCTGCAAATCACCCTGTCGAGTTCCGTCGACGCTTGGCCGTCATAAGTCTACAGCGGCCGCGAGTGAGCGACCCGGCTGCCTCGGTTCCCCGTAAAGACGTTCTTTTCTAAACAGTTAGAGCCCGTATGTCAGGGCAGGCTTTGCTGAACGCCTCAATCGTCGCCGCACTGACTTACGACCGGCTCGGGGTAGCATCTATGGTAAGGCCTTGGTAAAGAAATGAGGTTAAGGTCTGCCGGAGAGTGGAGTGCGACATGTTGCAGCGTATTGCAGTCGTGTTGGTGGGCATCTGCGGGATCCTGCCGGCCCAAGCTGAAGAGATGAAGCCCACCGAAGCGCGCAGCTTCGTGGTCGGCAAGCTGTTTGCCTTTAATTGCTTCGAGGGCACGCAGGGCTCCGGCCGGATCTACTCCGACGGCTCGGTGGCCGGTACGGTGCAGTTCCAGGGCAAGGGTCCGCAGCGCTATGTGAGGCTGCCGTCGGGCACGCTCAAGGTGAAGGGTGAGGCGGTCTGCGCCTCGGTGCGCGGCCTGTTCTTCGAGCCCTGCTTCAATCTCAACAAGACCAGCCAGGAGACCTTCCGCGGCTCCTTGTCCGGCATGGGCTTCGCCTACTGCGAATTCACGAAGCGCAGCAGCCGGCGCGAAATGATGGCATCGAATACACCGGCCCAAACGGCGGAAGGCGATGCACCGGCCGAGCCCCGCGCGGGCAAGCCGCGTTCGCTGCGTCCGCCGCTGGCGGCGCGTACCGAACCGCCGAAGCCCGAACTGCGGCCCTCGCTCGACGCGTCGTCGTCGGCCATGGCGTCTTCGTCGCGCCCTGACTGACCGCACGCGCAAGCGCTGTTGATACGAACTCCACGTATTTGAATGACAGTCCGTAGGGCGGATTAGCGCAGCGTAATCCGCCGTTCCGAAACATGATTGGCGGATTGCGGCTTCGCCTAGTCCGCCCTACGCACTCAGGTGACGGGACGAGCAGGCGAGCGCGTGCCGCCTGCCGATAACAACCCCACCATTTTTTTCCATCCGTCCGCTTGACGGGGCGGGGTCTGGTTCTGTATTTAACCATTAGGTTATTTAACTAGATGGCTAAACACGAATGGCTGCCGACCCGCTAAGTCATAAATTTGCTGCCCTGGCCGACCCGACGCGGCGCGCCATTCTGGCGCGGCTTGCGCTCGGCGAAACCACGGTCACCGATCTGGCCAAGCCGTTCAAAATGAGCGGCCCGGCGATCTCCAAGCATCTCAAGGTGCTGGAAACGGCCGGCCTGATCGCGCGCGGCCGAGAGGCGCAGTGGCGGCCGTGCCGCATCGAGGTCAATGCGCTCAGGGAGGTCGACGACTGGCTCGAGGAGTATCGCCGGATGTGGGAGGCGCGGCTCGACCGGCTCGAGGATTACCTGCACGAACTTCAAGCCACGGAGAACAAGCGTGGACGCAAGAAGTGATTTCGGTCTGAAGCTGACGCTGCCATCGGACCGCGAAATCGTCATGACCCGCGCTTTCGACGCGCCGCGCGCGCTGGTTTTCGAGGCGTGGACGCGACCCGAACATGTCGTTCGCTGGTACGGCTGCAATGCGTCCACGCTGCCGGTCTGCGAGATCGATCTGCGCGTCGGCGGCAAGTGGCGCTTTGTCATGCGCGACTCCGATGGCGTCGACCACGCCATGCAGGGCGCCTATCGCGAGATCGTGCCGCCCGGGCGGCTGGTGTTCACCGAAGGTTATGTGACCGAAGGCTTCGCCAGCGGCGAGGCGCTGGTGACGTTGAGCTTCGTCGAGCAGGACGGCCGCACCACGATGACGAGCCGTTCGCTCTACGCCTCGGCCGAGGATCGCGACCGGCACCTCAGTAGGGGTGTCGAGACCGGTGCCGCTGAGACGATGGACCGTCTGGCCGAACTGCTGCGCACGATGGAATGAATATCTGGCCACGCCGGATAAGGCGTCATGTGATCGATGTAAATTCAGGACCAAGGGAGTTTTGACATGGCTGATCAAACACAGGGCGTCGTTGCGCATCTCGTGCTCGACGACGCGGCGGCCGCGATCGCGTTCTACACCAAGGCGCTCGGCGCCACCGAGGTGATGCGGATGCCGGCTAATGACGGCAAGCGCCTGCTGCACGCGCAAATGATCGTCAATGGCGCGCAGATTTTTCTGATGGACCATTTCCCCGAATATGCCTCCGAGCATGGCAACAACAATCTAGCGCCGCCCAAGGCGCTGGGCGGTTCTTCGGTCACGTTGCATCTCGAAGTGTCGAACTGCGACGACGCGGTCAAACGCGCGGCCGATGCAGGTGCCAGAGTGACGATGCCGCCATGGGACGCATTCTGGGGTGCGCGATACGCGCAGGTGCTCGATCCCTTTGGTCATGCATGGAGTTTCGCGCATCCGTTGCCTGCCCAGCAGGGTTGATCAGAGCCCTCATCGAATGCAATCCCAGCTTTTCAATCGCATCGCATCAACGCCAGGAGACGTCACATGACCGCGACCGCCACCGCGAGCGCCCCCGCCACCGATATCGAAAAGCAATTCACCATCTCGCGCACCTTCAATGCGCCGCGCGATCTGGTGTGGAAGGCCTGGACTGAGGCCGAACACCTCGCGCAGTGGTGGGGACCGAAAGGCTGCACCATCCGGGTGATCAAGCTGGATTTCCGGCCGGGCGGCATATTCCACTATGCGATGGCGTTTCAGCCGGGCCACGAGATGTATGGCCGCTTCGTCTACGGCGACATCGTGGCGCCGCAGCAGTTGCAGTGGATCAATTCGTTTTCCGACCCGGAAGGCGGCGTGACCCGCGCGCCGTTCGGCGGGATCGCGGCGGATTTCCCGCTGGAAGTCCACAATACAATGACCCTGACCGAGGAGGGCGGCAAGACCACGCTGACGCTGCGCGGCGGACCGCTGAATGCGACGCAAGCCGAGCGCAAGTGCTTCGAAGGCATGTTCGATTCGATGCAGCAGGGCTTTGCCGGCACCTTCGATCGGCTCGATGAATATTTGGCCAAGGCGTGACACAAGATACGTCGTGCGCCATTCGGAGCAAGAACTCATGACCACTCTCGATCAAACCGCGCCGGTATCTCGTGCGGCACTATGGGCCGGCCATATCATCAGCGGCATCCTGATCCTGTTCCTGATCTTCGACGGCGCCATCAAGCTGCTTCCGCTCGATATCGTCACGCAGACCATGGCGCAGCTTGGCTATCCGCCGACCGCGGATCTGGCCCGGACTCTGGGAATTCTCACGCTGATATGTACGGCCCTCTATGCCATACCGCGCACGTCAATACTCGGCGCCATCCTGCTGACCGGTTATCTCGGCGGCGCCATCGCCACGCATCTGCGGGTCGAAAGCCCGTTGTTCTCGCATCTGCTGTTCGGAGTCTATCTCGGCCTGATGGCCTGGGGCGGGCTCTGGCTGCGCGACCCAAAACTGCGCGCGCTCATTCCGCTGCGGCGGTGACGTCGCATCACATTGTCGGGCCGAATCAAACTGAACCTTAATTTGGGAGAAAGACCATGAGCATCATCGCCATTGTTGCCGTCGTCATCGCACTCGCGATCGCTGGCGTTCTGATCTATGCGGCCACCAAGCCGGATGCGTTCGGCTATTCGCGCACCAAACACATTCAAGCAACGCCGGATCAGATCTGGCCGCTGATTGTCGACCTCAAAGAACATCACGCCTGGTCGCCGTTCGAAAAGGACCCGAACATGAAGCGCACCCATAGCGGCGCGGCCTCCGGTCCCGGCTCGGTCTATGAATGGAGCGGCAACCGCGAAGTCGGCAGTGGCAAGCTGGAAATCGTCGGGGCGAGCGTGCCGTCGCGCCTGCAGATGAAGCTGCACATGTACGCGCCGATGAAGGCACTGAACGACGTCGAATTCATCCTGGTCCCGAACGGTGGCGGCACCGATTTCACCTGGGCGATGCGCGGCCAGCAACCTTATATGGCCAAGCTGTTCAGCACCTTCGTCGATTGCGAAAAAATGTGCGGCAACATGTTCGAAGAGGGCCTGGGCAAGCTCAAGGTCCTCGCCGAGAAACCGGCGCTGCGGGGGAATGCGGCATGACGGCGCCAGCCACCAAGCCGACCGCGACCCGCGATGTCGTGATGAATCGTGTGTTCGATGCGCCGCCGGATTTGGTGTTCCGGATGTGGACCGATCCGAAGCACATGGCCAAGTGGTGGGGCCCGCACGGCTTCACCAATCCGGTGTGCGAGATGGACGTGCGGCCGGGCGGCGCGATGCGGATCGACATGACCGGCCCCGACGGCACCGTGTATCCGTTCGTCGGCACGTTCCGGGAAGTTGTCGCCGGCAAGCGCTTGGTGTTCATGGCGACCGCGCAGGACCATGACGGAAATCCGCTGCTTGAATCGCTGACCACCGTCACGTTCGAGGATCTCGGCGGCAAGACCCGACTGACCGTCGACGCCCGCGCTGTCGGTCTCGCGCCGATCGCACCGCAGATGCTGGCCGGCATGGAAGCCGGGTGGACGCAGAGCCTGGAGCGGCTGGAAACGCTGGTCGCGCAACAATAAGCACGCCTAACAATAAAACGTATGAGAGGAGTAACAGTCATGCAGAACATCAGCCCGTGCCTGTGGTTCGATACCCAAGCCGAAGAGGCTATGAAGTACTACGTCTCGATTTTTCCGAACTCGAAGATGGGGTCTGTCACCTATTACGGCGAAGGCATGCAGTTGCCGAAGGGCACGGTGCTGACCGCGACGGCGATGCTGAACGGTCAGGAGTTCATGGGATTGAACGGCGGCCCGATTTTCAAGTTTTCCGAGGCGGTGTCGTTCATGGTGAACTGCGACACCCAGGAAGAGATCGACACGGTGTGGAACAAGCTCACCGCCGATGGCGGCAAGCCGGTGCAATGCGGCTGGCTCACCGACAAATACGGCCTGTCCTGGCAGATAGTGCCGACCGTATTGCGTGACCTGATGAAGGATGCGCGCAAATTCGACCAGGTGATGAAGGTCGTCATGACCATGGTAAAGCTCGACATCAAGACGATGCAGCAGGCCTACGACCAAGCGTAGCGCTTCAGCTCTAACATAGAAATTTCAACTAACTCAGGAGGAATTGTCATGAAATACGTCGACGGATTTGTCGTGCCGGTGCCGAAAAAGGCTTTGGCTGAGTACAAAAAAATGGCCCGCTTGGCCGGCAAGGTGTGGCGCGAGCATGGCGCGCTCAATTATGAGGAATTCGTCGCCGACGACGTCAAGCCCGGCAAGTGGACGTCGTTCCCGCAGGCCGTGAAGCTCAAGCCGAACGAGACCGTGATCTTCTCGTTCGTCTCCTACAAGTCGCGCGCGCATCGCGACCGCGTCGTCGCCAAGGTGATGAAGGACCCGCGGCTCGCCAAGATGATGAGCCCGCAATCGATGCCGTTCGACGGCAAGCGCATGATCTATGGCGGGTTCAAGACGCTGGTCAGCCTGGGCTGAAGGCACAAAAAGCGAGCGCGTTCGGCATAGCGGACACCCACCCTGTGCCGAACGCGCTTCGCGTATGAAATGCGCCAGACGTTATGGGAGCCAACATGAGAAAAATTATCGCCGCCGCTTTCGTGAGTTTGGACGGAGTCATGCAGGCGCCGGGCGGTCCGCCGGAAGATCCCACGGGCGGCTTCACCCAGGGCGGATGGACGGTCAATTATTGGGACGAGCCGATGGGGGAGTTCATGGGCGGGATGTTTACCAGCCCGTTCGATCTGCTGCTCGGCCGCAACACCTATGACATCTTCGCCGCGCACTGGCCTTATGTGCCGGCCGACGATCCGATCGGGGAGTCGTTCAACCGCGTGACTAAATACGTCGCGACGACCTCGACGGCGCCGCTGACCTGGAAGAATTCCGTCGCCTTGCGCGGCGACGTCGCGGCCGAGATCGCCAAGCTGAAGAAGCAGGATGGACCGATGCTGCTGACCCAAGGCAGCAGCGTATTGTTGCAGACACTGCTGGCGCACGATCTCGTCGACGAGTTTCGGCTGTTGACGTTCCCGCTGGTTCTCGGTCCGGGAAAACGCCTGTTCGGCAAGGGCGCAAAGCCGGACGCGCTGAAGCTGACCGAAACCAAGGTCTCGACCACCGGCGTCATCATGAGTGTCTATCGTCCGGACGGCGCGATCAAGATAGGATCGTTCGAACTGCCGAACCCTTCGGAAGCCGAAATCGCGCGCCGCGAGAAGATGAAGCGGGAAGGGTGACGCATTCATCCCTTCTTCCGCGCCGCCACCACTTTCTCATAGGCCGCCTGCATCCGGGCGCCGACCGATGGGCCGGTGGGCTTTTTCTTCTTGCGCGCCGATGGACCGAGATGCGTTTCGCGCAACTCGTCCATGAATTGGTCCCACAGCTTCGGTCCGCCGTCTTGCAGCAATTGCGCGCGGATGCCGAGTTCCTCGGTGACCGGCAGATACTTCAGCCCCCACACCGACATCTGAGCCAGCACCGGCAGCAGTTCGATACCCTGTTCGGTTAGGCTGTAGATGCCCTTCTGCTTGTGGGTCGGGTCGTCGGCCTTGGTGATGATGCCCTGGTCGAGCAGCGTCTTCAGACGATCGGCCAAAATGTTGGACGAGATGCCTTCCTCGGATCGGGTCAGCAATTCGCGAAAATGCCGGCGGTTGCCGAACATCATGTCGCGGAT
>JAQGJU010000031.1 GCA_028290465.1 Xanthobacteraceae bacterium | reverse complement strand
CTTGATGTTGACGAACAGCTCGTTCATCACCGCGGCCGTGTTCGGATCTTCGAAGCTTTCATGCGCCATGACGTGGCACCAGTGGCAGGCCGCGTAGCCGACCGACAGCAGGATCGGCCGGTCGCTGGCCTGCGCTTGCGCCAAAGCGTGCGGCCCCCACGGCCACCAGTCGACCGGATTATCCTTGTGCTGCAACAGGTAAGGGCTGGTTTCCTGCGCCAGGCGATTTTCAGCCATCGGCGGAGGCGCGGACTCGGGTGCTGACATCTGGGCTCCGATGCTCGATGGTGCGGCTCCAAGAATAACGCAGCCGCCAGCTAACGGTCCGAAATTATGGGTGATGCGCGCGACACTATTTTTGCCCTGTCGTCGGGGCGCCCGCCAGCCGCGATCGCGGTGGTGCGGATTTCAGGGCCGCAGGCCGGTCCCGCGCTCAGGTCGGTCATTGGCCGAGTGCCGGAGCCGCGCCGCGCCGCGCTCGCCCGGATCAAGGACCCGGCCACCGGTGACATCATCGACGAGGCGCTGGCGCTGTGGTTTCCGGGGCCGAACAGCGAGACCGGCGAAGACACCGTCGAACTGCAGCTTCATGGCGGTCACGCCGTGGTGGCTGGTGTGTTGCGGGTGCTCGGTCAGTTGGATGGCCTGCGGATGGCGGAGCCGGGCGAGTTCACCCGGCGGGCCTTCGAGTCCGGCCGGCTGGACCTGACGGCGGTCGAAGGCCTGGCCGATCTGATCGGCGCCGAAACCGAAGCCCAGCGCCAGCAGGCGTTCCGCCAGATGAAAGGTCTGCTTGGCCATCGCGCCGAGACTTGGCGGGGCCGGCTGATCCAGGCGCTGGCGCTGGTCGAGGCCCGGATCGACTTTTCCGACGAGGCGGACGTGCCTGAAGACCTGATCGGGCCGGCCATGCGCATCGCCGGCGAATTGCGGGATGAGATCGCGGCCGCTTTGGTAGGTTCTGGTAGGAGCGAGCGGCTCCGCGATGGCCTTACGGTGGCCATTGCCGGCCCGCCGAATGCCGGAAAGTCCACTTTGATCAACCGCTTAGCGAAGCGTGACGTCGCCATCGTGTCACCGATCGCCGGCACCACGCGGGACGTCATCGAGGTGCATCTCGATCTGGGCGGCTATCCGGTGACGCTGCTGGATACGGCCGGCATCCGCGAGAGCCAGGACATCATCGAGCAGGAGGGCGTCCGCCGGGCGCGGGCGCGCGCCGCCGGGGCCGATCTTATCCTCTGGCTGACGTCAGATGTCCCTGTGGATAGGGATGATTACGGGGATAAGTCGGTCTGGACCGTCCGTAACAAGATCGACGTGGCGGGTGATCCCCAATCAACGGCCGATTTTGCGATTTCGGCGACCGTCGGCACCGGAATGGATGCGCTGGTGGCTGCTCTAGGGGCATTCGCCAAACGCTATTTCGCCTCCGGCGAAGCCGGGATCGTTACCCGCGAGCGGCACCGGCGAGGTCTGGAAGATACCGTTGATGCGCTGACTAGGGCACTGGCGGAGGGGGCCAGCGGCCGAGAAGATATCGTGGCGGAAGAACTACGCCGGGGAGCGCTGGCCCTCGGCCGTCTAACCGGGCGGGTCGACGTGGAGGATATCCTGGACGTCATTTTCAGGGACTTCTGCATTGGTAAATAGAATGTTTCACGTGAAACATTGAGCCCCAGAGGTATTTTAGAGGGCATGGTGGATCAATACTCCGTTCATTCCCGCGAACGCGGGAATCCAGATCTCGCGGACTCGAAGGGAAACTGGATCCCCGCTTTCGCGGGGATGAGCGGAGGGGGCCGATGTTTCACGTGAAACATGGACTCGGCCGGTATAGTTAACGAGGTGTTTCACGTGAAGCGCACTACCTAAACACCTTTCCAAACCAATGAACCGTGAATCCTGATTCAAAAGCGCCGATTTCTTTGTTTATTTTGACCCGGTCATCGCGGTCCGCTACATATCGGCCGAGGCTCTCATCATGAACACGCGCTACGACGTCATCGTTATTGGTGGCGGCCACGCCGGCTGCGAAGCGGCCGCCGCCGCGGCCCGCATGGGCGCGTCTACCGCGCTGATAACGCATCAATTTTCGACCATCGGGGCAATGTCCTGCAATCCGGCGATCGGCGGTCTCGGCAAGGGCCATCTGGTCCGCGAGATCGACGCGCTGGACGGCCTGATGGGCCGGGTCGCCGATCAGGGCGGCATCCAGTTCAAGGTGCTGAACCGCCGCAAGGGTCCGGCGGTGCGCGGCCCTCGGGCGCAGGCCGACCGCAAGCTCTATGCGCGGGCCATGCAGGCGGCGATCGTCGCAACGGCGAACCTGACGGTGATCGAGGGCGAGGCCGACGATCTGGATGTGACCGACGGCCGGATTACCGGACTGCGCTTGAAGGACGGCCGCCGGATCGCGACCGGGGCGGTCGTGATCACGACCGGCACCTTCCTGCGCGGCCTGATTCATCTCGGCGAGACCCAGATTCCGGCGGGCCGGGTCGGCGAGGCCCCGGCCATTGGCCTATCCGATACCCTGGAGCGCCATGGCTTTGTGCTGGCCCGGCTGAAGACCGGCACGCCGCCCAGGCTCGACGGCAGCACCATCGACTGGGCCAGCCTGGAGATGCAGGACGGCGACTCGCCGCCTGAACCCTTTTCGATGCTGACCAGGGCCATCACCAACCCGCAGATCCAGTGCGGCATCACCCGCACCGTGCCGGCCACCCATGATGTGATCCGGGCCAATGTGCATCGCTCGCCGATGTATTCCGGCCAGATCCAGAGCCGGGGGCCGCGCTATTGCCCGTCGATCGAGGACAAGATCGTCCGTTTCGGCGAGCGCGACGGCCACCAGATTTTCCTGGAGCCGGAAGGGCTCGCCGACACCACCGTGTACCCGAACGGCATTTCGACCTCGCTGCCCGAGGAGGTCCAGAAGGCGCTGATCGCCACCATTCCAGGGCTGGAAAACGCCCGGATGGTGCGGCCCGGCTATGCGATCGAATACGACCATGTCGATCCGCGCGAGCTGAAGGCGACGCTGGAAACCAAGCGGCTGCGCGGCCTGTTCCTGGCCGGCCAGATCAACGGCACCACCGGCTATGAAGAGGCTGCGGCACAGGGACTTGTGGCCGGGCTGAACGCCGCGGCTCAGGCCGGCGGCGGCGACGAAATCGTGTTCGACCGCGCCGAGGGTTATCTCGGCGTGATGATCGACGACCTAGTGACGCGCGGCGTCACCGAGCCGTATCGGATGTTCACGTCGCGCGCCGAATACCGGCTGACCCTGCGCGCCGACAATGCCGACCAGCGCCTGACCGCGCGGGGCGTTGCGCTGGGCTGCGTCGGCGCGCAGCGGCGCGATCTGTTCGAAGCCAAGCAGGCGGCGCTGACCGCGGCTCGTGCATTGGCCGAGTCGGTGTCGCTGACGCCGAACGAGGCCGGCAAGCATGGCCTCGCCATGAACCACGATGGCCAGCGCCGCACCGCGTTCGAACTGCTGTCGTTCCCGGATATCGGCTTGGCTGAACTCACGCGGGTCTGGCCGGCGTTCGCCGAACTGGCGCCGCCGATCGCCGAGCAGTTGGAAATCGACGCCAAGTATCACGTCTATCTGTCGCGGCAGACTGCCGACGTTGCAGCGTTTCGGCGCGATGAAAGCCTGGTTCTGCCGGACGATCTCGACTACGCGACCGTCAAGGGACTTTCCAACGAAGCGCGCGCCAAGCTCATCGCGCTGCGTCCGCGCACCATCGGCCAGGCCGGCCGCCTCGACGGCATGACGCCGGCCGCGCTGACATTGCTGGTAGCCTATGTGCGCGGCCGGCGGCGCACCAAGTCCCACGCTGAAACCGAAACCAAACGAAGTGGCGGCACTGCATGATCGGTCGAGACCGCCGTCCCACCAACCTGATGCGCCGGCCCGACGGCCGCACCGCGCGGCCGCACGGCATTACGTCGGTCGCGCCGAAAAGCGAGGCCGCCACCATCGCGGCCGATCGCGCCGAGGCGCTGGCCCTGACGCCGGTGTCGGACGAGATCGCGGCGCGGCTCGACCGCTTTGTCGAGTTGCTGCTGCAATGGCAGCGCACCACGCATCTGATCGCGCCCTCGACCGTGCCGGTGATCTGGACCCGGCACATCGCCGACTCGCTTCAATTGCTGCCGCTGCTGTCGCAGGCCAAGAAACCGGCAAAGACCATCGTCGATCTCGGCGCCGGCGGCGGCTTTCCCGGCCTAGTGCTGGCCTGCGCGCTGGCCGACGTGCCCGGCACCACGGTCCATCTGGTCGAAAGCAATGCGAAAAAGGCCGCATTCCTGCGCGAGGCTCAGCGTCTCACCGGGGCTTCGGCGCAGGTCCATTGCGTGCGCGCTGAGAAGTTTGTGGAAAGACCACCGGCTCCTGTGGATGCCGTCACCGCCCGGGCCCTGGCGTCACTGAAGAACCTGCTAGACTTGTCGGCACCGCTGCTGCTGGCGGGAGCGCAGGCGGTGTTTCCAAAGGGACAAGATGTTGAGGTCGAATTGACCGAAGCCTCTAAATATTGGAATATCCAGTCTTCTCTCGTGCCAAGCCTTACGGACTCTCAGGCCCGCATCGTCCACGTCCAGTCTGCGACGCGGCAAACGGCGGGCGGCTGACGGGCCGCCACCACTATCTGCAGCCGCTAGGTCTGCGAAAGATCGGCTAAGCCAATGACCGACATCAAGAATTCCGCCCTGGGAGCGGATGTGCCCGAAGCTTCTCAGGCGACCGCGACCGTGATTCCGCTGGCGCCCAAGGTCGGTCCGTCCGACGAGGCGCCGGGGATCGTGCCCGGGACCTTGGCCCGCGTGTTGGCCATCGCCAACCAGAAGGGCGGCGTCGGCAAGACCACGACGGCGATCAATCTCGGCACCGCGCTGGCCGCGATCGGCGAGCGCGTGCTGATCGTCGACCTCGATCCGCAGGGCAACGCCTCGACCGGCCTCGGCATCGACCGCCGCAACCGGCGCTATTCGACCTATGACGTGCTGATCGGCGAGGCACCGCTGCGCAGCGCGATTCTGCCGACCGCCGTGCCGCGCCTCGACATCGCGCCCTCGACGCTCGATCTGTCGGGTGTCGAACTGGAGATCGGCCAGGAGCGCGACCGCGCCTATCGGCTGCGCAACGCGTTCGCGGCGCTCAACACCAACGCGGCGCCCGGCAACGCCTACACCTATGTACTGGTCGATTGCCCGCCGTCGCTGAACCTGCTGACCGTCAATGCGATGGCGGCCGCCAACGCGATCCTGGTGCCGCTGCAGTGCGAGTTTTTCGCGCTCGAAGGCCTGTCGCAATTGCTCAAGACCGTCGAGCAGGTCCGCGAGACGCTCAATCCCGAACTGACCATTCACGGCATCGTGCTGACCATGTACGACGCGCGCAACAACCTGTCCGGCCAGGTGGTGGCCGACGTGCGCGAATTCATGGGCCGCAAGGTCTACGACACCATCATTCCGCGCAATGTGCGCGTGTCCGAGGCGCCGTCCTACGGCAAGCCGGTGCTGGTCTATGATTTGAAATGCGTCGGCAGCGAAGCCTATCTGCGGCTCGCGACCGAAGTGATCCAGCGCGAGAAGGAACTGCGCGCGGGCTAAGTCTGCGGGGCATGATACCGAAAAGTGGAAGCCGGTTTTCGGACAAGATCATGCCCAAACTAGATGAGCGCTTTCGCGGCGTGGTGTTGGTTGGTTAAGTGGAGTTTGGCGTGGCGACAGGTTCTGGAGACGCGGCGATGGCGGACGATGCGGCGCGATCATCGCGACTAGGCCGGGGACTGGCCGCCCTGATGGGCGATGTCGGTACCGAGACCAATGCCAGCGAACGCGGCAACGCGCGCGCGCAGCGCCGCGTGCCGATCGAATACATCCGCGCCAATCCGCGCAATCCGCGCCGGACCTTCAGCGACGAAGAACTCGTCGACCTGACGAACTCGATCCGCGAGCGCGGCATCATCCAGCCGATCGTGGTGCGGCCGGTGCGCGGCTCCAATGACGCTTTCGAGATCATCGCCGGCGAACGTCGTTGGCGCGCGGCGCAGCGCGCCGGCCTGCACGACGTGCCGATCGTGCTGCTCGACGTCAATGACGCCGAAGCGCTCGAACTCGCGATCATCGAAAACGTTCAGCGCAGCGATCTCAATCCGATCGAAGAGGCGATGGGCTACGAGGCGCTGGGCGAGGAATTCGGCCACGGCCATGACGACATCGCGCGCGTCGTCGGCAAGAGCCGCAGCCATGTCACCAACATGCTGCGGCTGCTCAAGCTGTCGGATCCGGTGAAGGCCTATATCCGGTCCGGCAAACTTTCGGCCGGCCATGCGCGCGCGCTGATCGGGCAGCCGAACGCGCTCGAACTCGCCGAGGACATTGTCAGCCGCGGCCTCAATGTACGTCAGGTCGAGGAGATGGCCCGCAAGGACGGCGCCGCGCAGGCGCGCGCCAAGAAAGCGCCGAAGCCGGGCAAGACCGCCGATATCGTGTCGCTGGAAAAGCGCCTGTCCGACGCGCTCGGACTGCAGGTGAGCATCGAGCATCGCGGCGATGCCGGCGCGTTGACGATCCGCTACACCGAGGTCGAGCAGCTCGATGAAGTGCTGCGGCGGCTGGAGCGGAGCTGACGCTTCGCTGAATCAAATCGGTCTCAAAAATCCAACCCGCCTCATCCTGAGGAGCGCTCTGCAAGAGCGCGTCTCGAAGGATGGTGGCGGCCACATGGTTCGAGACGCGCACCAAGGGGTGCGCTCCTCACCATGAGGCCGACAGAGGCAGCACCCTGAGGACGCGCGCAAAGCATGGCGTCTCGATGCGGCAGACTAGATTCATTTAAACGGCCGACGTCGGCGCGAAGCAGACTGAAGACCTGCATAGTCGCCGCGAATCAAGGCTTCTTTCTTGGCGCGCGACCAGCCCTTAATCTGCCGCTCGGCGGCGATAGCATCAGTGATGCGATCAAAGAATTCAGAATAAACCAAGACGACGGGCGATCGGGTCGACGTATAGCCGTCGAAAGTTCCGGCCTGATGCTCGGCGACACGCTTATCGAGATCTGCCCGCGTCGTTCCGGTATAGTAAGAACCGTCGGCGCATTTCAGCATGTACAGCCAAGCACCCATCGGCCTCGCCCTTCGAGACGCCGCGCGTTGCGCGGCTCCTCAGGGTGAGGATAGAGACCGAGCAAATTTTCCACCAGACTGACAGGCAATCCGCCGACAGCTCATTGTCTGAGGTGCTGCCCCTCCCGGCCTCATGGTGAGGAGGCGGACGAAGTCCGCCGTCTCGAACCATGTGGCCGCCCATCCTTCGAGACGCGCGCGAAGAAGCGCGCTCCTCAGGATGAGGCGGTGAAGTCAGTGCCGCCGAAAAGTCGGCTCACTCCCGCCGTCTGGCATTCACGGCGATCGACAACAACGCGCGCTGCGCGATCGCATCGGCCAGCGACGGTTGCCGCCGCGACTCCAACGTCGCCGCCCCGAGATCCTGCATCACCCTGTCGAGCCGCCTTGAAGTCCACACCCGCAGCGCGGCTTCGACCGCGGTCTTGCGGCGGAAATGCACCGGCGGCATCATCGATTCCACGGCCTGCGACGGACTGCGGCCCTGATCGACATTGAGCATCGTCTTGTGCAGCAGCGCCACCTGGCGCTGCGCCGCCAGCAGGATGGTGCCGGCCGCGGTGCCGCTGTTGCGGGCTCGCGCAAACTGGGTTTCGAGTTCGCTGGGCTTGCCGGCAAACGCTGCGTCGATCACGCCGTCGAGGCCCAACGCGGCCGCGTCGGCCACCACGGCGCTGATGTCGTCGAGTTCGATGCGCGACTGGCCGTGGGCGTACAACAAAAGTTTGCGTAGCTCGCTGCGCGTGGATTGCCGGTCGCCGCCCAGGATCGCGACCAGCGCGGTACGGGCGTCGTCGGCGATCGAAAGACCCGCATCGCGCACTTCCTGATCGATCAGCCGCGCCACGTCGCGCTCGCCGTCCGCATAACAGGCCAGCGCGGCGGCGTTCTTGGCGCGCTCGCACAAGGTGCGCAGCGGCGCGTTTTTTTTCAGGTCGCCGGCCTCGATCACCACCCGGCAGTCCGGCGAGGTCGCGCCCAGCAACGCTTCGACGGCGGGCGCGATATTGCGACCGCCGGCCCGCACCCACACGGCGCGGCGGCCGCCGAACAGCGGAATGGTGTTGGCCTCTTCGACCAGACGCGAGGGATTTTCCGACAGGTCTTCGGACTCGAGCCGCGCCAGGGCGAACGGGTCTTTGATGTCGTCAACCGCGCTGGCGATCAGCGCTTCGGCGCGCTCGCGTACCAGTCCGGCGTCGGGCCCGAATAATAGGATCACCGGCTGCGCCGGATTGGGTCGGGCCACGAAGGCATCGATGTCGGAGGTTTTGACGGCGACCATGGAGCTTCAACTCGTCATGCCCAGCCTTGGGCCATGGTTGTCAGATTAAGGTTCAGAGACTGCGCCGGACGCTGCATACCCTCGCCCCGCGTGCGGGGAGAGGGTGGCGAGCATCGCAGGCAAGTTTACGCAGCCTGCGTGAACTTGGCTGCGTGTGCGAGCCGGGTGAGGGGGCGCTGAGATAATACGAGGCGCCCCCTCACCCGACTTGCTCGCATGCGCTCGCAAGTCGACCTCTCCCCGCACGCGGGGAGAGGTGAAGTACTGCCCTTACGTCCCGGCTACGAAATACGTTGCGAGGCGCGTGCGGATATTTTCGGCGATCACCTTCGAGGCGCGGTTCTC
>JAQGJU010000009.1 GCA_028290465.1 Xanthobacteraceae bacterium | reverse complement strand
CAGCGCATGCAGCGTCGACACCGGGCTCGGCAGCAGAAGCGGATCGGCCCGCCATGCACCGACCTGCCAGATGCAAAACAACAGCAGCGGAAAAAACAGCCAGCCCCAGACGCGATAGTTCATGTATCAGCCGGGGCGCGATAGCAGTTTGACAGCGTCCCGATAGACGCTTTGGTCGAACGACGATTTTTCGGCCGGCACCTTGAGGCTGCCTTCCAGCACAAAGAGTTTTTGCGCCGCGTCCATGCTGGCCACATCCGCATCTTCGAACTTGCCGTGGAAGCTGATCGACCAGGTGTCCGCATAGGCTTTCGCCTCTTCGGGTGGCAGCTTCAACGTGCGCGCCATCAGATCGGACACCAGTGCAGAGTCAGCGGCGCCGGTGCGGATGCCATCCATGATGGCGGCCGTGAAGGCAACGGCCTCCTGACGACGGGTCGCCAGAATTCTGTCCTGGACGACGCCGACACCGAGCGGCGGCACCGCATCCTTGCCGGCGATCCGTTCCCATTCGACCCGCTGATCTGCGAGCGAGCGCAGCCCGAGCCGCTGTCCCATTTGCACGAAGGTCACTTCGCGCAGCAAGGCGGCATCGACTTCGCCCTGAACGAGCAGTTGAACCAGACGCGCTTCGCCGCCGCCAGCGCTACGATAGCCGCTTGGCTCAAGGGAATAGTTGCGCGAGAGGAACGACTTGGTATAGGCCGCGCCGGCGCTGCCGGCCGGCGCCATGCCGATCATCTTGCCCTTCAGATCGGTGATCTGCTTGATCTCCGGATTCTTGGTCACCAGCCGGCCATCGGCCGCCTGCGTGGCCAGAATGATCTTGATCGGCCGCTTCGTCGCCGCAAGTTCAAGGGCGCCGGCACCGCTGACGCTGAACGCGACATCGATACGATCGGTGGCCAAGGCCAGCGTGTTACCGTTCACATCGGCAAAACGGATCAGCTCGTATTTCAGGCCGTATTTCTCGAAGAGCTTCTTCTCCTGAATCAGTTCGATCAGGGCCAGTTGGATGCCTGTCGCCCAATATCCGATGCGCAGCGGCGCCGTTGCATCCTGGGAAAACGCGCGGCGGCTGCCCAGAATCCCGGTCGCAGCCGAAAGGCCAAGGCCGAGCGCGGCGCGGCGGCTGATCGAGGAGGACGACGAAACAGCCTTGTCGGCAGCAGGAAGGTGTTGAGGAAGATCCCTCGCCTCGTTTGATGTCATGTGCTCGAAACTCCTGAGAAGTTGATCCGCCATCTGCGGATTATCGCGATCGATTTTCAGATCCCGCATCGTTCCAGGACCTTCGGAATTGATGATGACCGCGCGATCGGCAAGCCGAACGGCCTCGGTCACGTCATGCGTCACCAGCAGCGCCGCGAATCCAAAATCACGTTGCAGAGATGTCAGCAGATCGTGCATGTCGGCGCGCGTGGAAGGATCAAGCTTGCTGAACGGCTCGTCGAGCAGAAGGATCGACGCTTCCAGGGCCAGCGCCCGGGCCAGCGCAACCCGCGATCGCATTCCACCGGAAAGCTGCCAGGGATAGCGGTTCGCGGCATCGGAGAGACCGACGCGATCAAGTGCCGCCATCGCCTTTTTGTGTTGTTCCGCGCGCGGCGTCTTGAGCCGTTCAAGGGCCAGTCGTACATTGCCCTCCGCCGTTCGCCACGGCAGCAGACGATCTTCCTGGAAGACATAAGCGAAGCCCGGATGGTCGTTGTTGCCTTGCTGACAAAACCGAACGCGGCCGCCGGCCGGATGGATAAAACCGGCAATCGTGTTGAGCAGCGTCGTCTTGCCGGCACCCGAGCGTCCAAGTAGCGCTACGGTCTCGCCGCTGGCGAGATCAAAAGAGACATCGCGGAAGACAAAGGGAGTTGTTGCGCCGACATCTGCCGCGAACGACACCGAAAGTCCGACAACCTGAAGCGCTAGGAATGGGTTGCAAGGCGCCGACCGTTCAGACCCTGCTGAAGCGTGTTCTGCGCGCGGTGTGTCAGCGACCAAAAGAGAAATCTCCGCATTCGACTGAGCGCAAAATCCTCCTGGTTCCGCGATTTTCCACTCTCTGCTGTCCTTACGCAGACAAGACCGGGTGAAGTCAGCTTGCGCCTGCCGCTTCTTTTAAGCTTAGAACTATTTTCTTGAAACCTCAATTTTCACCATTTTTAGCAAAAACGTTCTACATTCGATCGCAAATGCAAAATGTCATGCTCCGCAGGCGTGTAACAGGTTCAGCCGCCCTCGGTCGTAAAACGCGAGGCGTTATCGAGCAGCGACTTCGATGCCTTTTGAAAGCATCGGCAGCACAACGGCCACGCCGATGACGAGCACATACATCATCAGCCAAACCGTGGCGACGGTGGATTCGCCGCTGTAGGTGCGGGGTGCTTGCGCCAAGCCCCGTTCGACGCGGGTCTTGGGTGTTTTGAATTGAACAGTCATATCGGCCTCCGTCGTCGCTTAGCGAGCGATTGCTTCCAAAGGGCGTCCAAGCTGACCCCGATGGTTTGAAGACCGTCTGGGAAGGGCGTCCTACGGGTTTGACGCGGCTGATACCGATGCGGTTCACGAAGCCGACGGAAAGTATCTCAAGCCTAAGCGGGCCTCAGCCCGCGCCTAAATCCGTCGCAGCGGATTGGTCAGCGCCAGGAAAAATCCGGCGGTGGTGAACAGCGCGATCAGCCCGAAGGCGGCGCGAAATGCCTCGCGGATGTCGGCCTGGATCGCGGAGTTGGCGACCGGCATCGGCACGCCGGCTTGTCCGGCGTGCTGCACCATCGCGCCGAAGACGCGCGCGGCTTCCGGATTCTTGATGGTCAGGAAGCCGAACAACAGCGTCGCCACCAATGCGGTGCCGAACGCCGCCCCGATCGAGCGCGAGAACTGCACGGAGGCCGCGGCCTCGCCGAGGCGCTGGGGACCCGCGGCGCTCTGCACGCTGACCTGCACCACGCCCATCACGGTGCCCATGAAGGTACCGATCACCAGCAGCAGGACGGCCAGCGCCGGCGTGCCCATCGCGCCGGCGAACAGCGCCAGACCCACTAGGCTGAGCGTCACCACCACGAGGCCGACGGCCGGAAACAGCGTCGTGAGACCGGTGCGGCTGACCAGTCGGCCGGTGATCAGCGAGCCGGTGCCGATGCCGACGGTCAGCGGCACCAGCAGCAGGCCGGTCTCGGACGGCGAGGTACCGCGCACCACTTGCAGATAGACCGGCAGAAACGTGATGAACGAAACCAGAGCCGCGCCATGGCACGCCGCCAGCGCGTCGCTGTGCCAGATCTCCGGCTGGCGCAGCAGCTTGAGCGGAATGAGCGGCGACTCCGTGCGGTTCTCCTGCCGGATCAGCAGGCCGAGCGAGATCAGGCCGGCCGCGAACAGGACGCCGCCGATCGGCAGGCTGTCGAGATGCACGTGCTGGACCTGCTCCAGCGCGAGCAGCGTGGTCGCGACGAAGATCGTGAACAGCACGAGCCCGCCGGGATCGGCCTTCCAGGGCAGCCGTTCCACGGTCGGCTGCGGCAGCCGGAACGTCAGCAGAAACGCGCCGATCCCGATCGGCACGTTGATCAGGAAGATCGACTGCCAGCCGAAATGCTCGGTCAGATAGCCGCCGGCCACCGGGCCGAAGGTGTTGGCGCTGACCGCGACCGCCGCCAGATAGCCCTGATAGCGCGCCCGCTCGCGCGGCGGAATGGTCTCGCCGACCAGCGCCTGCGACAGCGTCATCAGGCCGCCGCCGCCGAAGCCCTGCAGCACGCGCGCGAAGGTCAACAGTTCGAGGGTCGGGGCCGCCGCGCATAATGCCGATGCCACGATGAACAGCGCCAGCGCGCCGAACATCATGCGGCGGCGGCCGAACGCATCGCCGAGCCGGCCATAGAGCGGCGCCGCGATGGTGGCCGCGATCAGGTACGACACCACGATCCACGACGCGCGCTCGACCTGCCCGGTGGTGGCAACGATCGCCGGCAGCGCGGTCGCGATGATGGTCTGGTCGACCACCGCCAAGAACATCGGCAGCATGATCGACGGGAACACGGTCAGGAAGGTCGGCGGCTTGCCGCCGAGAGGCGGGACGCTGGCGGTGGCGGTGGGCTCGGAGACGTTCGACAATGGTTCGATCCTGCTTGGCGCTAGAGCGTTTTCAAGTGAAGTGGAATCCACTTCACGTGAAGAAAACGCGTCTTTCTATAGATTTAGAGCGCGTCCGAACGCAAAACCGGTGTCCACTTTGCTGGACGCGCTCTAAGCCTTATCAGTGCGCCATCAAGACCGGCAATGTAGCATTTGCCAGAATGTGCCGCGTCGCGCCGCCGAAAATCATCTGGCGCAGACGGCTCTGCGTGTAGGCGCTCTTCACCAGCAGGTCGCAGCCGAGCGACGCCGCCTGTTCGAGAATGACCTCGCCGGGGGTGCGCTCGCCGGGCTTCACGGTGATGGCGCTGGCCTTGACGCCGTGGCGGCGCAGATGTTTCGCCGCCTCCTCGCCCGGCGGCCCGCCCGACACGTTGCCTTCCACGGTCAGCACCGTGACCTGTTCGGCGAGCCGCAGCACCGGCAGCGCGAACGCATTGGTGTGCGCCTGCTCGGGGCTGCCGTTCCAGGCAATCAGCGCATGGCGCGTCAGGTTGGTCGGCGGCGTCCGCGGCACGATCAGCACCGGCCGGCCGCTTTCGAACAGCGCGGCCTCCAGCGGCGGCATGCGCGGGTTCTGCGGCTTCGAGCCGGGCCGCCCGAGCACGATCAGATCGAACACCCGGCCCCGGCTGCCGATATAGGCGTCGTCGACGGCTTCGGGTTTCGGCCAGTTCCACGAGACGCCGGCCGAATCCGCGTCGCCGCGCGCCACATTATGGCCCTGCCAGAACGCCTCGAACTGCGCACCGACCTGCTGGGCGGTGTCGGTGTCATAGCCGCTGGACATCGCGAGCCCGCTGACCGGCTCCACCGTCACGTAAATTTCGGCGGCCGGTCGTACCGCGACACCTTCGACGTAGCTGTCAAAGATGCCGGCCATCAGCCGCGCGGCTTCCAGCGCCGCCGGCATCGAGTCGTGGTCTTCGGTCGGAACGAGAATCGTCTTCATGGCGGCGTCCCCATTTCGTGAGGAGCCTAGCACCCGGAGCCGGCAGGATGAAGCGCGATGGAATGTAGGCGGCCCAGGAAACCCGCCGTTGGGTTTGCGCGCGTTTTGCTGGCCTAGCAGAACGCGCCGCCCAATTGCAGGCAGGGCTCGCGCCCCGGACGTTCGACGCGAAACGACTCGATGAATCGTCCATCGACCTGCGTGACGAAAACAGTCCGCCCGTCGGGGCCGCCAAACGTCAGATTGCTGGGCGATTTGCCCTTGGTCGGAATATCGCGCACCGGAACGCCGCCCGCGGTGAGCATCGCCACACTGCCGGCGCCCGGCCGCGTCACGAAGATGTTGCCGTCAACATCGGTGCGCAAGCCATCGAGTTCGAACTTGTCGAATTTTCGCAGCATGACCGGCTCGGTCAGTTTGCCATCGTCGATCCGGTAGGCCCAGACTTCGCGCGTCACGGATTCGCTGACATACAGCTTTGTTCCATCAGGGCTCAGATCGATGCCGTTGGTCGTGCCCATGCTGGGCCGCGCGCTTTGCAACACCTCGCCATGCCCTTTGCCATCGGGTCCGCGCGCGATGCGCCAGATCTGGCCGGTCTTTTTTGTGAAATTCGGATCGCTTGCGTACAGCGTGCCGTCAGCCGCCATCGCCAGATCGTTCGGCTGGTTGAACTTGTCCGAATGAAAATAGACCTGTGGCACCGTTTGACCGGCTTCAAACACGAACACATTGTGCTTTTTGAAATCGGCGACATACATCCGGCCTTCTCGATCGAACCGGATGCCATTGCCGATACTCCCGGCCGGAAGTTTGGCGAACGGTTCGGACTTTGTTGTGCCGGGCTTCACCTGGCCGATCGTGCCGTCTGTCTTGAAGTTCACGACATACAACGTACCGCCCGCATCGACGGCGGGCCCTTCGATTTTGCCCGTGTATTCGCCAGGCGGCGTCAGGCGCCGGCTGTCGAACAAGGTCTGGCCGGACGCGTCTGACATCGAATGGTTCGTCATGCCGCACCTCGCCTAGGTTGCCCCGAAGTGTCACAGATGCAATGATAGGTTGCAATAACAATCCGCATCACGTGACACGGCGAACGTTGCACGCTGCGCGGATGCGATTCTCGGGGGAGAGAACGATGAGCGGGGCAAAAGCCAAATCGAAGACGGCGTCAAAAACGGCTTCAAAGACAGCGCCCAAAGCAAAGGCAAAAAAAGCCAAAGCCAAACCCGCGGCCACGCTGGCGGCCACGGTGGCGGCCGCTCCGGCGGTCGGTACGGCACTCGATCCGATTACCCAGATCGCCGCCAACGCCGCCATTGCGCAGCACAACTGGCCCGATCGCGGGGTCGCGCCCATCGGCTACACCAAGGGCATGGCGCTGGTGTTCGCCCGGGTGCTTTGCAAGCTCGGCGCCGGAGACGCAGCCGCGACCGAAATGGCGAAGGCCGACACCGGGAACAGTAACAAGGACGCGCTGGCTTGGTACGGTAACGTATTCAGCGCTGCCGGCATGAACAACAGTGTCTCCGGACCCGACACGCTGCGTCATCTGTTCGTACTGATGATGGGACTCGGAATGCGCGAGAGCTCCGGCCGGCATTGCGTCGGCCGCGACACTACCGCGTCCAACACCACGGCGGAAACCGCCGAGGCCGGGCTGTTCCAGACCAGCTTCAACGCCCGTAGCGCAAGCCCCCTGATGCCGGTGCTGTTCACAAATTACGCGGCCAATCCATCGGGCTTCCTGGATGTGTTCAAACAGGGCCCCGTCACGTGTTCGGCCGCCAATCTCGCGAACTTCGGCAGCGGACCCGGAAAGGAATTTCAGCGCCTGTCGAAGGAATGCCCGGCCTTCGCGGCGGAATTCGCCGCCGTCGGACTGCGCAACATCCGCAAGCATTGGGGGCCGATCAACACCAGAAAAGCCCAGCTTCATCCCAACGCCGACGCGATGCTGAAACAGGTGCAACAGGCCATCGATGCGTCGCCGACGCTGCGTGCGGCGGTGATGTAGCACGGGCGATATCTGAACGCGTGCGGGTGTTCGCGAGACCCCAGATCTGAGTCACCATGGCCAACAAAACAAAGGGCCGGAAGAAACCGGCACAACGTTCCGCTGCGCTCCATGCGGGCTACCAGCCGGCGCAGGTCAACGGCTCGCCCGCTAGTCCCGCACCAGGATATCCATCGCGCCGATCCCGTCGATGTCCGCGCGCAAGGTGTCGCCCGCTTCGATCGGTCCGACACCGGACGGTGTTCCGGTGTACAAAAGATCCCCAGGGTACAGCGTGAAAAAGCTGGACGCATAAACCACCAAGGCGGCGATGTCCTTGACCATATCGGCGGTCGATGTCTGCTGTTTCAGAACGCCGTTTTGATGCAGGCTCATCTGCAAACTATCCGGATCTGAAATTTCGTCGCTAGTGACCATCCAGGGCCCAAGAACGCTATAGCTGTCGCTGGATTTGCGAAAGCTGCGGTCCTCCGGACCACGCGTCGTCATATCCAATCCAATGCTATAGCCGGCGATGAATTGTAACGCCGCGGCCGCGTCGATACGGCTGCCTTCCCGGCCGATGACGGCGACCAGCTCGACCTCGTAGTCGGTACGGCGCGCTGGAAACCGTCGCTCCATGCCCTGCGATGGGCCGACGAGCGACGTGTTCGCCTTGAGAAACAGCCCGGCGGTTTCAATATCCGTCGGTGGACGGCGCGAATTCAGGGTGGTGTCGGCGTCCATCTCGGCCACATGGGCGCGGTAATTGGTCGGCGCCGCGATGATCTTGCCGGGCGCCAGGATCGGACTCAGCAGTTTGACGGCGCCGAGCGGCTTTCGCGGAAAGTTCCGCATGTCCGCTTGCGACAGCTTGCGCAGATGCGGCAGGGCCAGCAGCGCCAAGTCATAATGCGGCCGCAGGATGTCGATGCGCACCGCCGCGCGTACGAATTCGGTGACGTCGTACACATCCTGCCCGTCCGCAATGCCAATGCGATAGTCGTCGAAGCGACAAAGTTTCATACGTATCCCCGAATTGAATGTGGACTACTGGGCCTGCAAGCCGGCGTCGCGCACGACACGCTCCCACTTGGCCGAGTCCTCTTGGAGAAAGCGCGCGAACTCGCCGGCGGACATCTGCAACGCCTCGATGGAATTGTCTGCCAGACGCTTCTGCGTCGCCGGTTCCGCCAGCATCTCGGCCAGATACGCGTTGAGCCGGTCAACGATATCCTGAGGCGTGGCAGCCGGCGCAAACAGACCGAACCATGTCGTCATCTCGTAACCCGGCAATCCGGCTTCCGCCGAGGTCGGCACATCGGGCAGAAATCGAACGCGCTTCTTGGATGCCGCGGCGAGCACGCGAAGCTTGTCCGATGCCACGAAGCCGGCGACCGGTCCGAGCGAAATCGAGATCATCTGCAAACTGCCGCGAACCAGGTCGGTCACCGCGGGCGCCGAGCCGCGATACGGCACATGAGTCATATCGAGGCCGGCAATGCGCGAAAACTGGTCGCCGGCCAGATGCACCGTCGAGCCGAGGCCCGCCGAGCCATAGTTGAACCGCCCAGGAGCCGCCTTGGCGAGCGCGATGAACTCCTGAAGCGTCTTCGCCGGTAGCTCCGCGTTGATGACCAGCAGTTGCGGCGCGTCGCCGACAGGGCCGACCGGCGCGAGGTCCTTGCGCGCATCGAACGGCATCGATTTGTAGAGGTATGGATTGATCGTGAGCCCGGTGTTGGCGAAACCCAGCGTGTAGCCATCCGGAGCGGCCTTTGCGACCGCGTCCATGCCGATATTGCCACCGGCGCCGGCGCGATTTTCAATCACGACCTGCACGCCGGTCTTGGTGCTGATGTGATTGGCCACCATCCGGCCCAGCAAGTCGGTCGATCCGCCGGGCGCGGTCGGCACGATGATGCGGATGATCCGCGACGGGTAGGTATCGGCGAGCGCGCTATCCGCTCGCAGGAGCGTCGCCGCGATCAGCAGCGCAAGCGCAAGCGATTTCATCACGACGCGCATTCCTCCCCAGCAGCGCGAGTCTTGGTGATGGCTCGGCTTACCAGGAGCATGGCGTCGGCGCGTGATGTTGTCGAGTCGATCACGCAACGACGATGACGTAACGGTGGCGCTCGGAAAAGTTGCGGCGGCCTTTTTGCCATTTCGCGCGGCATCTAGGCGACATACTCGGCCAGATGTTTCGCGGTGCGGCTCTCCTTCACCTTCGCTAGCTCGCTCGGCGCGCCGGCCGCCACCACCTGCCCGCCTTCATCGCCGGCGCCGGGCCCGATGTCGACCACCCAGTCGCTGGCCGCGACCACACTCATGTCGTGCTCAACGACAATCACCGTGTTGCCGCTCTCGACCAGCCCATGGAGCTGCGCGGTGAGCCGTTCGACATCGGACGGGTGCAACCCTGTCGTCGGCTCGTCCAGCACATAGAGCGTGCCGCCGCGCTGCGCGCGCTGCAACTCGGTCGCGAGCTTGACGCGCTGTGCCTCACCGCCGGACAGTTCAGTCGCCGGCTGTCCGAGCCGGATGTAACCGAGGCCGACCTCGCGGATAACTTCGAGCGAGCGGCGCAATGTCGGCTCGTCGGCGAAGAACTCAAATGCAACATCGACCGTCATGCCGAGTACGTCGGCGACCGACCTGTCGCGGATCTTGATCTCCAGCGTCTTGGCGTTGAAGCGCGCGCCGTGACAGGTCGGGCACGGCGCATAGACGCTGGGCAGGAACAGCAGCTCGACGCAGACAAAGCCCTCGCCCTGGCAGGTCGGGCATCGTCCTTTGGCGACATTGAACGAAAACCGCCCGGCATCGTAGCGCCGCGCCTTCGCCGCTTTGGTGGCCGCGAACAGCTTACGCACATGATCGAACAGGCCGGTATAGGTCGCCAAGTTGGAACGCGGCGTGCGGCCGATCGGCTTCTGGTCGACCACCACCAGCCGTTTCACGCCGTTCATGCCGCTCGCGATCTCACCACCCAAGGTCGCGACCGCCGCGCGATCGAGATGATCGCCTTCCTCGTCGTCGCTTTCGATGCTGTGGCCGAGCTTGTCCGCGACCGCATCGACCAGAAACTGGCTCACGAGCGTGGATTTTCCCGAACCCGAAATGCCGGTGACACTGGCCAGCACGCCGAGCGGAAAATCGACATCGAGCTTGTCGAGGTTGTTGCGGGTGACGCCGCGCAGCCGCAGCCATCCGGTCGGCTCACGCGGCGTGCGTTTGGCCGGCGGCGCTTCGTGAAATAGATGGCGCCGCGTCTCGGACTGTTCGACGCGCTTCAAGCCGTCCGGCGGCCCGCTATACAGCACATGGCCGCCGCGCTCGCCGGCGCCGGGCCCGACGTCGACGATCCAGTCGGCCTGCCGGATCACATCCAATTCGTGCTCGACGACAAACAGCGAATTGCCCGACGCCTTCAGCCGCGCCAGCGCGCGCAGCAGCGCCTCGGTGTCGGCCGGATGCAGCCCGGCGGACGGCTCGTCGAGCACGTAGACGACGCCGAACAGGTTGGAGCGCACCTGCGTGGCCAATCGCAGACGCTGCAATTCGCCGGGCGACAGTGTCGGCGTGCTGCGCTCCAACGTCAGATAGCCAAGGCCCAGATCGAGCAGCACCGACAGCCGCCCCGCCAAATCCTGCGCGATGCGCTGCACCACAATGACCTTTTCGGGATGCTGCGCGTCGGCGTTCGGTGCTTTGCCGTCGGCGTAAGGACCGATCAGTTGCGCCAGACGTTTGAGCGGCAGCCGCGAGATGTCGGCGATGTCCAGCCCGGCAAACTTCACTGACAGCGCTTCGCATTTGAGCCGTTTGCCGTGGCACAGCGGGCACACGGCGCTGAGCATGTACTGCGCGACCCGCTTTTTCATCAGCGGGCTTTGCGTGTTGGCGAAGGTCTCCAGTACGTATTTCTTGGCGCCGGTGAACGTGCCCTGATAGCTCGGCTCTTCCTTGCGCTTGAGCGCGCGCTTCGTTTCGGCAAGATCGTAGCCCGCATAGACCGGCACGCTCGGCTGTTCGTCGGTGAACAGGATCCAGTCGCGCTGCTTTTTCGGCAGATCGCGCCACGGCACGTCCACGTCGTAGCCGAGCGTGGTCAGAATATCGCGCAGGTTCTGCCCGTGCCATGCGGTCGGCCACGCGGCGACCGCGCGTTCTCGTATCGTCAGCGACGGGTCCGGTACCATCGAGCGCTCGGTAACATCGTAGACCCGGCCGACGCCATGGCATTTCGGGCACGCGCCCTCGGCGGTGTTGGCAGAAAACGACTCTGCATAGAGCAGCGGCTGGCCGCGCGGATAATCTCCGGCGCGCGAATACAGCATGCGCAGCAGGTTCGACAGCGTCGTGACGCTGCCGACCGACGAGCGTGTCGTCGGCGAACCGCGCTGCTGCTGCAAGGCGACGGCCGGCGGCAGGCCTTCGATCTCGTCGACCTCCGGCACCGCCATCTGGTGAAACAGCCGCCTTGCATACGGCGATACCGATTCGAGATAGCGACGCTGCGCCTCGGCATACAGCGTGCCGAACGCCAGCGAGGATTTGCCGGAACCCGATACGCCGGTGAACACTACCAGCGCGTCGCGCGGGATGTTCAGGTCGACGTTTTTTAGATTGTGCTCGCGGGCGCCCCGCACCCGCACGAAGCCGTCGAGATCGGCGTCGGCCGGCTGCCCGCGTTTTACACGCTCGTCCATGACCTAAACCTTTTGGCGTCAACACCTTGGCCGTTTTGGCTAACCGCCAGACCGGCATTTCGATCCATTCGCCGCCCGCATTAACCAAACGCCAACGGATCGGGTCCTAGATCGGCGGACTGTCCGCATCAGGGATCGTCCGGCGCGGCGGGCCGCGGAGGCGCGATCTTGAGCGAACTGACCCGGTTCGAGCCGCGGTGGAAGGCGAGATCGCAGCCGCCACGGCCCATCTTGCGCATCCCCCGCGGCCCATGGCCGATCCTGGTGATGATGTTCGTCATCGCGAGCCTCGCCTATTTCAAACCCGATTTCTCCCGCTACCTGCCGCGAACGCATGACAAGCCGGCCATCGGCCAAACCGTGACCGGCGCCGCACGTGTCATAGACGGCGACACCATCGAGATCGGCGGCGAGCGCGTTCGCTTCAACGGCATCGACTCGCCCGAGATGGCGCAGACCTGCGAGGACGCCAACGGCCGCTCATATCGCTGCGGCGCGACCGCCAAGCAGGCACTGGCGCGGTTTCTCGATGCGTCGCAACCGGTCCGCTGCGATTTCATGTCGCGCGACCGCTATGGCCGTTTTGTCGGCAATTGCTTCCGCGCCGACAATGCCAGCGTGTCGGCCTATCTGGTGCGCAACGGCTTCGCGATGAACTGGGCGCGCTACGGCGGCACCTATGCGAACGACCAGAATGCCGCGAAGGCCGAACGCCTGGGCATCTGGTCCGGCACCGCGCAACCGCCCTGGGAATGGCGCGCCGAGAATTCGCATTAGGCAGTGGGAATTCGGAACGTTTGGCGGCGCAGGGACTTGGTGATCGGGAAGAAGTATTTTCTCACCTTCCCCCCAACCCGCCAAAACGCTCCAAGGAGACCACCATGAACAAAACGCTCGCTGCTTTGACGGCCGCGCTGGTAGCCGGCTCCGCACTGTCCGGCAGCGCATTGGCGCAGCGCTCCGACCGTACGGAGCGCGCCGACCGCGCGGATCGGCGCGCTGATCGGAACGACCTGACCTCGAACCAGATCATCGACCGGTTCGCCGCCCGCACGGCGCGCATCAAGGCCGATCTTCGCCTGACGCCGGAGCAGGACAAGCATTGGGCCGGCTTCGCCAGCGCGATGGACGATATGGCCAAGAAGGTCGCCGATCGTCGTACCGCGCGGCGCGACGCCGACCGCACCAACGACACCGCCCGGCAGAACGGGACGCGTGACGATGCGCGCCAATCCGAAGCGCGGCAAGGTGACGTAAAATCCGGCGATGCGCGGCCAGGCGATCGGCCGAGTGATGCACGAAAAGATGATGCGCGACCTGCCGACCGCCGCGACCGCGCCGCCTCGGACAATTTCCTGGAGCGCATGCGCCAAGACGCGACCGCGATGAGCGAGACCGCCGCCGACCGCAAGGCGCTCGCCGACGCGGCGCAGCCGCTCTACGACAGCCTCGACGATCGGCAGCGTCAGCGTTTCGCCGAGTCGTTGACCAACATGAATCGTCGTCCCGACCGCGACTAAGCGTTCGTCGACAGCCTTAACGCAAAACGGGCGGCCCACATGGCCGCCCGTTTTTTTGTGGTGCTGGCTTAACTCGCCGCTCGACCGCAAACCTTACCGCACCAGACGCATTTGAAACGCACCGGCATTCTCGTTGACGGCGGCGTCGACCATGCTGCCGGCCAAGCCGGCGATCAGGACCGGCGCGTAGCTTTCGACGCGCGGGGAGATTTCAATGGCATAGGTCGCGCCCGGCTTGGCGTTCAGATTGATGGTCCATACGCCCGGATGTAACAAGGCCCCGACGGTGATCACGTTCGCGCCCGGCGAGAGATTGACCGTGGTAGAGCTCTCTCTCCAGAGATTTGCGACCTCCTGGCCGTTGACCCTCACGTTCGCCTGCGCGCCCATATAGAGCCCCCCGCTGACGCGGGTCAGCTTGAGCCGCGCTTGACCGGCCAGCATCGCCCCGGCCGGCGGCGTCGTTTCCAAGCCGGCGCAACCGGTCACGAAGCTGGCCACCGTGAGAACGCGGAAAATACTACGCATCGCGCGCCGACGGCTGACCGTCGCCGCCCCTGGAAAACCCATCATCACGAGATTGCCCCTACCCGAAGCGAACGAACACGTCCGCCATCCTGTCCGCAGCGACGGTAGCATAATCCGACGAGGCCGCAATCACAGAGGGGCTTACGAAACCCTACAACCAATGCGTCGCGCGGTTGTGTGATCGCCTACCAGCTAAGCAGTCCTCACGCTGCGCGAGCGACGCTTACGCATCGAGCCCGGAGCGCACCGTGTAGGCGATATTCAACGTCAGATCGCCGTTGCCCGGCGCTTTGCCGCGGATGATGCCGATCGGAATGCATTGCGCGGTCGTCATGCTGATCGCGAAGCCTCCGGTGACGCGCGGCGCCACGCCACCGACCAACCCCTGCAATTCCGGAATGAAGCCGCCGGGGTTCGGCGGCTCGCCGTTGATGGTGTCGATGGTCAGCCGCATCTTGCGCGAGGTCGAGGTGTGCAGCCGCTTGAAATCGCCGGTGCGCAATGTCTCCCTCTTATGAAACACCGTCATGACGCCCTCCCCTGATGCCCATCGGCCGAACGCTACCCTGGATTGCTCTGCCATGGAACCCTCCGCGTCGCGCGCGACACCTGGATGGCAATCGGGTGGCTTACCGGGCGTCCTGGTGGCCATGGTGCGCCCGGAACGAGGCTGATCCGTTATCCAGGAGACCGATATGCAACGGCCGCAACTTGCCACCGCGCCACTAGCTGCACGGGAGGTGGCTTCACCGCAGCCGGGCGTCACGGCGCGTCTCGCGGCGCTCGACTGGGACCGCGTCAAAGCCGATCTCGACATGGTCGGCTGCGCCGCCACCGGCCCGTTACTGACGCCGTCCGAATGCGCAGATCTTGCGGCGCTGTATCCGGACGAGTCCCGCTTCCGCAGCCGCGTGGTGATGGCGCGGCACGGCTTCGGCAAGGGCGAGTATCAATACTACGCCTATCCGTTGCCCGGTCTGATCGAGACGCTGCGCGGGCCGCTGTACGAACGGCTGGCGCCGGTCGCCAACCGCTGGAACGCCGCGATGGGCATCGACATCCGCTATCCGGCCGAGCATGCGGAATTCCTCGCGCGCTGCCACGCGGCCGGCCAGACGCGGCCGACGCCGCTGCTGCTGAAATACGGCCCCGGCGATTACAATTGCCTGCACCAGGATCTGTATGGCGAGCATGTGTTTCCGTTGCAGGTGGTGTTGCTGCTGTCGGAGCCGGGCCGCGATTTCACCGGTGGCGAATTCGTGCTGACCGAGCAGCGCCCGCGCATGCAGTCGCGCGCCGAAGTGGTGTCGATGCGCCAGGGCGAAGCCGTGATCTTCGCGGTGCATACGCGGCCGGTGCAAGGCACCCGCGGCACCTACCGGGTCAACCTGCGCCACGGCGTCAGCCGGCTGCGCACCGGTGAGCGCTACACCACCGGCATCATCCTCCACGATGCAAAATAGGACGCGGAACCGGGGCGGCCATGGCCGCGTTGAACCGCATGCCATCCTCGGTGATCCGGCACTTCGATTACGACCCGGCGACGCGCCTGCTGACGGTGCGCTTCGTGACCGGACGAAAGTATGCCTATTACAATGTGCCCGACGATGTCGTGACGGCGTTTCGCGCCGCGTTTTCCAAGGGCATTTTCTTCAACACCCACATTCGCGACGCCTATGCGTACGACGAACTGGAGGCCGAGCGCGACGCGCGCAGCGCGCGGCACTAGCTTTTTATGGCTGCTCGAGGTGGGCACCCGAAGGCACCCACCCCGGACTTAATCAGCGTTCGCTGAACGGCACGCCGCCCTTGGACTTCAGATGCTTCGGGGTTTCCATCAGCGACACCGTGACGGCGTCGGCCGGAACCCCAAGATTGTCCACCAACGCCTGGGTAACGCCCTTGAGCAGGTTGCGCTTCTGTTCGGCCGAGCGACCCTCGACCATGTAGACGACGACTTCCGGCATAGTGCCTCTCCGAGATTGACGATGGCGCCAACCTAAAGCATTTCCCGGCCAAGTGGGAACAGCCGTTCATCGAACGCAAAAGCCCCCGGCTCAGCCTGAACCGGGGGCAAAATCCTCGAAAGAGCGAAAGCGCTAGTTAGGCGCTGCGGGCCGCCGCGAGACGCCGAGTCGGCTTGCGCTCGACGATGACGGTGCGCTGGGCGCCGGCGCGGCCGGTGAACGCGATGGTGTCGGCCGGCTTGTGGCGCGGCGACGCGGTCTTGAGCACTTCGGCGCGGACCTCATCGAGCGGCAGGCCCATCAGGGAAGCCGCGAAATCGACCTGCTCCTCCACGTCATCGGTCAGCCCGCGGGCCGCCGCGATCGCTTCTTCGAGGGTCGGCGGATCGTGCCGGACCCGGCGCGTTCCGTATTTCGTCTTCCACGTGCCGCTCATGTCGTGCCTTCGCTATCAAACTATGGTCACACCTTATGGCAGAAATGGTGCGATGCAGCAACAGCATTGTGCAGCGCACTTAAAGCCATGGAACAGGTGGAATGCGGAGCAAATAACCGATTCCCGGAGCTTTATCGCTAGCCCACCGTTCAACTGATATGTGAACGCACGGCATCAGCGGCGCGCGGTATCATGCAGCCGCGTTTAACCTCACCGCCAGCAACGCACCGTCAGCAACGCGGCCAATCACCACGAACCCAGGCTTGAAGATGATGCCGGGAGTCGCCGGCCTTTGCGACCTAGGGTAATTGCCTACCCCATCAACGTACCTTAAGTTGCTCGCCGTAAATGGGGGACGACGTCATGGTTGGCTCATCGAAGGCTTTTCGAAAACACGGAACATTTATCTATCAAGTGCCGGAGACGATCGCGCGCTACGGCACCACTGCGCTGACGATCGAAGCGATGACAGAAGCGCAAATGACTCACGCGTGGGTGCGCATTCACAGCCAATCCGCGTATTCGACCAGCGCCAAGAAGATCATCGCAACGTTCATCGGCGATCTTAAGCAGGCCGGCATCGAAGTTGCCGGCTGGGGCTGGTGCCAGGGCAGCGATCCCGTTGCCGACGCAAAGCTCGCGACGAAGGAACTGGCCTCATTCGGACTGGCCGATTACGGGGCCGATATCGAGCACGGCGTTCACAACGCGAATTGGACCAAGGACGAAATCAAGACCTTCTGCACCCAGGTTCGCCCCGGCGTGTCTGCAAGCTTCGGCGTCACGACCTTTCCGTTGATCGACTGGCACGAGCCGGAGCTTATGACGGCCGCGCTGCCTTTCGTGGATATGTTCAATCCGCAAGTTTACTGGCACCACTTCCCCAACAAGAAAATGTTGAAGCAGTTCAAACGTCCCGACGGGTCCGCCTACAGCCTGGACAATGCGGCTCAGTATGCGGATCTCTGTTTGGACCGCTGGAGCAAGCTGATGGGAGCCACGCCGAAGGAGATCGTCGTTACCGGCCAAGCCTATTGGGGCGAAGGCGATCCGCCATTCCCGCAGGACGATGCCGAAGGCAAGCTCGAAGAGTTCGTCGGTGCGTGGACCGGGCACAATCGCATTATCGGTCTGAACTGGTGGCATTTCGGCGGCGGCGCTTCGATGAGCCATCGCATGCGCAACAGCATCAACAAGGCTAAGCTCGGCACCAAGCCTTATAAATGACCGACGCGGCAGTATCCTGCCGAACAAACGGCATCGTATCGGATCGACGCGTTCGATCCGATACGTAACTGCCGATCCGAATTATGAGCGAGACCGCGTCAGGCCCACCAACGCCAGCGCAACGACAAAAAAGCCGATCGCCACATAGCCGGTGACCGGCGCGAGATCCTGCGCGAACAGCGTGCCGCCAAGGCCCGAGCCTATGGCCTGACCGACATAGAGCGCCGACGTATTGAGCGCGACCGACACGCTCGATAGCTCCGGCGCGGCGGCCACCAGCCTGCCCTGCTGCATCGAGTTCACGGCCGCGAAGCCAAGGCCCCAGAGCAGAATTCCGGCGCCCATCGCCAGCAGCCACGGCGCCCCGAACGTCCACAGCAGTGCGCCGATCAGCATGGACACCAGAAACAGCGCCGAGGTTTGCAGCGCGCCAATGCTGCCGACAATCCGGGTCGCGATGATGTTGCCGATGAAGCCGAACGCGCCGAAGATCGCAAAGAACGTCGCAATCTGCTGCGGACCCGCACCGGCCAATCGTGTCAGCAGCGGCCCGAGATAGGTGATGACGGCGAACTGTCCCGACGTTTGCAGCGCGGTGATCAGCAGCAGCAACAGGATCAGCCGGTTGCCGGCCAGGGCGCGCCACGAGGCGAGCGAGATCGGCGCGCCGGTGAGCCCGGCCGGCAACCGCGCCCAATGCAACCACGCGGTCAGCGCCGCGATGGCACCGATCGTGGCGTAAGTCTCGCGCCAGCCGATATGCGCGGCCGCGAACGTCACCAGCGGCAAGCCGATCGCGATCGCCAGCGACCAGCCGAGAAACACGTAGGCAATCGCGGCGGCCCGTTCGCGGACCGGTACGATCAATGCGACCGTGCTGGCCGCCTGCGGCGTGAACACGGCCGCCGCTGCCAGCATCACCAAGCGTATGGCGAGCAGCGCGCCGTAGTTCGGCGCCAGCGCCGAAGCCGCGTGGCCGAGCGCGATGACGAGCAGCACGCCGGTGAGCAGCGAACGGCGTTCGATGCGGCTGGTCGCCCACGCGGTCAGCGGCGATCCGAAGCACAGCATCACCGCCCCGAACGTTACCAGGAGGCCGGCGTCGCGGATGGTGACCTGAAGGCCGTCCGCGAGTTGGCTGAGCATCGCGGTCGGGCCGATGATGGCAAGACCGGTCACCAGGTTGCCCAGCATCAGGCTGCTGCGGACAAAGCGCGGTTCGGAAGGGGATGTATCGATGTGCATGAGTTGGGGAACATTGGCGCTATCGCGGCGGCGTACAATAGCGCGTTCACGAATTGTCGGAATGGTATTCATTCACGGCGCGTATCGAAGGCGTTTGCAGGCACGTTATAGGGCGCGACATGGTGCTGGCAGGACCTGCCCGCCCGTGCGATCAACGTAGACCTTACGAATCGGAGGGACTGCCATGCGCCTCTTCGCCCTCATGCTCATTGTCATGATCGCCGGCCCGGCGTTTTCTGGTCAGGCTTGGGCCGCGCCGCGTCTGCCGACCGAACCTACCGAGATCGCGCCGGGGCAGAAAGTGCTGATTGACGACGGCACCTGCCCGGGCGGGCAGATCAAGGAGCTGACCGGCGGCTTCCCGCTCGACCGCAATACGGGGCAGCCGCGTCCCGGAAACGGCCATACAAGGCGCTGCATCAAGCGCTGAATGATTACTGCCCGGCTGCAATCGCGAACCATCGGCGCCGCCGCGCGTTGGTTTTCGAGCAGGAGCCGGACAGAGGAGCGATACGTGGCAAATTCAAGGATCAGCGTCGGCGACGATACCGCAAGCGGCGAGCCGGCCAACGGCCCGAAAGGCCCGTACATCACCGACGACAGCGATGATGAGATGCGGAACGCCGCGAAGCCGGACGCCAAGAAGGACATCGCATCAACCGGCGCCCCGGACGGCACCGGCCGGCAAGATACGGCATCGACGCAGGGCGACGGCTGGCGTCAGCGCGCCGAGCGGCAGGAGGCGAAGGATTAGGGCGTTAAATCACTTCTGAACAAAATCCGCGCATTTCTGCACGTCGGTCGTCGCGCCCCATGGCATCACCGGCACGCTCGACGTCGAATTCTTCGGCGAGCCTTCGATGATGCGGTCGGAATACACCATGTAGACTAGCACGTTTCGTTTCACGTCGCAGCCGCGCACGATCTGCATTTTCTTGAAGAACAGCGAACGGCGCTGACGAAATACGTCCTCGCCCTGCTCGAACTTGGCCTTGAATTTGATCGGTCCGATCTGCCGGCACGCCAGCGAGATGTCGGACACTTCCTCGGCGACGCCGATCCAGCCTTTCACCCCGCCGCGCTCCGGTATGGTGAAGTGGCATGCCACACCGTCGACTTCCGGATCGTCGAGCCCGTAGGTCGCGAGTTTGTCGTTCGGCGTCAGCCATTTGAAAACCGTCGAGCGCTTGAAGATCAGATCCGGCTCGTCGGCGGCGTGCGCCGAACCCGCGCCGGCCACGCCCAGCAATGCGACGGCGAGCGCGACGCGGCGCAAGGTGGTCGAAATCGTCCGCATCGAAATTGGTTGCATGAAAATCCTGCCCTCGAGCGATGGGAATGTTGCCGTGAGTGATGGGGGACGAAGGGCACGTTCGCGCAACCGGCGAAGTTGGATAGCGTCGCAGCGATAAGCCGTCGCGAACAGATTTTGCCGCGGATAAAATTGGACGTTCGAATTCAGAACTCGATGATCAGTGGCGATGAAACGGTCGGCGGACCGCGCCCTGGGTCGCCCACAAAGGCGTCGCCAAAGCGGGCGCCTCGGCGCCCGATACCTCGAACGAGCAGTCGGCTTCGTGCACCAGCGCCGCGATCCGGTCTTCGTCGGCCGCCACGCTTTGCCATGAGTCCGCCATCCGCAACAATTTGGCGCGGCGGGCGCTATCCGACACTTCCTGAGCCGCCAGTTCACGGCACTCGACCGCGAAGGCACGGAAATCGTCAGCTTTGGCCATGGCTGTCTCCCCAGTGCAATACCGTCAAACGCGCGAGGCGCGTTTTGGTTCCGAGCTAGGACAATTTAACGTTCGTCGCTAAATGCGGCGGCTTGATGGATCGAGTGCGTCCGGATCACCATCACCCGGCGGGTACCCCCGAACCGGTCTGGAACGTCGTATTCGGCCTCGGTCCAGCGCCGCGCCATCGGCGACGGGTTGCGGTCCGACGGGCCACGGTCAGACGCATAAGCGCGCCGCGCCTCGGCGCGAGCATCGGGTCGGATGTCAGTTCGGATGTCCCTGGGTTCGCCGGCACGCGCCGACGCGGATCGCGAACGCTTCGGTTGGGCGTCGTCACGGATAGCCTGGTCGCGGGCAGCTTGACGGGCCGGACGGGCGGCCGGCGCGGAAGCGGCGATTTCGGGCACGCGGGCCGCAACGACCCTTTGTTCAGGCTGCGGCACCATCGACGTTTCGGCCGGCGACGGCAGGCCGGCCCGTACCGTCTTGAGTTCCGATCGATCCACCGCAACCTTTGCGGTTTCCGGCTTCGGTTCAGAAGCGGGCTTGAGGCAATGCGCGGCGATATACGGCCAAGTCTGCTCCTCGCAGGGCCGGTCCGTCTGTTTCACGTCGCCGACATATTGCACACCATTATTGGCGGGGCTCGCTACGATCGGCTTAGGCGCCGCTGGGCTGGGATTTGCGGCCACTACACTGACGTTAGAGGCCGCTGCATCCGGCGCCACCACGTAAGGCATCAGCATCGCCAGCGCGACGCTGGCACCGACGACAGCCGCCACCCCACCGGCCGCAAGACCACCGACCGACAGATATCGGGATTCTAAAAAGCGCGACCAGCGAACCGACGGCACGGGCGACGGCGGCGGATTGTCCAAAAGGTTGGGACTGCGCATGACGGCTCCGAACTGTGGCGAGCCAGCTTCAGCTCTTATGATTTCATTAACCGTCGCAATAACGCCGCATGGGCACCATCCGTTCCTGCCCCGGGCGGCCCGCCCCTATATTGGTGTGGCCATTAAAAAAAAGCGGCTCCGCTCTGTCCGGGCAGACCAGGAAAGCGGAGCCGCCAGATCGGGCCTCAGACAATCAACCCGATGACCGATGCTGACCTGCGTACCGTTGCAGATTTCTTACAGAATAGAAGCACTTACGGGGCAAAAGCGCCCATCCAGGGTTGCCCGCCTGACCGGAATCTACCCGCATGAACTCACATTCCGCACCATTCCGGCGCCTTCAGCTCCTGCAGGATGCCGGTCCGCTGGAGCTCGAAATCCTGCAGGAGCAGGCCACGGCGCTCGGCCGGCTTGGCCGCGCGCTGGAGCAGACTTTGGCGGCACTGCGCGAATTCGATCGCGCGTGTCATCCTGAAAGCCCGCGAAGCATTCCAGGCCCCCTCGCCGCCGAACGCGCCGCGTTGCGCGACCGGGCCGGCACCGCGCTGTGGCAGTTCGTCATCCAGCGCGAAGCCTGCGGCCTGCGCGACGCCCGCCAGATCATGCGCGATTATCGGGTGCCGGCCGAAGTGCAGGCCCGGATGGGTGCGATGCCGGCGGGCCAGACCCCGAATACCCGACCCTAAAGCTTTTGTTCCCGTTGGGAACCAGATGGTTCCGTCCGCGTTGCGTAAGCAGTCGGGGACACAGCACGCATTCGCTCAACGTTTTTGTCGTTCGCCAATTCACACAGGAGCAGGAATTCCGCTCATGTCGATCCTCATCTCGGCTCTCGTCACCTTTCTGGTCGTCATCCTCGTGCTGTATCTGGTCAACATGCTGCCGATCGATGGCCGCGCCAAACAGATCGTGCAGGTCATCGTCATCATTATCGGCGTGATTTCATTGTTGCGTCTGCTCGCCGTCTTCTAGAGCGCGTCCAGCAAAAGTGGACACCGGTTTTGCGTCCGGACGCGCTCTAAGTGTTTAGATAGACGCGTTTTCTTCACGTGAAGTGGATTCCACTTCACTTGAAAACGCTCTAACGGCGCTACGTTCGATCGAACATAGACAGGATGCGCGGGCCGCCGGGCATCCAACGGCCCGCGTTGCATGCGTTTGAAATATGCGACCGGCGCTTTACGATCGCTGATAAGCGATCAGTAGTGGCGCCGATGGGCGCGCTTGCGCTTGTACCGCGGCCCATCATCATAGGCAGCCGCATAAGGTGACGGATAGCAGATGCCGCCAACGCCGCTCACCGTTGCGCGGCATTGCTCCAGGCTGAAGAATGCGCAGTCGCGCACCCCCTCCACCGACCCCTGGCCCGATGCGCACCAAGTCGTGCCGTCATACCGATAGTCGCGCTCGAACCCGAGAAAATTGCGCGGACCGGCCAGCGCGGTTGCGGTTCCGGCGACCGTGAGAAGCATCCCGGCGGCGATCAAGGCGGCGGCGGTCTTCATGGGAGGCCCATTCCAATATCATTGGCAGGCCCGTGTGGCCCGGTTCGATTCCCAAACTGGACGAAGATGCCGCCTGAAGCAAGGCGCGGCGCCGGTATCGGGAGGACGGCGGCCCGCCGGGCTAAACCGGGGTTTGACGCTTCCGCCGCAATCGTTTCTTCATCGTTTGGGTGGCAATGTGATAGGGCTTTTCCCGGATTCGATCTGGCGCACCGGCGCCCCGCGAGGGACCGCGCATTTATGACTCAAGTCGCTTCGCTGATCGACGAACTGGAACGCTCTCTCGTCTATGGGACGACCGATCAGCGTATGCAGGCGCTATGGCGGGTGACCGACCTGTTCGTGGTCGGAGCCAGCCGTTACAACAACGAACAGATCGGCCTGTTCGACGACGTGATCGGCAAGCTGGCCTCGGCGATCGAAGGCAAGGCGCGCGCCAAGCTGGCGACACGTCTCTCGGTCGTGGCGAATGCGCCGCGCAATCTGATGCGCACGCTGGCCGCCGACGACGACATCGAAGTGGCGCGGCCGGTGCTGACCACTTCCGAGCGATTGAACGACGCCGAGTTGATCGCGACCGCCAACACCAAGAGCCAGCAGCATCTCCAGGCCATCGCTCAGCGCGGCAACTTGAGCGAAGCCGTCACCGACGTGCTGGTGACGCGTGGCGACACGCAAGTGGTGCATTCGGTGGCCCGCAACAGGGGCGCGCGGTTCTCCGACGCCGGCTATCGCATGCTGGTGAAACGCTCCAACGGCGACGACGCGCTGGCCGCCCAGGTCGGCGCCCGGCCGGATCTGCCGCGCCAGCATTTCCTGACTCTGCTGGAGAAGGCCTCGTCCGCCGTGCGGGCGCGGCTTGCGGCCGAAAACCCCGGCGCCCATGGGGCGGTCGAAGGCGTGCTCGACGAGGTCGTGGGCGTGATCAATTCGGAGGTCCGCAACGCGTCGGCCGACTACACGGCCGCCAAGGCCCAGGTCGAGGCACTGCACCAATCCGGCCGGCTCGGCGAAGTCGCGGTCCACGGTTACGCGCGCGAGCGTAAATTCGAGGAGACCGCCGTCGCGCTGTCGCTAATGTGCGGGGTCGGCATCGACGTGGTCGAGCGGGCGCTGCTCGATCCCGGCCACGAAGTGCTGTTGATCCTGGCTAAGATCGCCGACCTGTCGTCGACCACCGCGAAGGCCATCCTGCTACTGCGGGCGGCCGATCGCGGCATGTCGGCGCAGGATCTCGACCAGGCCCTGACCAGCTATTCGCGGCTCGGTCCGGAAACCGCCCGCCGCGTGCTCACCTTCTACAACACGCGGGTCAAGCGTCCGGCGCAGACCGCCGCAGGCTAAGCCTTCACCCCGGCTGAACTTTCAGTTGCGCCCGCCGCGGCCGTCGACCGAGAGCGGTCCGGCGCCGTTCGCCATCAGCAGCAGCAAGCCGCCCATGATCGACAGGTTTTTCAGCGCATTGGTCTGTTGAATGGCCATCTGGGTGGCGTCGGGCATCGCCCAGAAATTGTGGAAATAGAAGATTGTCGCCCCAGTCAGCAGCAACAGCAGCGTGGCGGCGCTGCGCGTAAACAGGCCTATCAGTACGAGCAGGCCGCCGAACGTCTCAACCGACGCGGTCACGTAGGCCAGGATTGTCGGCATCGGCATGCCGAGCGCGGCTTCGAGCTGCGGCACCGCCGGAAAACGGTCCGGCCCGATATAGGCCGCGGTGCCGGCGATGTTCCTGAACTTCTCGACCCCGGAGGCAATGAACAGGAGCGGCAACAAGATGCGTCCGAGCGCATGCAGCAGTGGCGACATCGTAATCTCCCCGGTCCATATCCTTATAGAGCGTTTTCAAGCGAAGTGGCACCCGGTTCGCGTGAAGAAAAAACGCTCCAACTTTAAGACCAGAGCGCGTTCGGACGCAAAACCGGCGGCCACTTTTGCAGAACGCGCTCTGAGCGAATCGCGGCGTCCGTAGCGCGCGAATGATGGTACGAACATCCCGGCAAGGCTATATGTCACGGCCGCAGGTCACAGGCTGCGGCGATGCCGTGCCTTCGGCATAGCCCCAGACCGGATTTAGCGGCCTTTTTCCCGACCATTTCAACGGGCATCCGCCCCGCATAAAATGCCGGTCACGTTTGCGGACAGGCATGCTATGCCGCCGCCGGGGCCGCTTCGAAGCCGGTTGCCCGCGAATACGGAGGAGTTATTTTGGCCAGCGACCTGTCGGACGACCTGCGGACGGGCGCGCTCGTCTACCACCGCTCTCCCCGCCCGGGGAAATTGGAAATCCAGGCCACCAAGCCGCTCGGCAACCAGCGCGATCTGGCGCTGGCCTATACGCCGGGCGTCGCCGCCGCCTGCGAGGCGATCGCGGCCGATCCGGCCCAGGCCGCCGAACTGACCACCCGCGCCAATCTGGTCGCCGTGGTGTCGAACGGCACCGCTGTGCTCGGCCTCGGCAATATCGGGCCGCTGGCCTCCAAGCCGGTGATGGAGGGCAAGGCCGTCCTGTTCAAGAAGTTCGCCGGCATTGACGTGTTCGATATCGAGATCGCGGCGTTCGAGGTGCCGTACATCGTCGACACGGTGGCGGCGCTGGAGCCGACCTTCGGCGGCATCAACCTTGAAGACATCAAGGCGCCGGAATGCTTCGAGGTCGAAGCGCAGCTCAAGGCGCGCATGAAGATCCCGGTATTCCACGACGACCAGCACGGCACCGCGATCATCGTCGCGGCGGCGGTGCTGAACGCGCTGGCGCTGACCGGCAAGAAGATCGACGCCGTGAAGGTGGTCGCGTCCGGGGCCGGCGCCGCCGCCCTCGCCTGCCTCAATTTGCTGGTCGAACTCGGCGTCAAGCGCGAGAACATCTGGGTCTGCGACCTTGAAGGCGTGGTCTATGAGGGCCGCCCGGTCCTGATGGACCGCTGGAAATCGATCTACGCGCAGAAGACCGACAAGCGCGTGCTCGGCGAGATCATCGACAACGCCGACATCTTCCTCGGCGTCTCGGCCGGCGGTGTACTCAAGCCCGACATGGTCAAGCGCATGGCGCCCCGGCCGCTGATCATGGCGCTGGCTAATCCGAACCCGGAGATCATGCCGGCGGAGGCGCTGGCGGCCCGGCCGGACGCGCTGATCTGCACCGGGCGCTCCGACTTCCCGAACCAGGTCAACAACGTCCTGTGTTTCCCCTACATTTTCCGTGGCGCGCTCGATGTCGGCGCCACCACCATCAACGAGGCGATGAAGCTCGCCGCCGTCGAGGCGATTGCGGCGCTGGCCCGCGAGGCGCCGTCCGACGTCGCCGCGCGTGCCTATGAGGGCGGTGAGGCCCTGACGTTCGGGCCGGGCTCATTGATTCCGAGCCCGTTCGATCCCCGGCTGATCCTGCGCATCGCGCCGGCGGTGGCCCGCGCGGCGATGGATTCCGGCGTCGCCACCCGGCCGATTTCGGATTTCGAGACCTATCGCGAACGGCTCGACCGCTTCGTATTCCGGTCCGGCTTCATCATGAAGCCGGTGTTCACGCAGGCCAAGACCGCCCCAAAGCGCATCATCTATTCCGAAGGCGAGGACGAACGCATCCTGCGCGCTACGCAGGTGGTGGTCGAGGAAGGCCTGGCGCGGCCGATCCTGGTCGGCCGGCCGCAGGTGATCGAATCCCGGATCGAGCGCTTCGGCCTGTCGATCCGGCCGGACCGCGACTTCACGCTGGTCAATCCGGCGGACGATCCGCGCTACCGCGACTACGTTAAAGATTACGTCGAACTGGCCGGCCGCCGGGGCATCACACCGGATGCGGCGCGCACACTGGTGCGCACCAGCGCCACCGTGATCGCCGCGCTGGCGCTGCGGCGCGGCGAGGCCGACGGCATGATCTGCGGCGTCGAGGGCCGCTTCATCAGCCATCTCCGGCACATCCGCGACATCATCGGGCTGTGCCCGGGCATGAGCGAATTCGCCGCGCTGTCGCTGGTCATCACGCAGAAGGGCGCGTTCTTCATCGCCGACACCCATGTGCGGCCGGAGCCGACCGCCGAGGAGATCGTCGAGATGGCCGTGATCGCGGCCGAGCATGTCCGCCGCTTCGGCCTGACGCCGCGCCTCGCGCTGGTGTCGCATTCCGATTTCGGCAGCCACGACACGCCGTCGGCGCGCAAGATGCGCCGTGCCGTCGAACTGCTGGCGCAGAGCCATCCGGAGCTCGAGGCCGACGGCGAGATGCACGGCGACTCGGCGCTGAGCCCAGCCGTACGCGATCGGGTTTTCCCGCATTCGCGGCTCAAGGGCGAGGCCAATTTGCTGATCATGCCGAACCTCGACGCCGCCAACATCGCCTATCAGATGACCAAGATCATGGCCGATGCGCTGCCGGTCGGGCCGATCCTGGTCGGCGCCGCGCGTCCGGCTCATATCCTGACGCCGTCGGTTACCGCGCGCGGCATCGTCAATATGACGGCGTTCGCGGTCGTGGAAGCGCAGGGTACCACCTGACGGGGGCCATCTCAGGAGAAGCGGAACGGCGTTGGAGCTTGGATCCGGAGCAGAATCATCCTCCTGTGAAGGGTTTCTTCAGAAACTTCTTGATCCAGAGGGGCCCAGCGCTTATCTGACAGTGCCGCTTGGTATCGGGTCGTTTCGATCTGTTCCGGCGGCATTCGTTTTATGAGGCCGGTTTGGCCAAACGGCCAAGATACCGGGCTAGATGCTTGGTTGGGGAGGACGGCATGCGCAAAAACGCCCTCTTCCAATTGGCGACGGGCTTGGGAACTCCAAAGACAACTCCAAGCACCGCCCGAAAGGAAGATTTCAACATCGCCGACGCCTCGAAAGTCCCGGTCGCAGCCGGCGCCGCGATATCCGCGATTCCGGCCGAGCAACGCCACGACCACTTCGTGGTGCGCAATGGCGTGCGGTGCGCGGGCGCGCATCTGATCGTCGATCTGTACGAGGCACGTCGGCTCGACGACATCGATCATATCGAGGCGACGCTGCGGCGCTGCGTAGCGGCGGCCGGCGCGACGCTGCTGCATATCCATTTGCATCATTTCGAGCCGAATGGCGGCGTGTCCGGCGTTGCGGTGCTGGCCGAGAGCCACATCTCGTTCCATTCGTGGCCGGAGGCGCATTACGCCGCGCTGGATGTCTTCATGTGCGGCGATGCGGAGCCCGAGAAATGCGTCCCGGTGCTGCGCGAGGCGTTCAGCCCGACGCGCGTCGCGGTCAGCGAACTTTTGCGCGGCCAAGGGCTGTAGCCGTTTTCGTTTCGTCGACCATTTCAAGATAGACAACGGCCGGGCTTAAAGCCCGGTCGTTTGGTATGAGGCCGCCATGGCAAAGAAGCGCTGGATTTCCGAAACGCTGTTCGAGCCGAACGGCTTTCGCATGAGCTACGAAGTCGAGCGCGTGCTGTACGAACAGCAGACCAAGCACCAGCATCTGGTGCTGTTCGAGCACAAGCTGTTCGGCAAAATTCTGATGCTGGACGGCGCCACGCAGGTCACGACGCGGGACGAATTCATCTACCACGAGATGATGAGCCATGTGCCGATCCTGGCCCATGGCAAGGCACGGAATGTGCTCATCATCGGCGGCGGCGACTGCGGTATCGCCGAGGAAGTCCTGAAGCATAAGGCGGTCAAGCACCTGACCCAGGTCGAGATCGATGCCTCGGTGATCGCATTCTCCAAGGAGCATTTCCCCGAGTTCACCAAGCCGGTGTTTCGCGACAAGCGCTTCGAAAGCGTGATCGACGACGGCATGAAATTCGTCGCGCAAACCGATCGGCGCTTCGACGTCATCATCGTCGACTCGACCGATCCGCAGGGTCCGGGCGCGGTGCTGTTCACCAAGGAATTCTACGCCGCCTGCAAGCGCGCCATGGCGCCGGGCGGCGTGATGGTGACGCAGAACGGCGTGCCGTTCCTGCAACCCGACGAACTCGTTACATCCATCGGCTATTTCAAGTCGCTCTATGCCGACGCCGCCTGCTATGTGGCGGCGATCCCGACCTATGTGGGCGGCCAGATGGCGATGGGCTGGGCCGCCAAGGATAAAAAGCTGCGCCAGCACACCGCCCGGACCATCGCGGCGCGCTACCGGAAGGCCGGCAGCTTCAAGACCAGATATTGGACGCCGGACGTGCATGTCGCGGCGTTCGCCCTGCCCCGCTTCATCGCCGAACATGTGAGCAAGGCGAAGCGGAAGTAACGCGCACCTGGACTCCCCCTTTGCAGAATCGCCCCAGCCGCTAAACTGCGACGAAGAGTCGCCTGCTCAAGGGCGGCCTTAGGGAGCGGCCCATGATCCGGAAGTCCAATCGCTTTTTTCAATCGTGCGTATGCTGCGGAACGGATGACTCTGTCATTCAAGGACCGCGCATCGACACGATCAGCCCGAACAGCGTCAGCCGGCGCGGCTTCGTGGCCGGCGCGCTCGGTGCCGGCAGCCTGCTGGCGACCGGACTGAAGCCCGCCCGCGCCCAGGCACCCGCTGTCGCCAAGCCCCGCATCGACGTGCATCATCACTTTCTGCCGCCGTTCCACATCGAAGCCATGATGGCAGGCCGCAGCGGCTCGCCGCTGAAGCCTTGGACACCAGAAATTTCGCTGAAGGACATGGACGCCAGCGGCGTCTCGACCGCCATCCTGTCCATCGTGCAGCCTGGCGTGTATCTCGGCGACATCGAACAGGCGAAGCGCCTGTCACGGCAGTGCAACGAATACGCCGCCAAAATGGTGCGGGATTATCCGGGCCGCTTCGGCCTGTGGGCGACGCTGCCGCTGCCGGACGTTGAGGGAAGCCTGAAGGAAATTGAGTACGCGATGGACGTGCTCAAGGCCGACGGCATCGGTCTGCTGACCTCGGTCGGCCCCAAATATCTCGGCGATCCGGCCTTCGCGCCGGTGTTCGACGAGCTCAACCGGCGCAAGGCGATCGTCTACACGCATCCGTTGACGCCGAACTGCTGCGACAGCCTGGTGCCGGGCATACCGGCCGGCGTGATCGAGTACACCACCGACACCACGCGCACCATCGCCAGCCTGCTGTTCAGTGGCACGGCGGCGCGCTGCCCGGACATCAAGTTCATCTTCTCGCATAGCGGCGGCACGCTGCCGTTCCTGACCGGCCGTTTCATCCAGCAGGCCAAAGTGCAGAAATATTCATTCCTGCCGAACGGGCCGATGCCTGAACTGAAAAAGTTCTTCTACGAAATCGCGCAGGGCAACACGCCGGGTCAGCTCGCCGCGCTGCTCAAGCTCGCACCGATGTCGCAGATCATGTGGGGCAGCGATTTCCCGTTCCGGCCGGGCGTTGAGGCCATCGAAGGGCTGGCCGAATACGGCTTCTCGGCAGAAGATCTGCTGACGATCAACAACGGCAATGCGATGAAACTGTTGCCGCGGTTGAAGGCGTAAAAATCAGTTTGGCATCTTGTCGCCGAACAGGCGTTCCGCATTGCTGTGCGCGATGCGTCCCGCCGGCTCCGGCGGCAGTTGCGCCAGCCACGTGCGATATTCCTTGAAGATCGCGTCGTAGCTGAACCAACGCTCGTTGATCCAGGTGTCGGAGCCCAGCAAGAAACGTTCGGAATGGCGCGTGAACAGCTCGCGCCATTCCGGCGTCAATTGACCCCCGGCCGAAATGCCGCCGCGATACGACAACTCGCCGGTCAGCCCCGGATAGATCCGTAATAGTTCGGCGACGCGCGCCGGCGGCGTCGAGAATCCGGTATGCGCCCAGATGATCCGGGCCTTCGGATTGTGACCGAACAGGATCAGCAGCGCTTCCTCGTCGCAATGCGCATGCAGATAGAGATCCCGCTCCACCGCGAAGTCGACAATGCGCTTGACCAGCGCACTCAAGGCCGACTTGCCGTAAATGTGAAACTCGCCGATGCCGCGATAATAGCCGCGCTTGTATTCGTCCTGGATCAGATCCCAGATCGACGGATCGTCGAACCAGGTCTGGATGTCGGCGCGCACCCGGTACGGCCGGATGAACGGCACGATCCACAGCCCTTCGGGCTTGGCGTCCATCAACTGATGGGTGCCCTTGTTCGGCCGGCTGGTCGCCAGCACGCCCGTGATGTTGTTGCGGCGGAACACCTCGACGATCTTGTCCAGCGAGTAGAATGGATTGGGCTCCTGATTCCAGTGCATATGCGCGTCGAAGATTTTCAACGGCGGTTGCTGCGCCTGCGCGCCGGACGCGAGAGTCAGCATCGCGGCCGCGATTGCCAGCCGGCCTATTCCATGGAACATTCGCATGCCGCCCGCCCCTCGCCGCCCTTGTGGCCGCAACGTATCGCGACTTCCGCGGTCCGAACAACAACATGTTTGGCAAAGGAACAAGGATGTCGTCCCGCGCTCCTTTGTCGCTCTTCGCCCTCGTTCTGGTCTGCCTTGCCGCGCCGGTGCCGGCCTCAGCCCAATCGTCGACGGCCGCTCTGCCGATTGAGCTGGTGCCAATCATGTCTCATTCGGCCAGCATCACATCGGTTGCGTTCTCGCCGGACGGCGCGCGAATTTTGACTGTCAGCATCGACAACTCTGTCAAACTCTGGGACGTCAAAACGGGCCGCCTGATCCGCACGTTTGGCGTCCAGGCGACCGGCGGCGCCGACGCGGCCGCGTTTTCACCCAACGGAACGCAGATCGCCATTTGGGGTGCGGACAAAATATTGAAGCTGTGGGACGCGTCGACCGGGCGCCTGATCCAATCCTACAAGGGCCATGCGGAGCCACTTGTCCAAGTATGGTTTTCACAGGACGGCAGCCAGATTGCATCTGTCGGCCAGGATAAGGCTATCAAGCTATGGCAAGTTGCAACCGGGCAACTTATCAGCACGACGCCGATGCAGGGCGTCAAAGGCGATTCGAGTCAGCCCGTCACATTCTCTCCCGACGGTTCGCTTGTCGCCTCAACTTCGATCACGGAAGGCGACAAGGCTCCGCTTTCAATAAGAAGCGTGGCGACGGGGAAGTTGGTGCGCAGCTACACGTTCGCTGGCGCCACCAAAGTTGGGTCGGAAGCGTGGACCACCGCAATCAAGTTCTTGCCGGGCAATAAGCAGGTTCTCACCGGCGGCACCTATCCAATGACACTTTGGGATATTGCTAGCAGTCGTGTCCTGCGCACATTTGGCCAAACGGAGATATCCGAGATTGCGCTATCGCCGGACGGCACGCGAGCGCTGGCGGGCGATGTGAAAGGAATGAAGCTCTGGGAAATTGCGAGCGGAGCGCTGCTGCAGACTTTTCCGCATCCTGAGCAAGTAAGTTCAGTCGCATTTTCGCCCGACGGGAAGCACGTGCTCAGCCAAGCGGGTGGGCTTACCCATTCGGCCGACGGCACAAAAGTGATCAGCTCCACGCCTTTCACCGCCAAGCTTTGGGACGCCGCGACGGGTCAACTGGTCCGCACATTTGGCGGCCAGTCGCATTCCGTCAATGCGATCGGGATGTCGGCGGACGGCTCGACTCTGGCATCAGGCGGTGACGACAAGATTGCCAAAATCTGGGATGCCGCGACAGGCCAGCTCGTCCGCACCCTGGGTGAGCACACCGAGGGCATCGCCGGCATTGCGTTTTCCCGCGACGGAACGAGGGTGGCGGCCTCTGCGGGGCGCACAATTGCATTCTCCTTAGACAGCGCGCGGGTGGCCTCGGCAAGCGACAGCGCAATACGGCTCTGGGAAGCCACCAGCGGGCGGCTGTTGCGGACCGTCACATGGCCGTCGCCGGGTAAGGACTCCACGAAACTGAACCTGTGGGAGACGGCGAGCGGACGCCTTGTTCGCACGTTCGCGCCCACTGCCGCATCGTGGGCTTCCTGGGTCTCGCCGACCGTGAATTCGGTGGTGCTGTCGCCAGACGGAAACCGCATTCTGATCGGGGGCGACGACAATGCCGCCAAATTGCTGGACACGGCGAGCGGCCGAATACTGCATTCGTTCCAGGACAGCAATGGAATCTGGTCGGCGGCATTGTCGCCGGACGGAACGCGCATCGCGACGGGCACCTTTGCAACGCTTGGCACCGACAAGTCGATCAAGCTTTGGGACGCCACCAACGGACGCCTGCTTCGCAAGCTGGAAGGCCATACCGACGGTGTCCGATCGGTCGCGTTCGCAATGGGCGGCACACACATCCTATCGGGCAGCAACGATGCCACCGTCAAGCTCTGGAATGTCGCCACCGGACAGGTGATCCGGACCTTCACCGGGCACCTGGCCGCGATAAAATCCGTTGTGATTTCGGCCGACGGCACCCGCTTGATATCGGCGAGCGACGATACGACGATAAAAATTTGGGATATGTCGTCCGGCAATCTGCTGGTCAGTCTGCTGGGCACACTCGGCGGTGAGTGGCTGGCGGTGACGCCCGAAGGTTTCTTTGCCGCATCGGAGAGAGGCGCGGAGCTCCTGAGCCTCGTGCGCGGTTTCGACGTGGACTCGGTCGACCAGTTTTATCAATCGCTGTACCGTCCCGATCTGGTGCGCGAGAAAATCGCCGGCGATCCGCGCGGCGTGGTGCGCGAGGCGGCGGCCAAGCTCGATCTGACGAAGGTTCTGGCGAGCGGCAATGCGCCAAACGTGACCCTGGCCGCCAATGCGGGCGCCACCGGCGATCAGATCGCCCTCGCCGGCGAGGTCGCCGACCGTGGCGGCGGCATCGGCCGCGTCGAGTGGCGCGTCAACGGCGTCACCGTCGGTATCGAGACGCCGGCCGCGCCTCCGGCCGGCCAGCCGTTGCGCCTCACCCGAACCCTCGCGCTCGAAGAAGGCGAAAACGAAGTCGAGGTCGTGGCCTATAATCGCGCCAACCTCATCGCCTCAGCGCCTGCCCGCACACAAGTCACTGCACAAGCGCCGGCTTCTCGCACGGCGTCCCGGATGTTCGTACTGGCGGTCGGGCTCAATGACTATGTTGCACCGAGCCTGAAGCTGACCAATGCGGTCGCGGACGCCAAGGCGCTGGCGGCGGCCTTCAGCGACGCCGGCAAAGGCGTCTACGAAAGCGTCGAGGTGGTATCGGTGCAGGACGCCGATGTCAGACGCGGCAAACTCGATGCGATATTCACCGAGCTAGCCACCAAAGTGCGGCCCTCGGATGTGTTCGTGTTTTTCCTCGGCGGCCACGGCAAGACGGTGGACGGACGATATTATTTCATCCCGCAAGACTTCGCCATGGACGGCGTCACGACCAAACCCGCGCTCGAGGCCGCCGTGGTCAAGCAGGGCATTTCGCAGGAACAGTGGCAGACATGGTTTGCCCGCATCGCGGCTAGGAAAAGTTTACTGCTGTTCGATACCTGCGAAAGCGGCTCGTTGACCGGTGACGGCAAGGAGACCCGCGCGCTCGAACGCGGCGCCGCCAACGATCGTTTGGTTCAGGCCACCGGCCGCACCATCCTGACCGCGTCGAGCGATGACACCGACGCCTTCGAGGGCTTCGGCGGACATGGGCTGTTCACCTACAATGTGCTCGAAGCGCTGGAGAGAGCCGACAGCGATGGCAATGGCCGCATCGAAGTGGCGGAGCTTGCGACCTATGTCTATGCGCAGGTGACCGCGCTGAGCGAGAAAGTCTTCAAGCAGCGTCAGGTGCCGCAGGTGCGCATCACCGGCAATTACAGCCTGACCAAGCCGACGCAAATATTCGCCGGCAAGGAGCCCGGCATCGTCATTTCGGCAAAGGCGACGCACCAGACCGCGGCGGCGGCCGAACTGCTGGTACTGCCGGCCGTGGGGGCGCGCCGCGTGCGCAAGCTCGACGCCAAGACGCCGGTGACGCTGGTGAAGAGCGATGCCGGATGGACCTTGGTCGCCCGAGAAGGCCGCCCGATCGGCTTTGTGGCCGCCAAGGATTTGTCGCCGGTTCAGTAACGCCGAAGTCGAGCGCCACGCTCACAGCCGATACGCATCCGGCGCAAACCCATACAGCGTCTGAATGCGTTTCCAGCGCTGCGTGTGCGGTGGCGTAACGCCCCAGTGATCGAGCCGGCCGGGCGGCCATTTCCATTTGTCGGGATCGCCGAACGGATAGCTGTCGTCGATCTGCAGCACCTCGGAGGTGTATTCGATCGGCATTTCCTCGGTGCCTGCGAAATACGAGAAAACGTTGTTGCCGGGACCGTGACGGCCCGGACCCCATTCGACAGGATAGCCATGGTCGCGCATCCGGCCAGCGCCGCGCATCACCGACTCCAGATCCGGCATTTCGAACGACAGATGATTCAACGTCATATGCGGTGCCTGGTTGATCACCATCGTGGTGTGATCCGGCGAGGCGCATTGGAGAAAGTATTGCGTGCCGGCATGATCGGCCGTGCGAAAGCCGAGCGTCTCGACGAAGAAGTCCCGCGTCTTTTCGGCATGCGTATCATTCAGATTCACGTGCGCGATCTTGTACGGGCGGTCGGCGACCCGGCTGTCGTCCGCATGATTTTGCGCCTCGGCCACCACGGCCAACGCGCGGCCGGCCGGGTCGGTGAAGCCGAAGCCATAGCCGCCATCGATCCTGTCCAACTTATGCGGCGCTTCGGACGGCACCGACGCCGCCGCCACTTTGTCGTGCAGCCGGTCGACCATCGCCCGATCGGCCGCCTCGAACACCACGCGCCGCACGCTGGCCGGCCCGCGGCTCGGGTGAATGGCCAGGATATGGTGCGAGCGGCCAGTGCCGCGCAGGTAGATCGCCTCGTCGCGGCGACCAGTCTCGGTCAGATGCCACACATCGCGATAGAACGCCGCGGCCCGTTCCGGGTCGGCCATGTCGATTTCAACGCTTCGGATACACCGCACGCTTTGCCGCATTGTGTCGCCCCCGCACACAAGAAGAACCGGATGTCGCTTCGCTCCATCCAGGCTACAGGTTCCGAGCTTTTAACTCAGCGCGTAGCCCGGATTGAGCCCAGCGAAATCCGGGACAATCGTCCGGCTAGCTCTTCTCCGGCAAGTTCAACCGGATGTGCAGCTCCTTGAGCTGCTTCGGTGTCACCTCGGACGGTGCGCCCATCAGCAGGTCTTCGGCCTTCTGGTTCATCGGGAACAGCACGACCTCGCGCAGGTTCTCCTCGCCGCACAGCAGCATCACGATGCGGTCGATGCCGGGCGCGATGCCGCCATGCGGCGGCGCGCCGAAGGTCAGCGCGCGCAGCATGCCGCCGAACTTCTTTTCCAGCACGTCCTCGCCATAGCCGGCGATGGCGAATGCCTTGCGCATCACGTCGGGACGATGGTTACGGATCGCGCCCGACGACAGTTCGATGCCGTTGCACACGATGTCATACTGGAACGCGGTCATGCCCAGAATGGTCTTGTCGTCCTTCGGATCGAGCGCCAGAAACGCGTCTGTGTTGAAGTTCGGCATCGAGAACGGGTTGTGCGAGAAGTCGATGTGCTTGTCTTCCTCGTTCCACTCGAACATCGGGAAGTCGACCACCCAGCAGAACGCGAACTGGTCCTTGTCGACCAGGTTCAGGTCAAAGCCCACCTTCGTGCGCGCCGGACCGGCGAACTTCACGAAGTCCTTCGGCTTGCCGGCGACGAAGAACACCGCGTCGCCGACTTTCAGGCCGAGCTGGTCGCGGATCGCGGTGGTGCGCTCGACGCCGATGTTCTTGGCCAATGGACCGGCGCCGCCGTCTTCGCCTTCGCGCCAGAAGATGTAGCCGAGGCCCGGCTGGCCTTCGCCCTTCGCCCAGTCGTTCATGCGGTCGCAGAACGCGCGATTGCCGCCGGTCGGCGCCGGGATCGCCCAGACTTCGACGGTCGGATCGGCCGCGATCATGCCGGCGAAGACCTTGAAGCCGGAGTCGCGGAAATGCGGCGTGACGTCCTGCATCTCGATCGGATTGCGCAGATCCGGCTTGTCGGAGCCGTATTTGCGCATCGCGTCGGCGTATTTGATCATCGGGAATTTCGGCGTGACGCGCTTGCCGCCGCCGAATTCCTCGAACACGCCGCGCAGCACCGGCTCGACCGCCGCGAACACGTCGTCCTGCGTGACAAAGCTCATCTCGATGTCGAGCTGATAGAATTCGCCCGGCGAGCGGTCGGCGCGCGCATCTTCGTCGCGGAAGCATGGCGCGATCTGGAAATAGCGGTCGAAGCCGGCGACCATCAGCAACTGCTTGAACTGCTGCGGCGCCTGCGGCAGCGCGTAGAACTTGCCCGGATGAATGCGCGACGGCACCAGATAGTCGCGCGCGCCTTCCGGCGACGACGCGGTCAGGATCGGGGTCTGGAATTCGAAGAAGCCGCCATCCTTCATCCGCTTGCGGATCGAATCGATGATCTGGCCGCGCTTCATGATGTTGGCGTGCAGCCGATCACGGCGCAGATCGAGGAAGCGGTACTTCAGCCGGATTTCTTCGGGATAATCCTGCTCCCCGAACACCGGCATCGGCAGTTCGGCGGCCGGCCCCAGCACTTCGATGTCGGTAATGTAGACCTCGACCTGGCCGGTCGGCAGGTCGGCGTTCTCGGTGCCGGCCGGGCGCGCCCGCACCTTGCCGTCGAACCGCACCACCCATTCGGCGCGCAGCGCCTCGGCCAGCTTGAACGCCGGCGAATCGGGATCGGCCACCACTTGCGTGAGGCCGTAATGATCGCGCAGGTCGATGAACAGCACGCCGCCATGGTCGCGGATGCGGTGGCACCAGCCGGACAGCCGGACGGTCTTGCCAATGTCGCTCTCGCGGAGCGCGCCGCAGGTTTGCGTGCGATAAAGATGCATTTGGAGCCTTTCGACAACGGATCGCGGCGGTCCGCGTCCGGCCGCCGGAAGGTGCATGGAGCCCCCGCTTTGTCAAGAATGGCGGGGGTTAAAGCCCACCTTTAGAACCCTCGACAGGCCCCCGGCGATCTGCACACTCGCCCGACCCGTGCCCGGAGACCGCCATGGCCAAAGCCAAGATCAAAAAGAAGACTGCAGCCCGGATGACCACGGCCGAGGCCACCGTCGCCAGCCTGACCGGGCACGGGCTGGATACCGTCTACGCGCTGCCGGGCGTCCACAACGACCATCTGTTCGACGCGTTCTACAAGGCTTCGAACCGGCTGCGTGTGGTCCATGCCCGGCACGAACAGGGCGCCGCCTATATGGCGCTCGGCGCTGCTCTCGCCACCGGCAAGCCGCAGGCCTACAGCGTGGTGCCGGGCCCGGGCCTGCTGAACTCCGGCGCGGCGCTCCTGACCGCCTACAGCATGAATGCACCGGTCCTGGCGCTGATCGGCCAGATTCCGGACGGCGATATCGGCCGCGGCCTCGGCCATCTGCACGAAATCCGCGACCAGGCCGGCATCCTGTCCCGGCTGGTCGACTGGTCGGCCCGCATCCGGGCGCCGCACGAGGCTCCGGCGCTGGTCGCGCAGGCCTTCGGCGCGATGGCCAGTGGCCGGCCGGGTCCGGCGGCGCTGGAGGGCGCCATCGACATGTGGGGCCGCCAGGGCCCGGTGACGCCGGTCGGGCCGCTGCCGGCCGTATCGGTGCCGATCGACCTCGATGCGGTCGTGGCGGCCGCCAAACTGCTCGGCAACGCCCAACGGCCGTTGATCATCTGCGGCAGCGGCGCCCAGGACGCATCCCGCGAAGTCACACGGCTGGCGATGATGCTGCAGGCGCCCGTGCTTGCCTACCGGCGCGGCCGGGGCATCCTGTCCAGCGAGAACCCGCTCAGCGTCACGCTGCCGCTCGGTCATCAATTATGGGCCGAGGCCGACGTGGTGATCGGCATCGGCACAAGGATGCTGACACAGCTTCAGGTCTGGGGCACCGACAAGGATCTCTCCGTAATCCGCATCGATGCCGATCCGGAGGAGCCGGCCCGGCTGCAGAAGCCCGCGGTGGCCCTGATTGGCGACGCCAAGCCGATCCTGCGGAGTCTCTTGGACGCCCTGCCCGCGCATAATGCCAAGCGTCCGTCGCGCAAGGCCGAAATGCTGGAGCGCCACGCCCGGATGGCCAAGCGTCTCGCCAAGCTCGGGCCGCAGCTGGCGTTCCTGGAAGCGATCCGCGCCGAACTGCCGGAGGACGGCATCTTTGTCGACGAGGTGACGCAAGTCGGCTTCGCGGCGCGTCTGGCGCTACCCGTCTACAAACCCCGCACGTTCCTGTCGCCCGGCTATCAGGACAATCTCGGCTGGGGTTTTGCCACCGCACTCGGCGCGCAGGATGCGCGCCGCGACGTGCCGGTGCTATCGATCAACGGCGACGGTGGCTTCATGTATACGGCCAACGAACTCGCCACCGCGATCCGCCACAAGATTCCGCTGACCGCCGTGGTCTTCACCAACGATGCCTTCGGCAACGTCAAGTTGATCCAGCAGGAGCATTACGGCAACCGGCTGATCGCCGTGGACCTCGCCAACCCGGATTTCGTGCGCTTTGCCGAGAGCTTTGGCGCGGCGGCCGAGCGGGTCACCACGCCGAAGGAACTGCGCGGCGCCTTGCGGCGGGGATTCAAGCGGCGTGGCGGGCCGACGCTGATCGAGGTTCCGGTCGGCCCGATGCCGAGCCCCTGGGAGTTCATCATGATGCCGCGCGTGCGCGGACGGTAAGAACCGCCATTCCCCAATGGCATAAGGTCTGATCCGCGCCCTTTTTCGGCACATTTAGGCGCGTATTGTTTGCAGTGCCGTGTCACAAATGCGATACCGAATCTCCAGTCCCTCAGAGACGCTGGCCTCGCCGCCGGCCCCATAAAAATGCTTGAAAAGCCTAAAGTTTCCGCCGTCGAGGAACCGATCACGACCACCGAGGAGCTGGCCGCCGTTTGCCAACGGATGGCGCAACATCCCTTTGTGACGATCGATACCGAGTTCCTGCGCGAGACCACCTACTACCCGCTGCTGTGTGTCGCCCAGATGGCCACCGCGGACGAGGCCGTGGTGATCGACGCGCTGGCGCCCGGCATCGACCTCGCGCCTTTCTACGCGCTGATGGCCAATGAACGGGTCGTCAAGGTGTTCCACGCCGCCCGCCAGGACATCGAAATCGTCTGGCACCAAGCCAAGCTGATCCCAAAACCGATCTTCGACACGCAAGTTGCCGCCATGGTGCTCGGCTATGGCGACTCGATCTCGTACGACCAGCTCGTGCAGCGCATCACCGGCGACCAGCTCGACAAGTCCAACCGCTTCACGGATTGGTCGCGGCGGCCGTTGACGCCGGCGCAGCTCACATACGCCGTGTCCGACGTCACCCATCTGCGCGACGTCTATCTGGCGCTGAAGGCCGATCTCGAACAGCGCGGCCGCATCGACTGGGTCAGCGAGGAGATGGAGATCCTCACCTCGCCTAAAACGTACCGGTTCGAGCCCGAGACCGCCTGGGAGCGCCTGAAGACCCGGGTGCGCAAGCCGCGCGAACTCGCGGTGCTGATTGAAGTCGCGGCGTGGCGCGAACGTGAAGCGCAGTCGCGCGACGTGCCGCGCTCGCGCGTGCTCAAGGACGACGTCGTCGGCGACGTCGCCATTCAGGCACCGACCACACTGGAGAAGCTCGCCGGCCTGCGCTCGCTGCCCAAGGGCTTCGAGCGCTCGCGCTGGGGCGAAGCGATCCTGGACGCGGTCAAGCGCGGCCTGGAGCGCGATCCGAAGACGCTGCCGCATCTGGAGCGCAGCGGACGCGGCGCGCAGAACGGCGCCGCGACCGTCGAACTGTTGAAAGTGCTGCTGCGCATGACATCGGAGCGTCACGCCGTCGCGGCGAAAGTGATCGCGACCGTGGACGATCTCGACCGCATCGCGGCCGACGACAATGCCGACGTGCCGGCCATGAAGGGCTGGCGGCACCAGATGTTCGGCGAAAAGGCCGTGGCGCTGAAACACGGCCGCCTGGCGCTGGCGATGGAAAAAGGCCGCGTCATCGCGGTCGAGCGCGAGTAGCGAAACGCTGTGCCAATGCGCAGCACGACTTTAATCCGTCATCCTGAGGCGCGAGCGAAGCGAGCCTCGAAGGAGACGGCCGATGTGCTGCAGCATCGGGGCGTGCATCCTTCGAGGCCCGGCTACGCCGGGCACCTCAGGATGACGGTTAGAGTGTGTCGTTCGTCGAAGCCGTTGCGCTAATTCACCGTCAGCTTCGGCTCGCGTCCGATCAGCCGGGCCAACTGCTTCACCCGGTTGAACACGCGTTCGCCACCGAGCGGCGCGAACTTGCCCGACAGGCGCAGCACCAGCTTGCCGCGCTCGACCGCCATCGGGGTCTTGGGCAGTACGCCGGGCATCGAGGCCGACACCAGATAAGCCACCCGCAGCGCAGCGCCCAAAATGCGGGCGCGATCGAGCACCCGGGTCGAGGCGAGTTCGCGCAGCCGCGGCGACAATTCGTCGTCGACCAGACCGACATGGCGGAAGAATACCGTCAGGGCGATGAACGCCCGCCCCGGATGATCGATGTTCACAAAACCCGCATGGGCGATGATGCTGAGCGATTGCTCGCCGCGATAGTCCGGATGCGCGCGCCAGCCGATATCGGCCAGCAGACACGCCGCATGGCGCAGCCGCTTCTCGTCGGCGGTCTCATCCAGGCCCGACGAGGCCATGAACCGGTCGGTCCAGGCAATCAGTTCCTCGCCGTGCTTCGGTGAGCGCGAGCGCAGTACGTTGAGTTCGGACGCCGCCGCGATCAGCGCATCCTTCTTGCGTTCTTTCTCGTTGAGCAGCGAGTACAGCAACCCCTCGCGCACGCCGAGCGCCGACATCACGACTTCGCTCGGCTTCACCAGCCGCACCAGATGTTCGAGCACCAGCGCCGCATAGGCCAACAGCGGCCGGCGGGCATCGGACACGACTTCGATCTGTGACAGGGTTTGCGGATCGACCCGGCGCACCAGACGCGAGAATTCCAGCGCCTCCTTGGCCGGGATCACATAGCCGTGCATCACATGCAGAGGGTAGCCGTGCTGCCACATGTGCAGTCGCGCCAGCGCACGCCAGGTGCCGCCGACCGCATAGAACGGGCGCCCGGCACCGCTCGCCAGCAGCGGCAGATCGTCGAACGATTCCCGCACGATCTTCTCGGCCTGCTTGATCGAGCGCTGCGACAGATCCTGCAGCGCGAGGCCGCCCAGCGGCAGGCTGATGCCGCGCATCACGCGGGCGCGTTTGATCTCGGTCAGTTCGAGTGAGCCGCCGCCGAGATCGCCGACGAGGCCGTCAGGATGATGAATGCCGGACACGACGCCGAGCGCCGCGAGTTCGGCTTCGCGCCGGCCGGTCAGCACCACCACTTCGGTGCCGCAGATACGCTCGGCCTGCTTGATGAACGCGCCGCCATTGCGCGCGTCGCGGCAGGCGGCCGTCGCCATGACCCACAGCCGCCCCACCTTCAACGTGCGGCACAGCGCGCGATAACGCTTGAGCGCGCCGAGCGCTTTTTCGATGGCGTCGGGTGCCAGCAGGCCGGTGGTCTGCACTTCGCGGCCAAGGCCGCACAGCGTCTTTTCATTGAAGATAGGCGTCGGCGAACGGGTCAGGCCCTCATAGACGACCAGCCGCACCGAGTTCGAGCCGATATCGATGACGGCGATCGGTGGGCCGTGGTCAATGCGGCCTTGCGCTTTCGACATTGAATCCCGTTCAGGCGCGGTCGAGGCGGCGGCTGAGGCGCGGCATCGAATCCTTCAACGACTTGCCGCGCCCGGACAGACTCGGATTGGTCATGAAGTACTTATGCACGTTGAACAGCTCCTCGCCGGGCGCCGGGGTTATGCGCGTAGACGTGCCGTCTGGCAAGAGCTGCCAGCTCTGTTCGTTGTCCTTGAGGTTGGCGACCATGATTTGGTCGAGCACCTGCTCGTGGACGGTCGGATTGAGAATCGGACACAGCGACTCGACGCGCCGGTCGAGATTGCGCGGCATCATGTCGGCCGACGAAATGTAGATCGCGGCTTTCGGATGCGGCAGCGTATGGCCGCTGCCGAAGCAATAGATGCGGCCGTGTTCGAGAAAGCGCCCGACGATCGACTTGACCCGGATGGTCTCCGACAGGCCTTTAACGTTCGGCCGCAGGCAGCAGATGCCGCGCACGATCAGGTCGATCGGCACGCCGGCGCGGGAAGCCTCATACAGTGCGTCGATGATTTCCGGATCGACCAGCGAATTCATCTTCATCCAGATGCCGGTCGCCTTGCCGGCCTTGGCATTGGCGATTTCCTGGTCGATGTGCTCCAGGATGCGTCCGCGCAGCGTCAGCGGCGAAATCGCCAGGCGCTCCAGCCCGGCCGGCTCGGCATAGCCGGTAACGAAGTTGAAAATCCGCCCAACGTCGCGGGCGATAATCGGGTCGGCGGTGAAGAACGACAGGTCGGTGTAAATGCGCGCCGTCACCGGATGATAATTGCCGGTACCGACATGGACATAGGTATTGAGCGCGGCACCTTCGCGGCGCACCACCAATGACAGCTTGGCGTGGGTCTTCAATTCGAGAAAGCCGTACACCACCTGCACGCCGGCCCGTTCCAGGTCGCGCGCCCAGCGGATATTGGCTTCCTCGTCGAACCGCGCCTTCAGTTCGACGATGGCGGTGACGGACTTGCCGGCCTCGGCGGCCTCCGCGAGCGCGCGCACGATCGGTGAATCGGATGAGGTCCGGTACAGCGTCTGCTTGATCGCGACCACGTCCGGATCGCGCGCCGCCTGGTTCAGAAACTGCACCACCACGTCGAACGATTCATACGGATGATGGACCACCAAGTCCTTCTGCCGGATCGCCGCGAAGCAATCGCCGCTGTGCTCGCGGATGCGCTCCGGATAGCGCGGATTGTACGGCACGAATTCAAGATCCGGCCGCTCCAGCCTTGTCAGCTGCGACAGTTCGTTGAGCGCCAACACGCCGTCGACCATGAACACATTGTCGTCGGCGGCGCCCATCGCGCGCTGCACGAATTTGGCGAGTTCGGGCGGCGTCGCCGCCTCGATATCGAGCCGGATCGCGGTGCCGCGGCGCCGGCGCTTCAGCGCGGTTTCGAACAGCCGCACCAGATCCTCGGCCTCTTCCTCGATTTCGATATCGGAATCGCGAATGACCCGGAACGCGCCCTGCCCCTTGACGACATAGCCGGGGAACAGCTGGCCGATGAACAGGCCGGTCGCCTGTTCGATGGTGATGACGCGCGCGGTATCGCGGTCGCCGCCCGGCAGCCGGATGAAGCGCTCGATCTTGCTCGGCATGCGGATCAGCGCGTTCATCGGCCTGTTGTCGCTGATGCGGGCCAGTTGCAGCGCGATGGTGAAGCCGAAATTCGCGATGAACGGAAACGGATGCGCCGGATCGACCGCGAGCGGCGTCAGCAGCGGAAACACATGGCTGAGGAAATGATCTTCCAGCCAGGCCCGCTCCGTCTTGGTCACGTCCGGACCATCGACCAGCACCACACCTTCGGCGCCGAGCAGGGCGCGCAATTCGCGCCAGCGCGTCTGCTGATCGGCGGCCAGCACCGAGACCGCTTCGGTGATGCGGGTGAGCTGTTCGGTCGGGGTCAGACCGTCCGGGCTCTTGGTGGTGATTCCGGCCCGCACCTGCCCGCGCAGACCGGCGACCCGCACCATGAAGAACTCGTCGAGATTGTTGGCCGAGATCGCCAGGAATCGGACCCGCTCCAGTAGCGGAAACGATTCGTTGCCGGATTCCTCCAGCACCCGCCGGTTGAAGTGCAGCCAGGACAGTTCGCGGTTGATGAAGCGGTCGGGCGATCCGGCTAGACCCGCCTCGCCGCCCGGGCCTTCCACCATCACGGCAGCCGTCGAAACCTCGTCGGCCGACGCCAGGCTGCGGGATAGCGCGCCGGGCTTCCTGGGACGCGGATTTTCTTTTGTGATTACAGAGACTTGAGCGCGGTCCGTCATGGCAATCCACTACTCGAATGAGAGCGCCGGCAAGATGGCCACCAAACATGACGGTCCGATGACATGTCCAGGCAGGCTAACGGTATGGACTTGAGCTTAGTTTAACGGGCACCAAGTGCCAGTCCGCATCGCTAACGAATGCCTGGGGGGAAGGTTCGGTGCCGGCCCGGGACGAAGCGCCGCGCGCCAGCCTTCGGTCACTCTTCCGCCGGCGCCTTCAGCACCTCGGACGCCAGCGCCCGGGTCAGTGGGCGCTTCAGCCGCAGCGCCTCATGATCGAGCAAAGCGACGGCGGCGCGAGCGGCCGGCACCGAGCGCTCGATCCGGGTGACGATGTAATCCAGCAAGGCACTGTCGATCGCCATCTGCCGGTCGGCGCACAGCTTGACGATCACGGCGCGCAGCATCGCGTCGTCCGGCGAGGCCAGCGACACCACCGGCAGCACGCGCAGCCGCGAGGCCAGATCGCGAATGCCGAGGCTGAACAGCGCCGGCGCGACGCGCGCCGTCAGCAGCAGGTGCGCGCTTTGCTCGCGCGTCAGGTTGAGCAGATGAAACAGCGCGCGTTCGTCGAAGCCGCCGTCGGTGAGATCCTCGACCACCAGCGTCCCGGTCGCCAGCATGGCCGGTAGGTCGGTCTCGCCAAGCGCGCGGGCCGCCACGAAGCGGGCGCCGGCTTCCGCCGCCCAGATCGCCGCGAGGTGACTTTTGCCGGAGCCTTCCGGCCCGATCAGCGTCACCGCGCGGTCTGGCCAATCCGGCCAGCCGGACAATAGCGCCAGCGCGGCCGCGTTCGACGGGCCTTCGAGAAAATCCTCTCTGGCAAAGCTTTCGGCGTGGTCGAGCGCCAGCGCCAGTTGGCGCGGTCCGCCCGACGGTCGGGTCGCGTTCAATCGATGACCTCGCCCCGATACAGCGGGCTTTCGAGATAGCGGCGCAACGCGAACCGCGCCAACACGCCGACCGCCGCCGCCAGCGGCACCGCCAGCAGCAGGCCGACGAAGCCGAACAGGTAGCCGAACGCGAACAGCGCGAACATCACCCAGACCGGATGCAGCCCGACGCTCTCGCCGACCAGCTTCGGCGCCAGGATATTGCCTTCGACGAACTGCCCGACCAGGAAGATGCCGAGTACCGTCAAAATCCAGTTCCATTCGGGCCAGAACTGCGCGACCGCGATGCCGACCGCGAGAATCAGGCCGGTCATGGTGCCGATATACGGGATGAAGCTGATCAGGCCCGAGATCAGCCCGATCAGCAGCCCGAAGTTCAGTCCGACCAACGACAGCGACACCGCGTAGAACGAACCGAGCAGCAGGCACACGGCGGTCTGGCCGCGCACGAAGCCGGCGATCGCGGTGTCGATCTCATGTGCGAGCTGGTGCACGGTCTCGCGGTGCGGGACCGGCACCCACTTATCGACCGTCGCGATCATGCGTTCCCAATCATAGATCAGGTAAAAAGCCACCACCGGCATGACGGCGATCAGGGAGAACAGCGACACCAGCGCCCGTCCGCCCGACCACAGCCCGGCCAGAAAGGTCGTGATCCAGCCCATGCCCTGCCCGACCAGATCGGTCACCGCCTTGTCGGATGTGCCGAGGCCCTCGCCGAGGAAACGCGACAGCCATGGCCGGCTCGGATCGGCCACCAAGCTTTGCAGGCGCTGGATATAACTCGGAATCTTTTCGATGAAAGCAGAGAGCTGGCCGCCGAGAATCGGCGCCATCAGCAGCAGCAGCAGCACGAAGGCCAGCACGAATACGCTGATGACCGTAAAAGTCGCGACCAGCCGGTTGACGCCGAGCCGCTCCAGCCGTTTGGCGAACGGATGCAGCAGATAGGCCAGCGCCATGCCGGCGACGAACGGCAGCAGGATCGGCGACAGCAGCCAGAGCAGCAGCGCAAGGACGGCGAGCGCGCCAACCCAGAACCAGACATGTCGCTGGAAGTTCATCGGACGGCCGCTCCGCGGGCGGATCGCGACGTCAGGATTCGACTTCGGTCGAATTCATGTGGCGGATCCATTCAGCGACATAGAAGCCGACCGACAACAAGGTCAAGACGGCGACCAGCGCCATCAGCGTCGCCAGCAGGAAATCGGCGTGAAAATTGAAGCCGAGCGAGGCCAGCAGCATTCCGGCGAACACGATCTGGGCCACAGTATTGAGCTTCGACACCAGCAGCGGCTTGACGGCGACCGGCCGTCCGATCACCCAGGACAGCATGATGGCGCCGACGATCATGATGTCGCGCGACACCACCAGGATGACCAGCCAGCGCGGAATGGCCCCGGTGATGCCGAGCGAGACGTAGATCGACACGATCATGGTCTTGTCGGCCAGCGGGTCCAGATAGGCCCCGAGTTCCGTGGTCATGTTGAAGCGCTTGGCCAGGAAACCGTCGATGGCGTCGCTGAGGCCGGCGGCCAGGAACAGCAGGCAGGCAATGCGCATCTCGCCGGAGGCGATGGCCCACACCATCACCGGGACCAGCAGAATGCGGCCCAGCGTAATGAGATTTGGAATACTCAACGAAACTTCCCGGCTCAAACAGGCGCCAGCGCCGTTTGCGGCTCGGACGCGATTCCCACAGCGCACATTATAACGGCGCCACCGCCATTGCACATGGTTCGATTCCGACGTACGAGGCGGCTTAAACGAGGACACGGCATGGCGGATAAAGGGCGCGGTCTGACCTATGCCGACGCGGGCGTCGATATCGATGCCGGCAACCGCATGGTCGACCTGATCAAGCCACTGGTGCGGGCGACGGCGCGGGCCGGCGCCGACGCCGAGATCGGCGGCTTCGGTGGGCTGTTCGATCTCAAGGGCGCCGGATTCAAGGATCCGGTGCTAGTGGCGGCGACCGACGGCGTCGGCACCAAGGTCAAGATCGCGGTCGAAACCGGCCAGCACGCCACGATCGGCATCGATCTCGTTGCCATGTCGGTCAACGATCTGGTGGTGCAAGGCGCCGAACCGCTGTTTTTCCTCGACTATTTCGCATGCGGCGCGCTCGATCCGCAGGTCGGCGCGGCCGTCGTGAAGGGTATCGCCGAAGGCTGCAAACAAGCGCGCTGCGCGCTGATCGGCGGCGAGACCGCCGAGATGCCGGGCGTCTATCAGGGCGGCGACTATGACCTCGCCGGGTTCGCGGTCGGCGCCGCCGAGCGCGGCACGCTGCTGCCGCGCCGCGACATTGCGGCCGGCGACGTGGTGCTGGGCCTGCGGGCTTCGGGCATTCACTCCAACGGCTATTCGCTGGCCCGCAAGATCGTCGCGCATTCCGGCCTCGCATGGGACGCGCCGGCGCCGTTCGATGCGACCAAAAGCCTCGGTGAAGCGCTGCTGACGCCGACCCGCATTTATGTGGCCGCCTGCCTGGCGGCGATCCGCGAGACCGGCGCCGTGAAGGGCCTCGCCCACATCACCGGCGGCGGCTTTACCGAGAATATTCCGCGCGTGCTGCCGGCCGGGCTCGGCGTCGCGATCGACCTTTCGCAGGTGCCGGTGCTGCCGATCTTCCAATGGCTGGCCATAACCGGCGGCGTTGCCGAGATGGAAATGCTGCGCACCTTCAATTGCGGGATCGGCATGATGGTGCTGGTCGAGGCCGCCAAGGCCGATGCCGTGGTCGCCGTGCTCAAGCGCGAAGGCGAGCACGTCTCGCGGCTCGGCGAAGTCGTGACCGCGAATGACGGCGCGCCGCGCGTCGCCTATCGGGGCCAGTTGGCCGCGACGGCCTGAGAAGATGCCGCGCCAGCGCGTCGCCATCCTGATTTCCGGCCGCGGCTCCAACATGGACGCGCTGATCGCGGCCACGAAACAGCCGGACTACCCGGCCGAGATCGCGCTGGTGCTGTCCAACGTGCCGACCGCCGCCGGGATCGAGCACGCCCGCCAGATGGGCATCGCGACCGCGGTCGTCGATCACACGACATTTGGCAAAGATCGCGAAGCCTTCGAGCGCGCAGTGCAGGCCGAATTGGAAGCACACCGCATCGACATCGTCTGCCTCGCCGGCTTCCTGCGGTTGCTGACGCCGTTCCTGGTGCGGCAATGGGACGGCCGGATGCTGAACATCCACCCGGCCCTGCTGCCGGCGTTCAAGGGCCTCGACACCCACGCGCGAGCCCTTGAGGCCGGCGCCAAGCAGCACGGCGCGACGGTGCATTTCGTGGTGCCGGAGATGGATGCCGGCCCGATCCTGGCGCAGGCCGCCGTGCCGGTGCTGCCGGACGATACCGAAGCGACGCTGGCGGCCCGGGTTCTGGCCGCCGAGCACCAGCTTTATCCGCAGGCGCTGCGCCTGCTGGCGGCCGGCCGCGTCACTGTCCGCGACGGCCAGTGTCTGGTCGACGGCATACCCGTTTCGCTTCCGGCGGGCACTTGAACCGACATCCAAGACAGCGCGTCTAACCTTCTGAAATCATGGGATTGTTCTAAATCCCGCCACAGTTCGACTGTGTCGCCTTCACCACAGGCCGCCGCAATGCGGCACGCCGCCGGGGGTATGTGTTGACCTGGGAGGTCGATTGCTGAGTATGGCCCCGATGTACCGCTGGAATAGACCCTCAATGGCGTGCGACGGCGTAAACATGGTTCGCGCACCCCGCCGAGGTGGCTTTCGCCTTTTGGCGAGCCCCGCGCTGTTGACGGCTGCCCTAAGCCTCCTGGGCGCCACGCAAGCCGCCGCGCAATTCGTCGCGCCACCGACCTACACCAATACGTCCACTGGCCTCGCCCATCAGTCATCGTCGGCGGCGCTGTTCGATGCCGGCACGCGCTTCCTGGACCGGCTCGGCCCGTTCGCCACCTCCAGCGCCAGCAAGGGCGCGAACTACAATCCGGAAGGTGGCGGCGCCGACGCGCCCGCGCAGCAGCGCTACCGTGCCTGGTTCGAAACCTATGCGATGCAGTCGCGCACCGGCGCGCAGGGCACGTTCACGGGCGATGAGCGCCGGGCCTATGGCGGGATCGCCGGCATCGGCGCGGTACTGGCGCCCGGCCTGTCGATCGGCGCCTCGGTCGATCAGGGCCGCACCAAGGTCAGCGTCACCGGTGCGCCGCAGGGCGCGACCATCGACCTGACGCAACTCGGCCTGAACGCCAGCTACGAGACCGGCTCCTGGACGTTCGGCGCCGCCCTCATCCACGGCTTCGGCAACATCGATTCCGCCCGGACCTCCGGCCCGTCGCAGGCCGTCGCCGGCTATGGCGCGCGGCTGTGGGGCGCGGTCGCCGAAGCGAACTATTTCATCCCGCTGCCGAACAATTCGCGCCTGGTGCCGAAGGCCGGCCTCGACTGGTTAAGCACCAGGGTCGACGGCTTCACCGAGACCGGCGGCATCGATCCGGTCAGCGTGCTGGACCAATCGAGCCACCGTACCCGGTTGTTCGCCGGCGCCGAACTCGGCCATTCCTGGCTGGTCGGCCGAACGATCTACGATCTCGCCGCCTACGGCAAAGTGGTCGATGTCGTCTCGCAGCAATCGGCCACGCTGCAGCTCTCTTCGGTCACCGGCGCCGCCCTGCCGACCACCATCCAGGGCGTCCAGGAATCCCGCTTCGGCTTCGAGACCGGCACCACCGGTTCGGTGTTCCTGACCGAGACCGCGCGGCTCTATGCGATCTATGACGGCAAATTCCGCGAAGGCTTCCAGCAGCACGGCGGCACGCTGGGCCTTGAGTTGAAATGGTAGCGTTCGTCAGATCGTCCGCTTGATCCAGACCCGGTTGTCATGAAACGCCGCGCCGCCGAACGGCGCCACGGCATCGGCGCCGGTCAGCGTGTTGATGCCGCGCCCGTCCGCATAGGCGCTGTTCGGCCAGATCGATTCCGCGATCAGCACGCCGCGCCGCACGCCGTCGAACACCACCGCGTGCAGCCGCACCTCGCCACGCGGATTGCCAAGCACCACTTCGTCGCCATCCTGGATGCCGGCCGCCGCCGCGTCGTCCGGGTGGATCATCACGGTCGGCCGGTTTTCGCGGCCGCGTGAGGTCGGCGTCTCGGTAAAGGTCGAGTTGAGAAAGCCGCGCGCCGGCGACGTCGCGAGCCGGAACGGATGCGTCTCCGTCGCCTCCTCGATCACCGCCCAATGCTCCGGCAGGCCCGGCATCTGGTCATAGGGACCGGCGTTCCACGGGCTGCGGAACGGCACGTTCGGCCAGTCCGGCTTGAAGCGGAATTTGCCGTCCGGCCAGGCAAAGCCGTTGCTGTAATGCGCAGTCGCAAAGTCTGGCTGGCAGTCGATCCAGCGCTCGGCCTCCAGCCTGTCCAACGTGCCCCAGCCGGAATGTTGCAGCATCCAGTCGATATGTTCGCGCGGGTCCATGTCGAAGCCCGGGTGACGCGCATCAAGACGCCGCGCCAGACCGACAATGACCTCGTGATTGCTGCGGCATTCGCCCGGCGGCTCGGCCAGTTTCGGGCCGAGCAGAATGTATTGATGCCCGCCGCCGCGATAGACGTCGTCATGCTCGGTGAACATCGTGGCCGGCAGCACCACGTCGGCCATCTGCGCGGTCTCGGTCATGAACTGCTCATGCACGGCGACGAACAGATCCTCGCGCGCGAAGCCCTGTTTGACCCGCGTCTGGTCGGGCGCGACCGACACCGGATTGGTGTTCTGGATGATCAGCGCCGTCACCGGCGGCCCGCCATGCAGCGCGTCGGCATCGCCGCACAGGATCGCCCCGATGCGCGACTGATCGAGCATGCGGACCGACGGGTCGACCACATCGAGCCCTTCGATCATGGTCTTGTCAAAATGATAGATGTCGGCATTGCCATGGAAGGCGCCGCCGCCCTCCAACTGCCACGCGCCGGTCACCGCCGCGATGCAGCTTGCCGCATGCATATTGACGGCGCCATTGCGCGAGCGCGAGAAGCCGTAACCGAGCCGGAAGAAGGCGCGCTTGCGCTCGCCGACCAGCGCCGCGAACGCCTCGATGGTGGCGACGTCGCAGCCGGTGATGCCGGACGCCCATTGCGGCGTCTTCTCGCGCACATGGGCTTCGAGTTCGTCCGGCACGTCGGTCCAGCGCGCCAGGAAGTCGCGGTCGGCATGGCCGTCGCGGAACAGGCAATGCATCACGCCGAGCGCCAGCGCGCCGTCGGTGCCGGGCTTTATCAGCACCGGCAGGTCGGCTTGGCTCATGGTGCCGTTCATGTAGATGTCGACGGCGACGATCTTGGCGGCGCGCTCCTTACGGGCGCGGATCGCATGCGTCATCACATTGACCTGGGTGTTGACCGCATTGGTACCCCAGATCACCACCAGATCGGACTTCGCCATCTCGCGCGGATCGGGCCCGGCGACCCGGCCGGTGCCGGCCGCGAAGCCCGTATAGGCCGGGTTGACGCAGATGGTGGAATGAAAGCCGGAATATTTTTTGACGTGGCGCAGCCGGTTGATGCCGTCGCGCATGACGAGGCCCATGGTGCCGGCATAGAAATATGGCCAGACCGCCTCCGCGCCATGCAGGGTTTCGGCGGCAAGGAGTTTTTCGGCGATCAGATCCAGCGCGGCATCCCAGGAGGCCGGCACGAACTGCCCGGAGCCCTTCGGCCCGGTGCGGATCAGCGGCTGTTTCAGCCGGTCCGGATGATTGGCCCGCTCGGCATAGCGCGCGACCTTGGCGCAGATCACGCCGGCCGTGTAGTCGTTATCGGGCGCGCCGCGCACTCGGCCGATCAGGCCGCTGTCCTGCACCTCGATCTCAAGCGCACAGGTCGACGGACAATCATGCGGGCACGCGCTGGCTTTGAGCCTGACCGGCGTGCCGCGCTGGGGGCGAACGGCTTGGTTCATGGCTTCAGTTTAGCCCATGTTCCGCCGGCCTGGATACCGGCCCCTCCGAGGCGTCCCCCAAAACGAAAAACGTCCCCGGTTCGGTGAACCGGGGACGTTCCTCAGATGTCTAGCAAACCAGGCCGCGAACGTCGTTCAGACCTTCCGTGGCGGGAACTCTTCCGGGCCCGCCGGATCGACGATCAGCGGCTGCTCCAGCGCGCCCTTATGCTGCATGCGCTTCATCAGCCAGCCAACAGCCACCACGCCGACCGCTCCGATCACCGCGCCCCACACATGCCAGCGATCGACGAAGGCATCGCCCAGCCAACTGGCCACGGCGGCGTCCTTGACGATGATCTCGCCCGCGACCCAGCCCAGCAAGGCGGCGCCCGCCCAGACCAGGATCGGGAAGCGTTCAAGCAGTTTCATCAGCAGCGCGCTGCCGGCGATGATCAGCGGCACGCTGGTCGCGAGGCCGAACACGATGAGCGTGGTCTTGATGGTCAGCGCGTGCGCCATGTCGACCCGCATCGCGGCGGTTTCGGCCGCCGCCGCGATCGCGATGACGTTGTCGAGGCTCATGATGATGTCGGCCACCGTGACCAGCCAGACCGCGCGCCACAGCGTGTCGCCGGACTTGACGCTGTCTTCGCTATGCTCGTCGCTCGGCACGATCAGCTTCACGGCGATCCACAGCAGCAACAGGCCGCCGACCAGCTTCAGGAACGGCACCGCCATGATCTGCGCGATGATGATGGTGAAAACGATGCGGAGCAGCACGGCGGCGCCGGCGCCCAGCAGGATGCCCCAGAAGCGCTGCTTCGGCGGCAGCGACCGGCAGGCGAGCGCGATGACCACCGCGTTGTCGCCCGAAAGCAGGATATTGATCCAGATGATCTGCGCGACGGCGACCCAGAAGGCCGGCAGCATCACGTCCGTAATTAAATAGCTCACCCGAAGCTCCCTTTGCTTTTGTTCCCGCTCGCAATCCGCCCCCGCGGACGGCGGTCAGGGTTATTTCCCTGACTGCCACTCTACAAGCACCGTCCGAGCCTGTAACGGCTCGGGTGGCAATACGCCACGTTTCAAATGTGCTGTTATCCGACGATTTCGTTGCCGGCGAAGAACTGAGCGATCTCCTGCGCGGCGTTTTCCAGAGAGTCGGAACCGTGCGCCGAGTTCTCGCCGATCGACTTGGCGTGGACCTTGCGGATCGTGCCCTCAGCGGCCTTAGCCGGATCGGTCGCGCCCATCACCTCACGATACTTGGCGATCGCGTTCTCGCCTTCGAGCACCTGCACAACCACCGGGCCGGAGGTCATGAACTCGACCAGTTCGCCGAAGAACGGCCGGGCGCGGTGCACGCCATAGAACGTCTCGGCCTGTTCGCGGGTGATGCGCACCCGCTTCTGCGCGATGATGCGCAGTCCGGCCTTCTCAATGATCGCATTGACCGCACCGGTCAGGTTGCGCTCGGTCGCATCGGGTTTAATGATCGAAAAGGTGCGCTCGACCGCCATCGTATTTGTCCTTGGTTGGAAACGTCTGTTTGAAGCTTTGAATCTGAGCGTTTGCCTGGACGCCCACGAGGGGCGCAAAACGCACGGGATTTCGGCGGCTTATAGCCGTGCCCCGCCGGCCCGGCAAGGCTGGCCGACAAAGGCTGCCCGAAGGGGCTGCCTAGGATCGCTGGCCGACCGGTCAATCCGCCTTCCGCGATCCCCGGAGGACCTGTTCAGGCCGTCTCCGGCGCCGTCCATACCTTCAAGGCAAAGACCCGGGTTCCGGGTGGCTCAAAAAACCTCGAACAAAGGTCGTGAACCTACCTGTGGGGCTGCGCGACGAACTTTCAGGAAGCGAGAGCGCTTCCACCGCAAAACAGGAGACGACCATGTTCCGCAAGACCGTTCTGGCTATCGCTGCTACTGCCGCTCTGGGCGCCGCGGCGCTCGCTCCGACCGCGGCTTCGGCCGGCGGCTACTACGGCCACCACAACCATCACAGCTACAACAGCTACAACAGCTATGATCACTATAAGAGCTACAGCTATCGCTCGCACTACGCGCCGGCCTATGCCAGCTACAATCCCTGCTCCTGGCAGGCCCGCTGGGTCGACACCGACTACGGCCCGGTCAAGAAGTGGATCAAGGTTTGCTACTAATCGCCGGATGATGTCCGACGAATGTGCAAAGTCCCGGTCACGCGAATGCGCGGCCGGGACTTTGTCGTTTTATAGCCGGTAAAGACGATTACTCGTGCTGGCTGAGCATCGGAATGTCCTTGAAGCTCTTCCCGGCCGGGATCGATTGAAGATAGGCGTAGATATCTTCGAGGTCGACCTTCGACAGGATGGCTTCGCGGTACGGCGGCATCGCCCGGTTTGTGCCGCGAACGAATGCCTCGAAGGTTTCGTACGGCATCGGATCAGGCGCCAGAACCTTGCCATTGCTGGTGATGGCCGAGCCCTGCCCGTCGAAGCCGTGACACTGCCAACAGCCATTGCTGACGAACGCCGCCTTGCCCTTCTCGGCCGACGCCGCGAACGCGGCTCCGGCACCGAAAATCAGGCTTGCCGCAACGACAGCACTCGAAAAATAAACACGCATGGACGACATGATTGGAGTCCTCATCGCGGCTGGGTCCACACATTGATCAGCGCCGGCTGGCCCGACTTCACCACGGCAACGGCTTCCTTGATCGCGGCACCGAGTTGCGCCGGATCCTTGATCGGCCCCTTCGCCCACCAACCCATCGATTCCGCCAGTTTGTGATATTCGATGTCCGGCCCCTCGATGGCGGTGCCGATCGGCGACAGATCGCTGGCCTTATTGACGACGCGGTCGCGGAAGTTTGCCAGCCGCTGGATGTGCATCACCTCTTGGTGATAACCGCGGTTGTTGTGCATCACGGCCAGCAGCGGGATCTTGTACTTCGCAGCCGTCCACAGCACGCCCGGCGCGTACATCAGGTCGCCGTCCGACTGAATCGAAACCGAGAAGCGTCCGAGATCGCGGTTGGCGAGCGCGGCACCGACCGATGCCGGCGCGCCGTAGCCGACGCCGTAGCCGCCGGAGCGGCCAAGCCACTGGTAATGCTTATCCATCGGCCACAGGCGGTTCGGCCAATTGCTGACATTGCCTTCCGACGCCACCAGCGACCAATCTTCATTCTTGATGGCGTTGAAGATTTCCATCGTCAGGCGCGCGGTGCTGATCGGGCTGGCGTCCCAGGCAATGGCCGCCGCCTTGCGGACGTTGTCGCGTCCCTCGGCAGAGGCTTTGCGAATGGTTTCGCCGCGCTTGGCGATCGCCGCCTTGCGGTCGTTCGGAATAGCGACTTTCAGGGCTTCGATCAGGGCCGGCAGCGTCGCCTCGGCGTCCGCCGGCATTGACACATCGACCACCTGGAAGCGCTGGAAGTCCTGATAGTTTGCCTTGGTAATCAGCTCGACCGAGTTGATGCTGATCAGCTTGGTGCCGGACTTGATCTTGGACTCGTTGAAGCCGATGCCGTGATCGCCGTTGTCGACATAGCCGTTCACCACACCCCAGAAGTCCGACAACTCCATACCGATGATCACATCGGCCGTGCTGATCACGTTGGCTGGACGGTTGAGATAGTGAGTCTTCGGGAAGTTCATGCGGCCTTGCTGATCGACCACCGGAGCCTGAAGCAATTCCGCGAGTTCGACCAGAAGGTCGACGCCCTTCTGCGTACGGGCGGCGCGATCGACGACGATCACCGGGCGCTCGGCATTGGCCAGCATGCGCGCGGCTTCCTTCACCGCGCCCATGTCGCCGGCTGGCGCCGAATTCGGCACGTAGCGCGGAATGTACAGCTTCTCGCCCATCTCATGGACCGGCTCCTGCTGCAGCCCGGCGTCCAGCGACATCATCACCGGCCCATAGGGCGGCGTCATCGCGGTCCGGTACATGCGCACGAAAGACTGTGCGAAATGCTGCGGCGACACCGGCGTGTCGTCCCACTTGGTAAAGTCGCGCACCAGCGCATTGATGTCCTGCGCCGAATGGAAGGTCGGCACGCCCGGCGGACGATACGCGGCATCGAGGTCGTTGCCGCCGACCACAATCACTGGAACCCGGTCGCACCAGGCGTTGTAGATCGCCATGGAGGCATGCTGCAGGCCGACCGTGCCGTGCACCAGCGTCATCAGCGGCTTGCCGGACGCCTTGAAGTAGCCGTGCGCCATGCCGACGGCGGACTCTTCATGCAAGCAGGTCATGAACTGGGGTGTCTTGTCGCCGCCGTAGTCGATCAACGACTCATGCAGTGCGCGGAAGCTCGATGCGGCGTTGCACGGCAGATATTTGATATCGAGCGTCTTGATGACGTCGACCATGAAGTCCGAACCCGGCTTGCCTTGCTTGTTCTTCGGCATTTCCGGGGTGCCGGTTTCGGCCGCCACCATTCTGGCGCTCGGCGGCAGCGCCGACGGCCGAGCCGCGGGCTGCGACGGCGCCGCTTCGGCGTGCGGCATCACGGTGGTGGCGGCACCCGCCACCGCGGCACCGGCCAAAAATTTTCGCCGATCGATTTTGAGTCCTGGATCTTTTGGCGTCATCGTTTCGCTCCCAGGTTTTGTTGCGCGACGGCGCCGTTGCCATCGGTTTGTCATACAATCCTACATCGGAGTGTAGACCAGAACCGTTCTGAAACAATAGGCGCGGAAAAATAACTCACCAACAATTCAGGATTCCATCGCGCCGTACATCGGATGACTTGCAACCTCTCGGATGTGCGACGCAACAATAAACCACCGCCGCAACTCCATCCGAATGCTGCAATCCGAGTCGCGTTAAGTTGATGAGTGTACTGTCGAATTGGCGCCCGGCTTAGTGCCCGTATTGGTACCATCGAACGTCGCATCGATGGCGGACGTCAACGTCGCAATGCCGGATTCGATTTCGCCGGTCGGCAATGCCGCCATGACATAGCGGTCAGGCCGCAGCACGATGATAGCCTCAGACTCGCCGAGCAGCGCGCCGATGGCACCGGTGTGGTCGCGCAGCATCGGGTCGAGTTGCATCGATCCAGGTGATGTGGGCGCGAACGCGAGAATGCGCGGCAGGCAACCGACCGTCCGCGCACCCAGCCGCGCCGGCAGGTCGCCAAGCCGCCGTGCCAGCGCCGCCGGATTGGCGCCGTAGCTCAACACGGCAAATCCATCGCCGAGCACATCGTCCAGCCGGCGTTGCACGCCATCATGTTCGACCATCGGCTGGGGAAACATTGTGCCGCCGAGGCGACGCGAGAGCTCGCCGTGGGTGGTGAAGAAACCGGCCGTGAAGCGCGGCTTCGGCTTGAACCGCATCTGCGCCAGCCATTGCCGGGCCGGCGGCACCACCGACGCCACATGAAACAACGTGCGGATCGCGAGGCCGGCCAGTCGGGTGTGCGGCGCCATTACGCGTCCCATATTGATGGCGAGCCGAATCATGCTCCAGGCGTGGGCGCGCCGCTCGGCCTGATAGGTGTCGAGCAGGCTTGGGCCCAGCCGACCGCCGATCACCGCCGCCAGCTTCCAGGCGAGATTGCTGGCGTCGCGCACGCCGGTGTTCATGCCCTGCCCGGCGAAGGGTGGCGTCAGATGCGCGGCATCGCCGGCCAGGAACACGCGGCCCTTGCGCCAGACGTCGGCGATGCGCGCATGAAACGTATAGACCTTGGCGCGCGCGATCGGCGCGTTCGCATCGACGCCGAACTCGCCCAGCAGCCGGCGCGCTTCCGTGTCCTGCTCCATCGCCTCGGTAGACTCGTCCGGCCGCAAACGGATCTCATAGCGCCGGGTGCGATCCGGTCCGGGCAGACATACGCAGGGCCGCGCCGGGTCGCAGAACACCCGCGTCTCGCGGAATGGATCTTTGGTGTCGAGAATATCGACGATCAGCCAACGCTCCTCGAAGGTGGAGCCAGCCATGGTGGCGCCGATCGCCTTGCGGGCGCGGCTGCGGCCGCCATCGGCGCCGACGAAATAATGGCAGTCGACCTGATAACGGCCCTGCCCGTCCTCCAGTATGACCGATACGCCACCGCCATGATCGTCGTGATCGACGCATTGCGTGCCAAAGCGCAACGCGATGTGCTCGTTGCCATGCAATGGGTCACGGCCGATCAAGGCCTGCGCCAGCGTGCGCTCCAGAAACGGCTGGCGGAATGCATTGCGCTTCGGCCAACCATATTCGCTACGCGACGGTCGCACCACGGCGAACGGACGGCGGTCGGGACCGAGATATTCCGAGCCGTATTCGGACGCGCAATCCTTCAGCACCTCTTCGGCAAGGCCGATCTGCTGCAAGGTGCGCAACGACTCGTCATCGATCGAGACCGCGCGCGGCTCGCCGACCGTCGCCGCGTTCTGCTCGGCCAGGATCACCGACACGCCGTGGCGCGCCAGGAGATGCGCCAGCACCAGCCCGGTCGGACCGGCGCCGGCGATCACGACGTCGCAATTCTCACGCCTCATTACGCACCCGCGCCGGGAGTTCGTCACGCGCGCGCGCCACCCGCATGGAAGCGAGGCGCGCCGCGATGTCATGCGCGCCCGCCACGACCTGCACGCGAGCCCGGCTGACGTCGAGGTCGGAGGCCTGATCCTGCGACAGCACCAGACTGACCGAGCCGATGATGCGCTGGCCCGGCTCGACGAACGGCGCCGCGACGCCGATACGGCCGCGATCGACCTCGCCGCGGCTGACATGATGGCCGACCTTGCGGATCGCTTTTAGCTTGGCGATGAATTCGTCGGCCGTGGCGCCGAGACCGGCCGGCCCGATCTCGGCTTGGTCACGCGCGTAAAGCTGATTGAGCCGCTTGCGGTCGAACGCCGCCAGCACCGTGATCGACGACGCGCCGCTATACAGCGGCATCGGCCGCCCGACCTGATAGCTGACCGGCTCTTGCGGGCCGTAGGTCATTTCCTGGTGCATGCACATCACCTGATCGCGATAGGCCCGGCACAACAGCACGGCCGTGCCCTTGGCGGCCTCGGACGCCAGCGCGATCATCACCGGGCGGGCCGCGCTGAGCAGCGGACTGCCGAGTTGCAGATGCCGGTACAGTTCCATGATGCGCGGGCCGAGGCTGAAGCCCTCATCCGATACGCGGTCCAGCATGCCGATATCGACCAGCCCCTGGACGGTGCGATAGGTCGTGCTGCGAGTCAGCGACAGCGCCGACGCGATGGCGTCGACCGAGACGAGGCCTTGCGCGTCGTCGAACAGATCGAGCACCTGCGACAAACGATCGATGGATCCGCGGCCGGCCATGATGTCCTCGTGCCTTAGACTGAACGGGCTCACATCTACCCTATTGTTTTGAGCACGATCCTTTCGAAAATCCAGCATCCATTTTTAGCAGTCATGCTCATGTATAAAACGGCGCAAGATCATGCACTAACTTCGCAAGATCGCGCGGCCCCAAAGGTTCAGCGTGCGCTCGCCATGCGGCCAATGCTTGACCTTACGGTCGCGCATGATCTCGATTTCGGCCGAGACTTCGATCCAGTTGCCGTCCGGATCGGCAATGAAGATGAACAGATTATTACCGGGACCGTGACGGCCCGGCCCCCACATCAACTGAATATCCTTTGTTGCGAAGTGATCGCACCAGTCGCGGATGCGATCCCACTCGCCGGCCTCGTAGCTGTGATGGTCGATGCCGACTTTCGGCGAACGGAAGCAGCCGAGCGTGTGATGCTCGTGATTGGAGCGCATGAAGCAGGTGGTCAGGTCGCCCTGCTCGTTGAACACGCGATCCGAGAGCAGAAAGCCGAGCTTCTCCGTGTAAAATTTTTCGATCGCCGTCACGTCCGAAGTGCCGAGCGTGACGTGCTGCAGCGGTCCGGTGATACCCTTCGGCTGCGGGTCGTTCTCGGGCGCGAGGCCGAACACGACGATATTGCCGTCCGGATCGCGCACCGCGAAGGCTTCGGGACCGAACAGCGGCGACGGCGACGCCACCATCGGGGCATCCGCGCCTTGCGCATGGGCGCGCAGATCATCGAGCCCGTCCCGGTCGCGGCAGGCGAAAGCCGCAAAGCCCATCTTCTGCTGCGGTCCGTCGGCGAACAGCATGCGGCGCGACGGGCCGACGCACAGCAGGCGGCCGCCCTCCAGCGTTTCAACCCGCATGTCCATGGCGGCGCCGTAGAACCGAGCCAGCGCGCCCGGATTCGGGCTTTGCAGCTCGATGTGGTGCAGGAAGGTCTCGGCGTGTACGGCGGTCGGCGGCATGGAGGGCGCTCCCTTTGGGATCATATCCCGTCAATTTAGACCAAATTATCAAATAGTGGGACTTTACGCAATAGCTTCTCGGGTTCATCTCCGGCCAGTGACGGCCTGGCGGCGGCTGCGATATCGTGCCGCCTTCCCTCCTGCCGGGGTCACCGATGAAACCGCGCTATCAGATGTTCGCCGCCTACAACGCCTGGGCCAATGCGCGGATCTACGAGGCGGCCGCGTCGCTCTCCGACGCCAACTACCGGGCCGACCGCGGCGTCTTCTTCAAATCGGTGCACGGCACGCTGAACCATCTCCTGCTCGCGGACCGGATCTGGATGCGGCGCTTCACCGGCAGCGGCGAAGTGCCGGACCGGCTGGATGCCATTCTGTTCGAGGATCGCGATGAATTGCGGGGGGCGCGGCAAGCTGAGGATGTTCGCATCGCGCAATATATCGATGGTCTGAGCGAGACCGATTTAGCCGGCCGCCTACGCTACCTAACCATCGTCAAGCCGAGGACGATCGAGCAGGACCTGTGGCCGGCGCTGGATCATTTCTTCAATCATCAGACCCATCACCGCGGTCAGGTTCATGGCCTGCTGAGCGCCATTGGCGGCAATGCGGCCGCGCCGAGCCTCGACCTGGTGCTGTATCAACGTGAGGCCGCCGGCACGCTTTGAATTAACGCACGCGTTTCGTTGAATAGACGGTTCGGCCACGCGCGAACATTCCGGATCTGCAAAAGAAAAAGGCAGAGACCCTTTCGATAGTCTCTTCCGAGACTAATTTTCAATTCGGCCTTGCTAAAAACCGAAAGCCCCGCGCGATGGCGGGGCTTTCATCACCGAAACGGTTTTCGAATTACGCCGCTTTCGAATTACGCCTTGGCGGCGCGCTTCTTGCGGCCGGCCTTTTTGGCTTTCTTTTTCGCCGGCGCGCCGCCGCCGCCGATGGAGAAGCTCTCAAGGCTTGCACCGCCCTGAAGCGCCTCGCGCAGCCAGATCGGACGCGCACCGCGTCCGGCCCACAATTCACCATTCGGGCCCCGGTATTTCGGCGCTACCTTCTTGCCCTTGAGCGATTTGCTGCCCGGCTTGGGGCCGCGCTTGCCCTTGCTGGACGTATCGCGACCGAGCGCGGCGAGCTGCCGCGTCAGGTCTTCGGCTTTCTGACTCAATACGCGACCGATGTCGTCGCGCATCTTCAACAGTGCATCAACGGTCATCGAGGTGAGGCTGGAAGCTTTGGCCATGTTGGCTCCATGAATACAGATCAACTAATTGCCGCCGTATATAGTTACGCGGCTAGTTATGCAATTCGCAAAACTTCAAATGCGGTTGCATGTCCGATACACTCAACCCAAGCTGTAAAAAAATGAATCATTTTTTCGCGATCAAACTCGAATTGTGAAAATCCGGAAACAAAAGTCGCGATAGCCGGACAATATCTCATGAGAGATTCGCCCGCTAATTAACCTTTAGCGCGTTGTCGAAAAATAAACGATGACGGAGGCCAATCCGACATACTTGGCCAAATTGAGATTTACCGGAATTGAGTTCCGTCCCGATTAGGCCGCCACCTCGACCAGGAACGTGTCGGCCGGCCTCTGCAAACGGCGCGCCAGCGTTTTCTATCAAGGATCG